>JAGOMA010000031.1 GCA_017993775.1 Chloroflexota bacterium | reverse complement strand
GGCGCTGCTGGTGGACGGCCGTCTCCAGGCGCTTGGTTCGCCCAAGGAGGTGTTGACGAGCAGGAATCTGACGGCCGTCTTCCACGTTCCCATCGACGTGATCCCCCATCCCGCTTATGGCACACCGCTGGTACTGCCTGATGGCGTGGCGAATCTGCGTGTTGTCAATGTCCTTCACGGTAAACATGATGCGTAGGCAACCGCTTCCGCTTCTGACCTTCCCCCTTTTGCATCCACAACACGGTGCGCGGCCGCAGGCCAAAAGCAACATCGTGGCAATTTCGCGGATGCGGATATCTATATGGATGCTGGTGGCGTTGAAGGCCATCAGGTAGGCCAGCAGAAACACTACCCCATGAATCAGGCTCAGGCAGTCGGCGAACAGGTCGAGCCGGTCGTTAGGGCGCAAACCACTTGCTTCGTTGGCTGGACGGCGGTTACGCCCGACTGGGCGAAGAGAATGCGCCATGCCTCAACCATCGCCATGCCCGGCGCGGGGACAAAAGTCAGGATGTTGGCTGCCCGTTCCAATCCGGTAGATGGCGGCTGATCGCGCCCGATATAACTGGGGGGTGGACACGGCCGTTTTCTCTCAATTAGCCGCCTTCCAGCAACTGCACAACGACACCCCCACAGTGAAGACACTCACCACGCAGGATCAAATCTCCCCGTTGGATGTTGCCTTTGAAATTGATGATGGTCGTTTTCTGGCCGCAGTGTCTGCACCAGACAGCCCCGATAATCCGGGCCTGAGCATCTTCGGGGATGCTGTCCCAAAACCAACGCGCCTGAGGAGTGAAGGTTTGGGTCGAGGTCAAGGGCGGGGCTACCAGTTCACCATGCCAATAGACACCCTCGCGAAACTGCTGCGTGATTTTATCCAGGTCAAAAGCTTTGGGGTCGAACGAGCCGCCGATCCATTCCAGGTAGCTCTCGTGCTCTTCGTGTTTGGGGTCGGCGATGGCTTCGAGGAATTGTTCGTAGCCCCAGACCCCGCCGCAATCTTCGGGCGGGCAGGCGCGTTCTCCGGCCAAACAGCGGGGGTAAACGGCCGTTTCCGTCACCGGCAAGATTGCTTCCAAAAACAGATCGTGCACCCAACTGTCCCCAAAGTCATATTCGTAGATAAGCGAGACGCCTTCCACCTGGAGCAGCTTGTTCAGCTGCAAGGTGTCGTCGCGGAGACCTGCTTCCTCCCATTCGGCCAATGTGCCGCCGTCGGTGATCTGGATGGGGCCATATTTAAACAGGTGTAGATGGGAATCCCACCATCCCATGACGACCTGCAAAGTGTTGTGCAATTCGCGGAAAGTGATGTCGCTGCGTACCTGAAAGCGTCGCCAGATAGGCGGCTGGATTTCATTGAGGGTCACTTTAAATTGAAAGATGGTGTCAGACATAAGACCTCCTGTGTATATTTCGCAGTTAGACAAGTCAGAACTTATAAGCCGCCCTCGGTAAGAGACATCACTATTGTACATGAAGACCTTCAATGCTTACGCTTCCGCACGATGGGCAAAACACGACGGCGATTAAGTCTGGTCAGGCGGCGCTGCCCACTGCAATATCGGAAAAGGGTCGGCGTAGACAGCGCTGAACGGCCGTTTCCCCCAAGTTGTGCCCAATGGGCCGCCAGAAGAGGGCAAAATAGGCCGTCTGCCATCGCTGGTGTGTGGCAGACAGCCGGGTAATCGTCTTTCCCAGGATGAAGGATGACTCGGGGGATTGAAGCCCATGGCTTATTCCCAGTCTTGATGCCCCGCTTCACCGGCTAAATCCTGAACTTGGGGCAAGACGGTCAGCCCGATATAGAGCATCCAGGCGATCAGGCCCAGATGGAGGATGTCGTTTTCCGAAAACCAGATGCCCTGCGCCCACAGCCGGGACGTAATGCCCAGCAGATAGTAAAGAAAATACAACCCAATTACTACGCCCAACGCCAGCCATGTCCCCAATAAAACGGCGTCTGTGCGCTGCCGCAATCGTTTGTAGCGCCAGCCATTCAGGAGGGCGAAGCCGAAGATGCCAGGCCCAGCAATGAGAATGAGAAACTCAAACGAGACGAGGAATTTAACGGGGACAAACGCGCCGATCAACACGGCCGTTGTGTACAGCCCCATATTGAGCAAGCCATAGGCGATTAATCCCTGGCGTAAACGGCCGTTGGCGCAAGCATAAGCCTGGGCCAGCATCATGGCATTGATACTGGCCGCAGAAAGCAGCAAGTAGGTCACCTCCCACCAGTTGGTCCACCGACAGACATCCCAGCCAGCGCACTTAAGATGGTAACTCAACCCCTCGTAACTGGTCCCCGCCAGTAACGCGCCCATGCCCCATAAGGCCAGGGCGACGCCCCACCAACGCCAGGACCGCCGCCCGTTCCAGCGCCGCCAGGCATGGAGACCAATACCGATCGCCACCAGCCCCAAGGCGTAGACAAAAAGTGTTGAGGTGGGCTGCATCAGGAGAATGGTTTGCCCGCCGATGGTGGTAGTTGTGTAGGGCTGGCTGATGAGCCAGTCGGCTGGGGTTTGGGGCGGCTGGGTGGGGATGCTGTCTAATCGCCCGCAGCCAGCAAGAAAGAGGAGCAACAAAAGGCCAGGAATTGGCATCTTGCGGGCAGGTTGGCAGGGTGGAGAAAGTTGGGACATTGGCATGATGCTTGGCTTCCGATTACGGTATCCACACAGGTTTTCCATTCCACGCTGGTGCTTGAAGCACGCGCATCCACACCTCTGGAACCGCATCAGTGTCTATACACCTCACGGGAAGCTGCTATGGCAAAGCGTGTCACGGCATCAGGTTCTGGCAATGGCGCACGCCCCCAAGAGGCGCTCCTTGCATATTTAGACCACGTAGTTCCAAAATGAAGTTGGCCAAATCGTGAGCAATTTAACGCTCATCACTTATGAGATCGCCCTGATATGAAGCGCCTTCTATCCAACGATAGATTGCCCAGGGATAAGGATAAATATCATCGGCTTTCCTCTGACAACGGGTTGGGGGATGGCCAGCGAAACATGGGGGCAATTCTGGGCAACCATTGCCATTGGCAATTCAGACTATCTGCCCATTTCGCGAGCCTTGGTGGGCATACGCAAAGGTCGTTTCCAAGCCGATAAATTGCGTTTACCGCGCCGGTCGAGTGAACCAGAGTTCTTGTTTTTTCGACCAGGTGTGGAAACTGTTCAGTTAACAACTGTCTAACGAGGGCAATATTGATCTCAGTTTCGCCCCGATGCATCCTAATCTGGGTGCCATTGACGGCTGTTTGCTGTTGGTTTTCTTCTTATTCTTCTCGCAAATTTGCTCTGTCATTAGCAGTAAAGAACGAGAACTGAATAATTCACATGTTCAGATTGGGCCAATCTCAGAAGATTATCGCAGAAGATTGGCCCAATCTTTCGCATGGTATCTAATTGTCATTCCTAAGCGCGCGTAACGCCTTATTCCTGGCTGTCATGGTCATTCAAAATTGGATCATTATTTGTGATATACGACAAACAACACGCACACCACCTACACGTCCAGGTTTCGCACTTCACTACTGTGCGTCATGATAAACCGCTTGCGCGGGGCCACTTCACTGCCCATCAACATATCGAACGTGCGATCCGCCAGAAGCGCATCTTCAATCGTCACCTGCAGCAGCGTGCGTTCGCCGGGGTCCATCGTCGTTTCCCACAACTGCTGGGCGTTCATTTCGCCCAAACCCTTATACCGCTGGATGCCCACCTTTTTCCCGGCCAACTGCTTCAGGAGTACTTCTTGCTGTGCCTCGGTGTAGGTGTAATGAAGCTGTTTGCCTTCTTTCACTGCAAACAACGGTGGCTGAGCAATAAACAGATGCCCGGCTTCGATAAGCACCGGCATGTAGCGGAAGAAAAAGGTCAGCAGCAGCGTACGGATATGGCTGCCGTCCACGTCGGCGTCGGTCATGATGATGATCCGGTGATAACGCAAGTTGGCAATGTCCATGGTTTCGCCGATGCCAATGCCCAAAGCGGAGATGAGGGCCTTCACCTCGTTGTTGGCCAGAATTTTGTCTAATCGCGCCCGCTCGGTGTTTAGAATCTTGCCACGCAGAGGCAAAATCGCCTGGAAGTGGCGGTCGCGCCCTTGTTTGGCCGTGCCGCCGGCCGAATCACCCTCGACAATGTACAGTTCGCATTTGGCCGGGTCGCGCTCGGAGCAGTCGGCCAGTTTGCCGGGCAGAGTCAGGCTTTCCAGAGCGCTTTTGCGCATCACCAGGTCGCGCGCCTTGCGGGCGGCGTCGCGCGCGCGCGAGGAGGTCAGGCAGCGGTCGACGATTTTGCGCGCCTCGCGTGGGTTTTCTTCCAGGTAAGCTTGCAGCGCCTCGCTGGTAACGGAGGAAACGATGCCGCTGACTTCGGCGTTCATCAGTTTAACTTTGGTCTGGCTTTCAAATTGGGGGTCGGGGTGCTTCACGCTAACGACAACGGTGATGCCTTCGCGGGTGTCATCGCTGGAAAAGTTGGTATCTTTTTCCTTGAGGAAGTTGTTGTCGCGGGCGTATTTGTTGATGATGCGGGTCACGGCCGTGCGCACCCCGGTCAGATGCGTGCCGCCATCAGGCGTATGGATGGTATTGGCAAAGGCATACTCGGAAATAGCGACGCCTTCCGTGTACTGCATGGCGACTTCGACGCCGATGCGGTCCACTTCTTTTTGGACGTAGATGGGATCGTGCAATACTTTACGATTGCGATTCAGGAAGCGCACAAACGATTTCACGCCGCCTTCAAAATAAAAGCTCATTTCGCGGGGGGTTGACGGCCGTTCATCCCGCAATTTTATAAACACACTACTCGTCACAAAGGCGATCTCGCGGAAATGGTTCATCAACGTTTCAAAACGATAGGTTTCCCCATCCTTGAAGATGGTTTCGTCATAGCGGAAAGTAGAGATCGTGCCGGTATCTTCGCCCGGTTTCAATTTGCGCACCTTCTCCACCGGACCTTCAGGAATACCCCGGTGGTAGCGCTGACGGTGGAGATACCCATCCCGCTTCACGGTTACTTCCATCCAATCCGACAGGGCGTTCACCGCTGCCGCGCCGACGCCATGCAGCCCGCCGGACACCTTGTAGGCCGATTCGTCGAACTTGCCGCCAGCGTGCAGCGTGGTCATGACCAGTTGCAAGGCAGATACTTTTTCGGTAGGATGCATGGCCACCGGAATGCCAACGCCGTTGTCGCTCACAGTCACCGATTCGTCGGGGTTAATCACCACCTCGATCCGGTCACAGCGGCCAGCCATAGCCTCGTCGATGGAGTTATCAACAATTTCCGTCACCATGTGGTGCAGCGCTTTGATATCTGTACCGCCGATGTACATGCCTGGGCGGCGGCGGACGGCCTCCAAGCCTTTCAGGACTTGAATGCTGTTTTCATCGTATTTTGTCGTTGGATCAGTTTGTTTCGCCATGTGGAATCCTGCTTGTGGAAAGTTGTAGTTCGAGCAAAAAATAAAATTCTCTCGAGAATTTGCCTTCTTGTCTCATTATTCAAGCGTTGGCTGCGGCTGTTGGGAGACATCCGCAAACAACACCTGGTAACGATCACGGTAAAATATAAAGGTCGCCGCAACGAGCGAGGTCATCACAAAAGCGTGACCCACCATGCCGGCCAGGGTCAGCCAGGAGCCGTCATCGGCAATCAGCAAGACCATGCTCAACAGGTTGCGGATGATGAGCAGAGCCAGCAGCAGCCCCAGGGTGGGGATGATGTGCAGGCGCACCAACTGGAGGCTCTCAACGGCCGTCTGGAACAAAGAACGGCCGTGCCACGCCAACCCAAACGGTACAAAAAACAGATAAATCACCACCCACATCATAATCACCGGTCCTAAAAACAAAACCAGCGCGGCCAAAACGGTGCTGATAAACCCCAACACCAGGCTGATGGGCAGTAAGGGAATGTAGAGCGCCAACCCCATGATGACCACCACCACGCTCAACCCAATCAACCGCAGCCACACGGTGGCCATGCGGCCGACTAAGGCCCTGCCTGAAAGCGATACGCGGGGGTCGCCGACGCGCTGCAAACTGTGCGCGATTAAGGTGTAATAAACGGCCGTCAGCAGCAATCCCAACAAGCTAAACAGCAAAAACAAGCCCATCCATGCGGCTACGCTATCAAGCTCCACAATCTGCGTCGGCAGCGGCGTCTTTACCGGCGTCGCGCCAACCATCAACGCGGGAATGCCCAGCAACGGGACAGACAGGCTGGTAAATAAATTGGTGCGTGGGGCCATCACCAACAGTTGGCTGTTCAAATCGAGCAAAGCCTGATCTGTCGGCAGGAGCGATACAAATCGCTCAATAATCAGACGCCCGCTCAATCGAGGTCCAAGCCAGAAAAAACTGTCGAGCAGCACGGGCAGGAGGATCAACCAGAGGTGTTTACTGGTGAAATCGAAGCCGGCGGCGATGGTTTGCCAGATACCCGGCAAGGGTGTTATGCGTTCTTTCTTTTGCATCATGTCAACCGATGGATTTTATCACAAATGTTCTACCTAAGCGAAAAACGACCGTTTCCCCACACAGGAGAAACGGCCGTTTCTCATACCCAGTTCAGGATGGTCGGCGAACCATCAGCCGCCATCCGTCACGCACCATATTTACCGCTGACGCCGCCCAGGCAGCATGCCCACCAACATGGCTGGCATCACCAACATGGCGATCCAGGGCATCGAAGCCGACGCCTGAGGCTCTGCCGCCACAGGCTGGGCCACCGGAACAGACACCCGCACCCCAACGATCGGGAAGTAATTGATATGCGTCTGGCGGGCTACAAACACGGCCGTTGTCCGACCAGGAACCACAAACGTGCCCGTCGCCGCATCAAAGGTCGTCTGCTTCACCACCTCATCAACCGAAGCCGCCTGCACCGGGTGCAGCGCCAGGTTTTGGTC
This sequence comes from Chloroflexota bacterium, assembly GCA_017993775.1. Taxonomy (GTDB): domain Bacteria; phylum Chloroflexota; class Anaerolineae; order Promineifilales; family Promineifilaceae; genus Leptovillus. The sequence goes on along the minus strand of JAGOMA010000031.1, from coordinate 56,922 downwards.
GATCCAGGTTGTGCTGCTAATGGTTTGCGGCTCATCGTTGGCGTTAAACAAAACCACCACCCAGTCGTACATCAGGTCCAGGTCGGCTGTGCCGCTCACCACGTCAGACAAATTCATGACGATGAGGCCAGGAATCTGGTTCGGACCAACGTTTTCAAACGACAGGCGAGATTGGACATCGACGGCCGTTTCCAACCGGAACAACGGCGAGCTGTACCGAATCGCCAACCAATCCTGGTACCAATTGGCCGAGTGGGCGATGTCATCGTGCGATGGCATCATCCCCGGGTCGCTTAACAGCGGCTCCATCACGAACCAGTTCGGTTGGTTCACGCCCGCCACCGGCAGGCCTGCGCCCCAATTGTTCGTGCTGTACGTAAAGTCTAACCGATTAAACCAATCGCCCGAGTTATAGCTGTCCCGATCCAACGATTTGGATCGCAGCATATCGCTGCCTGCCTGGTAGAACGGCACGCCCTGGCTCAACGTCACAATGCTCAACCCCATCTGCTGAATGCGGACGCGGTCACTCATCGTGGTCGTCGCCGTCGGGCTGGCGTACGCGTTAATGTCGTACAAGGTCTGGTTGTCGTGTTTGGAGATGTACACGATATGTTCTTGCGGATCGGCCGTATAGCCGGTCGGCTGACCGTTGTAATCCACCTGCGCGCCGGTTACCAGATTGCCATCGCGGTCTATAAATTCGTAACTGGCCAGATTTCCGGCCAATCCCACCCGAATCTGGTCCGAAAGCAGCAGCAAACGAGCCAGCGCATCTCCCTGTGGGTGCGTGTTCGGGTCGTAATACAGACCGTTGGCGAAGCCTTGATTCTGCAGGTCCAAACCGCTGGCGAACGGACTGGGTCCGCGCACCGCGTCGCGCAGCCGGTCGCTAAACGTGCCAATGCCGGTCCCCGCCATGTTGAGCTGGGTGGCGTTCACGCCGCGCGCATTGTTGGCCACTTCACCAAAGTTCCAGCCTTCGCCGTACATATAGATGGCCTGTCCGTCTACGCCGTCGTTTTCCAGCGTCAGCGCGTCGAGGGCGGCGCGCACGGCCAACATGTTGTCTTTCATGTGATGGCCCATCAAGTCAAAGCGGAAGGCGTCCACTTTGTAGTATTTAGCCCAGACAACGATGGAGTCGACCATCAGTTTTTCCATCATGTCGTGTTCGGTGGCTGTGTTCTGGCAGCAGGTGCTGGTTTCTACCTTACCTACGTTATTGAGGCGATGGTAATAACCGGGCACAACTTTGTCTAGAACCGAGTTGGCGTTTTGACCTGAAGCGTTGGTATGGTTGTAGACCACATCCATGACGACGCGCAGATCATTCTGGTTGAGCGATTCCACCATCTGGCGGAATTCGTAGATGCGCACGGTTCCGGTAGGCACGGTGCTGTAGCTGCCTTCAGGGACGGTGTAGTGGAGCGGGTCATAGCCCCAGTTGAAGGCGTCGGTGTCGGCAACGGCCGTTACCGCCGCCTGTTGGTCCTGAGATGCTGGCCCCATATCCGCGCCCGTAAAGTCCGGTTCCTGCCACGTCGATTTGTCCTCGTTGATGGTGGCAATATCGAACACCGGCAGCAGATGCACATGCGTCAATCCGGCCTCGGCGAGCTGCCGCAAGTGCAACATGCCATAGCTGTTCATGTAGGTAAACGCCTTAAACGTCCCCCTGTCCGCCGGAGCGACCAACGGGTCATTAACGCTAAAGTCGCGCAAGTGCAGTTCGTAGACGGTGATGTCTTCCGGGTTTACCAGCGGCGGCTTGGCCAACGCATCCCAACCCACCGGTTCCAGCGCCGGATCGGCCAGGTCCACAAGCTGGCTGCGGATGCTGTTCATGGCCAACCCATATGAATACGGATCGGTTACCAGGTTGTGTTCCACCTGCCCGGTGCTGTGGACATACACTTCCACATCGTAGAGGTAATATTTATTCTTCCAATTTGGCGCGCCGACTATGCTCCATACGCCGCTGGCCGAATCCAACGTCATCGTATAAGGCACGCTGATCGTCGCCGGATTGGCGTCGTCAAACAGGTGCAGCGTCACCGATTTAGCCGTAGGCGCCCACAATTTGAGCGCGGGCGTGCCGCCAACCCACACCGGCCCTAACTGCTGGCCATACGCATCGGCCGTGTACAAGTCGTCCAACACGCCGGGAATTTGCAGGCCGGTTGCGTCTACCAGGACGCCGCCAGCAAAGGCAGAAACGGCGATTTGCCCTTTTAGCAGTTCAGCCACGTCGGGAACGTCTGCCGGGTCGAGTTCCCAGGCTGGAATACCGGCCAGATGCGGGAATTTGGCGGCGATGTCGCCGGTGATGACGCCATTTTGCGTCAGCGTGTAGACCGCGCCACCGCTGATGCCGTTGGCATCCAGAACCAGGCCGCCGGTCGGGGCGGCGTGGAGGAATACCTGATCCGCAGCCACCAATGGCTCCCAGCCGATGGTGTTAGCGCTCAGCCAGTGGGCCATCTGCTGATCAATGTTGCCCACGGTTGCTCCGGCGCAGACCTGCTCGCGGATGGAGTAGGCGATCGGTTGGGAGGCGATCTGGCGGCGAATGCCGTTCACGTCCACGATATCGCCGTTGACGACCCAGATTTCGTAGCCCAGGTTGGCCAGATTCAGGGATTGATCGGCCGACGTGTCTTTCTCGTCGCCGCGATGGAAGATGTAGTTGACGGTGGATGCGCCGTCGGTCAGCGGCACTTCAAAGTAGACGCCGAAGCCATCCTGACCGGCGGCTTTCAGAGGCGTTTGCCAGGTGACGCCTGGCACGTCTACGTCGCCCCAAAGGTGCATACCCCAGAAGTCGTTGTAGTCGGTGCTCTCGTAGTTGCCAAAGTCGTTGAGGCAGCGGGCGTAGTGGAATACGGCCGTATTCGTCGCCGCGCCCCACGAATCAAACACTGTCTCATTACCCGAATTCAGCCAGATTTCAAACTGGTCGGATGGCGTGTAGCTGCGATCCGGGCTGTTCGGCGGGTCCTTGTCCGGTCCATTGTGCATGATGAAGCTGAGCGGACTGGTAACGGTTAGCGACGGATAAACCGACGTGGTGATGCTGTATACCGCGCCAAAGCTGTCCAGGCCGTCATACGCGTGAGACACGTTCCAATCGTTGTTCCAATCCGTCTGCCACAGATACAACTTCCAGTCTGTATACGTGGCGTCGGGACGGTTGTAATGCACCAACGTCGCGCCTGTCGCTTCGGCGCGCGAGGCGTAGTTGGTGGCATCGCCCTGGATCAACCAGATTTCCGGCGTTACCGAAGGGTCGAAGCTGCGGTCGGCCGGGGTGTCTTTGTCATTGCCGCGATGGATGATGAAATTGACCGGTTTGGTAATGTCTTGCAGTTGAATCGCTACAAACGCGCCAAAATCATCAATTCCGGCAAATTTCTTGGGCTGGTCCCAGGAGGTGGCTTCGTTGGGAACGATGGCGTCGCCCCAAAGATGCAGGCCCCAGAAGTCGTTGAAGTCTGAAGAGGTAAAATCGCCATAATCGCCGGCCGGGCGATGGTAGTGGATGATGGCGTATTGTTCCTGCCCCGGAACCACATTTTGGCCCACGACGACGGTGACGATGTTGTTTTTGTAGCCGCCGTTCAGGTCGTTGACGATGGCCTGGAAGGTGACTTCCGTGCCGGGGGCGATCTGGCTGACATCGTAGAAGATGCGGTAAGGCGCGTTGTTGTCTGTGCCGATGTATTCGTAAGCGCCAGCGCCCACTTTTACAGAGAAATTGACTTCGGCGAAAACAGGCGCGCTCAGGCTGACGCCTACTTCTACCCGCCCGGTCACTTCAGCGGCGGGCGCCGGGGTAGTGAAGGTGACATCGGGAGCAACGGCCGTATTCTTAATCGGAGCCAGCGGCGCATTGGCTTTGTAGACCACCACGCTAAGCGCAGGGACATCGACGGTGAGTTGGCTGCCAATGGTGGAGGTGATGGGCGGGGCGGCGAGGGGGTAAACGGCCGTAAAGCCCATATTGGCCGAATACACGTCAAACGTCGCCTGCTGCGCCGTCTCCGCGTTGTTCAGGGCGACCACATATTCCACCTTCTCGCCCCGTTCGATGCGCGAAAAAGCGTAGATGCCTGCCCCGTTGGTGCTGTAGCGGTGAATTTGCGCTCCGCGCCGCAGCGCCAGATTGGCGTCGCGCACGGCGGCAAAATCGCCCAAGGCCAGGTACAACGGGTGCGATGGGTCAAAGTTGTCGTCGGCCACGGTCAGGTTCGTGCCAATCAGGTCGCCGTTGAAAGCGGCTGTCTGGCTGGGGAACATGTCTTCGCGGGCCAGCTTGTCGCTGCCGCCGCCCACAAACCCTTGCTCGTCGCCGTAGTAGACCACGGGGAAGCCGCGCCCAAAGTAGAGCAGCGCATACCCCAGTTCCATGCGGCTGACCAATTCGCCATCGGTTGTGCCGGCCAGACCGCGCAGCCGCGCGCCCAGGCGTTCGATGCCGCCATCGTGGTTGCTGACAAACGTGCCTAACTGGTAGGCGTTGCTGTCGGCGTCGGTGAAGTAGTCGTCGGCAGCGTAAAAGTCGCGCAGGTTGTCGGTGGCGCTGCTGTTGACGGCGAAATTCGTCGCCGCGCCATGCAGGCCAAAGTCCAGCACGCCGGGCAGATTGCCCTGGGTGGTGAATTGGCTCATGGTGGCGGCGCTGCCATCAAACACCTCGCCAAAGATGAAGAAATCGGGCTTGCCGTTGGTAGTGGCGTAATCCATCACCGCCGGAATGACCTGCTGCCAAAATTCGATGTTGACGTGTTTGACGGTATCCATGCGGTAGCCGTCGATGCCGTAAGCGGCAATTGTGCCGGTTAGAATGTCGGTGAAACCGTTCACCACAAAAGGCTGCTCGGTAAACACGTCATCAAGGCCGAAGAAATCGCCATAGGTGGAGCTTTCGCCGACAAAGGTGGAATCGCCGCGATTGTGGTAGTAGATGGGGTTGTTGAGCCAGGCGGGCGCTTTGCGATTGGCGTCGGCCGGGTCTACTTGCGGCGTGTAGGGGAAGCTAACGGCCGTATCCAACGCCGGGAACGTACCAAAAATGTAATCCCGATCATCAAACGCGTTGCCGCTGGCGTCGCGGTACGGGAAATCGGCCTTGTAACGGTAGGCCGATGTCGCTTCGACATAATTGATCAGGTCGCCGGTGTGGTTGGCTACAAAGTCAAAATACACTTTGATGCCGCGCGCGTGGGCGGCCGTGATGAAGTCGATGAGTTCCTGGTCTGTGCCCAGGTGGGGATCGGCCGTTTCATAGTCGAGAATCCAGTACCCGTGATAGGCCGCGCCAATGCCATTGGTGGCGCTGCTGTCGGGTTGGGTGGGGTTGTTTTCGAAAACGGGGGTGATCCAAATGGCTGAGATGCCCAAACCCTGAACGTAATCCAGGGTGGCGGCTGCCGACAGACCGGACAGATCGCCGCCGTGGTAGTAGCTGATGTCGGTGGGGTCGTAGCCATGATCAACGGCCGTGCCAGGAATCCCGCCGGTGTTGTTGGTTGGGTCGCCGTCTTTAAAGCGGTCGGTGAGGGCGAAGTAGAAAATTTCGTCCTGTACAGCGTGCTGCACGGCCGGTTTGACCAGGTTCAGGTCGATGGGAGGCAGCAGTGGGACCGGGGTGACGATGGCCGTACGGCCGTTGCGCCCATCAACATAAAAGGCGGCTACGTCGCCATCGGCGGCCACGGTGAATGGGATGGTGCCCGCATTTTTGTTACGGCCGTCTATGCCTATCTGATTGTCCCAGGCGCCGGTGTTGGTGATTTTAGCTTCATAGTTGCCGGCCGTGGCAAACTGGTAGGGCAAAATGTAATACTGGTTGGGCAAACTGGCCAGCGTCGTGGCTGCGTCACTGTTGTTCCAACTTTGCCACGGGCCAACAACCGTCAGGCTGGGGGGCATATCGTCCCAGGCGTTGACGATGTGCTGGGAGGGCACAAACGACAGCCCGGCATCGGCGCTGTGGTCATTGGTGTCGAAGGTAATTTTCACCGTCTGGCCGCCTGCGGAAGCGATCATCCAGGCATTGTCTGATGGGTAAGCGACGCCCCAATTGTTACATTCCACGGCTTTAAATTCCGTACGTCCGGCAGCCGCCAGAACCACATCCAGGGAGTAGACGCCATCGCCGCCCAACAGGTCGCCGTTGGTGCCATCATCGTAAAGGGGGTTGCTGGCATTATTCCAACTGTTAAAGTCACCGGCCGCGCACCAGTTGCCAGCGCCGCTGCCGTTGGGCGTGATGGACATCCGCCCGGTGACGGTATCCAGCAAAAAGATGACGGTTTGATTGACCCCGGTGGTGGTAAAGGCGATGGTGGGCGCGTTTTTGTTACGGCCGTCAACGCCAATCTGGTTGCCCCAGTTGCCGGTTTCGGTAATTTTGGCTTCATACGCGCCGGCGGCGGCAAACTCGTAGGCCAACCGGTAAATGCCATGGCCAACGGCCGTCATCGTCGTGGTCACCGCGGTATTGTTCCACTGCTGCCAGGGGCCTACTAGTGTAAAGGAGGCCGGCGGCATATCGAACCAAACGTTGACAATGTTTTGCGACGGCTTCATCACCAGCCCGGCATCAGCGCCGTAATTGTTGGTGTCAAACGTCAGTTTGACGGTGTGGGCATCTTGTGTGGTAATCAGCCAGGCGTTGTCGCTGGGGAAAGCATTGCTCCAATTGCCACACTCCACGGCCTTGAACTCGTATCGTCCGGCGGTGGGTATCACCAGGTCTAATGAATAAACGCCATCCCCGGCAATTAAGTCACCGGCGGTGGCGTCATCAAAAAGGGGCGTACTGCTGTTGTTCCAACTGTTGAAGTCACCGGCGACGCACCAATTGATGGCTGCCGTGCTGCTGGTTGGGGTGAAACTACCGGGAGCGGAAACGGCCGTGCCGCCCACTAGCGGCAGCGCTGCGCCATTTCCTGCGGCCGCCTGCGCCGGGGGGCGCAGCAGCCAGAACATGCCGCCAAACAACAATAAAACCAACAGGCTGCTCATAAGCAGCCGCCAGCTTGCTTTGACCTTCCTATTCATCCCTACTCCTTTAAGATTTGAATCTTTTTCGCCAGTTCGCCCGGCGAACATTGCGCCGAAAACAATAAAAAACGCCTATTCAGACAAATTATTTGTCCGAACAGGCGCAACTTACGTCACAAACTGCCAAATTCAACTGTTTCGAGCCGAAAAATATGATTTGCAGGCGCATCTCTTACACTTCTTCCGATCAACGACCACTCTATCGTAAGGGCAAATTCCAACAGCGTTTAATTTGGGCTACTCACGTTTTGTAATGATTGGCTGTTACAAAAGTAGTTGATGGCTCAACTATACCATTTGCCCATTTTTCCGTCAACAGGCACAAAAAGGAGATAGATTTATTGGTGATTTTGACTAACGAGGGAGGGAAACGGCCGTTTCCCACCCCACATCTGAAAAATACATAAGAATCAGCATACGATTTGCCCACGCCCGACCCCAAAATGTCACCAAAATACTACCAAGCGCGGGGCAATCTTGGTATACTCTCCATGTTCAATTCCAAAGCAACTTATCATTTCCCCTCATAAGGAGTGTCTATATGGCTGATGTTCAGGCAATCGCTAATCGCATTGTAGAGAACGTGGAGCGTGTGATAATCGGCAAACGCGCCGCCGTGCAGCTAACAGTACTCGGACTGCTGTGTCAGGGCCACATTCTCATCGAGGATGTCCCAGGCGTCGGCAAGACCGTGCTGGCCAAAACGCTGGCCAGGTCAGTCGGCTGCAAGTTCCAACGCATCCAATTCACTCCCGATATGCTGCCCAGCGACGTGACCGGCGTCTCTGTTTTTAACCAGAAGACGCGCGAATTTGAATTTCGCCCCGGCCCCATCCACGCCCAAATCGTCCTTGTCGACGAAATCAACCGCGCCACCCCCAAAACCCAGTCCGCCCTGCTAGAATCCATGGAAGAACGTCAGGTCACGGTGGATGGACACACCTACCCTCTGGGCAGTCCGTTTATGGTCCTGGCCACGCAAAACCCCATCGAATACGAAGGCACCTTCCCGCTGCCAGAGGCGCAGTTAGACCGTTTTATGCTGCGTTTGCGCCTGGGGTACGCGGCCAAAAACGAAGAAATGGACATGCTGACCCGCCAGCAGCACCAACATCCGCTCGAATCCATCGAACAAGTGGTTTCGGTGGAGGAGCTATCGGCGGCCCAAGAAGCGATTAAAGACATTTATATCGACAATCTGGTTAAGGAATATATTGTCGACCTGGTGCGCGCCACGCGGGAGCATCCGGAGGTGTATCTGGGCGCAAGCTCCAGAGGCGCATTGTCGATTTATCGCCTGGGGCAAGCGCGCGCGGCCATGTTTGGCCGCGATTTTGTGCTGCCTGACGATGTGAAAGCGCTGGCCGGCGCGGCCTTGAACCACCGCATTATTGTCGGGCCGGCGGCGCGTATTAAGGATATTGAGCCGGATGCTATTGTGCAGGAAATATTGGACAGCACGGCCGTTCCCGGGGCCAAAGTGAAAGCGTAAAACCATCTATGGTGAACCAGCTTAAACAACGGCGCACGGCCGTTTTCGGATTGGCGCTTCTGGCCTTGATTGGCGGTCTGGCAACCGGCCGTGACATCTTGTTCGACCTGGCGTACATGCTGGGGCTGCTGCTCATCCTATCCTTTTTTTGGGCCTGGATCAACATCAATTGGGTTCATCTGGGCCGCGCCACTCGGGTACGACGCACGCAAGTGGGACGGCCGTTAGAAGAACGCTTCACCATTCGCAATACCAGCTTCTTGCCCAAACTGTGGCTAGAAATCCGCGATTTTTCCAACGTGCCCGGCCACAAAACCAGCTATGTCGTTAACAATTTGGGGCCGCACCGCACCTTCACCTGGCGGGCCATCACCGTTTGCCGCGAACGCGGCCGTTATCAACTTGGCCCCATCCAACTGCGCAGCAGCGACCCGTTTGGCCTGTTTCCCATGCAGCGCGATCTTGCGCCAACCTCCAACGTGGTTATTTACCCGCTCACATTCGACATCTACCAGTTTGCGCTGCCGCTGGGTTTGCTGCCAGGCGGCGATGCGCTGCGTCGTCGCACACATTATGTCACCACCAACGCTTCCGGCGTGCGCGATTATGCCCCGGGCGACAGTTTCAGCCGCATCCATTGGCCCAGCACGGCACGGCGCGACCGCCTCATCGTTAAAGAATTTGAACTGGACCCCATGGCCGACATCTGGATCGTGCCGGACATGTCCGTCTTTGGGCACATTGCGCCGCGCCAACTGCCGCCGCAAAATGAATCAAAATCAGATTTGTTAGATTGGTTAGGCATCGCGGATTTTAAGCTGCCCGACGCCACGGAGGAGTACACCGTGACGGTGGCGGCGTCGCTGGCGCAATACTTTTTGCGCCATGATCGCTCGGTGGGCATGTTGGCGTATGGGCAGTCTAATGAAGTGCTGCAGCCGGACCGCGGCGAACGGCAAATTAATCGTATTTTGGAGACGTTGAGCGTCTTACGGGCGCAGGGACATGTGCCGGTTTATGACATGCTGCACGCCGAATCCTATCTGTTTCCACGTGGCACAACGCTAATCGTGGTGACGCCGAATACGCAAGATGAATGGGCTGTCGCGGCGCGGCAGCTTGCGCGGCGCGGGCTGCGGCTGGTGACGGTGCTCATCGATCCCGAATCGTTTGGCGGGCGGCGATCCAGCGCCAAACTGGCGGCGCTGCTGCAAAGCAGTGGCATGATGGCTTATCTGATTAAGCGTGGGGATAATTTAACGGCCGTTCTCAGCCAAAATCCCACGCGTATCAATTCGTTTACAATTTAAAAGTGGGGAGTGGGGGAAAGGAGATTAGAGATTGGAGATTGGGCCAATCTCTAATCTCTAATCTCAGCTTTACAAATTTTTTTGTGGCTACACAATGATCAGGGGAATGGAGGCGGGCATGTCGGTAACGGCCGTAGCCCGTTCTACTTTGGGACGATCCACTGCTACTCCTGAGAGGCTCCAGGGGCCGGTGTGCTGAATTTGCACCCGCACCAACTGCCCTTTCAGGTCGCGGGGATCATCAAAAAAGACCAATTTGCTTTGCGGTGTACGGCCGCGCCAGCGCCCTTTTTGCTGCTCTTCCACCAAAACTTCCACGGTTTCCCCTAACCAGCGTTTATTTTTCTTTTCCCCAATTTCTTTCTGTAGCTGTTCGATCATTTGGAAGCGGCGGCGCTTTTCGTCTTCGGGCACATCATCGACCATGCGGCGGGCGCTGACTGTGCCGGGGCGCGGGCTGTAGCGCGCCAGATGGACTTTGTCCAGCTCTAATTCACGCAAAAGGTCGTAGGTTTTTTGGAACTGCACGGCCGTTTCCCCCGGAAAACCCACAATAATGTCATTATGAATCGCCACGTCGGGGATAATCTGGCGAATACGAGACACCAGCCGGCGATACTCATCGGCCGTGTAGCCACGTTTCATTTCGCGCAGCACATCATCATCACCCGCCTGGATGGGAATTTCGATTTGCGGCATGACTTTGGGCAGCTCGGCCACGGCGCGCAAGATTTTATCGGTCATATAGTTGGGGTGACTGGTCAGAAATCGGATACGCGCCAGCCCGTCTATGCCATTGATCACGCGCAGCAAATCGGCCAGGTCCGGGCCATCCGGAACATCGTAGCCATACCGGTCAACAATTTGCCCCAACAGCATGACTTCCTTCACCCCTTGGGCGACCAGCGAGCGCACTTCGGCGGCAATTTCGCCTACCGGGCGGCTGCGTTCGATGCCGCGGCGCTGGGGGATGATGCAAAACGAGCAGGCATGCGAGCAACCATACACCACCGAAACCGGCGCAGCGACCAATTCGCCGCGTTGATCGGCCGGTAAAATGACTTCGCCATCCTGCCAGGCGTGGCGCTGGGCCGTGCTTTCCAGCTCATAGGTCTGGTCTTCGCCCTGTTTTAGGTGAGAAACCAGCGGCAAGCCATCGGTGCTGGGTTCCATGAAGACATCCACAAAGGGGAAACGTTTTTCCAGCGCTTCATTGCCGCGCACGCCGACAATGCAGCCCATGACGGCGATGGTCATGTTGGGGTTTTGGTCTTTCAGCGGGCGCAAATTGTCGAGTTTGTTGTAAGCTTTGTCTTCGGACTGCTGGCGCACGGTGCAGGTTTCCAGGACGACGACATCGGCTTCTTCCAGGCGGGCCGCGGCGTGGTAGCCGATTTTTTCTAATTCGGTGGCTACGCGCCGGGCGTCGGCATAGTTCATCTGGCAGCCGGTAATCCAAAAGTAATAGGTTTTGTTCATAGATGTTTCCAAGTAACTGTTCTGGTTCCGCTGGCAAGACCCCAAGGGTTTGGTACCCAGCTAATCCAAATTCTCAACGGCAAACCCTTGGGGTCTGTATCGTTATGTTTCTCCAGTAACTATTCTGGTTCCGCTGGCAAGACCCCAAGGGTTTGGTATTCGCAACGGCAAACCCTTGAGGTCTGTATCGTTACACTTCCAAAACAAAAAGATTGGGGAATGAAGGTTGAAGGTCAGGCTTGCCTGATCTTTAATCTCCAGTCCCCAATCTCCCGATTAAAATAGCTTCAGTTAAGTAGAAAGCGATTCTATCGCCGGTCTGGGTGGGCGTCAAGAACTCAGCCACGGCCGTTGGCGCTTGCAGCAGCAGCACCCGCAGCCGGATGCGGTCCTCGTCGGAAACGTGCATCCGGTCGGTCCAACTGGCAAAGTCCATTTCCTTGCGCAGCGTTTCAGTGTGGTCCAGCGCCAGACCGGCCTTCACAAACGCATCCATCCATTCATCCAGGCTGAGGCAACGGCCGTGACTGGGATCGCGCAGTTTCTCGAAGGCGTTGACATACCGGCCTGCTTCGCGCTGCAATTGAGCCTTTTTGCCGCGCAGGCGGCTGCCGGGCACGATGTTGTCCACGATGGCCAGACGGCCGTTTCGCTTCAGCACGCGTGCTGCCTCGGCTAAAAATCGGCCAATATCCGGGAAATGATGGGCGGCGATGCGGCAGGTCACCAAATCGAATTCCTGATCGCCAAAGGGCAAATCATCCACGTCGGCCGTTTCGACCGACAGGTTTGATAAGCCTCGTTCTTGAGCGCCAACGGCCGTTTTTTGCAGCATCTGCGGCGTAATATCTGTGGCTACCACCGAGCCGACCAGGGGAGCCAGGGTAAAAGCGGTATGCCCTGCCCCGGTTGCCAGGTCCAACACGCGCCAATCTGGCTGCGGGCGCAGCAGCTCCACCAGCCGGTTCAAGCTGGCGCCTTTGGCATGAACCGAACTGGTGACGTAGGCGTCGGCGCTGGCGCCGAACAAGGATTGGACGATTTGTTTGCTCATGGTTCACTCCTGATGGGTTGACGGTTTATCCAGTTCATCGACGAGCAGTTGCGTTGGTCGTGGGCAAAAACCCACTGGTAATGATAATCGGGGGCAACGAGGCTGAGGATACGATCATCGACAATAAACAGCAGCCAACGGCCGTCCGCCGACCAATCATACTGCGGCGATAACACGAAGTTGGCAAACTGCGATATGTAGGTTTGGGTCTCTTGGGTGGCAATATTGTGGACATACAAAATGCCGGAGTTGGTTCCGCCGTTGTATTCGTCCCTGTTGGAACCGGTCAGCGCCAGCCAACGGCCGTCCGGCGAAAAACCGAGGGTGTGGAACGACCGTACCGGCGATTGCAAGCGCAAAACCAATTCGCCACTCTGCCAATCATACGAAAAAACATACGCCTCGCGCCCCAAGGCATCCAGGGCCATAACAAATAAAAGCCCCGGCTGCTGAGGATGGGGCAGCACGTAGCGGATGGAAGCAGGCGCGTAAAGAGTTTTGGGCAGTGTCGCTTGCAGATCGGCCAGCGTCAGAACGGTTTGCGCGGTCATATCTGGCAGCGAAAGCAAAACGACCTCGTCGCCGGTTTCCGGTGTGCCGGGGCGCACGTAACCCAACTGCTGATCGTCCAGCCAGAAGGGGGAATAGCCCTCGCCCAATGGCGGTTCGTCCGGCGTCTGCGGCTGACCCAGCCCATCGCCCAGCCGCAGCGGGGCCACAACAGGGGACAGGAGGGGATCGACCACCATCATACGGCCGTTTATGAGCAACGCGCCATCTTCAAATACGTCTGATGGCGTCAGAATGGTGGCCTGACTGTCTGGCGACCAATACGGCTGCGCCGACAGCTCTATCGGGGTGCAGGCGGCGGCGGTACAGTCCTCCAGGTCCAGCAGTGTGGGAACGGGACGATCGACGTCGGGATTGAAGGCATAGTTGATGAGGTAACGGCCGTTGGGGTCAAACTGCCCCAGGGTCAACGATATACTTTCTTCAGAGTGAACCGGCGTCGATTGACCGTCGCGCCAAATTTCGGCTACCTGCACAGCGTTATCGACAAACGGGAAGGCCTGCACCACCCAGCCTGAATCATCCAGCAAAGGAGTTATTAGCAAATAACCGGTGCGGCTTAACACATCGGTCCAGGTTTCCTGCTGCAAATTGTAATGGCGCACGGCCGTCATGGTGTTGTCGTCATAGTTTTGGTCTGTCAGGCACACAAGCTGCAAATCCTGGTCCGGGAAAGGCAGCGGGCGCGGCATTTGCTGCTGCGCCAACAAGGTCTGGGCATAGGCAAACTGCCACCATTTCTCATCCAACGCCTCTAACACCGCCGGCCCCCCCGCGCCCAGAGTGGAACCCTGCTCGCCATATAACACCTGGTTTAGCCAGCCGACGATGCTGCGATTGCTTTGTAATTCCCGCAGCCAGGCCAGTGGCCCAATGTCGGGATACGATTGCAGCAAGAAATCGACGGCCGTATACAATTCCCAAGCATCCGCTTGCGACCAGCCCTGCCAATTGGTCTGCTCCCAGTGGGCGTTCAGGTCAGCCGTGCCCACGCTTTCGCGCAAGACACGGGCATGATCAGCGTCGGTCACGGGCCACGGCCGTAAATCCATCTGTCGCAGCATCGCGTCAACCAACACCTGAAAAAAGGGCGCGTGACGGCAGCATTGCCAACCGATCCGGTCGGCGATAACGGCCGTGGCCACCTGCGCCCCATACGCCCGATACAAAGCGTCGTACCCGGCCTGATCCACCGGACGCCCCATCAGGGTGGGCGCCGGCAAATGGAGCGTCAGCCCGCCGCCCAAAAACGTCTCCCAATCCGTGGCCGTTGGCAAAATGGCGGGGTCGGCGTCCAGGCGCAGGGACATGTGCAGGTCGTCCGGGCAGGCCAAATTGGGAAACGTTTCGCAGAGTTGACGCAGCATCACTTCCAGGTCGGCGGCAAGCTGCTCGGCAATAAAACTGTCCCGCTGTGGATAAATCAGGGTCACCAAATCCCCCCGATTTGTCACCCACCCACCCCAGAACGTCTCGTCAGGCGGAGCCAGTAACCAGCGATTTTTACCACGCCGGTAAACGGCCGTCTGCGCCAGGGTAATGGTTTCGGTTACGCCATCCGCCCTGGTCACAAGATAGGTCAGGGGGAATTGCAGTTCCGCGCTGTTCAGGTCCGGGGCCAGGGTCAGCGCCAGCGGGTCGGACACGGCCGTCAAATCCGCCAGGGTTAGCGGCGGCGAGAAAATTGGCTGCTGCCAGCCCCAAAATTCACGCCCCTGAATCAGGCCATCGGTTAGAATTGTCTCTTGCGTCTCCGTCCAGGTGGGATCACGGCCCGATAACTGCGAGCGAAACAATTCCAGATCGCCGCGAGCCACGGCCGTTTGCACCAAATTATGCGTCGCCAGCACATCGGTCTGCACGGCCGTCGTAGCCGCGTCAATTTGCCGTTTCAACTGCCGGTACACCACAAATCCGGCGGTCAACAAAGCGAGCAAGATAAAAACAATCACCCCCCACGGCCGTTTGCGGGGTTCTGGTGGCGGCGGTTTAGGCAGCTCGCGCCAGGATGCGTCATCCTCGGTACGCCAATCAAACTGGCTCATGGGTCACTATCTTACCTGCTTAACCGCGATTATCCAGCGGCCGCGCCCAACCACCCATCGCCACCACATCCACAATCGCCCGATTGACCACCTGGCCGGCGTAAGCCTGAGCCAGAGCCTCGTACCCAGCCTCGTCCACCGGCAAACCAATGAGCGATGGGGTAGGCAGTTCAAAAATCGGCGCAGGCTGAAGGAGGGTTTGCGGGTCGGCAACGGCCGTTAAACTGGCCGGATCTGTCTCCAGGCGCACCAACAACTGCCAGCCGCCGGGGCAATCGGCTGCCGGCTCAAAATTGCACAGCTTTTTAACCTGCGCATCCATCTCCGGCAGCAGCCGGAGGGCAATGCCGGCGTCTCGTTCGGGGAAAATCAGGGTGATGTAATGCCCTTCTGCCTGCTGCCAGCCGCCCCAATACGCCTCCGATGGCGGGGACAACAACCAGCGGGTTTCGCCTTTGCGAAATATCAGCGGCAGCAGCAGCGTAACAGCGTCGTTTGGGGCCGTGGGCGGCGACGAATTGAAACTTGCGCCACGGCCGTCTGGCTGATTGGCATCGGTTTTGCTCACAACATACCGTCGTTCAACCAATAATTCCGCCGATTGCAAATCCGCAGCCACCGTCAGGGAAACCACGGCCGATGCGCTCGGCAGCGCATCCAGGCCAAACGACGAGCGGTCCCAGAGCAGTTCTTGCTGAAAAAGCGCCTGCTGGGCGGCAATCCAGCTTGCGTCGCGGCCGGATAAAATGGTAGTGAACAGTTCAATGTCGTTTTGATTGGCGGCCTGGTCCAGGATCGCCTGGCTGGAAAGAATGTCGGCCTCCACATTGGCGGTAACGGCCGTTACCTGCACATTCGCCCGCCAATAAAGCAGCCCGCCCGCGCCCACAATCAGCGCCAGCAGCCACACGCCCCACCACCTGCGTGGTTGAGGGCGCGGCGGCGGAGGTGGCACGGCCGTATCGGCCCAATCTGCATCATCTTCTGTGGTCCAATGGAAATTTTTAGACATAGGGTTCTTCCGTCGCTGAGTCCATCATCATCCGGTAAAGCGGCCCAACCCCCACAAAATGATACCAGGATGCCCGGCGAAAGCGGTTGATGACTCAGCGACTATTCATGCGTGCGCCGCGCGCCCTGCGCCGCGCCAAGTTATCTTTCCGCCGTCGGATTGGGACGCAGACCCAACTGGCTGAGCAAATCGTTTAGCAGCACCTGATAAAAATCCACCTCCTCGCAGCAGCGCCAATCGACCAGGTCGGTAACGGCCGTGGCCACCACCAACGATGCGTACCCGCGAAAAAGCGCCTGAAAAGCGGCCTCAGACTGCGGCAAACCAACGAGCGTGGGCGTGGGCAGCCGCAGGCCAGCTTGTTTGGTGGTTATCACGCCCACCAGATTGGCCTGCGCCAGCGCAGCCGGCTCGGTGGAAAACACCACGTCCACCTGAAAACCGGGCGGGCAGGTGAAATTGGGCAGTTGTGTACACATCTGGCCCAATTTGTCATCTAATCGCAGAAACAATCGCTCCACCACAGCCGCGTCACGTGTGGGGAAATGAACGACGAGATACTGACCCAGGATGGTGCGCGACGCGCCCCAAAATTCCGCTTCTGGCGGCGATAGCAACCAACGATTGTTACCCAGGCGGTAAACGGCCGTTTGCCCCAATACCACCGTCTCTGTCAGGCCATTGCCCACGTCGATGGCGTAACTTTCGCCCTGCGTTACCTCGGCGGATTGCAGATCCGCCCCCAACACAACCGAGGGCGCAGCCGATTGCCCGGGCAGCCAAGCCAGATTCAGGCCCTCCCGCCCATACGTCAGGCCACCTGCCGCCAGTTGGCCTGTGGCTGAGGCCCAACCCGCATCACGCCCGGACAAAAAGCTCAAGACCACCTCGCCATCGCCGCGCACGGCCGCTTCGTGGATGACGGCATGGCTGGCTAACACATCGGCCTCCACCTGACCAGCCACTTGTGCCAGCCGCTGCCGCAACCCCTGAAAGAGAACGGCCGTGGCCAGCAACACCAGCGCCGCCGCCAGCACAACCCAACGCCCCCGGCGGCTTTTGGGCGTCGGCGGCTGAGAAGGAGCATCCTCCCAAACCGTTTTGCCCTCAGTCTGCCAATCAAAACTCATAGGCCATGTACTCGCAGATCATCAATAACAGGGGGAATGTTGCTTGGAGACCGATCGATTGCCAGACCGCGAGACTCACTCACCATATAAAAACCGGTAAATGGCATGTCCCAAATAAATGCGCTCGATGTACAGACGTGTCTCGGCAAAATCAATCGTTTCTTTAAAGACGTCGATGTCTGATCCGGCCGTTGCATACCAACGCGCCGCGTTGCCCGGACCGGCGTTGTAGGCGGCCAGGGCCGCGTGTGCGTGGCCATCAAAAGCCGCCAACTGCTGGTGCAGATAATACGCGCCAAAAGCCAGCCCCACATAAGGTTTGTACAGATCATCATTTACAAAGTTGGGCCAATTCAACCGCTCGGCAATGAACGCGCCGGTATCGGGTATCACCTGGCTCAGACCCTGGGCAGCCGCGCCGGAACGAGCAAAACTCTCATACAGGCTCTCCTGGCGCACCAGGGAAAATTGCAGCAGCGGATCGTAGCCATAGGCTTCGGCCAGATCGAGAATCTGGGCGGCGTAATAAACCGGGTAAGAGAGCCGCCCAATAAATTTGGGCGCGTCAAAAACCGAGATGTTGGCCTGGGCTAAAATGGAGGTCGCCGCCAAAATGGATGACCGGTAAAGACCCAGATCGCGGAAAAACAGGGCCAACTGGTAGCTCAGAACAGGATTGTCGGTTACTTCCAGGCGCACGGCTTCTAATTCGCGCTTGGCTGCTTCTTGCAGGCCAATCTGCCACAATTTTTCGCCGCTGATCAGGCGTTGGTCATAGGCTAATTCAGGAGCCAGCGGACGCACGGCCGTCCCCGCCTCCAATCCCGCCAGTTCCCGGAGCCACACTTCCGCCTCTGCCTGCCCTTCGTCGGCGGGCGGCGGGATGATGAGCGAGTTGGCCGGAGCAAACGGCCGTGTATCCGTCGCCGTATCATGGGCGCGCACCGCGCCATAAATCGGCAGCGTAGTGGCGGCCGCGCGCGCGCGCATGGTCTCCAAAAGCTGGGGCAGGCTAACCGGCGCAGGCGCAGCCACAGCCGCCGACACCGGCGTTACCGTTGGAACCGCCCCCGGCTCTGGCGTGGGCAAGATGGCCGATACCGGCGTTCCCTCGGCGCTGCCCTCAGCGGCAATCCATTCCGGCAGCGTGCGAATCAACCACAGCAGGCTTTCGTTGCCGAATTCGGAATAGGGGTAGGTATCGGCGGCTTGCTGCCAGCGGGCCACGGCCGTTGCCCCATCACCCAATTGATACGCCAGCCAGCCAGCCTCAAACAACGCTTCCGGCACATCGGCAAACGAAGGGTACGACTGCGCCAAAGCCGTGTAGGCCTCAATGGCGGCGGCCGTCTCCCCAAGACCGCGCAGGAGGTCGGCTGTTTTCCAGGCGGCCGTTGGCGCGTCGGCTTCAGCGGGATATTGGCTCAGGTAGGCCTGATAGGCGGCCAGCGCGCCAGTCGCGTCGCCGGCGCGCGCCAACAAGTTGGCCTGCTCAATGGCCGCTCGGGGGGCGTTGGTGGCCGCCAATTTTTGCAATTCCGCCTGCACCGCCGGCAGGTTGCCCAATCCTTCATAAGCCTGGGCCAGATAAAGATGCGTTTCCGGGGCATAGGATTCCGGGTTGGCGACCATGTAGGCAGAGAAGGCATTGATGGCCGGTTCGTATGCCTGGGCGTACACATCCACCAGGCCGCGCTGGAAATCATCCACCGGCACGCCCGCATCCACCAGCGTGATGAGGCCCTGGTAACTTTCGTAGGCGCCGGGGTAGCTGCTTACGCCGGTGAGAAAGCGTTGGTAGGCGGCGTCGGTGTTACCCGCCAGAAGTTCGGCGCTGCCTGCCAGATAGGTCATTTGCCCTTTGGTGGCCTCGGTTTGGGCGACATCGCGCACGGCGTCGTATTGGGCGATGGCGGCCGGGTAGTTGGCGTCGTCTAAATAAAACTGGGCCAGTTTTAGGCGGTTGGCTACTTCTGTGAGGCGGTGGGCAGGGGCTTGCACGGCCGTTTCAAATGCCGTTATCGCCGCCGCCCGGTCGCCCAAAACCAGGAAGTTGTTGGCAATGATCGGCCCGATATACGCGCCCAGGTCGGGATTGGCGGCAAGGTAGGTCTGGTAAGCTGCAATCGCCTGGGCCGTTTCGCCCTGGGCCTCATGCGCCTGGCCCAGGAAAAAATAGACGGGGTCCGGCAAAGCGGCCTCGCTGGGCGTCTCGGCGATAAGCTGGGTAAAAGTGGCAGCGCTTTCGGCGAAACGGCCGTCTTGCAGCTGGGCCACGGCCAGGTTGTATCGGGCTTCACGCTGCTGGGCGGGGGTCAGGCTGTTGGCATCGGCCAGACCGCCGGAAAATTGCGTGACGGCAGCGGCAAAATCGCCTGTTTGCAGGGCGGCGGCGCCTAATTGCAGGCGTTCGGCGGGCGGCGGCGTGGGCGTAGCTGTGCCGGAAATGGTGGGAGCGCTGGCGGGGGCGGTTACGGCCGTTTCGCCTTCGCTCCCGGCCGAGCCGCCGGCGAGCGGAGTAACAATGGGCGTGGGCGCGCTGGCCAACGATCCGGCGGCCAGTGTAGGCGTGGGGAGCAGCGTGGCCGTGGGTTTAAACGCAATCGGCTCCGGCGTGGCGGCGGGTTGGGCGCAGGCAGCCAGAAGCAGAACCAGGAGCAGCAGCAAAAGATGGGGGCGATCAGGCGTCATGAGGGGGATTGTTCCTCGTTGGTGGTGGGCTGGGAGCGGCGAAATAAACGGCCGTCGGTGAGCAAATCTAGCCCCAGGTACAGCGGCACAAGCTGCGAGACAACCAGCCAGACCATGCCGAGGGTAATGACAAATTGGGCGCTTGAAACCTGCTGATCGATTTGCCCGCGAATCAGGCGCAGATTGTCGTCGGTTTCGGTGACGATGCGGATGTAGTCTGTGATGAGCGGATCGAAGTCGAGGAGACGGCCGTTGATGCCTTCCAGATCGGTAGAGAGGGAGCGCATATCCTCGCTGATGGTTTGCAGGTTAACGGCCGTATCTTCCAACGCCGTCTCCAAATTTCGCAGCCGAATTGGCATATCATCCAGGCTGCGGCCAATGGCCAAAACCGACTCGCCAAACGGCACATCCGGATTGTAATCGATGCCCAGATCGTACTGGATGGGAAATCCAAGTATCGTGGTGTCGATTTTAAAGCGATTCAGCGTGGTCAGCGTGGAATCAATGGCTTCAGCCGCCTGGGCGGCGTTGGGAATGGCGGACTGGATGGTTTCCACGCTGCGCGGTAGATCCTGTCCGGCAATGGCGGCCACTTCGGCCACCATAGGTTGAGATGCTTCCAGGGAAACGGCGACATCGGTAGCTGTTGTTTGCACAGTTACCAGGCTGGTGTTGACATCGGCGATGGTCTGTCGGGCCAGAGTCAGAGAGTCGCTGACGGTTTGCAGGCTGTCGATGGCCAGATCAAGTCCGGCTTTGGTGCCGTCGGACAACGTTTGCAGCATATCGCGGCTTACGCGCGCGCCAACAATGCCCAACGCTATGCCGCTCAGACCAATCAATAAAAGAATAATGCCCAAAATTCGTCGAATCATCTTGTTTTCTCTTTGCCAATTTTTGATGGCTCTTGGGGAGCTGCAGCGCAACCCTGTTTTGGAGCGTGCTGCGTGACCCCTAACGCCTGGATAATGCCTCAAATACGGCCGTACGGTCGATAGTTCCTGTCTTTTCTTTAGCTTCTGCTAATGCCTGCCAAAGCAGTTGGAAGGCGTCGTAGGCCGGGCCAGCGTAAGGGCCGGGCGTCTCGTCGAAGGGGGTGACGGCCTCGTAGGCCGCGCGAAAGTCGGCCGAGAGTGCGGCCGGATCGGAGGGATGACCGCCGGGCAGATGGGCAAGTCCGGCAGCTGCGTAAATGGGAGCGGCAACGGCCGTTGTTTCTTCCCCCCAATGCCCAACCACGGCCACCACCTGCGGGTCGGCCACCAAAGCGTGCGCCGTTTGCGCCGCCAGAGTCGGATCGCTGCTGTCATCCAAAGCCACCAAGGCCACCCGATAGCCGCCAATGCCCCCGGCGTCATTAATATCGCGCACCGCCAGCCGCGCACTGTAGATCACGTCATACCCAACCGCCCGATTTTGCCCTTCAAACGGAGCCACCAGGCCAATTTTCACCACCGGGTCTACGCTGGCGCAGCCAGATAACAGGAAAATAATCAGCAGCCATACAAACCCTAAGGGTTTAACCACCGGCCATTTTGCCCTTTGCCGCGCCAAACACTTGGGGTCTCTGCCCGTCCTTACCCTATTGGCATTTTTGCGCATGGGCCAGATGTTCCTCGAAGGTGACCGAAAAGACGTGGCTTCCGGCGATGGAACTTTCGCAGTCGACGACAAAGAAATAGTATTCGCTGGCCGTGGGGCTGGCGACCGCTTGCAGGGAACCCAGGCTGGGATTGGCAATGGGACCAGGCGGCAAACCCGGGTACAGGTAGGTGTTGTAGGGCGAATCAATTTCCAGGTCGCTGAGGTAAAGCGGTACTTTCCACCAGGTTTCGGTGTCGGGTTGGAAACCAAGGGCGAATTGCACCGTGGGATCGGCGCTGAGGGTCATATTGATGGCCAGACGGTTGAGAAAGACCCCCGCGATAACCGGCCGTTCGTCGGGCAGCACCGCCTCGCGCTGCACAATCGAGGCCAGCGTGACGGCTTGCAAAATCGACAATCCCTGGACGCCAAACGATTGGCGCATGGCAGGCGTCACCCGTTCGTCGAAGGTGGTAAGCATCAAATCGATCAGGTAGGCCGCGTCGGCGTCCAAAGGCACGCGGTAGGTGTCGGGGAAAAGGAAACCTTCCAGCGTGGCGGTGGGTGGCAGGTCGGCGAGGAAGGGGTAAGGCGATAGGTCGAACGGCCGTTCTCGCCGTACAATCGCCAAAAATTCATCCGGATCAATTTGGGCCGGGCGTGTTACCAACAAATAGTTGGCCATCTCCTCGGCGCGCAGCCCTTCAATGAACCGTAGGCCTATGTCGCGGCCGATGGCCTGGGTGAGAGCGAAGGCCAACTCAGGAATCGTCAACTGTGGCGGCAGGGTAAAATCACCGGCCGCCAACTGCGAATCGAGGCCATAATAGTGAGCGTAGCGTACAAAGAGGGTTGGGTTGTTCAGCAGGCCGGCTTCGGTAAGGTTTTGGGCGACGGAAACGGCCGTTTCCCCCGGATTGATGGTGAAATTGACCGGGTTGGCGGCGCTGCCGGCCGCCGATTCCAGACTATCGGCGTTTAGCGACAGGTAGGTCTGCAAATATAGGCGTTCCGGCAAGCTAAGGCTGGCGCTGCCGCCTTCGACACGGATGCCGCCATAGGCGGCGCCGCGCCATTGACCATATAGGACGAGAACGGCCGTCATACATCCCACCACCACAAAAAACAACACAGCCACGCGCAGCAGCCAGGTCGCTGCGCCCGGTTTGCGCCGGTATGGGTCTTTTGAATTGCTGGTTTCAGATTCCCAATTGCTGATGGTGAGCCTCCGGTGGCGGTTGTAGATTTTGAATCGTGATGTGTGGCGGGTGATGCAATTACGCATCACGCATCACGCATCAGAAGGCCCTGCCTGCATATCCAGATAAGCCTGCAAGATCAATGTAGCGGCAACGGCGTCGACGTTTTGGCGAATTTTGCGCCCTTTTTGGCCGCGCGCACGCAGGCTGTTTTCCGCCTGAACGGTAGTAAAGGCTTCGTCTGTGAAGGCGACGGGGATGTGGAGATGTTCCTGCAAGGCGGCGGCGTAATCGCGTACCCAGGCGGCTTTTTCCCCTTCGTGGCCATCCAGCATCACGGGCAGACCCACCACTACCAGATTGGCCTGCTGTTCGGCGATCAATCGGCCGATTTGGGCAAAATCATCCTGGCGCGAGGTGCGTTTGATAACCGCCAGGGTGGTGGCGATGGTCCGGGTGGCGTCGCTGACGGCGACACCAATGCGCTTTTCGCCTAAATCCAGGCCCAGGACCCGCCCTTTAACGGCAAAGTTGTTATTCATCATAGATCACATCACGGCGTGGGGCCGCAGGTTTGTTAGAGATCGCACAGCAGTAACTTTGGCGTTTCTAACTGGTTGTCGGAAAAGTAGACATGGATACACGGATGACACGGATTTACACCGATTTTCTGGTGATTTACCCGTGAAAATCCGTCCAATCTGTGTACCTATATCCTGGGTTCTCCGACAGGCTGCTAGATGGGCCTAAGCTTGAAAATTGGATCCATCGTCTGGATTCTCGCCGAACACACGGTCATGGGGTAAGGATGGCACAGAACGGCCGTTTTGACTTCTGCGATATGCCTACGATTCCCTAACCACTGAGCCGATGGAGACCGGGAGAGCGGCTATCTCCCACTTTCCCGGTCTCTCGGTCTCCCATTCTCTAGCCGTTTCGCCGCCGCCGGACGACGAAAGCGGCGGCGGCCGCAGCGGCGGCGGCGCTAACCCCGGCTGCCACCAGCCAGCCCGTATTATTGGCTTCGGCGGGTTCGTTAACCGGCGTCTCTGGCGCTTCAGCGGTGGGCAGAGGCGTGCTTTCGGGAACGGCCGTGGCCGTGGGCGCAAGGGTCGGTTCGGCGGTTGGTTCCAGGGTCGGCTCGGGTGTCGGCACGGCCGTTGGCGCTTCCACCGCCAGCATGGCCACATTCTCCGGCATGACAAACACGGCCGTTGTGCGCCCAGGGATGGTGAACGCGCCGCTGTTGGGGTCGAAAACGGCCGTTTGCACCACCGGATCAGCCGAATTTTGCTGCACAAAATGCAGCGCCAGCGGGAAACCGACCAGGTCTGGCTGGCTGAAGGTTTGCGCTTCGTCATTGGCGTTAATCAGCGCCACAATCAACTCGAAATTCGGGTCCAGGTTTTCGCCCACTCTATCGGACAGGCTCATGACGATCAGTCCGGGAATTTGGTCTCTGCCGGTGTTGTAGAAGGCCAATCGTTCCTGAACATCAACGGCCGTGGGCAGGTGGAACAATGGCGAACTGCGGCGAATTTGCAGCATTTCCTGGAAATGAACGGCCGTTTGCCGGATATTGTCGCTGGTCGGCGTCAGGCCAGCCGCGTCCAGCAGCGTTTCCATCACCGGCCACATACTCTGGTTGTCGCCGGCCGGGGGCAGGCCCACACCCCAATTGTTCGTCTGGTAGCTAAAGTCCAACCGATTGAACCAATCGCCCGAATTGTAGCTGTTGCGGTCTAGCGATTTGGAGCGCAGCAGGTCGTCGCCGGCCTGGAAGAACGGCACGCCCTGGCTTAACATCACGATCGAATTGCCCAGGTTTTGAATGCGCACCCTGTCCGACAGGCTGGTGGCCAGCGGCGCTTTGTACTGCACAATGTCGAACAACGTCTCGTTGTCGTGTTTGGAAATGTAGACCAGATTTTCCTGAGGATCGCTGGTATACGCGGCCGATTGCCCGTTGTACTGGATGGCCAACCCGCTGACCAGATTGCCTTCGGCGTTGACAAATTCGTAATCGGTCAGGTTCCCGGCCATGCCCACACGGATCAGGTCGGCGAAGTGGAGTAAGCGCAGGCGCTGTTCGGCTTCTGAACCTTGCTCGGTGTCGTTGGGATCGTAGTAGAGGCCGTTGATGAAGCCCTGTTCCTGCTGGCCGCCAAACGGGCTGCCGCCGCGCACCGCGTCGCGCAGGCGGTCGTTGAAGGTGCCGATGCCGGTTCCGGCCATGTTTTGCTGCGTGGCGTTGATGCCACGGGCATTGTCGGCCACTTCGCCAAAGTTCCACCCCTCGCCATAGATGTAGATGGCCTGCCCATCTACGCCGTTGACGGCCGGGGTGAGGTTGTGCACGGCCGTTTGCAAGGCTACCATGTCATCGCGCATGTGGTGACCCATCAAATCAAAACGGAACCCGTCCACCTTGTAGGCGGTGGCCCACATCACGGCCGAATCGATCATCAATTTACGCATCATGTTGTGTTCGCTGGCCGTGTTTTGGCAGCAAGTGCTCGTTTCGACGCGGCCGGTGGCATTCAGGCGATGGTAATAGCCTGGCACGATACGGTCCAACACCGAGCGAGGGTCTTGCCCGCTGGCGCTGGTGTGATTGTAAACTACGTCGATCACCACCCGCAGGCCATTTTGGTTGAGCGCCTGCACCATCTGGCGGAACTCCAAAATACGGCCCGCGCCATTGGGATCGGTGGCGTAGCTGCCTTCGGGTACATTATAGTGGTAGGGGTCGTAGCCCCAGTTAAACCCGTCCTGGTCGCGCACGGCGCCGACAAGCGCCTGCTGCTGATCGGAGTTGGGGGGGAAAGTGGCGAGAACGGCCGTGTCCGGTTCAACCCGCGCCGCCGCTTCCTCTTCAATCGTGGCAATGTCGAACGTTGGCAGCAAGTGCAAATGAGTAAGTCCGGCCTGAGCCAGGCTGATCAGATGCTGCATCCCATTGGACTGCACGTCCGTGAACGCCAGATACTTGCCCCGATGTTCTTCCGGCACAGTGGCGTCATTCATGCTGAAATCGCGCATGTGCAGTTCGTAAATGACCGTGTCTTCCGGTGCGGCCAACGGCGGTTTGGCCAATGTTTGCCAGCCATCAGGCATCAGACTGGGATCATTCAAATCCACAATCTGGCTGCGCAGGCTGTTCATCGACAGGCTGATGGAGTACGGATCCGTGACCAGATTTAATGCCACTTGCCCGGTAGAAGGCACAAAGACTTCCACCTCATAGAGGTAGTAAGCGCCGTTCCAATCCGCCTGCCCGGTAAGGCTCCAGACGCCCGTACCGGCATCTTCCACCATGGGGATGATGTCGGACGCTGTCTCCGCGTCGGCGCTGTCGAACAAGTGCAGCTTCACCGAGCGCGCCGTGGGCGCCCACACTTGCAGCGTGGGCGTATCGCCCTCAAAGGTAACGCCCAACGGTCCATCGTAGGTGTAGAGGTCGTCTAAAACGCCGGGAATTTGCAGACCGGTGGCATCGAGCAAATCGCCCGCTTCGTTGTAGGCGGAGATGGCCAGCTGGCCTTTTAAGAGTTGGCCAACCTGACCTAAATCATCCGGGCTGAGAGTCAGGGCGGTGAAACGACTCAGGTGAGGGAATTTGGCTTTCACGTCGTCGCTTAGACCGGTTTCATTTATTGTCAATGGCAGGCTTGCCCCGCCCACGATGCCGTCCAAACCGAGACTAAATGCCTCGTCGGCTTTGGTGTAGTGCAGCAAGTAAGTGTTACCAGCTGCCGGTTCGATGTCCCAGGCGATGGTATCGGCCGTTAGCCAATGCGCTTTTTGCTGCTTGATATTGCCCTGGGCTGCGCCGCCTTCGCCTAAGGCGCGAATAGTCAGCAAATGAGCGGTGGAATCGTAGCTAAAAATCATAGGCGCGTTGTCGGCGGGAACGGAAAAAGCGATGTTGGCGCCATCCTGCGCGCCGTCTGCGCCGTAGTTTTCGTCCCAACTCTGGTTGATGGCCACTTTGGCCTCATATTCGCCCGCAGGGATGGCGTCGGTGAGGAAGGTGTAGGTGCCGTCGCCATCGGGGTCTTGCAGCCAGGAGCGCAGACAGTCGGGCTGCCAATCGCCAGGGCAGCCAATGGCCGCCTGGAAATCGCCGGGCACGTTGGCGACGAGGTTGTTGACGCTGTCGGCGACCCAACCGGTGGTGTTATCGAAGAAGAAGGAAACGGCCGTTTCCTCCGCCAACGACAAGGGGATATTCGGCCCGCTTGGCTCGGCGTTCAGACCAAAGTTTACGTCCCAACTGTCATTGAGAGCGGCCTTGTATTCGTAGTCGCCGGCCGGAATGGTGAACACGGCCGTCCAAAGCTGGTCCTCTTCATCAAACGCCAGATAAGTGACATCACAATCGGGCTGCCAATCGCCAGGGCAGCCCAGCACGCTCTGGATTGTGCCGGGAATGGTCACGGTATCCGGCATCGGAACGACAGGTGCGGGCAGTCCCACAGGCGCGGCGGCGGCGACGCCCAGCGCGGTCGGGTCGCCGGTGCTTACTTCCAGGCTGTCGGCGGCCGGGTCATAGGTAAAGAGGGCGGCCTGTCCATTGGCGACGGTGAACGGGGCTGATTGTTGCCCGCCGGGGACGACGCCCGTGGCTTCATAATCGCCTGGGGGAATAACGGCCGTTACAAAGGTATAAACGCCATCGCCATCCGGGTCTTGCAAGAACGAGCGCAAACAATCGGCCTGGTCATCTTCGGCGCAGCCCAATTCAGATTGGAATGTACCGGTTACAATGGCAAACAGACTGTTCACGTCATCGCTGACCCAGCGCGTTTTGTGGTCGTACCAAAAAGTCACAGGGCCATCTGCGGGCACTTCCAGAGGGATATTGGGGCCGTAATACTCGGCATTCAGGCCATAATTATCGGCCCAGGTGCCGTTCAGGGCGGCTTTGTACTCGTAGTTGCCCGCTTTCAGGTCGAAGACAGCCAGCCAGAGGTCAGCTTCCGGGTCATAGGTGAGCATACTTTCCGGGCAGGTGGTATTCCACTCGCCGGAACAGCCCAGTTGAAGCTGGATGGTTCCCGCGATGGTGACGGTGTCGGGCGGGGGAATAGAGGCGGGGTCATCGCTTTGGGCGACAGGCATAGCGCCAACCGTGATGACGGCGCCGGCTAAAATTAGAAGGAGCCAGAAACTAAGAAAGAGTCTACGGCCGTTTCGCATGTGGTTCACGTTCATTTCTCCTCGCATTGTCAATCGTTTACAGCAATCTCAACAGCCAATCCCGATTGGCTGGCTGGCGATTAACAATCGCCTATTTCCAGCTTCTCGTTTTCGGTTATCATGCAGCTGGGTTTAAATCAGGCCAATTTCTCGGGCCTTTAGAGCCGCCTGGGTACGGTCGCGCACGCCGAGTTTGCCTAAAATGTTGGTGACGTGGTTTTTGACTGTACCCTCGGTAATAAACAACTCGCCGGCGATTTCTTTGTTGCTGGCGCCAGTGGCTACCAGAGCCAGAATTTCCTGTTCGCGTTCTGAAAGCGGTTCGACCAGGCTGTTTTGGGGAGAGACGGCCGTTTCCTGGGCCACGGCCGTTAACCGCGTAAATTCCGCCACCACTTTGGCCGCCACCGACGGCTGCAAAAAAGATTGCCCGGCCGCCGCCGCCCGAATCGCTTCGACTAATTTTTCCGATGGCACATCCTTCAGCAGATAACCCACCGCGCCGGCGCGCAGGCCATCAAACACATGGTCGTCATCGTCAAATGTGGTCAGGACAATGATTTTGACCTGGGGCATTTTTTCCAGCAGGCGGCGCGTCGCGGCTACGCCGTCCAGCACCGGCATGCGCAGATCCATCAACACCACATCCGGGATGAGTCGAGCGGCTGCGTCCAGCGCTTCCTGGCCGTTGCCCGCCTCGCCCACCACTTCCAGGTCTGGCCACACGGAAAGCAGCGTGTGCAGCCCTTCACGGAACAGCGCCTGATCGTCGACCAATAAGACGCGAATACGCATCAGTTTGTCTCCTTCACGGCCGTTGGCAAACACACCATCAGCGAAAAGCCCTGGTTGACGGCCGTTTTCACCGTCACCTGCCCGCCCAGCAAATGTACCCGCTCGCGGACGCCCAGCAAGCCAAAA
This sequence comes from Chloroflexota bacterium, assembly GCA_017993775.1. Classification (GTDB taxonomy): domain Bacteria; phylum Chloroflexota; class Anaerolineae; order Promineifilales; family Promineifilaceae; genus Leptovillus. The sequence continues at coordinate 28,159 of JAGOMA010000031.1, read as the reverse complement.
CCGTTTGTCGTTTCTTCAGCGCCCAGACCGTTATCGACAATCGACAAACAGACTTTGGTCGGGTCGTTATAGTCCAAAAGCAAATCGGCGCGCGAAGCGCGGGCGTGTTTACGAATGTTGGTCAGCCCTTCTTGGGCCACGCGATAGAGGGCTAATTCTTCGTTGGAGGCCAGGTTGTAGGGGGTTCCCCAGACAACCAATTCAGTCACAATACCGGCATTGTTGGATTCTGTGACTAGAGCAGAGATGGCCTCGGGCAACGGCCGTTTGCCTAATGGCGATTCGCGCAAAGCAGCCACCGACTGTCGCACCGCGCCCAACCCTTCCTGCGTCAGCGTTTGCGCTTTATCCAACGCATCCAAAGCCCGCTGCGGATCGGCGGCCAGAAGCACTTTGGCGGCGGCAATTTGCACATTCACCACGGTGAGATAATGTCCCAGATTATCGTGGATTTCGCGCGCCAACCGGTTGCGCTCCTGCGTGGTGGCCAATTCCTCGGCCTGTAAGGCATAGGCCGAAAGCTGGCGGTTGGCCGCTTCCAGATCGGCCGTCAGCTCTTCCGCGTAGCGGCGGGCAAGACGTTCCCGCTGCCCCTGTTCGGTAAACACCACGACAAAAAAGATAGCCGGACTGACACTCACGGCAAAAAAAGTGGCCGATTCCCACTGGTTGTACCGAAAGCCAATCGAGACAAACATACCGGCCAAAATGGCCAGATAAACGGGCCAGCGCCAGAGCGGCGTCAACCGTTCCACCGCCATGGCGGCCAACGGCAGCGAAACCAGCCAGATGCCGCCAGGACCAATCAACCAATGGATGGCAAAAATCAGGCTGATCTGCAGCCCAAAATAGAGCGGGTTGGCCCAACGAGATTGGACTCGCAGATAGAAAGCATCGGCCGAGATGCACAGCCAGGTATAGATAACGCCCAGCAAGATGGCGAGAATTGTTTCCTGGAGCGTGCCGCCGTAGCCTTCGGAGGAAAATGCGCCGAGAAAAGTTACCAGATAGCCGATGACGACAACTATCAGAATAGATCGGCGAGCCTGAACTTCGACATCTATTTGGTTTTGGCGCAGTTTAAACATGGCAAATTTCCTTGGGGGAAACTATACCACAATCAGCCAGCGAATGATGCAGCCAAACAGGGGAAAACGGCCGTCTCCCCACCCCACTCTGGCGCTCAGGAAAGAGCGTCGCGCACGGCCGTAATCGCTTCTTTTTCCATATCGTGGATGGCCAGGACAGAGTCGCGGATGGTTTCGCGCAGCACGGCCGTTTCCGCCGCCGACAGAGGGAAATCCTCGGCGGTGGTTTGTTTGATGGCCGCGAGACGGCCGTTGATTCCCCGAATTTCTTCCAGCCCCGCGCCGCCCTGAGTCAGGAACACATCCCGCCGGCGCAGCAGCAGTTCCCGCGTTTGTTGCAGCAGCGGTACGCTGTCCGGCAGCAGCGCCGCGCCCAGTTCAGCCCAGGCGCGGTCGCTGGCGCGAAACTGGGGCGCGATGTCGGCCAGGGCCGGTTTGTCTAGCAGCAGCGCGGCTTCTTGCAAAAAATCGGCGTACAGGGCGCGGTCGGCCCAATCCGCTTTGCCAAAGAGGGCGATGTCGGTAAATGCGGAGGTCAGCACGGCATACAGACGCCCGCCGGTGGCATATTCGACAGCCCAACTGCCGCGCCCCTTGGGTTTAACCAGCAGGTCGGCCCAATTCTGGTAAGCGGCAAAACCGAAATTCTTTTTGGCTCCTTTGGGCGGCTTTTCGGTGAAGAGTTTGATGGTGTCCCAGAGGCCGGCCAGAACGGCCGTTTTTAGTTTTTGCGGCTGCGGCGGGTCGATAGTCATCAGGCGAAACTTGTGGTTTTTCACCCTCGCCCGCGCGGCGGCCAGCTCGCGGACGAATCGTCAAAGGAACTTGCGCCCGGTCGGCAATCCAGACGGTATCGGCGGCCTCGTCGTAACCATACACCACCAGCGGGAACATGGCCCACATGTTTTCGTCGGGTGGCAAGGTGTTGTAGGGCAGGCTAAACATATCGACCCAAACTATCGCCGGTAACCCATCGGCCAACGTTTCTTGCAAATTGGCCAGCCCGGTGTTGGCGCTGGCGGTGTGGTGGATGTGCTGCACCACGCCCAGACGCGATAACATGGTATTCAGTGGGTCGAAGGTGTTGCGCGTCAGGATGCGTACTTCAGGATCGTAGCCCTGGTAAGCAAAGGTGAAGTAGCCCATCACAATACCGCCGCTGACGCCCAGCAAAAAGGCTTCGGAAAATGGCGCGTCGGTATGCGGCGCTTTTACCCCGCGATACGCCCAAACGTTTCGCACGCTCCCCGTCTCCCAATGTCGGCCGGAAAATTCGGTATACCCCACAAGCTTCATGGTTTTCGCTCCTTAAAATTGGTTTGTTGGCCGGGTCGCAGCCGGCCAACTGTGGATAGTATACGGGGAAAAACGGCCGTATCACCCAAGAAGAGACCTGGTTGCAAAAACCGCCAAACAATGCTGACAGAAGGTGTCAGGTATGGCGAGTATGCTTTAAATATCAAAGAAACAAACAGCGGGTGTAGACACCAGGAGGTAAGCATGATACCGACATCCCCATTTCAGTTTGAGTTAGCGTATTTGCTCTTGTTGGATCGACAACGGAAGGAAACAGAGCGGCACGATTTAGCACCGGCGCTCAACCGGCGAGCGGCGCGCCAGGGCATGGTTCGTCTGGGTTTGCATCATGTAGGTCTAAGCCTGGTTGCAGCCGGGCGTTGGCTGGAAGCCGTGACACGGCCGTTAACCCCCGCCGACCCATCTGGCGAAGGCGGTATGGTTATTTAGGAAACGTGAAGCATGATGCGTGACCTCAAAGGCATCACGCATCATGCTTCATCCACCACCGTTAAACCGTGTGCGGATAAAACGCGCGGCTTTACTCACGGTTAGCCATTGACTGGTGTTGCCGGTGCGAATGTAAAATCGCTCTTCCCCTTTGTGGGTCAAAAAAACCGGCTCCGGCGACGGCCGTACCGCCGCCATGCAAATCTGCTGTCCCGCCACCACCGGAAACGAAACATCTACAAACTGCCGGTACTCTGCGCCAATCATGGTGTTGAAGGCCATGTTAAACACATTCTCAAACCCGTCGCTGTCCTGTTTGCCCATGGTCTGATAATCCGGCGTCAGCCCCAAAACCTGCCCATCATCGGCCACGCCAATCAGCACCACTCCGCCGACGGTGTTCATAAACGCCGCCAAATTTTTCATCACCGGTTCGTATAAATCTTTGTTGCGCTTTTCTTGCCGATAATCCCACTGCAAGCTGGCCTTAAATTCCACATGCTGCGTTTCGCCGGCGGCGATCAGCGCCGGCGGCGGCAAGCCCTCAGACTGAGCCTGGGGGGCCAGCTCCGGCAGCACCATTTCTTCAATCAGTCGCGCATACTGCGCCGGATTCGGGACATCGCGCAGGTGAACCGGCTGGGCGGCATCCGACGTAAACAGCGCCAGCGTGCCGTAATCAAATTTGCGCCCCAAAGCGCCTTGCGCCACTTCAATTTGGGTGATGGCGTAGGTGCGGGCCAGTTCTCTGGCCTCGAACATGCCGCCGCGCACCAGGGTGATGCGCTCCGTGCCGACCACGTAAGAAGGCACATACCACCAGATAAAGACCAGGGCAATGATAAAAATTTGGATGGTGGTGGTAACGGCCGTCAACACAATCGAAAACGACACCGTTCTGGCGGCAATCGACGCGGCGTAATAGCGCTCCACGCCAAAAACCAGTGCCAAAACCGTCGGCAAAAAGGCAAAGATAAATTCAAGGACAGCCAGCCGTTTGATAAACACAAATGGGCTGAGTTTGATGATCAGGATGGTTGATTTCATAACAGCTAATGGTATCAACTGGCCACGCAGACGGCAACGGTGTGCATCTGCCGGACAATCTAGTAGAATGTGGCGACGAGAGAATCCCTCGTTCAGCCCCGCGACGCTGCGGCACGGCCGTTACACCCGCCGCTTCGTCCGACAACACCATCCGGCAAAACCATGAACCGCGACCTGATTCTGACAATCGACAACGGAACCCAAAGCGTACGCGCCCTCATTTTTGATTTGCAAGGCAACCTGCTGCACAAATCGCAGGTCTATTTCGAGCCTTACGTTTCGCTAAAACCCGGCTGGGCTGAGCAAGACCCGGACGTTTTTTGGGCGGCCATTTGCGCTGCCTGCCAGCAGCTTTGGGCGGCAAATGAGATCGATAAAGAACGGATTGCCGGGGTTGGGTTAACAACCCAGCGGGCAACAGTGGTGAATGTGGGGAAAGACGGCCGTCCACTCCGCCCGGCCATCCTGTGGCTAGATCAACGCCGCACAGAAGGCCTCAAACCCGTTGGCGGTTTGTGGGGCCTGGGCTTTACCCTGGCGCGCATGAAGGAAACGGCCGTCTACCTGCAATCAGAAGTCGAAGCCAACTGGATCAACAAACACCAGCCAGACATCTGGGCCAAGACCGACAAATACCTCTACCTTTCCGGCTACCTCACGCACAAACTCACCGGCCGTTATGCCGATTCTGTCGGCTGCCAGGTCGGTTACATGCCGTTCGATTACAAAGCGCAAAACTGGTCTAAATCATGGGATTGGAAATGGCAGGTGGTCAATGTGCCGCGCAGCTACCTGCCGGAACTGGTCCAGCCAACGGAACGTCTGGGCGCCATCACCGCTGCGGCGGCGGCGGCCACCGGCATTCCCGCCGGACTGCCCCTCATCGCCACCGCCGCCGACAAAGCCTGTGAAGTGATCGGGTCCGGCGCGCTGGCTCCCAACGTCGCAGCGCTTAGTTTTGGCACCACGGCCACCATCAACACCACCCACAAAAAATACGTCGAAGTCATTCCCCTGCTGCCGCCTTATCCATCGGCCGTGCCCCATGCCTACAATCTGGAATTCCAGGTGTTTCGCGGCTTCTGGATGGTAACCTGGTTCCGGCGAGAATTTGGCCTGCGCGAAGAACAGTTGGCCTCGGAACGCGGTCTGCCCACCGAGGAATTATTCGACCATCTGGTAGCCGATGTGCCGCCCGGCTCGATGGGGCTGATGCTGCAGCCGTTTTGGTCGCCAGGACTACGCGTGCCCGGGCCAGAAGCCAAAGGGGCCATTATCGGTTGGGGCGATGTACACACACGCGGCCATTTTTACCGGGCGATTTTAGAAGGCATTGTTTATGCGCTGCGCGAGGGCAAGGAACGGACCGAAAAGCGCAGCCATGTGGCGATAACTGAACTGCGGGCCGCCGGCGGTGGATCGCAGTCCGACGCGGCCATGCAAATCACCGCCGATGTGTTTGGTTTACCGGCCTCCCGCCCGCATGTCTACGAAGCGTCGGGCTTGGGCGCGGCCATTGATGTGGCCGTAGGGTTGGGGCTGCATAGCGATTTTGACACGGCCGTTTCCGCCATGACCCGCGTTGGCGACACCTTTGAACCCAATGCCGCCAACCACCGCCTCTACAACGATCTGTACCATGGCGTTTACAAAAAAATGTACAAAAATCTCAAACCCCTCTACGAAACCATCCGCGATGTCACCGGCTACCCGGCACGGTAAACGGCCGTTAGCTCCCCTCCCCGATTTGCTGTTCCCAATCTCTACCCCTGTTTCCCTTCCAACTCATCAATCGCCTGCCGAATCGTGGCCGCGCTGCGATGCAAAGCCGCTTCCTCGGCGGCGCTCAGGGGCAAGAAGAACGTATCCTCCACACCTTCACCGCCGACAATATGCGGCAAAGCCACCGTCACATCCTTCACTCCGGCAATATCGGGCATCGGCGTACACACCGTCATGATGGCCCGCCGGTTGCCCAAAATATTGCTGACAATCCGCGCCAAAGCGCTGCCAACGCCATAGTAGGTCGCCCCTTTGCCTTCGATGATACGATATGCAGCCTTTCGCACCGATTCTTCAATCTCATGGCGCATGGCTTGGTCCAAATTGCACGTATGGGTGCGGCAAAAATCATCCAGCGGGATATTGCCAACATTCACCAGCGACCAGGCCAGCACTTCCGAATCGCCATGTTCGCCAATGACATAAGCGTGAACGTGCGTAGAATCGATGTGCAAATGCTGCCCAAGCAGCGCCCGGAACCGCGCCGTATCCAATGTCGTGCCGGAGCCAACGATGCGATGCGACGGAATGCCAAATTCAGCCGCATATTGCGCCGACAGATGGGTCATCACGTCTACCGGGTTGGTGGCCACAATCAAAATGGCATCCGGCGCATGGGTGAATATCTGCGGAATCACTTCGCGGAAAACGGCCGCATTCCGTGAAAGCAGTTCCAGCCGGGTTTCCCCAGGTTTCTGCCCCACGCCGGCCGACATAATGACCACCCGGCTGCCCTTCAAATCGGCGTAACCTCCGGCGCGAATGGTCAGAGGGTGCGCAAATGGGACCGCGTGCAACAAATCGGCGGCTTCGGCAATGGCGCGCTTTTCAAACTTATCCACCATCACAATTTCCCGCCCCACACCACGCATCAACAAGGCGTAGGCAGCCGTAGCTCCCACCATCCCACTCCCAACGATTCCAATTTTCATATCAATTCTCCTAAAATATCTAGAGGAAGAGCAGCCAGCCCTTCCAGTTTAGCCAACTGCGCAAATGTCGCATTTGCGGACCAGCAGAATTGACGCTTTATGTCAATCGGCCGAAATTGTAAGCGAGGCCGGTTTGCGGCGGCCGGCCCCGGTGCGACGCACCAATACCAACGCAGGCGCCATCACCACAAGCGACAACCCCGCGCCCAACCAGTATGGACTGGCCGGGTTCAGGGCAAAAATTGTGCCGGCAATGGCCGTACTAAAAATGGTAGACAGGCTGATGGTGGATTGGTAAACGCCCAAAACACCACCGCGCAGTTCATCGGCGACGGTGGTGGTGGTGAGCGATTGCAGCGGCGGCATCATAAAGCCAATACCGGCGGCAAACATCACAGAAGCCACGCCGCCCAACAAGGGCGTGGCCAAAGCGGCAAAAACAAATAAACCAACGGTCCGCAGAACAAGGCCAAAGACCACCAGCAGCGCGTCATCGTATCGTTTGAGGGCTTTTGGCAGCAGCACGGCTTGGGTGACAAACTGTCCCACCCCCACCAAAGTCAGCATAATGCCAATACCGAGACTGATCATGTTTTCGCTGTAACCGGCGAATAACACTGCTTCGCCAAACAGGGCGAAAGTGGCTTGCAGCAGGCCCAGACCAAATTGTCCGACAAAGGCGATAAACAAGATAAGCAGCAGGGATGAATTTTTTGTGATGGCGGCGAAGCCGATGCTGTGTTTGTTGAATTTGCGGTTTATTTCCCGTTGTTCCGGGGTTACGGTTTCGTCGAGGGTGAACCAGGTCATTAAGACGACAAGAGTGGCGGCGACAGCGGCAATGATATAGGGCACACGCGGCCCTAAAGCCGCCGACAAGAGGCCGCCTAAAGCGGGGCCAAAAATGAACCCCAGCCCAAAAGCGGCAAAGATGTACCCCAGAGATTCGGTGCGTTTTTTGCGCGGGGTAATATCGGTAATGTACGCCTGGGCGACGATGATATTGCCGCCGGTGATGCCATCGAGAATACGGGCCAGAAAGAGGATGGAAACCGAGGGCGCGAGAGCGAGCATGAGAAAGCTAACGGCCGTTCCCACCTGGCTGATGATGAGGATGGGAAGACGGCCGTATTTATCCGACAATCGCCCCAAATATGGCCCGGCGATAAACTGCGCCGCAAAAAAAGATGTGCCCAACAACGTAATTGTCTGGGGCGACATGCCAAATTCGCGCTGCGCGTACAAGGGCAAAATCGGCATAATCATGGCCGCGCCCAGCATCTGCACAAACACAATGAGCAGAACGGTGAGCAGCCGCCGATCCATGGTCTTCAATTTGTTTAACAAAATTAACCTCGTCGAGAATGAAGTAGGGCCATTTTAACCCGCGCCGCGCCAGGGTGGGCTGGTCGTTAAGCGGATATTCAGACGGCCGTCTCGCCCGCCAATCATAACCCCGCCGCAGTGACAGGCAAGCCTCTCGCCAACAGCCAAGAAACAGGGCAGCGTGCTGCGCCAACGGTTAACCAAAAATTTGCAGCGCCTGATCGAGATCCGCGATTAAATCGACCGTGTCTTCAATGCCTGTGGAATAACGCACCAGGCTCTCGGGAATACCCGCCGCCGCCCGTTCGGCCGGGGTACATTCCACATGACTCGTGGTCGCCGGCGGGCCAACAATCGTTTCCACTGCACCCAAATTCGCGGCCGCATGGGCATATTTCAGCCGGGGCAAAAACTGGCGCACCGCATCGAGGTTGTCCTCCCTGAGCCGGAAACTGAGCATCCCGCCAAAACCGCGCATTTGCCGGCGAGCAATTTCGTGGCCTGCATGCGAGGGCAAGCCGGGGTAATAGACATCGGCAACGGCCGTATGCCCCGCCAGGAAACGGGCAATTTGGCCCGCGCTCTCGTTTTGCTGGCGCACCCGCAAGTGCAGCGTTTTCAGCCCGCGCAGCAGCAAATAAGCCGACATCGGGTCTAATGTCGCGCCGTTAATCTCGCGGAAATGGTAAACCCGAGCCACCAACTCCGCCGCGCCGCAAATCACGCCGCCCAAGGCGTCGGCGTGGCCGCCCAGATATTTTGTGGCGCTGTGCAAAACCAGATGCGCCCCTAACGCCAGCGGGTTCTGATTGACAGGCGTGGCAAAAGTATTATCCACCATCACCACCGCGCCCTCCGCGCGGCCCGCAGCCGCCAACCGGGCCAAATCAACCACTTTCACGGTCGGGTTTGTGGGGCTTTCCAGATAAAGCACGCGGCAGCCCTGGGCAATTTCGGCCTCGATGGCTTCATGGTCGGTGGTGTCGCACAAGGCCACGTCTATCTGGAATCGCGGCAGGAATTCGGTGAAGAGCTTGTTGGTGCCGCCATAAGTGTCTTTAACGGAGACTACCCGATCACCGGGGGACAACAGGGCGAACAGGGCGCTGCTGATGATGCCCATGCCGGTCGCGGCGCTGGTAGCGGCTTCTGCGCCTTCGAGCAGGCGCACTTTTTCTTCGAAGGCATGGACGGTGGGGTTGGTGTTACGGCCGTAAATATGCCCCGCCTTCTCGCCCAAAGCCACTTGCAGCCACTCGTCCAAATCGTCATAACCAAACGAGACGCTGTGGACCACAGGAACCTGGGTTGCGCCCTGCCAGGCGCGGGTTTCTTCGCCCGCCCACACGGCGCGCGTGCCAATTCCGGGTTGATCAGATTGTGTCATGTTTTGCTCCGATGGGTTCGCTGGTAGTGAACTTTCGGGGGTTCCAGATTGGGCCAATGTTTGAGATTAGACCAATCTACGAGCAAACCCTTAGGGTCTGTAAAATCACGCAGGATGTATTGTTCAGCATTTGTGCCAGAAAACAAAAAACGGCCGTTTCCCTCCCCTTAACACGCCACCTAAAAGAAGGAAAACGGCCGTTTCCACCAACAACCAAAGTAAAAGGCTTAACGCCTAAAAATCATCGTCGTCGTCTAGATCGTCATAAGCGTCATCTTCAAAGTCTGCAAAATCTTCTTCGTCGAGGGCATAATCCTCCAAATCGTCGTACTCGTCCTCATCCACCCAACTCAATTTCAGGGGTCTGAGCTGCACAACTTCCAATTCTGCCTCACACTCCTCACAAATAATAAAAGAACCAAGTTCAGGATTCGCTTCAAAACGAATCATCGTCTGACACGCCGGACATCTCGCAGATAATGTGGTCATCATGTCTTTCACCTCGCAATTTTGCCGCACCGACCAGGAATATGTTGGAACGTCGCGGTACGAAAAAACTTATTCTTGGCGCGTATTATGCCCAATTTCCTTGTAGAAGCACGAAATTCATGGCAGGAATTTTGCCGGATTCACGGCCGTCCCTGAACCACGCTTAGCAACGGCCGTTCCCCTCCTCCATCCACCAGAACCAGATCATCATACCAACCCGGCGTACTCACCCACTGCTGGCTAAACGTCCAGCCCTGCCACTGCCACACCGACACGACCTGCCCTTCCCCGGCCGCTAACTGCGTGATCACAACCAATTCTGGCACGCCGTCGCCATCTACATCGCCCAATTCCAGTTCTTGAATCGGGTCCACCACCGGCCGGCCGCCCCAAAGCAAATCATACACGCCGCCGCGATAACCAACGATGTACGGCTGGCTGCGCTCGTAACCCGCGCCATCCCGCCGCCAAATAGCCAGCATGATTTCGCCACGGCCGTCATCATTCGGATCGCCCAGAGCCACATCCACTACCCGCCAGTCCGCCGGGCTTCGCCACACGGCCGTGCCATCCTGGAAAATGGTGATTTGCATCCCCTGCCGCCGCACAGTCTCCGGCAAGCCATCGCCTGTCAAGTCAATTTGGCCGCTAAAAAATTGGCCGGATACGGCCGTTTGCGGCACATCCACGGCCTCACAGCCCACCTCCTGGCAGGCGAACCCAAGGCGCAGCGGCGGCGGCGCGATTTGCGCCCACAGCGGCGCGGCTTCCTCCGGCGACAGCAGCCGTGGCCGCCGTCCAGCCTGAACCGGCAGGGCCTGTACGGCGCGCAGCCCGTCGGCATCGAACAAGGCGCGCAAGGCCACCGCCGGCCGCGTTTCCGGCAGTTCCTGGTCAAAGGCAAAATTACCCAGGCTGTAAGCCACCAGGCCGCCGCGCGTCACGGCCAGCGGCTGGGCGACATGAGGGTGATGGCCCACAACCAGATCGGCTCCAGCGGCTAACATTTCCTGCGCCAGCCGTTCTTGGGTTGGCGACGGCCGTGTCTCATATTCCAGCCCCCAATGCACAGATACGATCACCGCGTCGGCGGCCGCTTTGGCCGCGGCGATGACCGCCGGACCCCCCTGTGCGTCCCACGTCGCCAGCGACGAATCCGGCGCGCCAGCCGGATCGGGCACGACGTTGAAGGCCAAAAAAGCGAGACGAATATTATTGGCTACACGAATTTCTGGGGATATTTGACCTGCTTCTCGCAGGCCAATGGGCGCAAGACCGGCCTGTCGCAGGCGCACGGCCGTTTCCGCCAAGCCTGCCGCGCCGTAGTCCAGGCTGTGATTGTTGGCCAGACCAAGCAGATCAAAACCGGCGTGCTGCAGTTGGAAAACGGCCGTGAGCGGCATCGTCAGGGTGATGCGTGCGCCGGGATTTGTGAGGGGTGATTCGTGATTTGCAGATGGCTGCCAGAGGCACGGATACACCGAACACGGGTCACGGGTCACGGAAATAACGCCCTCTAAATTTCCCAGCGTCAGGTCGGCCGAAGCCAGCCAGGCGGCCACGCCGCCCAGCGGATCAAGCTGGGCAGCGACCCCCCGCCCGAGGAGTACATCGCCCACCGCGATGAGGCTGGTCACAGCTTCGTCGTCGGCCAGCGGACGGCCGTCGCGCAGATAGACCCAGGGATAAACGGCAAGGTCAGGGGGGACGGCCGTTCCCTGCGGCCTCCCCACGAGAAGCAGGATAAACAGAAGGGGAAACAGGAGGTAGGAAACGGCCGTGCGCTGTAATTTCATAGGGTTAGATTGGTCCAATCTCAGAGACTGGACCAATCACACACTGTCTAGGGCGTTGTCCATTCCGGCGGCTGGTTGGCAAAAACGAGGTTCGTTACCTGCCAGGTTCCATCCATGCGGGTGAGGGTATAAGTGACATCAAGGGTGTAAGGCCCACGATGGCCCAGCATCGGATCGCCGGTGTCCGGGTATCCCACGACCAATTCATAGAGCGTATCATCCCACGTCTCGCGCACGGTGACGACGGCCGTGTCCGGCCCCTGCAAGTCGAATGAGCGGTAATTGGCGCTGACCCACTGCCGCCCCACATACTGCTCGGCGGCGGCCAGCGCCGCCAATTCAGCCTGGAAGAAAGGTCGCGGCGCTGTCGGCCAATCGCCGGCCGGTTCCCAAAAAACCCACGGAATATCGCGCTGGAAGTTGTAGATGGCTTCCTGAGCGAAGGCGAACTCCGTTTCGGCGGAGAAGAACGTGTTGATCCAGACGGGACGGGCAGGCGCTGTGCCATCATCCAACATGCCGCGCCATTTGTCATCCGTCAGGCGGTCATTGGCCGGCCAGGGGAACTCGTAATAGGCGAACACGCCGCCTTTGGCAACCTGCAAATAGATCGTGCCATCTGCGGCGACCACGGGCACGACCACATAAATTTCGTCCACGCGCCCCACAGCCACTTCCAAAACCGTCGGATCAGGCACGCCGTCGCGCACATAATCGGGCGCAGTGGCGACATCGGCGATAACGGCCGCTTGCGGTTCCTCTTCCATGTATGGCTGCGCGAAGGGGTCTTCGTCCGGCGTATCGCCAGAAGCCATCACCAGATGCTCCAGTTCGCCGCCAAAATAACGAATCAGATACGCTTCATCTTCCGTGATAGGTTCGCCGCGCAGTTCTTTTTCGGCAATTACTTGAAAAGCGTCGGATAAACGAATGAGTCGATCCAGGCTGTCGCGCTCTTTGTCGGCCAGCAGCCCGCGGTTTTGCATGCCGCTAAGGGTCATGGAGGCCAAGGCGGACAGGCGCGCGTAAAACTGTGGCACCGGCTCCACGTAGCCCACGGCTTCTTTGGGCAGCGGCGGATTGATGCCGCCGCCGCCGAGTTCGGCATAGGCTTGTTTGGCGTAGAGGATGGTATCGTGCTTGAGTTCGGCCCAACTGCCCAGGCTGGTGGACAATTGTTTGTCCAGCCAGGCGTCCGACTGCATGAACTGCGGATAACCGTCGCCGGGTTCGGCCAACAAGGGCTGCAAGGTGTAGAGCCAGCCGTTGTAGAGCGTTTCGGTCCAATCATCGACGGTCAGGCTGGCGGTCCAATCGCGCATTTTGGTCATTTGTTCGGGGTAATTGGCGTAGGCGGTTTCGCCCAGATTGTTGAGGATGGCGTAGGCGCGGTCGGACCCCATGGCGGCCATCACGTCCAGGCCGTTGGGTAGTTGGCGCGGTTGGTCGATTGTGCCGACGTTGCGCCAGATGAGTTCGCGGAAGATGTAGGCGTCGGGGACGAAACGCTGGCCCATGAAGCGGAAGCCTTTGGTGGTCTTTTCCACGTCGTCGGTTTCGCTGATGACTAGTCCCAAAATGCGCGGCGGCGGCAGGAGGTTGGCGGCGGCGATGAAGGTATCGAGTTTGGCTTCGTCGCTGATGGCGGCTACATCGGGGTTGTCGCCATACACGGCCGTTATCACCTCAATATACTGAAAGGCGGTCAAATCATCGCTGCGGCCTACCAGGAAAGCGGTCGGGTCGTACAAATCGCGCCAGACGTCCAGGGCGGGACGGCCGTTTACGGTCGCAGTTTGCATTGCCTGCACCAGCAGCAGCGCCGACCGGGTTTCGGCCCGGCCTACGTCCGGGTTGTCGGTGGTCAGGCGGAAGGTCATACGGCCGTACCACATCATGCTCTTGAAATAAGCCATCAAATCTTCGCTGAGGGTGTAATGGCCGCGTGGGATGTATTGGGTGTAATCCTCGCCAAATTCCAGGCCGGGGAACAGCGGCGACGGCAAAATGCCGGCCGCGCCTTCGATCAGAGCGATTTCCGCGTCGGCCAGCTCCCGAGCATAAGCCGGAATTTCGACGGCCGGGTCGAGCAGTTTGCTGGCAACGCCCACAAAAGCCACCGAGCGCAGCGCGGCGTCTTGCCATTCTGTGCCTTTGAGCTGCTGATATTGGGCATCGGTTTGGACCAGCATGGCGCTGTTCAGGTCACGCAGCAGGGGAATGAAGAAGTCCCGTTCGGCCGTGCGCAGTACTTTGTCAAAGATGAGATGGTAGCTGTGCAGCATGGAATCGCTGCTCACGAAGATGGGCACGTTGGCGTAACGCGCCTGTTCGTAGACGGTGAAGAATTCTTTTTCGACGCCAGGGCTGACCACAACGCCGCTCTGCCCCAGGCGCGCCAGTTGGTCGGGGGACAAAGCGAAAGGCACGGTGACGTTGCTCAAATCGGGGGCGATGGGATCATGAAACATAGACGGGGCGGCGTCTACGGCCGTTTCCTTAAAATCGGCAAATCTGGGCATCGGTTGGGCGATGACTTCCGGAGGCGGTTCCGAAGTGGGGGGGACGGCCGTCGCGGGTTTAGCTGTCGGGGGTACGGCCGTGTCGCTGGCTTGAGGAATGATGATCGTGGGGGTCATTACCGGCGGGACGGTGGGCGGCAAGGCGGTAGGCGGCGGGGCCGTGGGCGGCGGGGCCGTGGGCGGCAGGGCCGTGGGCGTCGCCTGCCCGCCGCAAGCAACCAATCCCCCGAGAAGCAACAATAACACCAAAAATCCTACGCGGATACCTATCTGTCGAATCATGGTCTACCTCCTTCGCAGGTATGATTTTTCACAAACCCAAGGTGGTTTTAGCTCCCAACCACCCACTGATGCGCGTCTAACTCTACGTATTATAAATGAGTGGCGAAGCCGAGAGAATAGGGCGCGCAGAGATTGTGTGGGAAAAGCAACGCGAAAGGAGGGTGAAACACAAACCAGTCAACAAATAACCGTTAACGTCAAACGGTTATTTGTTGCCTGTGGATTGCGGCGCTGAGGGCAGCGCCTTTTTCGGGCGTAAATGCGCCTGTTTCCCGCCAGAGCACCTCTCCCTGGCGATCAAACAACATGACAGAGATGTGCTGTTCGTCGGGGATTTGCAGCGCCCGGCGGAAAGGCGCTTTTTCGATGTAGAGAGTGATGGTGCGCCGGCGTGTCGGTTGGTGACGAATACCGGCGCGCATCCCCTCGTTGATAAACATCCGCGACAGGCGATTCATGCTCTGGATGGTCGGAAATTCATAATACGCCAATCGCGGATGGTCCTGATGCAAGGATTCCGCCAGTGGAACCCAGGTGTCTACTTCCATTTGATGCCATTGTTGAAAGGCAATAAAAACGAGATTCAATTCACCGGCAAAGTCAGCCGGAAAGGTGAGGGTTTCACGTTCGAGGTTAGAGCCACTCACAGTTGGTAAGCGCATGAATATGATTCCTTAGGCGGCCTGGGGTTGGGCAACGGCCGTTTCCACATCACCGCGCGTCCGCCAGTACCCCAACAGAGCCAGCGCCGCCACCAGCACCGCAGCGATAACGGCCGTATTCGCCACCACCGGCACAGCCGCATACGCCGAGCGAATGCCAAACAACGCCCACACCAGCACGCCCGCATAAGCCAGGTTGCGGCGGTTGATGAGCAAGACGCCGGCCACAATCACGGCCACAGACATCATAATCGCCGACCAGATAGGCTGGTCGATGCCAAAGCCATTCCAACCCCAATAATTGGTTACACTGGAAATATTGGCGATGGTGGCCACAGTAATCCACCCCAGGTACAGGCTGAAGGGAGCCTGGTACAGCAGTTTGTCGGCCATGGTCAAAGATGCGTCGCGGCGGCCAATGTTCAGCCGCAGGTAAATGGCGATGAGCGTGACCAACAAACCGGCCATGAAGAGAATCGACAGGGCGTAAACGCCATAATGCCACGAGAACAGCCAGGCGATATTAAACACGGTGCTCACGGCAAACAACCAGCCGATTTTGTTCAGGAACGGCCGTTCCCGCTGCGCCGGCAGCGCCTGATAAATGCCAAAACCCAACAGCGCCGAATAAATCAGGCCCCAAATGGCAAATGTATACCCGGCCGGGGTGAAATAAGACGGCAATGCGTCGGAAATAGACTCCACGGAACGGCCGTTCAGCGGGAGCGCACTGGATAAGATATTCATCACGATCACCGCAATGACCGCAACTATGTTTACTATTTGCAAAGATTTTAAGTTAGATTTTGTCGTATTCATGCCAATATCTTAACAATACCTGTGCAATTTGTCAAGTAATTGGCAGCCATGCAAACCCAAAGGGTTTGCTTTTGAGAAATTAGACCTTTGGGAGCTTAAACCCTTAGGGCCTTTCTGGTTTTTTAGCGGGCGCGCGTTGGGTAAGACACTGCCCTGCGGTTACAATCGCCGGCATGAAAATTGCTCTCCTCTCCGACATTCATGGCAACGTTGCCGCCCTGCAAGCCGTCCTGGCCGATATTGACGCCTGGCAGCCAGATCAGGTCATCGTCAATGGTGATGTGGTCAACCGCGGACCCGATTCCCCAACCTGCTGGCAAATGATCGCCGACCGGCGAACGCAATCCGGCTGGCAAGTGCTGGGCGGCAATCACGAATCTTACGTTTGCAAGCACGCCAATCCTGTGCCCGACGCCGAACACATTGGCATCCAGGCGGAAATTAACCAAAATTCGCGCTGGACTTACCAGCAGCTCAATGGGCAGGTGGCCGAATTAACCTCCCTGCCCCAGGTACTCGAGATTGCCGCGCCGGATGGCAGCCGGCTGCGCGCCACCCACGCCTCCATGCGCGGCAACAGCGACAGCATCAATCCAGCCGACGACGAAACCACCATCAGCCAACAGATTGCCCCGGCCACGGCCGTTTTCGTCACCAGCCACATCCACGTCGCCTACATTCGCCAAGTCAGGAACACGCTGCTGGTCAATACCGGCTCGGCCGGGCAGTTATGTGATGGCGACTCGCGCGCCAGTTATGCGCAGGTCGTCTGGCAACATGGACAGTGGCGCGCCGACATTGTGCGCCTGCCCTACGACCGCGCGACCACCGAGCGCGCCTTTTTCGCCTCCGGCTTCATGGACGAGACCGGCCCGGTGGCTCACCTTATCTTTCAGGAATGGAAAACGGCCGTCCCCCTGCTTCCCCTCTGGCGGCAGCAATACATGAACGCGGTCATCCACGGCCATATCTCTCTGGAACAAAGCGTGGCCGATTTTTTGCGACAGTGCGGACTGGGCTGAGAGCCGAAAAAGAACAAAGTCGCGCCCAACCTGTGCTAAAATGCAGATAGTGAATCAAATCGTCGTGCGGGAGCCGCTCGCCAATAACAAACTCAAGGAGAATCTGATGAATTTACCAGAATATATTACCAAGGAAGAAGTACAGCGCGTCTGCCGGGAACTGGGGCTGCGTGATTGGACGGCGTTGACGGACACGGCCGTTTCCTCCCAAGAAGCCGCTCTCCTCCAAGACCTGGTTGGCGGCGAAGCCCTCCAGGTCACCACCCAAGAATTCCGCTTGGGCCTAGAAGTCGAACTAGAACATGGCATCGCCTTTCCCGACGCCAACGTCACCAACAACCACCCCATCCTGACCGCCAAAATTGTCCTGGCCCACCTGAAAGAAATGCTCGATTATTATACGCGCCTGGAAGTTGCCGAACTGGAAGGCGACATCCTCAAAGCAAGTCTGGCCAACAACCCGGAAAAACTGGCCGCCAAATACAAAAAACTGGTCGCGGCCCGCACCGCGCTGGCCCAATCTGAATGGGACAGACAAAACGCCTGAGAGTTCGCCTTTATTTTTCCTGGTAAGATTGGACCAATCTCAAAAATTGGTCCAATCTGGCAACGCCAACATCTGCCCACCCGCTCACCGCCTCAGCCGCCTACAAATTTGGTTTTGTAACCCAGTTTCCGCAGTTCGGCGGCAATCGTTTCCCGATGATCGCCTTGAATTTCAATAACCGCTTCTTTGACAGCTCCACCCGAGCCGCATTTTTGCTTTAGCTGCTTGCTCAATTCCTTCAAATCGTCCGGCGTCAGCTGCAAATCCATGATCACCGTCACCGTTTTGCCACCGCGTCCTTTTGTCTCGCGGCGAATAGCGGCCGTTTGCTGGTCCGGCGGCAAACTCTTTGGCTGCGGGCAGCGGCAGGGAAAGCTGCCGCAGCGCGGGCAGCGTTTTTTGAAGGCAGGGTCAGTGGAGTAGACGACGTTCCGTTTTTTAGCTGGCATATGTGTATCTCGCTAGAAATCCTTGAAGGTGCGGCTAATTTTTGGATAATGGCAATGATAACGGCCGTTTCCCACCCACGCCACTGCCACACAAATTTGGGCACATTAACCATAGCAGCCATTATCAGGCGCTTTGTATAATGCCTGTCATAAACATGGAGCAGTACTCATTATGTTCGACAAATTTGCCAACGACGACTTCCAACGCGCCCTCAGGCGCGGCTTCCTGCGTAAACTGGTCGCCCGCATCACCGGGCAGGAAAACGAACTCCTGCCCTACAGCGAAGTGCGCAGCCAACTGCCATTTCAAGGCCAGCACGACCTGGGACAGCAAACCATCCCCATCGACAAAATTGTCGGCAGCGTTGGCCGCTACCGCGATTTTGATCGCGCTTACCTGCCCACGCAAACGGCTACCGCCCAGCGCTGGATTGGCATCAGCAAAGCGCGCTACAAAGATATCGACCTGCCGCCCATCGAAGCCTACAAAATCGGCGAAGTCTATTTTGTGAAGGATGGCAACCACCGCGTTTCCGTCGCGCGGGAACGCCAGCAGTTGTTTATCGACGCCTACGTCACCGAAATCGACATCCCCGTCACGCTGACGGCCGATATGGGCCTGAGCGACGTGCTGGAATTAAAGGATTACGCCCACTTTTTGCAGCAAACCGGCCTGCACGCCCTCCAACCGGATGCCGATCTGCAATTGTCGAATGCGGAGCTGTACGGCCGTTTGCACGAACACATCAACGCCCACCGCTGGTACATCAGCCAGGAACGCGGCTACGAAGTGCCCTACCCCGAAGCCGTCGCTTCCTGGTACAACACCGTCTACCAACCGCTGGCCGACGTGCTGCAAAACCAGGGTCTGCCGCAAGCCTTCCCCAATCTCACCCTCACTGACCTCTACCTGCTCATCAGCGAATACCAATGGCTGCGCCGCGCCGCCCATGACGAAGCAGGCAGCGTAGAAGACGCCGACCAGGCGCTGCTGCAAATTTACAATCAAAAAGAAGTCCGCCGCGTATTAACCACCGTCAAACAACGGTCATGGATCGACCGGTTGATTTTAGCCCAGGAGCGCGCCACGTTTTACGGCCGTACCCACATCCAGGAAATCCGCCCAGACGCCGCCATCGAAGCCAGCCTGCCCGGCAAATACGAAAAACTCCTGCACCACATCGCCGTCCACCGCTACTACATGGGCCAAAACCGCCAGGCCGACGTGAGCTACGAAGAGGCCGTCGCCTCCTGGTACGACACGGTCTACCTGCCGGCCATCCAGCTCATCCGCGAGCAAGACAACCTGAAACGCTTCCCCAACCGCACCGAGACGGATATTTATATCTGGGCGCTCGACCACGGCGCAGAACTGACCGAAGCGCTGGCGCAGGGCGAACCAGAGGCCGAAATCTGAGCATTTGTGGTAAACTGACGGTGTAACAATCAACACAGGGAGCAAACAACATGAGCTGGTTTAATTTCCTCAAAAAAGACAAACGGCCGAAACGAGCCGCCATTATCGACGTGTCCGACAGCACATTTAAGCAGCAAGTTATCCAACGGTCTTATAAAACCGTTGTGCTGGTCGATTTTTGGGCCGCCTGGTGCGGACCGTGCCGCCAATTAGGCCCCGTTTTAGAAAGCCTGGCCGAAAACCCCGACAGCACCTTTGTCCTGGCCAAATTAGACACCGAAGCCAACCAGCGCACGGCCGTGCAGTTTGGCATCCGCAGCATCCCCAACGTCAAAGCCTTTCGCAACGGCCAGGTCGTGGATGAATTTGTCGGCGCGCGGCCCGGTCCGCTGGTGAAAAATTTCATCAGCAAGGTGGAATCGGCCGAACCGCCAACACCCAAACTCGTCGGCAGCAGCAGCCCGGCGCAGCGGCTGAAACAAGCCACGCAGCACCTTAAAAAAGGGCGCGGGTTTGAAGCGTTTGTTCTGCTGGCTCATTTCCCCGAATGCGACGAGGCCGCGCCAGCTGCTGCCCTGCTGCCGCTGGCCCGATTTATGTTCGACATGGACGACGGCGACGCCCTGACCGGCCTGGACGCGCTGGACGAGGCTTACCAAAACGCAGCCCAGGCTTACCGCAAATGGCAGCCCGACCAGGCCCTGCAGCAGATGACGACCGCCCTGGCTTTGGGTCAGGACGTTGACCAAAGCTATATCATCGACATTATCGAGGCTACCTTTGCCGCCCTGGGTGAAGAAAACCCAGTCACCCTAAAATACCGGCCGCAGGTAGCCAGCCAGCCATAATTTGCGCACTTCCCACCGGCAAAAAGGAACGGCCGTATGCCCGCAAAAACCGAAACTCTCTCCACCGCCGACGCCATCTGGGTGCACATGGAAGACCCCACCAACCTCATGTTTGTGGTTGGCGTTTTGCTGTTTGATCAGCCATTGGAGGCTACGGCCGTCAAAACGGCCCTCGCCGCCCGCCTGCTGTCTTTTGATCGCTTTCGCCAGCGCCTGAAAAAAAGCCGACGACCGCTGCGCCATCTGCAATGGGAAGAAGACCCCCACTTCGACATCAACGCCCACATCCACAATCTGGCCTTGCCTGCCCCCGCCGACCAGACCGCCCTGCAAAACCTGCTCGGCGACTTGGCCAGCACGCCGCTGGACATGAGCAAACCTCTGTGGCAAATCCACCTCGTCGAAGGCGTCAATGGGCCGGGCTGCGCCGTCGTGGTGCGCATCCACCACGCCATTGCCGACGGGCTGGCGCTGATTTACGTGCTGCTCTCCGTGTTGGACGAGCAGCCGGACGCTGTTTGGGTGGAGCCGGAACCGGAAGCAGCCGACGACTCGTTTCTGAGCCTGTTTTTGCAGCCGGCCGCTGCCGCCCTGCACACCACGCGCAAACTGACGGGCACGGCCGTTTCCCAAAGCGTCGATCTCCTCACCCACCCCGGCAAAGCCGTCGACGCCGCCAAAACGGCCAGTTCCCTGGCCTTTGCCTCCGCGCGGCTGCTGCGCCTGGGACCAGACGCCGACACCGTGCTGCGCGGCAAATTAGGCGTCGCCAAACAGGTGGCCTGGTCGCCGCCTATTCCCCTGTCTATCGTCAAATTGGTGGGCAAAAGCAGCGGCGCAACGGTCAACGATGTGCTGCTGACTGCGTTCACCGGCACGCTGCGCCATTACCTGGCCTCGCACGGCGAGCCGGTAGACAGCCTGGAAATTCGGGTGATGGTGCCGGTGGCCTTACGGCCGTTAGCCGAATCCGCCAATCTGGGCAACCACTTTGGCAATGTCATCCTCTCGCTGCCCATCCACACCGCCGACCCGTGGGAACGCCTGCAAATTCTCAAAGAACGCATGGCCGCGCTCAAACAATCGCCCGAAGCCACCATCATGCTCACGTCCATGTCGCTCATTGGCTACGCGCCCGGCGATCTGGCCAGCCGGTTGATTGAACTATTCAGCAAAAGCTGCTCCGCGATTGTGACCAACGTGCCAGGACCACAGCACGCCCTGTATCTGACCAGCGTCAAACTGCAACAGGTGATGGTCTGGGGACCGTTGAGCGGCCGACTGGGCGTCAGCAGCAGCATTCTCAGCTACAACGGCGGCGTCACGCTGGGCATCATCAGCGACGCCAACCTCATCCCCGACCCCGACGACCTGGTAGGCGCTTTCGGACAGGAATTTGTCGCTTTGCAAGAGCGCATCGCCAATCTCTAACCACCGGGAAAGTAGAGTCCAGCAGCGGATTCCTGACAAAAGGTGTCAGGATTGGGCGGTAGGATGGAAACGGCCGTACCTGCCCTACGGACTTCACCCTTTTTGGAGGCACGCATGAACCATCCCAATCCAATGTCCCAACCGCCCGCGCCGGTTTCCTCCCGCCCGAATATGCCCGGTTATGGCCTGCTGGAATCACCAGACGGCCTGCTGTCCTGGGAATACGTCAGCCAGCGCATGGCCGCCGCCCGCAATTATTGGATCAGCACCACACGGCCAGACGGCCGTCCGCACGCCGCGCCCATTTGGGGTTTATGGCACCACGAAACATTCTACTTTGGCACTGGTCGCGCCAGTGTGAAGGGGCGCAATCTGGCCCATAATCCGGCCGTCAGCATCCACCTGGAAAGCGGCGACGACGTGGTTGTGCTAGAAGGCATCGTGGAAGAAATTGGCGACCGGGAACTGCTGCGGGAGATTTATGCGATTTACGGCCGTAAATACGACCTGGATATGAGCGCCAGCGCCGCAGAAGGCGCGGAACCAACCTTCGCCCTGCGCCCGACAGCCGGTTTCGCCTGGCACGAACACGATTTTCCCCACACAGCCACGCGGTTCACCTTTTAATCCCATGCCCAACGGCCAGGGTAGCCAAAGACCCCCTTTTTGCCAGGGCGTCAACGCCCGGCAAAACAACAACGCCGGGTAAATCCGGCTCTTGGTTTTTCAGCCCGGTTCACAGGGCGTCGTTTTGTAGCCCGGCGCTCCAGCGCCAGGCGGGGGGCGCCAAAAATCGAACCTGCGCTTACCCAACCAACGGCCAAACCAGTTGCCAACAAGATGTCCATCAGGTAAAACCACGCTTCATCCTGTCTGAATTGGCAGCATTTACGCAGTCGTAAGACAAGACCCCAAGGGTTTGATACCCAAATAATCCAAATTCTCAGGGGCAAACCCTTGGGGTCTTGTATAGTTCTAGAGCCATTGGAATTACCAGTTGGCAAAACCCTTCGGGTTTTTATAGATACCTAAATTGGTGAAAACACACATGAAAACAATCGTTATTACAGGTAGTACACGCGGTATCGGCTATGGATTGACCGACGAGTTTTTAGCGCGGGGATGTCAGGTGGTGGTTAACGGCCGTTCCCCCGCCAGCGTTGAAAAAGCCATCGCCACCCTCAGCCAAAAACATGGCCCGGACAGATTGGCCGGGCAGTCCGGCAATGTGACCCGGTTGCCAGATCATCAGGCGTTGTGGGAAACGGCCGTGGCCCGCTTTGGCCGGGTAGACATCTGGATCAACAACGCCGGCATCGGCCACCCAATGATGATGGTTTGGGAACTGCCGGAAGAACTGATCAATCAGGTGGTCGACATCGACTTAAAGGGACTGATTTTCGGCTCGCAGGTAGCCATTCGCGGCATGATGGCGCAAGGGTTCGGGCATGTGTACAACATGGAAGGCTTTGGCAGCGACGGCCGTACCCGCCCCGGACTCAGCATCTATGGCAGCACCAAATCGGCCGTGCGCTTTTTGTCCAACTCCCTGACGCAGGAAACGGCCAAAACGCCGGTTAAAGTCAGCACCCTCAGCCCGGGCATGGTCATCACCGAATTTATCACCGGCCAATACAAAGATGATCCCCAGGGATTAGAGGACGCCAAAAAAATCTTCAACACCCTGGCCGACAAAGTAGAAACCGTCACCCCCTGGCTGGCGGAAAAAGTGCTGGCCAACGACAAATCCGGCGCCCGCATCAACTGGCTGACCAACGCAAAAATCATCCAACGCTTTGCTACGGCGCGCTTCACCAAGCGAGATTTATTTACATAACAACTAAAGTGTGCTTTCTGGGTCGATGTCCACGTACCAGTTGGCCGGGACGGGGAAATCGACCAACAAGCGGTTGGGATTGGGGGAACGGACGATGAGCTGCCAGCGGTAACGGCCGTCTACCCGGCTAAAAAACGGCGGCACCGGCCCCAAAATCTCCGTCGCTCCCAGAGCCAGCTCCCGCGCATGGCGGCGCAGCCCTTTCGCCAGCTCCTCAGCCTGCCGCTTGCCGCGCTCGTTGATCGGGTCTACAAGCACCAATTTCGCCAGACGACGAAACGGCGGCAGGCTGTGCTGCGTGCGAAAGCGAATTTCCTCCAGATAAAAGCTGGCATAATCATGCTCCGCCGCCGCCTGAATGGCGTAATGCTCCGGCTGATAGGTCTGGATGATCACGCGCCCGCCCAGCAGACCGCGCCCCGCGCGCCCGGCCACCTGCGCCAAAACCTGAAACGCCCGCTCGCCGGTGCGATAATCCGGCAGCCCCAAAGATACATCCGCCGAAATCACCCCCACCAGCGTCACCAGCGGCAAATCCAGCCCTTTGGCGATCATTTGTGTGCCCACCAAAATATCTGCTTCCTGGTTGATAAAACCGGCCAGAAGCTGCTCGTGGGCGTCGCGCCCGGCCGTGGTGTCCCGGTCCCAGCGGGTGATGCGCGCGGCCGGCCAGCGCTGCTGCACCTGCTCCTCCACCTGCTCCGTGCCCAGGCCAAAATAGCGAATACGCCTGGACGCGCAGACCGGGCACTCGGTGGGCTGCGGTTCCTGACGGCCGCAGTGGTGGCAAACCAGCGCGGCGTTCGGTCGATGGAATGTCAGAGGCATGTCGCAGCGGGCGCAGCGGGCGATGTAGCCGCAGTCGCGGCAGATCACAAAAGTGGCCGTGCCGCGCCGATTGAGGAAGAGAATGGCCTGCTCGCCGCGATCTAATGTTTCGGTTACGGCCGTTTCCAACGCCCGGCTAAAAATCGAACGATTCCCCGCCCGCAGTTCCTGGCGCAAATCAACCACCTGGATGGGCGGCAGGGGAATGGTCAGGGCATCGTCTGGGTCTTCGCCCGCCTGAACGTAGCGGGCAATTTGGTGCAGCCGTTCGGCCTGGCTTTGGACGCGCTGGCGGTGGCCCATTACCCGTTTGGGCAGTTCCAGCAGGCGATAGCGCCCGCCCTGCGCCCGGTGGTAGGTAACCAGATCAGGGGTGGCGCTGCCCATGATGACTGCCGCGCGGAGGATGTCGCCCAGGTGAACGGCCGTTTCCCGGGCGTGGTAATACGGCGGCGGCACCGGCGGCGTCTGTTTGTAGCTGGGATCATGCTCCTCGTCGACCACAATCACGCCAATGTTGGGCAGCGGCGTAAACAAGGCGCTGCGCGGCCCAACGACAATATCGAACAAGCCCTGCCGCGCCCGCCGCCAGGTATCGTAGCGCTCGCCATCGCTGAGAAGACTGTGCAGCACGGCCACCCGGCCGGGGAAACGGGCGGCAAACCGGCGCACCGTTTGCGGCGTTAAGGCAATTTCCGGCACCAACACAATTGCCTGCTGGCCCTGCGCCAACGCATAGTCGATGGCCCGCATGTAGATTTCGGTTTTGCCGCTGCCCGTGACGCCATGCAGCAGGAAAGGCGTGGGGGCTTCATCTTCCGCTGCAATCATTGCCACTTTGACGCGACCCCAAATGCGCGCCTGATCCAGCGTGAGCTGGGGCGCGTCGGCGGGGATAAAATCACGATCGGCCAGGGGGTCGCGCCACACTTCTTCCGCGCCAAACCGGATAAGGTCCAGCTTGACCAGCTTTTTCAGGTGCTTGAGATTGGCCCCGGTAGCGGCGTAAATATCGCTGACGGCCGTTGCCTGGGCCGCCGCCGCCAACATGGTGATGATGCGATAATACTTCTCCGCGCCGCGCAGCCGCAAAGCCTGAGCCAGCGCCTGGCGCGGCGGAACAGCCAGACTGATAGATTTCAGCGATTCCCCGCCCGAAATCCCAAATCCAAGATCGGAAATCGTAACAAGATCGGCTTTGGCCAGGGCTTGCAGATGGTCGGCAGAAGCGTCGGTGGCGGCCAGCACGGCCGTTTCCTCCGGCAGCGGGTCGTCTAGTTCGGCCAAATAGAAAAGCACGTCGGCCTGTTTACTGGGGCGGCCAAGCTGGCGCAAGGCGGCTTCTACTCGTTTGGGTCCGGCGATAAGTTCGGCGGTGCGGATTTCTTTGGGGCGCACGCGGGGCGGGTCTAACACGGTGGCTTTGCGCAAGATTTTGCGGTTGGCCAGTTGGGTGACGGCCGTTTTCCACTCTGTTTTAGGCAGTGCGCGCTGAATTTGGCGGCCGCGCAGGTCGCCCTTCTGGCGCAGCAGGTCGATGATTTGTCGCTGAAGGTCGGTGAGACGGCCGTTGCCGTCCCAGTAGGGATTTACATCAAACACATTATCCGCTAAACGGGTCAGGCCAGGCGGCAGCATCAGCCGCAGACAGCCGTTGAGCGGGGTCAGATATTCCTGACTGAGCCATTGTGCCAGGGCGATTTGCCAGGGCCAGACAACAGGCTCCGGATCGATCAGGGCAATCACTGGTTTGGTTTCTTCTACCGGCGCGGTGTCCTCGAAGGCGATGACAATGCCCTGCGCCAGGCGGCGGCCAAATTCCACCTCCACCAGATGACCGATACGCAGCTGCGCGGCCAGATCGCGCGGCACGCTGTAATGAAACGTGCCTTCGAGCTGCGCCTCGATGTTGATGACTAAAACGGCATACATGCCGGTGATTGTATCATAGGCAGAGGGGGAAGGGATGAACGGCCGTTAGTCGCTTCCCCAATTTCCAACATAGGCAAAGCCAGGCCCTGATGCTAAAATTCGGTTTATGGCTTCCTCAACCCCATCTCCCCTCATTTTGCACGCCGAACAGGAACACCCCCGACTGCAATTTGTGGTTGTGGTTCTGCTTGCGGCGGCTTATATCGGCTTCTTTTTTCTCTTACGTGCCCTCCTCCGCCTGGCCCCTGGCGATTTACCCAGCTTCGCTCTGAGCATCTCCTGTTTATTTTCGGCGCCGCTGGCTTTAGCCGTAGCCTGGGGCGCGGAAAAATGGCTCAAACAAATGTGGCCCAGCGGTTACAATCTGCTGCTTACCGAAACAAATCTGCAAGTCAATCAGCCGGAATTGGATCCCTTAAATTTTCAGTGGGCTGGCAACATCGACCTGATCGGCTGGCATTTTGGGCTGAAGGGGTACAAACGGGGCGGGCAAGAGCGACGGGTTCCCGACAACTGGCTGTGTCTGGCCTGCCAGATGCAGCAAGACGACAGCCGCCTGATCGTGTACACCTACGCATCGCCTGATAAAGCGGCGGCGCATTTAACGCCGCAAGCCAAACCGATCCGGTTTAACAAAATCAATCCGGTTGAGGTGTATGGCAACACGTTGTCTAACCGGTTTCAACCACCCAGCCGCCCACAGAGTATCCCAACGCATATTTTGAACAGCAAGGACGGCCGTTTCTGGCTGGCGGAACAACGCCGCTGGCAAGAAGGGCTGGAATTGCCGCTCAGAGAATTCGAGATTTTCTTAACCTATCTACAATCCCGCAACCCATAGCGGAACAAGGTCGCCATACACGGCCGTTGCCCGCCAAGACAAGGAGAACTCACGCCATGTTTGATTTTATTACCGAAGAACACAAAATGATTCAGCAGGCGGCCCGCGATTTTGCCCGCAACGAGATCGCTCCCATCGCTGAACACCACGACCAAACCGGAGAATTCCCCATCGACACCGTACGCAAAATGGGCCAGCTGGGCTTTATGGGCATTGAAGTGCCGGAGGAATATGGCGGCGCCGGCATGGACACGCTGGCCTATTCGATGGCCCTGACGGAGATTTGTAAGGTCGACGCCAGCCACGGCACGGTGATGTCGGTGAATAATTCGCTTTACTGCCACGGTTTGCTCAAATTTGGCACGGAAGCGCAAAAGCAAAAATATGTTGTGCCCATCGCCAGCGGCGAAAAGATCGGCGCGTATAGTCTGACAGAGCCGATGAGCGGCAGCGACGCTGGCACGATGGCCAGCCGCGCGGTGTTAAATGAAGCAGGGACGCATTATGTGATAAACGGCCGTAAATCCTGGGTCACCTCCGCGCCATACGCCGACTACATCGTCCTCTTCACCATGACCCAGCCGGAACTACAGCACAAAGGCGTCACCGCCTTCATCATCGAAACCGACAAGCCGGGCTTCTTGCGCGGCAAAACCGAACCCAAGCTGGGCATCCGCGCCAGCGCCACCAGCGAAATCATCTTCGACAACTATGAATGCCCGGTGGAAAACCGCCTGGGCAAAGAAGGCGAAGGCTTCAAAATTGCCATGACCGTGCTGGACGCCGGGCGCATCGGCATCGCGTCGCAGGCGCTGGGTCTAGCCGAGGCGGCCTTAGAGGCCAGCATCGTCTACGCCAAAGAGCGCGAGGCGTTTGGCCAAAAAATCGGCCAGTTCCAGATGATCCAGCAAAAATTGGCGGACATGAAATGCAAGGTCGATGCTTCCCGCCTGCTGATTTACCAGGCGTGTCTGGCCAAGAAACAGGCGCTGGCGACGAACGGCCGTTATTCCATGGAAGCCAGCATGGCCAAACTCTTCGCCAGCGAATCGGCCATGTGGGTGACCACCCAGGCCATTCAAATTCATGGCGGCATGGGTTACAGCAAAGAAATGCCCCTGGAACGCTA
>JAGOMA010000079.1 GCA_017993775.1 Chloroflexota bacterium | reverse complement strand
CACGTTTCGCCCTTCAAGAAAGTTTGTCATTACTGCCAAAATTGCAGCTAGAAATGGATGGTTCCCATCCCGATGCCAGCCAATTGTTGTTTAGCGATAACGGCCGTTTATTGATAAGTAGTGGTGACCGATATCTAGGCGTAAAAACTCGCTTGTGGGATGCCACAAACGGAGAGAATCTGAGTTTGCTGCCAGATAATACATATAGTTGGAGCGCAGACACTCGTTTTCTGGTAAGAGGGAATTGGCCCGATCCACCCTTTGTTTTTGACAGAATGACTCAGAAAACAATCTTGACATTGCCTGACCCAACATTTGGTTTCGAAGCTGCCTTCAGCCCTGACAACAACCTGATTGCCTATTCAACAGATGTAAAAACTGAACCGGATAATGAGGTTTCCCATGAATATGAGTACATTTTTGTGGTGCATGATTTGTTGGCAGACAAGGAAATCTTGAATGAAATAATCGAACCGGCCAGGGAAAGAACGTCAGCCTCTTATGACAAACTTGCCTTTAGTACAGACGGCCGTTATGTAGCTGGAGCCGATTTGTTACGCATGGATATTTGGGACTTGACTACACAGCAAATCGTGACCCAGTTTCCGCTTGATGTCAGTTGGCCGGAAGTCGTGCAGTTCACGCCAGATGGCAACCATGTTGTTGTTGCTGGCTATAATGGCACACAAGTATGGAATCTGGCAGAAGATGTCGAAGTTGTGCTAGATAATCCCTTGTATGGCAATGTGCAAGCCTTAAGTTTGAGTTCTGACGGCCGTTATTTGGCGGTAACAAAGCAAGAAAGATGGAATGCGGGTGAGGGTGGGGCCTGGTACGAAGGGCAAAATGGCACGCAGGTGTGGGATGTTGTTACGGGACGAGAGGTTTTACGCCTGCCAGAAGCCAACAGCGAATCCAGTTTTGTTGAGGGAACGCACCATTTGCTAACAATCAATGAATCCGATTCTATTGAAATATGGGATGTGGATAACAGGTTATTGCTGGCGCAAAGCCAGCTCAATCCACAAGTAGCTACCGCCATCCATCCAAGTGGCAGCTATGTTGCCGGCGTAGATGGGCAAGGACAAATTCGGCTTTGGTCTCCTGAACCATTTTTAACCACGCAAACGCTCTCGCCGGTAACGATTGAAGATGGTTATCGCGCAATTGACAACTTGAATATGCTCGTATATTTACCGGATGGTCGCACGTTGGCAACGACCACAAGTGACGGTATTGTGCGCTATTGGGATTCTGAAACTGGCGAAGAGAAAAATAACTTTACACTATCAGGCCGGGTCGGTATTCATGATATTGCCTTTAGCCCGGATGACACAAAAGTTGTTATTGGTGCGGGAAATCAGCCAAGCCCTGCGCCCGATTGGGGGCCTGTTGGGTTCACTTATATTCGAGGCACGTCAGATACACAAACTCTTACATTGACCCATGAAATCCATGTTGATGATGTGGCAATTGCGCCAAACGGCCGTTTATTTGCCACTGCCGCCGAACAAACCCAATTATGGAATCTAGAAACAGGTGAAGAAGTTGCCATATGCACATCCGAGTTTCCCCCCTTGCAACTGTCCTTTTTGCCTGGCGGAGAGCAGCTTGTTGCCCTAACTGAAAATCTGGTGATTGTCTGTGACGTGCTTACCGGCGAAGTTGTCCAACAATTTGCTCCTCAAACCGATGCGTCTTTTTGGAAGATGGCGTTGCATCCAAACGGCCGTTTGCTGGCTATAGCCGAAACGAATACTGTGTACATCTGGGATATGCTCTCGAATGATGTTGTTGTCAGCTTGCCCGTGCCAGAAATAAATCGCCGCGCCAAGCTAACGTTCAGCCCTGACGGCCGTTATCTGGCAAATATGTCCCATTGGTCCAGCGACCCCGACAGGCCGTTAACTGTTTGGGAAAGTGAAACGTGGCAGCCTATTATGACGAGTTCAAAACAACGTCTTGAGGATTTTGCTTTCAGTCCAGACAGCAACGCTCTCGCTTTTGCCAATGGGAATGGAGACGTTTGGGTAGTTGAAGTTGACAGTGGTCATGAAATTAACCGCTTGCCCGAAACCATACAATCAGATGAGCTTGTTTTCCGTCCAGATGGGAAGCAGCTTGCAATACTAGGCTGGGGCGGAGATGTGCTGCTATGGCGTTGGAATCCAGAAGATTGGATTATTGAAGCATGTGAGCGACTAGGAAATTTTTTAAACGAAACTTGTCCTTGAGATTAGACAGTAATCGCCTGGATTTTTCTGTTGGCAACGGCCGTTGTTGAAGCGCATACTGAATATTATCATGTGGAGGATGGGGCGCAAACGGCCGTGCACAACCATAACATGTTCGCCGCCCTCATGGAAGCAGTGAAGGTCTGCTCGCTGGGGCAGATTACGCAGGCGTTGTATGCGGTGGGGGGGCAGTACCGGCGGAATATGTGAGAGGGGAGAGTGAACGGCCGTTTACGCTCTTCGGCAAATCATCTATACTGATGTTCTATAACTTCCATATCGTTTGTAACAGAGGCGAGTGAGACCATGTCTAAAACCATCACGTCCACCGAATTGCAAAAGAAAACCCGCGAAATGATCGATTGGGCGCGCATTGAAAAAGAAGCGATTGTCATCGAAACTTATGGCAAACCCATGGCGGCCCTGGTTTCCTATGACGAGTATCAGAACTACTTGCAATACAAGCAAGCACGGGCGGATCGTTTTAGGAGTTTGCGGGAAGCGGCGGCCGCGAATGCCGAGTACAACACCCTGACCGAAGAAGAAGCCCTGGCGCTTGTTGACGCAGCGCGGCAAGAATTGACCGACAGCGGCGCGGAGCAGCCGGGGTGATTCGTGCTGTCCTCGATACAAATCTGCTTGTCAGCTACCTGCTGACCAATGGCGATACCCTTTCGCGCATCATGGCTCACTGGGAAGCGGGGCGATTTGTCTCTTTACAATCGCCCCAAATGCTGGCGGAGCTAATTGACGTGCTGAATCGCCCTCGCTTACGCCCCTATCTAAAAGCAGACCCCCAAGTCCTAATCAATTTAATCGAAACAGACGCCGAATTTGTCAATGGGGAATTGGCGCTGCCCGGCGCTTGTCGTGATCCGAAGGATGACAAGTTTATTGCCTGCGCCGTTGAAGGGAACGCGAGCTATATCGTGACCGGCGACAAAGATTTGCTTGATTTGGGCGTTTATCAGATGGTAAAAGTGGTACGCGCCTGGGATTTTTTGACTCTGTTGGACAAATCACAATGAAAATATGTTCGCCGCCCTCTTGGAAGCGGTGGGTTAAGGGTCTGCTCGCTGGGGCAGATTATGGGGGCGTTGTATGCGGTGGGCGGGCAGTACCGGCGCAATATGTAAGAGACAGAGAAAATCATCGATCATGACTCATCTCGCTCCATCAAGGAAAGGATTACCATGAAAATTCTCCTCACCGGCGGCAGCGGCGACCTCGGCGCAGTGCTTGCCCCCCAACTGGCCCAACGCGGTGATGTGCCCATTGTTTATGATGTGCGCCCGCCGCAAACAGAAACGGCCGTCACGCCCACGGCCGTCTACCACCCCGGCTCCATCCTACACCGCGACCAACTGGCCGCCGCCATGTCCGGCGTGGACATGGTCGTCCACATCGCCGCCTGGCACGGCATCCACGAAGTGCGCGGCGAAAAAGACGTGTTCGACTTTTGGGATTTAAACGTGACCGGGACGTTTTATGTGCTGGAAACGGCCGTGCGCGCCCACATCCCCCACTTCGTCCACATCTCCTCCACCAGCGTGGACGAGTGGCCGGGCATCTACGGCAGCAGCAAACTCATGGCCGAAGACCTCGTGCGTACCTACGCCGCCCGCCACGGCCTCAACGCCCTCATCCTGCGTCCCCGCGCCTTCATCCCCTACTGGAACAAAGCCACCTACGCCAACTACATCGAGTGGGCGCGCTGGTTCTGGAAAGGAGCCGTGCACATCAACGATGTGGCCCAGGCTACCCTGAAAAGCATCGATTTGCTCACCCGCCAGACCTTTACCGAGCCGCCCGCCCTGGTGGTGGATGGCGCCTATGACTTCAGCCCGGCCGACCTGGCCGATTGGGACGCCGCCGGGTCGGGCAGCACGGTTGCCCGCGTGTACCCGGAGTATACGGCCGTTCTCCAACAGTACAATCTCGACCCCACCATCAAACCCCACGTGCTAGACATCAGCGAAACGCGCCGCCTGCTGGGTTACGAACCGCAATACAGCCTGCGCCATCTGCTGCAAGAACTGGTGCAATATGGCCCGGCCGGTCCGCCGGTATAAAACCCTTGGGGGTTTAGGCAGGTAACATCAGTTATTAAGAAAAAGTTGATAAAAATTGACACCAGTCCGCTTTATTGCTAAAATCTTTGGGACTTACTCGAATACATATAAGGATGAGTGAAGAATGGACGTTTTAGAACAAACAACCACAATCAATGTCACGGATGCCGCTTTAGCAGTAGTCCGTAAGCTGTTGGTAGAAAAGAACGTGCCCGACTACGGTCTGCGCGTATTTGTCGCCGGCGGCGGTTGCTCCGGCTTACAATATGGCATGGCTCTGGAAGCCGAAGCTCGCCCTTACGATAACGTCGTTGAACGAGAAGGCGTGAAAGTATTTATTGATCCCACCAGCATGATGTATCTCACCAATGCTACGATTGATTACGAAGACAGCATTATGGGCGGTGGTTTCAAAATCGATAATCCCAATGCAGTTTCCACCTGTGGCTGCGGGACTTCTTTCAAAACCTCCGACAGCGCCGGTGCTGCTTCTGGCGGTTGTAGCAGCTGCGGCTAACCACTGCTTGTTACCTTTTTACCGTAGAGCGGGGCGCATCAGAGCGCCCCGTTTTTGTTATCAAGGCGTAAACCATACTCCTTGACGATTAAGTGTACTTATGAGCGCAAAATATTTTACAGTAGCTGAAGCCAATGCATTGCTGCCCACCGTTGAGCCTATTATGGCCAAATTGTTGGAAAAACGAGCCAGAGCCGTTCATTTTTATCAGCAGGTCGAGCCGCTTCTGTCTGATTTGCGCCTTGATGTGGGCGGCCCTGTGCCTGCGCAGTTGGCGCAGGATTTTGCCATTATCGACCGGTTGATTTTGCAGCTGCAAGAAATCGGTTGCGTGGTGAAGGATATCAACGTCGGCTTGTTGGATTTTTTGTCTAATCGTGACGGCCGTGACGTCTACCTGTGTTGGCGTTATGGCGAGCCGGAAGTATCGTATTATCACGATTTGCATGAAGGGTTTAACGGCCGTCAACCGGTCTGATTCACTCACACATCCTGCCTGGCTGTATCAAACGGCCGTTATGCTGCTGGCATAACGGCCGTTTTGCGTTTTCACACAAGCTCTATTCTCTCCCCATTTACCAATTGTGAAAAAACGAACTAATACTTCTAATTCGGAAAGTGACAATTGTCATAAACAAGACATGACAATTGTCATGACGAAACCTGGCGCCTCAATGCTAGCATTTTAGCATTGAAACAGTCTTCATCCAGCTATTTTTTATCCATCCATCCATCCATCCATCCATCTATCTACTCAGGGTTCATCACTAACCCGGTTATCCTAACAAGAATCCTCATCGCGGGAGCACAAACAAGTTAGATTCATCTCATCACAAACAGATGTGGTGAGTGTTTTGATTTCGTTGACGCCAGATCGATTTGGCGTTTATCAGCGTTTTGTTCATTCGAGGAGGTGACCTTTGTTGACGAACAGCCCGCCAGTTTTAACCAATCCACCCAAAAATTTTTTAGAAACGGTCAAACAGGCAACTCCCGGAGATTCACGCCTCACCATGTGCATCCAGTGCGGCACTTGTGGTGGTTCGTGTCCTTCCGGTCAGGATATGGACCACACGCCCCGACAGTTGTTTGCCATGATTCGCGCCGACATGCGTGACGAGGTGCTGCGCAGTAACACACCCTGGTACTGCGTGTCTTGCTATTTTTGCATGGTGCGCTGCCCACAAGAAGTCCATATCGCCGATATTATGTATACATTGAAGAGCATGGCCATTGCGGCCGATGTGTACGAGACCAATTCGGCGGCCGATTTATCGCAAAACTTTGTGGGGTATGTGGAAAATTACGGCCGTAGTTTTGAATTTGGTTTGGCCACCCGCCAATATCTACGCCACCAGCCGCTCAGCCTGATGCGCCGGGCATCCATGGGGTTGGGGATGCTCAGCAAAAAGCGTATAGACCTGACCCCAAGCCGCATTGAAAACCTCGGTCAACTTCAGGCTATTCTGGCCCGAGCCAAAGAATTGGAGGCGCCAACATGACCAAATATCTTTTTTATCCTGGCTGCTCCATGCAGCGCAGCGCGCGCCCGTATCTGGATTCGTTGATGGCCATCGGCCCGGATATGGATATGACATTTGAAGACGTGCAGGATTGGAACTGCTGCGGCGCAACCGAGTATGCGGCCGTTCATCGCATCCCTTCCTATGCGCTGGTGGCGCGTAATCTGGCCCTGGCCGCCCAGCAAATGAATGGCGCTCGCACCCTGACGGCCGGCTGCAGCGCCTGTTACCTGAACCTGTCCAAAACAGAAAACTACATGCGCCGGAACGCCGAGTTGAATCTTGTGGTTAACGAAGCGTTGGCCGCCGGAAATTTGCATTATGAACCAGGCACACTACAGGTGCGGCATTTGTTGGACGTTATTGTGAACGATGTGGGCTTGGAGGCGATTCGGGCGCGGGTGACACGGCCGTTAACCAATCTCCGTATCGCCCCCTACTACGGCTGCATGGTCGTCCGCCCAGACCTCGACGACCATTTTCGCAGCGAAGAATACCCCATGAGCATGGACAGACTGCTCAAGGCGTTGGGCGCGGAAGTCATCGACTTCCCGCTTAAAACCCACTGCTGCGGCGGTCACATGACCCAGATCAGCCAGCCGGTCGCCTTCGAGATGATTCGTCGGCTGGTCTATGGGGCCACCCAATACAAGGCCGACCTGATGGTAACGTTGTGTCCCATGTGCCAGCTCAACCTCGACGCCTACCAGGGCGAGGTGAACCAACATTTCAAGATGAAGTACCACATGCCGGTATTGTATTTTACCCAACTGATGGGTTTGGCCTTCGGCCATGAACCCGAAGAATTGGGCATTGGCAAGGAATTTGTCAGCGCCAGGGACGCATTAGCCAGGATAGGGGTAGATGTGCCAGAAGAAACGGCCGTCACACGGCCGTCACACCGCGCCAAAGATGATCCCAGCCTGCCCATGCCTTACATGCCGGAGGAAAACCAATGAGCGCAGACCCAACCAAGGACAAAGAACGCATCGGCGTCTACGTGTGCCACTGCGGCACCAACATCTCCGCTACGGTAGATGTGGAAAATGTCGCCGTTTGGGCAAAAGATAATCTCGCTGACGATGGCGTTGTTGTCGCCCGCGATTATAAATTTATGTGCTCCAGTTTAGGCCAGGAACTTATCGAACGGGATATCGAACGCGAAGGGCTGACCCGCGTTGTCGTCGCCGCCTGTTCCCCCCATCTGCACGAAAACACCTTCCGCGGGGCGTGCAATCGTGCCGGGTTGAATGGCTACCTGTGCGAAATGGTGTCTATTCGGGAGCAAGTTTCCTGGGTACATACAGACAAAATCGCGGCAACGGCCAAAGCCAAAGCCATGATCGCCGGCGGCGTGGAACGTGTCATCGAAAACGAACCGCTGGAATCTCTGCATGTGCCCATTCACCCCGACACACTGGTGGTAGGCGGGGGCATCGCCGGTATTCAGGCGGCTCTGGAAATCGCAGACTCTGGCAACAAGGTATACCTGGTTGAACGGGAGCCTTCCATTGGCGGCCACATGGCCCAATTCGACAAAACATTTCCCACGTTAGACTGCGCCGCCTGTATTCTGACACCCAAAATGGTTTCCGTCGGCACCCATCCCAATATCGAACTGCTGACCTGGAGTGAGGTGGAGCGTGTGGATGGGTTTGTCGGCAATTTCACTGTCACCATCAAGAAAAAGCCGCGCTACGTGATCGAAGATTTGTGTACCGGCTGCGGCATTTGTTGGGAAAAATGCCCCAAGCATGTGGTGGATGATGTGTTTGAGGCGGGATTAGGGTATCGCGCGGCTGTGTATACGCCGTTTGCCCAGGCTGTGCCCAAATATCCGGTCATCGACACGGAAAACTGCACGTACTTCCAGCGGGGCAAATGTCGGGCATGTGAAAAGTTTTGTCCCACCAACGCCATTGATTTCACCCAGACTGAAAAATACATCTCCGTGACGGTGGGCAACATCATTTTAGCGACCGGGTACGATTTGTTTGACGCGCGGCGGGTGGTGCAGTATGGATACGGCCGTCTCGCCAACGTCTTCACCAGCATCGAATTTGAACGCATGTGCAACGCCTCTGGCCCAACCAACGGCGAAATCGTCCTGCGTGATGGCGTCACGCCGCCCAAATCGGTGGGCATTATCCACTGTGTTGGCAGCCGCGACCGCAACTACAACAATTACTGTTCCGTCATCTGCTGCATGTCTAGCCTGAAGTTCGCCCATCTGGTGAAAGAGCGCACCGGGGCGGAAGTTTACAACTTCTACATCGACATGCGTACCGCCTACAAAGATTACGACGAGTTTTATCAGCGTGTGTTAGAAGAGGGCACACTTTTTGTCCGTGGACGAGTGGCCGAAGTAACCGACGCCGCCCGCGGACCTGGCGAAGAGGGCAAAATCATCATTCAGGCAGAAGACACGCTGGTGGGTAAACAGCGGCGCATCCCAGTCGATATGGTCCTCCTGGCCGCCGGTCTTGAACCGCGCAAAGACGCCAAAGAAGTCGCCCAAAAATTTGGTATCTCTTGCAGCGCTAATGGTTGGTACACCGAAAAGCACCCCAAATTGGACCCGGTGGCCACAATGACTGAAGGCATTTTCATTGCCGGCGCCGCTCAGGGACCCAAAGACATCCCCAGCAGCGTCTCTCAGGGCGCGGCGGCAGCGGGGCGGGTATTGAATCGTATCGGCCGGGGCGAAATCGAGCTAGAACCGGTGCGCGCTACGGTCGATGCCCAGAAATGTTCTGGCTGCCGCATTTGCAATAACCTTTGCCCGTTTGGCGCGATTATTTTCCACGAAGATATGATGGTGTCGGAGGTTAAACACGCGCTTTGCCAGGGCTGCGGTACGTGCGTGGCCGCTTGTCCGGCAGGCGCCATTAGCGGCTCCGGTTTTAGCAACGACCAGATTCTGGCGCAAATCGAAGGGATGTTGATGTTCGATCAACCGGCGAATTTGCTCAATTTGGCCGAAATGGCCTTAGCATAGGAGGCAAGCAACGATGAGCGAACCATTTGAACCTGTGATAATCGGTTTCACCTGTAACTGGTGCAGCTATCGGGCTGCCGACCTGGCCGGGACGGCGCGGGTGAAATACCCGCCCAACGTGCGCCTGATTCGCCTGATGTGTTCTGGCCGTTTGGATCCGACCTTTGTGCTAAAAGCGTTGTCGCAAGGGGCTGACGGTGTATTGATTACCGGCTGCCATCCGGGCGAGTGCCACTATATCGAGCAAAATTACAAGGCGATGCGGCGGTTCCTCTTGCTGCGGCGCACGTTGGCGCAGATGGGCATTGAACCAGGGCGGGTGAAGTTGGTGTGGGCCAGCGCCGCCGAAGGCGTGAAATTGGCCAAAGAGATTACGATCCTGGTTGAGGAGATTCGGGCGTTGGGACCGTTGAACTGGCCGGGTCGAGTGAAGATGGCGACGGAAGGAAATGGCACGGCCGTTTCCGCGCACATCATCGAGGAGGTGATAGCATGAGCGACAACGGCAGCGGCAAACCCAAATTTGCCATGTACTGGGCCGCCTCCTGCGGCGGCTGCGAAATCGCCGTCCTCAACATTGGCGAGAAAATTCTGGATGTAGACGCAGCTTTCGATGTCGTTTTTTGGCCGGTGGCCATGGACGCCAAATACCACGACGTGGAAGCCATGCCGGACAAATCCATCACCCTGACGCTGTTCAACGGCAGCATCCGCAACCAGGAAAACGAACATCTCGCTAAACTGCTGCGGCAAAAATCGGCCATTATGGTGGCCTTTGGCTCTTGCGCTACCGAAGGCTGCATCCCGGGTATGGCGAACTTTAGCAGCACAGAAGAGATTTTTACGGCCGTCTACGACACCATCTCCACCGACAACCCCGAAGGCATTCGGCCCCAAACCGAGTGGGTAACGCCCGAAGGGCTTGTATTAACCATTCCGCAATTCTACCCCATGATCAAGACCCTGGATCAGGTGGTGGATGTGGATTATTTCATGCCGGGCTGCCCGCCGGAGTCGCACCAAATTGCCGCTGTGGTAGACCTGGTGATTCAGGCCTTGGCCGGCAAGGCGACGCTGCCGCCGAAGGGCAGCGTCATCGGCGCGGGCGGTTCGACAGTTTGTGATGATTGCTCGCGGGCGCGCAACGTCAAGAAGATCGATAAATTTGTGCGTATTCACGAGGTGGCTGAAGTGGACCCGACGTTGTGTTTGCTGGAACAGGGGATTTTGTGCAACGGACTGGCAACGCGCAGCGGTTGTGGCGCGTTATGTCCGGGCGTGGGCGCGGCCTGTATCGGTTGTTATGGCCCAGCGGCGGATGTGGTGGATTATGGGGCGAGGTTGATGACGGCCGTTGCCTCCGTCATCGACAGCCGCGACCCCAACCAAATCGAAGCCATTCTCGACGGCATCCCCGACCCGGCCGGCTCATTCTATCGCTTTAACCTGGCTCATTCCCTACTGCGCGCCGGAAAACCGGCCGTTAGCGGCGACTAGAAAAGGAGAATAAACCATGCAGCGCATAACCATAGACCCCATCACCCGCCTGGAAGGGCATGGCAAAATCGAAATTTTACTCGATGAAGCAGGCGAAGTCGCCAACACCTATTTCCAAATCCCCGAACTGCGCGGCTTTGAGCGCTTCTGCGTCGGCCGGCCGGTAGAAGAAATGCCCGTGCTGACCAATCGCATCTGCGGCGTCTGCCCGGAAGCCCACCACATGGCCGCCGCCAAAGCCGGCGATGCCGTCTACGGCGTGCAGCCAACGTCTACCGCCAAAAAACTGCGCGAACTGCTCTACATGGGCTTCTACTTCACCGACCACACCACCCATTTTTATGCCCTCGGCGGGCCGGACTTTGTGATGGGGCCGGATGCGCCCGTTGCCGAGCGCAACATCCTGGGCGTCATCCACAAAGTCGGGCTGGAAATTGGCGGCAAGGTGATTCAGGCGCGCAAATACGGCCACACCGTCGTCGAAATTCTGGGTGGGCGCAAAGTCCATCCCTGCACCTCCATTCCTGGCGGCGTCACCAAAGGTCTGACCGAGGAAGATCGGCAGAAAATTGAAGGCATGGGCCGTTGGGGCATCGAGTTTGCCCAGTTTAGCTTGCAGTTGTTTAACGATCTAGTGCTGGGCAACCAGGGCTACGTTGACCTGATTTTGGGCGACGTGTACACCCATCGCACCCACTACATCGGCCTCGTGGATGAGCAAAATCGGGTTAATTTTTACGATGGCAAAGTGAGCGTGGTGGACCCGGATGGGCGGCGATTGGGCAAATACGCGCCCCATGAATATACCGATTGGATTGCTGAACATGTGGAGCCGTGGACCTATCTTAAATTCCCTTACCTGAAACAAATCGGTTGGAAAGGGTTTGTGGATGGCAATGATTCAGGCGTGTACATGGCCACGCCGCTCTCGCGCCTGAACGCCGCCGACGGCATGGCCACGCCTCTGGCTCAGGCCGAATACGAAAAATTCTACACCACTCTGGGGGGTAAACCGGTTCACCAGCGTTTGGCTACGCACTGGGCGCGCCTGATTGAGCTTCTGTACGCGGCCGAACGCCTGGTGGAACTGGCTACCGACGAAGAAATCACCTCGCCCCACCTGCACACAGTCCCGACCAAGACGCCCACGGAGGGCGTGGGCATTGTGGAAGCGCCGCGCGGCACGCTGACGCACCATTACTGGACCGATGAACGGGGCATCTTGACCAAAGTCAACCTGATCGTGGGCACAACGAACAATTACGCGCCCATCAGTATGTCGATTAAAAAGGCTGCGCAAAGCCTGATTCATGAAGGAACGGTTATTTCGGAAGGGCTGCTGAATATGGTAGAGATGGCTTTTCGGGCGTACGATCCTTGTTTTGGCTGCGCGACGCATTCGCTGCCGGGGCAGATGCC
The DNA here is from genome assembly GCA_017993775.1 of Chloroflexota bacterium. Lineage (GTDB taxonomy): Bacteria > Chloroflexota > Anaerolineae > Promineifilales > Promineifilaceae > Leptovillus. The sequence goes on along the minus strand of JAGOMA010000079.1, from coordinate 5,332 downwards.
GCTGCAAGTAACCATCCGCGATGCGGAAGGAGAAGTGGTGGATGTGCTCAGTCAGTATTGTGGGAATTCTTGAGGCTGCGGCATGATGACCCAGGCAAAGACGTTGGTTGTGGGATTGGGAAACCCTATTCTCGGGGACGATGGCGTAGGCTGGCGGGTTGCGGATGAGGTTGCCTGCCAGCTTTCTGAATCGCTGGTGGAGATAGATAAACTGGCTTTGGGCGGGTTGAGCTTGATGGAACGCCTGGTTGGTTATGACCGGGTGATCATTGTGGACGCCATTCAGACGCATGGTGGACGGGTTGGGGACGTTTATTGGTTGGATTTACGAGATTTGCCGGATCGTTCGGCGGGGCACACCACGGCCGTTCACGACACCTCTTTACAAACTGCCCTACAGCTTGGCCGGCAAATGGGCGCATCGCTGCCCGACGACGTGCAAATTGTGGGCATCGAAGCGGATCGGGTGTATGAGTTTTCCGAAGAGCTGACGACGGCAGTGGCAACGGCCGTACCCCAGGCCGTCCAGGTGGTGCTGGATTTATTGCAACTAGAAATTGGAGGGAAAGGATGATTTCGCCTGAATTATTGCGACGTTACCCATTTTTTTCGTTTTTAACGCCAGATGCGCTGCGCGAAGTAGCCATGATCACCGATGAACTGACGGTTGACGACGACACAATCTTGTTCGAGATGGGCGACAAAGCGGACGCGCTCTATTTCTTGCTCGATGGCAGCGTGGAGCTGCACTACGTTATTATGGATGAACACGAACCGGATTTGCGGAAGGATTTTTTGGTGGGAACCATCAGTCCGGGGGAGATATTTGGGATTTCGGCGGTCATAGAACCGTATGCGCTGACAGCCACGGCCGTTACGATTGAACCAAGCCGTCTGCTGCAAATTACGGCCGTTGCCCTGCGCCAACTGCTAGATCAGGATCAGGCGCTGGCCATTCGCTTTCTGCAAAAAGTGAACAAGGCCACGATGGAACGCCTACAGAAAACGCGCATCGAGTTGGCGGCGGCGACTGGCTAGCCGCTAAGAAGAAGAAGAAGAGGAAGAAGAAAAAAACGGCCGTTCCAAAGGGAACGGCCGTTTTTGATCTCATCAAAACAAACAAACAAACAGATTAGCGGTTATCCATCGCCACGTAATCCCGTGTGCCTTCGCCCAAATAAATTTGGCGCGGCCGGGCAATCTTCTGCTCATCGTCACGCAGCATTTCATCCCACTGCGCCAACCAGCCCACTGTGCGCGGGATGGCAAATAACACCGGGAACATCGAGATCGGGAAGCGCATCGCCTGGTAAATAATGCCCGAATAAAAATCAACGTTCGGGTACAAATTCCGGGTTACAAAGAAATCGTCTTCGAGCGCAATCCGTTCCAATTCCAAAGCGATGTCTAGCAGCGGGTTCTTGCCCGTTACTTCAAACACCTCATCAGCAATCTGTTTGATGATTCGCGCGCGCGGATCGTAATTCTTATACACGCGGTGTCCAAAGCCCATCAACAGACGTTCGCGGTTTTTGACGCCTTTCACAAATTCTGGCACATTCTTGAGGTCGCCAATCTCCAACAACATGCGCAGCACGGCTTCGTTCGCGCCGCCATGCAGTGGTCCATACAAAGCTGCCGCTGCCCCGGCCATCGAGGTGTAAGGGTCGGTGTGGCTGGAGCCGATGACGCGCATCGCCGCCGTGCCGCAGTTTTGCTCATGATCTGCATGCAAGATGAACAGTACGTCCAATGCCCGTTCCAAAATCGGGTTTGGCGTATATTTTACTTGCGTCATCTTGTCTAACATATTTAGGAAATTACCCGAATAACTCAGGTCGTTGTCTGGATAAACGTAAGGCAGACCGCGCATGTGGCGGTAAGAGAAAGCTGCAACCGTGGGCACCTTGGCAATCAGACGCATAATCTGGATCAGGCGGTTATGCGGATCTTCGATGTTGCGGCCTTCGGGGTAAAAAGTGGACATGGCCGAAATCGTGGCAATGAACATCCCCATCGGGTGCGCATCGTAACGGAAATGCTGCATCAAGCGTTTGATGTTTTCATGAACAAACGTGTGGTGCAAAATTTCGTATTCCCACTCTGTGTATTCTTCTTTGGTGGGCAATTCGCCGTTTAAGATAAGGTAGGCAACTTCCAAATAATTTGACTTTTCCGCCAGCTGTTCAATCGGATATCCGCGATAGCGCAAAATGCCTTTTGCGCCGTCGATGTAGGTGATTGTGCTTTTGGTGGAAGCGGTGTTTTTGAACGCCGGATCATAGCTCATCATCCCGAAATCTTCGGGGTTGACCTTGATCTGACGCAAGGCCATGGCGTCGATGGTATCGTGTGTGATCGGGATCTCATACGTCTGGCCTGTCCGATTATCGGTAACGCTTAAAGTGTCCTTTGTCATATTTTTGCCTCCAGTTGCTGCTCCCAGGGTTTGTATGGGTTCAAGGTGTTGATTTTTGCTCTGAGGAGAAAAAACCAGGAAATAGGAATGAGATGCGAACCATTATAACCAATTTCCTTACTTCAAGCACCGATAATTTATTCTACTTTTAGGCCAGCTTATAGAAAGCTGGAGAGGGGAGTGTGGGAGACGGCCGTTTCTCCCACCCCGCAATTCACCGCAGCCGCCAGGTTGGATGATATAATTACAAACCTGTACCTCGAACAATGGAGCATATGATGAACCACGACGAACTGGAACAAGCCATCCACACAATTCTGCAAGCCATCGGCGAAAACCCGCACCGGCCCGGTCTGCGCCGCACGCCCACCCGCGTTGCCCAAATGTTTACCGAAATTCTAGACGGCTACGAGCTGGATGCCGCCGAATTAACGGCCGAATCGCTGTTCGATGTTGAATACGACGAAATGATTTTGGTGAAAGATATCGAATTTTTCAGCATGTGCGAGCATCACCTGCTCCCCTTTTTTGGTCGTGCCCACGTTGCCTACGTGCCGCAAGATAAAATCATCGGCCTATCCAAAATTCCCCGGACGGTGGATATGTTTGCCCACCGCTTGCAGGTGCAAGAGCGCATGACCCAACAAATCGCCTATGCGTTGGCCGACGTTTTGTCACCGCAAGGTCTTGGGGTTATTGTGGAAGGGACGCATTTATGCGCCATGATGCGGGGTGTCAAGAAAGAGCAGGCTCGATTGGTTACCAGCACGATGTTGGGATCGTTCAAGAGCAACCCGGCTACGCGCCAGGAGTTTCTGGACTTACTCAAACTCCATCAATAACGATCAACACAGAACAGTTGGTTGGCAATTTGTCAGGCGCTGCTTTGTTGGGCAAATGCCAGGGCTTCTTCGCGGCTGTGGATTTCGCCCGCGGCCTGTGCTTCTTCAATCAGGCGCAGCAAACGGCCGATTTCTGGCCCAGGGCGAATGTGCAAATGTTGAATGAGATCGTGCCCATCCAACAGGGCAGGCGGCGCGACTGTGTCAGCATGATGATCGAAGTAATGGGCGAACAGACGCTCCACTGTGACTACCAATTGCCGCCAAACATCCGCCGGACCAGGACCGCCATAGGTTGCCAGATGGTCGGCTAGACTGAGCAGGCCAATGTCTAATCCGGCCGTTTGCGTGGCCTGAAAATAGCGGTAAATGGCCCGCCGGGAGGGCAAACTGCCGGTTGTTGCCAGATTGAGCGGGCGCATATGGCCGGCGACAATGGTTTCGACTTGTTTGATGGCCTGATTGCTCAGCGCAAGCTGGCGCAGGCGATTGGCCGTCAGGACTGCGCCCACCGCATCATGACCCAGGAAGCGAATACGGCCGTCATCACCCACCGTTTGTGTTTCCCTTTTCCCTACGTCGTGGAATAACGCGCCCAGCCGCAGCAGCACACGGCCGTCTAATCCCCCATCTACCAGGCGCGCCAAATGCTCGTCGAGTTGCTTCGTGTAGGCCGCCAGGGCTTGCTGGGCGAGTTGCAGGCTTGGGTCGGTTGTTGGGCTTTGGGCGACAACGGCCGTTTCCACCGCCGCCAGCCAGGTTAACACATCCAACGTGTGCGCCAGCACCGGTTTGGTGTGCGGCGCCGATTGGGCGATAGGTTCCAGGGCCGTAATTTCCGGCAGCACTTCGGCCAATAAACCCAGCCGCCACATCTCCGTTGCGGCTTCGGCAGGCACGGCCGTGCTGAGCAGTTTGAGCAGTTCGTCGCGGATACGTTCGATGGAAGCGGCAGCCAACAGAGGCGCGGCTGCGCGCACGGCCGTGCGCGTCTCCGGTGTTAGCGTAAAGTTCAGCGACGCCGCCTGACGCACGGCGCGCAGCGCCCGCACCGGATCGCGCTGGAGGGCATCCGGATGGACCAGGCGTAGACTACGCTCGGCCAGGTCTGCCTGCCCGCCATATGGGTCGATGATGCTGGCGCTGGTAACGGCCGTGGCCGGCAAAGCCATGGCATTCACGGTGAAATCGCGGTCTTGTAAATCCGCTGCCAGGTCTGATCCGCGAAAACGAGAAAAATCCAGGGTGGTGTTCGCATCGCGCAGCACCACGCGCCCGGCGTCGCGCTCCTGGTCCAGCACATAGGCAGGCATCTTCAAAAAATCGGCCGTTTTGAAGGTGAGACGAATGGCCTGATCGGGCACGATGAAGTCTAGATCGTGTCCGGGTCGGTTCATAAGCGCGTCGCGTACAGCTCCGCCAACAAGGTAAATGGGGATCTCTTGCTCGGCGAGAAACGGCCGTATCTCGCCCATCAACTCTGGCAGGGCCAGCGGTTCGCCATCCGGCGCCTCCACATAAAGAAGCGTCAGCTTCTCTTTGTGACGGTTGCGCTGCGCCAGACGCCGCGCAGCCTCCGGCGTTTCGCCAACGCCAACAACCTGGCCCTGAATGAGCGCCACCCAACGGCCGACATACGGAGAAAGATTCAAATCTGGAGACACAAGCCTTCCGCTTTTAATGAATCAGGTGGGCAAAAATTGCCGGTTTTAAGACGGCAATACAAGGCAAATTGCGGTAAAGTTCGTCAAAATCCAGGCCATATCCCACGACAAACTCATCCGGAATATCGAAGCCGATATACTCCACATGCACGTCAATCTCGCGGCGCGATGGTTTATTGAGCAGCGAGCAGATTCGCAAAGAGGCGGGCGAGCGCGCCAGCAAATTGCGGCGCATATAGTCCAGCGTGCGTCCACTGTCGATAATATCTTCGACTATCAAGACGTGTCGCCCGGTGATGGGCTGCTTCAGGTCCATGATGATTTGCACCGCGCCGCTGCTTTTTGTGCCGGAACCGTAGCTGGAGATGCCCATGAAGTCGATGGTGTGCGGCCGTTTGAGGGCGCGG
>JAGOMA010000030.1:25841-64820 GCA_017993775.1 Chloroflexota bacterium | reverse complement strand
ACAGCTGCATGAGAGATAGGCGCAAATTAACCGCTCAAACCGCAGCCCACAGCTGCATGAGAGATAGGCGCAAATTAACCGCTCAAACCGCAGCCCACAGCTGCATGAGAGATAGGCGCAAATTAACTACTCACAACGGATTCTAACCATCAGGAGATTGATCATGATAAAACGAATTGCTTTAGGATTGCTTTTTGTCCTTTTTTCCGGCGCACTGGTCGTCGGGGCGGCCAATCGGACCGCAGCCAAAACCGATAAAGTGGCCGAAACGGCCGTAACCAACCCCGCCGCCGCTGAACGCCTGCACGAAAACGCCCCGGCCGAAACCGGTCCGGTGAACGGCCAGGGGCAAGGCGCAAATCTGGCCAGCACAGCCGCCGAAACGGCCGTCACCCAGGGCCAGGGTCAGGGCAACGGCCGTGGCGCCGCCAACAACAGTCTCGCCGCCGATGCGACGACAGATTGTCCCGATGGCGGCTGCCTCACCGATGGCAGCGCTGCCCTGAACGGCGCGGGCGGCGCAGGTAACGCCAACGGCCGTGGCCAACAACAGCAATTGCAAGATGGCTCACAAACGGCCGTCCAGCCAATGGACATTGTCACCTACACCGGCACCATCTTCCAAGCGCCCGACTACGGCATCGACCTCATCCTGCAAACCGAAACCGAGCAAATCACCATCGGCACCGGCCCCGGCTTCTTGGCCGACCAGGGCGTCCAACTGGCCATCGGCGACACCTTGCAGGTCGTCGGCTTCTGGGAAAATGGCGAGTTCAAAGCCAACACCCTCACCCGCCTGTCGGATGGCCTGACCATAACCTTGCGCGATGAAATTGGCCGGCCGTATTGGAGCGGCGGCGCGCAAAACGGCCGTGGACAGGGCGGCGGCGGCCAGGGTCAAGGCCAGGGTCAAGGTCAAGGCCAGGGCCAGCAAACCAATTCGTAGCTGAAACATTCCACGATAAGCAATGGACGAGGAGCGAAACCACTTCGCCCCTCGTCCATTTTTCAGATAAACTTCCCCCAATCAACCGTTCAACCGTTCGATAATTTTCCATGAATCAACTCATTCTCGTCGTCGATGACGAAGCCAAACTGGTTAGCGTGGTAAAAGGATACCTGGAACAGGCCGGGTATCGCGTGGTGACGGCCGGCAACGGCCGTGACGCCCTCTTCGCAGCGCGCGACCACCAACCCGACCTCATCATTTTGGATATGATGATGCCGGTGATGGATGGCTTGGCCTTCATGCGCGAATACGGCCGTGAAGGGCGCGCGCCCATCATCGCCCTCACCGCCCGCGTAGACGAAACCGACAAAATTCTCGGCCTGGAAATGGGCGCCGACGACTACATCACCAAACCCTTCAGCCCGCGTGAACTGGTCGCCCGTGTCCGCGCTGTCTTGCGGCGTTCCGGCGCGGCCCAGCCAGAAACCAACGTCCTGCGCGCCGGCAGCCTGTCCCTGGACAAAGAAGCGCGCATGGCCACGGTAAACGGCCGTTCCATCGACCTGACGCCCATGGAATATGAACTTCTCAACATGCTCATGAGCAGCCCGGGCCGCACCTTCAGCCGCATGGAACTGCTGGAACGGGCGCAAGGCTTCGCCTACGATGGCTACGAGCGCACCGTCGATGTCCACGTCAAAAACCTGCGCAAAAAAATCGAAGCCGACCCCACCCAACCGGAATTCATCCTCACCGTCTTCGGCGCCGGCTACAGATTCAATCCCAATGTTTAAAAGACCCCAAGGGTTTAATCCCACGAAATTCAACATCACGTTCATGCAAACCCTTGGGGTCTGCTGTCAACCGCCAATCTCCAATTCCCACCCATGAATCTTCGCTCAAAACTCACCCTCGCTTTTGTCCTGGTCGCCCTCGTTGCCGTCGGCATGGTGGCTGTGCTGGCAAATCGGGCCACGGCCGTTGGCTTTCAGCGTTATCTGGCTTCCGGCACGGACGCCCAATTGCAAACCCTCGCCCAGCAGTTGGCCGCCTACTACGCCCAAACCGGCAGTTGGAACGAGGTAAACAGCATCCTGCGCGACAGCGCCGCCGGACCAAGCGCCTCCGGCGGCAACTTTTTGCGCGTGTTAGACGAAACCGATCAGGTTGTTGGCTCGCGGGGCGGGGGCGGGCAGGGGCGCAACGGGACCGCGTTCACACCAGAAGTCACCCTGCCGATTGTGGTAAACGGCCGTCAGGTAGGCACGCTTCAGGCCATGCAGGCCGGGCAGGGCAGTCGCGCCGGCGAACAATATCTGGCCTCGGTCAACCAGGCCATCCTGGTGGCCGGATTGGTGGCCGTGGCGCTGGCGTTATTGGTGGGCGTTTTCTTGGCGCAGCGCCTGACACGGCCGTTACGCCAACTCAGCCAGGCCACAACGGCCGTCGCCGCCGGTGAATTGGGTCAGCAGGTCGCCGTCACCACCCACGACGAGGTCGGCGAGCTGACCGTCCACTTCAACGATATGTCTCAGGCCCTGGCCAACGCCGAAAAACAACGCCAACAGCTCCTGGCCGACACCGCCCACGACCTGCGCACGCCCATCAGCATCATGCAAAGCCACCTGGAAGCCATGATCGATGGCATTTTCCCGCCCACGCCGGAAAACCTGAGCACCGTCTACGAAGAAACCCTGCGTCTGGGTCGATTGGTCAACGACGTGCGTACTTTATCGCTGGCCGAAACCGGACACCTGTCACTGGATCGCCGGCCCGTAAACCTGCACGAATTGGCGGCCCAGGCCGCCGCCGCCTTTCAGCCTTTGGCCGAAGCCGACGGCATCCACCTCCAACTGGAGTTGGCGGAAACGCCGCCCATCTCCGCCGACGCTTCGCGGCTGCATCAGGTGCTTGCCAACCTGATCGCCAATGCTTTGCGCTATGCGCCGCTGGGCAGCCAGATGCCGCCGCTGGTAACGCTTCGCGTAGCCAGCGACAAGAGCGATGTCGTTGTCAGCGTTGCGGATAGCGGGCTGGGGTTGACGGCCGTTCAGCAAGCCCAGGTGTTCGACCGCTTTTGGCGCTCCGACGCCGCCCGCAGCCGCGAACAGGGCGGCTCCGGGTTGGGGCTGGCCATCGCCCGCAGCATTATTGAAGCCCACGGGGGCGAAATTGGCGTAGAAAGTCAGGTGGGAGAGGGGACGAAATTTTGGTTCCGGCTGCCTGTAGAGGACTCGGGCGTGTGATGGTTGCTGCGCGATTAACTCGATTGGCGATTGGTGATTGGTGATTGGTGATTTGTGATTGGTGATTTGTGATTTGTGATTGGTGATTACACGGCCGTTTCCCCGGCAAAACAGCGCAGCACATGGCCGGGGCGAATGCTGGCTTGCACGGCCGTGCCAATGGGGAAATTGATCTGGTGCGGCTGCCAGCTTTGCACCACACGGCCGTCCGGCAGAGCCACCCGATACAGGTAAGCAATGCCCAAAAATTGGCGGGAAAGGATACGGCCGTTGCCTGTTCCGTCTTCTGCGTCTTCCAATTTCACATCATCGGGCCGCACCACAACCTCTACAGCCGCTCCCGTGGGTAGATGATGCGCCAGGGGCATAAATCCCAGCGATGTGTCAACCCCGGTTGACGTGGCCGATCCGCCGATAAAATCGGTGTGGCCCATAAATTCGGCCACAAAACGGGTTTGCGGTTCGTGGAAAACCACTTCCGCCGCCCCAATTTGCTCCAGCCGCCCACCATTCATCACCGCTACCTGATCGCCTAAAAACAGCGCCTCTTCCTGATCATGGGTGACGAAGACGGCCGTTGTGCCGCTGGCTTTGAGCAAATCTTTCACTTCCTGGCGCACGGCCGTGCGCAGGGCGGCGTCCAGATTAGAGAAAGGTTCGTCCAGCAGCAAGACCGCCGGTTTAGGGGCCAACGCTCGCGCCAGCGCCACGCGCTGCTGCTGCCCGCCAGAGAGTTCGTGTGGCATCCGGGCGCCCAATCCCGCCAGACCGACAAAATCGAGCATGGTTTCCATCCGCGATGGGCGTTCTTTGCCGCGTGGCAGGCCAAAGGCCACGTTTTCGGCCACGCTGAGGTGGGGGAAGATGGCGTAATCCTGGAAAACCATGCCCACGCGCCGTTTTTCCGGTGGGAGTTGGATACGGCCGTTAGCCACCTCTTGTCCCTCAATCAAAATCACGCCCGCGTCGGCCTGCTCAAATCCGGCGATCAGGCGCAAGGTGGTGGTTTTGCCGCAGCCGCTTGGTCCCAACAGCGCCAGAATCTGCCCGGCCGGCACGCTAAACGACACGTCATCCACGACGATCTGGTCGCCAAACGATTTGCTCAGATTGCGGCAAACAACAGGTGTGGTTTTCATAAAAAGAAGTCTTAACGCAGAGGTTTATGCGCCTGTGGGGCCAATCATTTCATTTGTCACGCAACGTCAGGATTGCCAGAGGCACCGATGACAGGAGCAGCAGCAGCAAGGTGGGCGCAGCGGCGCGCGCAAAAAACGCTTCGCCGATGCTGCTCCAGATTTGCGCCGCCAGGGTGGAAAATCCCAGCGGGCTGAGGATGAGCGTGGCCGGCAGTTCTTTCATGCAGGTCAGAAAGACCAGCGCGCCGCCGGCCAGGATGCCCGGCCGTACCAGGGGCAGGGTGATGGCGCGGAAATTGGCGAACGGCCGTTTGCCCAAACTGCGCCCCGCCTCTTCCAAACTGGGCGGCACTTGCAGCAGCGAAGCGCGCTGCGCCCCCACCGCCTGCGGGATAAACAAAATCACGTAAGCCGCCAGCATCATGGGCAGGGTCTGGTACAACGAGCGAGCGTAATTGGTGCCAAAAAAGACAAAAGCCAGAGCCACGACGATGCCCGGCAAGGCGAAGCTGGCATAAGTCACCTGTTCAAAAAAGCGGCTTAATTTCCCCGGCCGCCGCACAACCAGAATGGCCACCGGCAGCGCCAGGGTGATGGCCAGCAGCGCGCCCAAAAGCGAGGCAGACAATGAGTTGAACGCCGGCTGGAGCAAACTGCTCATGGAATGCAGGTTGTTTTGCGGCGCGGTCAGGTCGCGCACGGCAAAATCCTGGTTCCAACCCCGCCAAAACCAATACGCCAGTCCGGCCACGGGAACGATCAAACTAAAAAAGACCACACTGCCCACAAAAGCCAGCGCCGGGACTTTCCAGAGGCCTAATCGGGTGATGGGGTGCTGCCGCGCCGCGCCGGAGGAAAGGCGGGCGTAGCGATTATTACCCCGGCTGCGCTGTTCCAGAGTGAGGATAACGGCCGTTACCGCCACCAATACCAGCGCCAAAACCGCCGCCGTGTCCAATTGGTACGCCTGGTAGCGGTTGTAGAGAATGCGCGTAAAGGTGCTGTATTGCAGCATGGTCACCGCGCCAAAATCGCGCAGCACGTAAAGCGCCACCAGCAGCCCGCCGGCAATGAGCGACGGCCGTAAATAAGGCAGCGTCACCCGCCAAAACGCCGACCACGGCGATGCGCCCAGGCTGCGCGCCGCTTCCGCCAGCGATGGGTCCATGCGCTTGAGGGCGGCGCGAGCAGTCAGAAACACATACGGATAGCTGATGAGCGTCAGCACAAAAAAGGCTCCGGCGAACCCAAATGGACTGGGCAGGCGTTCGATGCCGGTGAGCGGATGCAATATTTGTTGCAGCAGCCCCTTGGGCGAGAGAATGGAAACGTAAATGAAGGCGGCGACGTAGCTGGGCAGCACCAGCGGCAGAGCTGCCAGCACAGCCCACAAACGTTTGCCGGGTAGATCGGTCAGGGTGGTGAGCCAGGCCAGGGGGAGGGCTACGGCCGTTCCCGCCACGGTTACGCTGCCGGCCAGCAGCAGGGTGTTGCCTAAAACCGCCCAGGTTCGCGGGCTGAGCAGTGTGTCCAGCGTGGTTTGCCCGGCGCTGACTGCGCGCAGCAGCAAGTAGGCTGGAACCAGCAAAATCAGCCCGGTAAGCAGCGCCGCGCTGAGGATAAGCAATAGAAAGAAGGGCGATTTTCGCGCACGGCCGTGCGCCCACTCACGCGGCAAACTGATAGGATTCAGGCGAATGATCGAATTATTCAGGACACTCATGGTTTGTTTTCTGCTTGTGTAACGTACCTGAGATTGGGCCATTTTCATAAAATGGCCCAATCTCAGGTTAACTTATGACCCGCTCACAATTATTGCCATCCTTAAGATGAAAACAATGGCAAGCGTTAAACCGGAGTTTTACTGACGAACAGTTAAAAGTTAACCCCGGTTCAATTACCTGCGCCGGGAATAGCCCTGACAGGTCTCCGCGGCCTGCCAGGTCAGTGAAAACTGTTATTCGATGATGCCCAAATCGAGCAGCAATTTTTGCGTGCCGGCCAGATCGGCCAGGTCCGATAGGTCAACCTGCGCGGCTACGGCGTCTAGTTCGGCCAGCGGTGGCAGGCCGGCCACAGTGCTGACGCCGTCAACCACCGGATATTCGTAGGTCTGGTCGGCGAAGTACTGCTGCCCTTCCACCAGGAGCAGATACGCGAGAAACCGTTCTGCGTTGGCCGCGTTTTGCGCCGTTTTTAGGATGCCCGCGCCGGAAACCATGATCAACGAACCGGGGCCGCCGCCGGGCAAGAAATAATTGCGCGCTGGGAAGCTGTCGCCTTCTTCGGCCAGGAAGCGGTAGAGGTAATAATGGTTCACAAACCCGACCTCAACTTCGCCGGTGGCGACGCCGGCAACGATGGGCGTGTTTTCGGCGTAGACGACCGGGTTGTTGGCCTGAATGCCGGTAAGCCAGGCGCTGGTTTTTTCTTCGCCCCAGATGGCGCGCATGGCGGTGACCATGGCCTGGAAGGAGCCGTTGGTGGGCGCCCACCCGATACGGCCGTTCCACTCCGGCTGGATAAAATCGTAAATATCGGCGGGCAGTTGGCTGGCCGGGTCGGTGATGGCGCTGGTGTTATAGACCACGGTGCGCGCCCGCCCGGAGATGCCCACCCATTCGCCATCATCGTCGGCGAAGCGAGGAAAAACCTGGCTCAGCACATCGGCGGGCAGCACGGCCAGCAGACCGGCCTGCTTCACAGCGCCCAAACCGCCGGGGTCCTGGGCGTAAAACACATCGGCGGGTGAATTTTGGCCTTCTTCCAGCAGCACGCCGGCCATTTCCGAGGTGCTGCCATAACGCACTTGCACGTTGATGCCGGTTTCCTGGGCAAATTGTTCGATAATTGGTTTAACCAGACTTTCGGATCGGCCGGAATAGATGACGAGATCGCCGTTGTCGCCGCCGTTAATGGTTGTTTCGCCTGATGCGGCTGCCGGATCGGCGGCGGCTTCGGGTGCCTGCGCGGCGGATGAGGAAACGGCCGTGTCCCCGCTGCCGCCGCAGGCCGCCAAACCCAGCACCACGACGGCCATGCACATCCATACAAAAATTCGTTTGTTGCTCATTAGCTAAACTCCTTTTGCCAGAGAGACCCTAAGGGTTTGATCGCGCGGGGCCAAATTGTTGGCAATCAAACCCTTAGGGTCAGTAAAGTTTGATGTGGTGGTGATTATGCGGTGGGGTAGGGCGGCATACAATGGCGAGGGTTAAGTTACAAGTTGACGGCCGTTAAGCCAGGTTTAGGGTGCGCAGTAAATTAAAACTTAACCAGGGTTCAGTTCTGGGCGGGTGGAGATGGTAAACGAGGTAATTTTGGTTGTTTCTTCTATAATGGCGGCCATGAGTACCGTTCAGGAAAAACGACTTGCCCGTGAACAGCGCGTTTTTGACACGGCCGCGCGCTTATTTGCCACGCGCGGCTACCACGCCACCCGCATGCAGGATATTGCCGACGAGTTGGCGATGCAAAAAGGCAGTTTGTATTACTATTTCGATTCCAAAGAGTCGTTGCTGCTGGAGATTGTGGAGCGGCGGGTGGGCGTGGCCCTGGCGGCGATGCAAGCTATCATGGAAACAGACGCGCCGCCAACCGCGAAGCTGAAAGAGGCGGTCGCGGCGCATTTGAACGTGTTCCAGGAACACGCCGATCTGTACACGATTTTTAATTTTGAGCGGCTCAATCTGATTCATCCACAGGCGGCGGAGACAGTGGACGAACTGGCCCATGCCTACGAAATGTTGTGGCGGCGGCTGCTGCAAGAAGGCATCGCCGCAGGCGAGTTTCGCGCCGATCTGGATGCGCCGCTGCTGGTGAAGGCGATTGTGGGCATGTTTAATTCCACGCTGCTGTGGTTTGATCCGGCCGGGCGGCTGACGGTTGGGGAAACGGCCGTTATCTTCGCGCAATTTATTTTACAAGGTCTGGTACAAAACCCGGCCTGAAAGGACATCATCATGGATGCACCACAAAACAACCATTACTTCTGGCAAGGCGAAAAAATCCGGCTGCGCCCCATGCGGCGCGAAGATGCCGCCATGTGGCAGGCTGAAGATACAGACAGCGAGGGCGTTCGTTTTCTGAGTTATGGCATCGAGCTGCCTAAATCGGACAAAGCGGCTGAGGAATTTGGCGAAAGGTACGCGGATTTTAACGGCCGTGCCGAGCGCATCATGTTTTCCATCGAGACGTTGGCCGGGGAGCTGGTAGGCGGCATCAACTTAAACGGCGTTGACCAAAAAAACGGCACGTTCAGCATTGGCAGCCGCATTTACCGCCCGTTTCGCGGCCTGGGGTATGGTACAGAGGCCAAAGTCATTTTGCTGCGCTACGCGTTTCACGAACTGCGCCTGCAAAAGTACAACATTCGCTGCCTGGAGACCAATGCGGCGATGGTTCGCCATGCGGAACGGCTGGGCTGCCAGGCTGAGGGGCGGATTCGCAGCAATGTGTATACAAACGGCCGTTACTACGACGAGCTTCTATTTGGCCTGACCAAAGCGGAGTTTGACGCGCGTTTTGGGTGATGGCTGACTGGCCGGGCTACGGCCGTTCACCGACCAGGCAACGATTACTCGCCGCCCACTGGAAAAAAAGCGGCAAACCTTTTATAAAGAGGGCATGACCAATCGTTACCTGCCTCCACACATTTCCCCGCACCAGGTGGTTACCCGCCTGGGACTCATCTCCGATACCCACATGCCCGACCGTTGGCCCGATTTGCCGGAAACGCTGCCGCAAATTTTTCGCGGCGTCGATCTCATTCTTCATGCCGGCGATGTAGGCGAACTGTGGGTGCTGGATCAACTCAGCGCTATCGCTCCGGTGGTGGCCGTGCATGGCAACGACGAGCCGCCATCCACGCCGGAACAACTACCGCACAAGCAGCTCATCACCCTGGCCGGCCAGCGGATGCTGGTCTGGCACGGCCACTTTGCGGATCGGGTGGACGAGATGGAATCGCGCCGCGACCAGAGGATGCGCCCGAAGCTGGAACGCATTGCCCGCCATGGGCAGCGTGTGGGGGCAAAGTTGGTGCATTTTGGGCATTGGCACATCCCGCTGGTGTGTGAATTGGAGGGGGTGACACTGGTGAACGCCGGGGCGCTGGCCTCCGGCAACCTGACGACGCGGCAGGTGGTGCAAACGGCGGCGATTGTGTATGTGTTGAAAAACGGCCGTTTCCACATCACGCACATCAATCTGGCCGATGGGCGCATCCACCAACCGCCGGACGTGGTGGCAGGCGATTTTGCGGCGGCGGCACGGCCGTATCAGGCGTCTATTCTGTCACCGGAAGTGGAAGGGGCGATACGGCCGTTTGTCGGCAATCCCGCCCTGCTGCAGCTGCTGTGGCGTGCCGCGCCGCGCTGCTGGTGGGGCGGTGCGCCGGTTCTTACTCGCGCCGACCTCCTGGCAGAACTGCCTCAAATCCCGTCAACACCCAATCAGGCGGCTTTGTTGGCCGCTTTGCAACACGCGACTGGATGAAATGCTTGAGTGGGGAAGGGTAACGGCCGTTGCCCTAATCTTTGGTCATCGGTCGCCAAGCCGGTACAATTTGCCCATGAACTATCTCCAAAAACTGCAAGCGATTCAAACGCAAAACAATTCCTGGTTATGCGTAGGCCTGGACCCCGATCCGGTACGCCTGCGTGTAGACGTGATGAAATGGGACGAGCCGGTGCTGCCTTTTAACAAGGCCATCATCGACGCCACGGCCGATCTGGTGTGCGCCTATAAGCCGAATTTGGGCTTTTATTTGCAATGGGGCGCGGCCGGCATCATTGCCCTGGAGCGAACCATCGCCTATATCCCCAGCCACATTCCGATTATTCTCGATTGTAAAACGGGCGACATCGGCCATACGCAGGGCGCATGGGGGCGCGGTTTGTTTGATGAGTGGGGCGTGGATGCAGTGACGGTGAACCCGTTTGTGGGCGCGGAAGCGGTGCTGCCGATGATCGGCGACCGGCCGGACAAAGCGGTATACATCCTGGCGCGCACTTCCAATCCTAGCGCGGGCAATTTCCAGGGCGATCTGGCTGCCGGGCAAGGGCTGACGGCCGAAGTACTGCGTCAGAGCCAGGCCTGGGAAACGGCCGGTCACAAAGGATACGTGGTGGGCGCAACCTACCCGCAAGAATTGGAAATGGCTCGAACAATGGCCCCGAAGGCCAACTTTTTAATTCCGGGGATTGGGGCGCAGGGTGGGGATTTGGCAACGGCCGTACAATATGGTCCAGACGCGGTCGCCGGGCCGGTCATCAGCGCCAGCCGCAGCATTTTGTACGCGTCGCTGCAAGGCGATTTTGCCGCCTCGGCTCGCGCCGCTGCTCTGGAACTGCGCGACCAGATTAACGCGGCGAGAAACGCGAATTAATGCGTGATGCGTGATGCGTGAAAGGAGATCATCACGCATCACGCATCACGTTTTACCCATGTTTAATTGTTTTCGTTCCAGACCGGGAGTCCCTCTGGCGTTCGCAGTTGAATGGTTTCACCGGTGGTCAGGTTGGTCAGCCAATTGACTTCCATGTGAGTGGCGTCGGTTGACTCGAAACCTTCCAGTTCGATCTGGTCGCCTGGGGCCAGGGCGATGCCGCTTTCCGACCAGAACCAGGGCGGTCCGAGCATCGCATCCAGTTGCACCCCATCCGCTGTCTGAAATGTGAGCAAGTTATCGGCAACAGCGACAACCTGACCGGAATAGGGAACGGCCGTGGGCATGGTGGCGTTGGCGGCGTCAGTTTGTCCCTGGCCAGGCGTTGCCCCGCCAGGAGTCACGCCGGTATCGCGCCAGGGGGGGCCGCCTTTGCCCTGCCCTTGTGATTGCGCCGTTCCGGGATCAACCGGGTTGGTGGCGTCCGGGGTGGCGCGCAGCCAGGGGGGACCGCCGCCTTGCGCTGTGCCGCGTGGGTTTTGCACCGATGGCGCAGTGGGTTCCCAGGCGCGTAAGAACTGCACAACCGCTTCAATCTCCACCGATGTCAGCCGGTCGCCAAAGGGTGGCATATTGGCGTTGGGCATTCGCCCGCCGTTGATAATGAAGGTGGTCAGCATCTCATCCGTGTCGCGGCTGAGGATTTGCTGGCTGTTCAGGACCGGGCCGGTTCCGCCGCTGCCATCGACGCCGTGGCAGACAACGCAGGTCGCGTTGTAAATTCGTTCGCCCAGCGCCAGCATCTCCTCGGGATTGTTTACGTCGATGTGGATGGGTTCCGGCGGCGTCAAGACCAGGTCGTGGGCGCTGAGTTCATCCCAATTTTGCAAAAATTCAGCCAGCGACGTGATTTCTTCCGGGGCCAGGCTGCTGTTCCAACTAACCATCAACGTGCCGGGAACGCCTTCGCGGATGATGCGTTCCAGCTCGGCCAGGTCGGTGGCCTGGATATCGGCGGTATTGAGCGGGACGGCCAGGTTCGTGCCTTCGCCATTGACGCCGTGGCAGAGGGTGCAATTGGAGGCATAGAGCTGCAAACCGGCTGCCCACTGGCTGCCTTCGGGGGCCAGGGCGGTGATTTCGGCCAGCAGGCTTTCGTCTACGTCGGGCACGGGCAAGGTGGCGGGGATGAGGCCGCGTTGGGCGGCTAATTCGCCCACCTGGGACCAATCGGCGTAGCGGATGAGGGTGACGAGTTCTTCGATCTGGTAGTCGTTGAGGCTGCCGCCTTCTTCGACGTGCCAGCCGACCATTGCTGTGTTGTAACGGCCGCGTGCGATAGTTTTAAACAGGTCGTCGTAATCGGCCGTTTGCAGGGCGAGGTTGTCTAGCGCCGGCATAGGGCCGATGCCTTCGCCGGCCGCGCCATGACACACGCTGCAATTTTCCACATATATCACGGCCGCGTCAGACACAAATTCTTGCCGTAGATCGGCCTGGGCGGCGTCCATTCGTGTTGGTTCCTGCCAGGCATACACCGGCAGGGCGACGATTAGAACGAGTAAGGCGAGAAAGCTGATGAGTTTGTTGTAGTTCATGAGAGACCTATCGTTAATTTCTTGCGGTTCTGTCTGTTAAGGAACGAGAATGGAATAAATAACATGTTCAGATTGGTCCAATCTTTCACGTGTTATTTATTTTTCATTCCTAAGCATAGACAAGCTGATCTGGCGCGAAGTTATCGCGGGTTTGGATGGAAGAGGTGTCGACAATGACTTGCCCGGCGTCGATATGGACGGGAAAGGTGTCCAGGGCGCGGGGAGCAGGCGGGTTTTCCACGTCGCCGACGATGTCGAAGCTGGAGGCGTGGCAGGGGCAGAAGAAGTGGTTTTGCGCCGGTTCCCAACTGACGGAGCAGCCGAGGTGGGTGCAGCGGCGGTAAACGGCCAGGAATCCGCCATCGGGGGCGTGAATGAGGTAGAAACGGCCGTCTGGAAACTCTACTACCGACCCCGGCGGAAAGCTGTCTACCAGACCGGCAATTACCTGCCCGCCAAACTCGCCATCCAGGCTGCGCGGTTGCAAAAACAACAAGCTCGCGCCGCTTACTTCCAGCAAAGCCAGCGCGCTCAACGCGCCAACCCCTAATTTAAGAAAATCTCGTCGTGATAATTTTGTTTTTTCGTTTGGTTGTTCGCTCATTTTCTAATCTCCAATCGTTAATCTTTGGTAACTATGCAGACCCCAAGGGTTTGCTCCTGAGAATTTGGATTATTTGGGTACCAAACCCTTGGGGTCTTGTCAGAAAAACCTGAACAGTTACCATCTTTGTTTCCCAACCGCTCAAAAAGGCAGAACCAGGGCCATATTGGGGCCGCGAAAAAAGATGCCGATGAGGGTGAGCAGCAGCAGGCTGACCATGACAAAAACGAACAGCCCCACCAAAGCCTCGCTTTTGTTGGCCTTATTGGTGGTGCGAAAGAGCAGGTACAGCCCCGTCAGCCCGCCCAATGTGAGCGCAAGAGGGATGAGGCCGTTGCTGATGAGCGTCGGCAGACCGGGCAGCAGGGCGGGCAAATCCAGCCAGTATTCGTCTAGCAGCACCAGCAGCGGAATGAGGCCGATGGCGTAGAGGGCCGCCAGCAGGGCGATTTGTTTGCCCACGGCCGAGCGGAAGTAACGGCCGATATTGTCTTCTTGTTTGTCCAGGTAAGGAATGGCGACGAACGCGCCCAGGATAATGCCGGGCAGCAGCAGAGCCGCCAATGGATGCATGTGCAAAAGTAATTCTTGCAAGCCGAGGAAATACCAGGCGGCTTTGGCGGGATTGGTGGGATGGCTGGGGTCGGCCAGGGCTTCCAGGGGGGCGGGCACAAACGCCGCCCACACGAACAGACCTAAAATGAGTACGGCCGCAGCGGCAAATTCGATTTGCACCAGGTGGGGGATGGTGGTCAGGCGTTCGATGCGTTCGCCGGGTTCGGATGGCGGCTGGGAGATGCCGCCGTCTTTACGCACTTTCCAAAAGTGGTAGGACATCATTATCACCAGCAGCGCGGGTAGCACGGCGACGTGGATGGCGTAGAAATTGCGCAAGGCGGCCTGGCCTACTTCCGGCCCGCCGAGGAGGAAATTGGCAACGGCCGTGCCCACCAACGGCAGATAACTCAACAAGCTCGTGCCCACTGTGATGGCCCAATATGCCAACTGGTCCCAGGGCAGCAGATAGCCGGTAAAGTTAAAGGCGACCACAATCAGCAGCAGGACCAGACCGATTATCCAGTTGGTTGACCGGCCCAGCTTAAAGCCGCCGGTCAAAAAGACGCGGATCAGATGCAAAAATGCTGTGACCACCAGCAAATTGGCCGACCAATGATGGAGGGCGCGGACCAGCGAGCCAAAGGCGACCTGGGTTTCCAGGTATTGGATGCTGGTGTAGGCGCGTTCGACGCTGGCGTCGTAGCGGAAGGTAAGAATGACGCCGGTAATGATCAACAGCAGGGCCAGAGTGGCCGAAAGGCCGCCCAAACCCCAGGTGTAGGTCCAGCGCAGGGCTGGGGCGGGCACTTTGGTGGGGTGTAAATGCAAAATCAAGTTATTGGCCACGGCGCGCATCCGGCTGCGGTCGTCGGTTTGCGTGGTGTATAAGATGCGTTGTCGCCAGGTTTGGTTGTTTTCAGACATGGATTTTTTCTCCTTACGATACTGTCCCCCAGTATGCCCGGCGGCGATGAAGAAGGTGTGGTGGGGTTGTGAAGATTTTGTGAAGCGGGAGACGGGGGGCAGAGTGGGAGATGGGGAAGTGATGCGTGATGCGTGAAGGGACACGCATCACGCATCACGCATCACTTCCAGATTAGCGGGTTTCTTGTTTTAGGAGATTTTGCCGGATAGGGGGTTGGCGGGGAGCGGGTGTTGGCGCTGGCGCACGACGGCATCGCCGGTGTAGATGACCAGCGCGAGCCAGATGACGCTAAACCCGATGAGCTGGGTGTGGCTGAATGGCTCTTTGTAGACAAAAACGCCGATGAGAAATTGGAGGGTGGGGGCGATGTATTGCAAGATGCCCAGGCTGATGAGTGTGACGCGGCGGGCGGCGGCGGCGAAGAGCAGCAGTGGCACCACGGTAATGAAACCGGCCCCGACGAGTAGTATATTGGTAACGGCCGTTGTGTGCCCCAAAACGGCCGTCCCGTTCACCTGCTGCACCAACAAATAGACAAACGCCGGCAGAAACATCCAGGCCGTTTCCAGCGATAACCCTTCCAGCGAGTTGAGTACGGCCGTTTTGCGCAGCAAACCATACGTGCCAAAGGTAGCCGCCAGCGTCAGCGCAATCCAGGGCAGCGCGCCGTAGGTGATGGTGAGGTAAAGTACGCCGCTGGCGGCGATTATGACGGCTACGGTTTGCCACGGCCGTAGCCGCTCGCGCAGAAAAATCATCCCCAACAGCACATTGACCAGCGGATTGATGAAATACCCCAGCGCCGACTCCACGATAAACCCGGCGTTGACCGCCCAAATGTAAACCAGCCAGTTCACGCTGAGCAAGGTGGCCGTGAGTAAAAAGGTAAGCAATACTTTGGGCTGTCGTAAAACTGGCGCCACCCAGCGCCAGCGTTGGGCGACGGTGAGGATAATAAGCAGGGCGATAAATGACCAGACCATGCGATGGCTTAACGTTTGCAGGGCCGGTACGTGTTTGATGGTTTTCCAGTAAATGGGGAACACGCCCCACATTGTGTAAGCAATGACGCCGTACCAGATGCCTTTGTTTTTCATCGCCTGTACCTTGGATACGGCCGTTTGACCGCCGGGATTAAGATAAGTGGGCGAGTATAGTGGAAAACGGCCGTTCGCCCAATAACCAATCCGCCGCGCCGGTCTGTTCGCAGATTGTGTGGCTATCTGTTACAATTTGTGAAGATAACAGCTTACGAATTGTCTCCTACGACAGACGAAATCGAGAGTAAACTATGCTGCCGACAGAACGACAACAAAAAATCCTGGACTTGCTGCAAGGACGGGGCACGATATCCATTCAAGAATTAGGCGGATTGTTCGACGTGTCCGATATGACCATTCACCGCGACCTGGATCGGTTGGCGGCGGCCGGCCAACTGCGCAAGGTGCGCGGTGGGGCGGTGCTGATGGATTCACCCGCCGCCGCCCCGTTGGTGGACACCGACGACGGCGACGCCTGTTATGCCTGCCACAGCCCCATCAATCCTCGCACCCAAATGGTGCTGCATTTGCACGATGGCACACAGCGGCGCGCCTGCTGTGCCCACTGCGGCTTGCTGGGCGTGGCCCGATTGGGCGAGCAGGTGGAATTGGCCTTGGTGACCGATTTTTTGCACGGCCGTAAAGTCAGCGCCCAGACGGCCGTCTACGTTTTTGATCCGGCGCTGGCCGTGTGCTGCACCCCGACTACCCTGGCCTTCATGCGCCAGGAAGAAGCGGAGCGTTTTTGCGCCGGATTTGGCGGGCAGGTGCTGGATTTGGCGGGCGCAGTAACGGCCGTGCAGGCGGCTATGCGTTTGGGCAGCCACATGATGCATGGAGAGGCGAGCCATGGCTAAATGGGACGGGCAGAGAAAAAGACGACTGACAGCCGTTCTCATCGGCGTGATGGTTGTGCTGCTGGCAGCGTCGTGCGGCGGACGGCAAAATCAGCCCACCAACGACACGGGCGTGGTGGTGACGGCCCAACCGGCGGCCACGGCCGTGGGTGAAACCGAACTGCGCATCACCCTGACCGCCGCCGACGGCCGTCCGGTTAGCGGCGCAGCGGTACAGGCGCGCGGCGACATGAGCCACGCTGGCATGGTCCCGGTGCTGCGCACGGCGCTGCCCGGCGACGCCGGGGTATACACCGCCCCGTTCGAGTGGACGATGGCCGGAGATTGGGTGCTGACGGTCGAGTTCACGTTGGCCGACGGCCGTACCGGCACAGAAACCTTCGATTTTTCTATTCCAACTCCTTAGGACAAAGGCTGCATGGGACGAAACGTTTTAGCCTGGCCGCTTGTGGGCCGCTTTTTGCGCTGGCGCTGGGGGCGTTTGACCCTACAGCTTTTCTTGCTGGCGGTAACGGCCGTGCTGCTCTACGATGGGTTTACCGGACGGCCGTTAGCCCCTACCAACCTGGCCACCGTTGCGACCTGGGTCCATTATCGCGGGCTGGTGATGCTGGGGCTGCTGGTGGCCGGCAATTTGTTTTGCATGAGCTGCCCGTTTACTCTGCCGCGTACCCTGGCCCGGACGATAAGTGGAAACGGCCGTCGCTGGCCCCGCGCCCTGCGCAACAAATGGTTGGCCATCGCCATCCTTTTCCTTTACCTGTTTTTGTACGAATGGCTCGATTTATGGGCCAGCCCACTGCTGACCGTGTGGGTAATTTTGGCCTATTTCGTGGCCGCCTTTGTGCTGGAAGCGCTGTTTGCCGAATCGCCATTCTGCAAATATGTGTGCCCCCTGGGTACGTTTAATTTTGTCAATTCAACCATTTCGCCTACCCAAATTACCGTTCTCAGCCCGGAAACCTGCCGCACATGCCCCGGCAAAGAGTGCATTAATGGCAACGGGGATGTTTTGGGCTGCGGCACGGAGTTATTTGCGCCGCAAATCCACAGCAACCTGGACTGCGTATTTTGTTTAGATTGCGCCCGTGCCTGTCCGTATGAAAACGTGGCACTGACTATCCGCAATCCACTTTATGAAGCCGTTACGCCCAAAGCGTGGCCGCGACGGTGGGATTTGCACCTGCTCATTTTGGTGTTCGCTTTTGCCGGACTGGGCAACGCCTTTGGCATGGTACCGCCGGTGTATGCGCTGGAAGCCGCGCTGGGCGGCTGGCTGGGCACCAGCAGCGAAGGGCTGGTCTTGTTTTTGATTTTTGCGGTGGTGAATTTGCTGCTGCCGGTAGTTTTGGGCTTGAGCGCGGCCTGGTTAAGCCGCCGATTGGCGCAGCGCCGGGAACCGCTGCGCGTGGCGCTGGCGCGTTATGCTCCGGGCGTGCTGCCGCTTTCGTTTGCCATCTGGTTTGCCCATTATGCCGGGTTCCATTTTCTCAGCAGCGCCCTGGCCATCGTGCCGGTGTTACAAAATTTCATGCTCGACCACGGCGTGGCGTTTCTGGGCGCGCCGGATTGGACGCTGGGGCCGGTTTTACCGGCGGCGTGGTTGGATCCGTTTGAGATGGTGGTGGTGATGGCTGGGTTTGCGGCCAGTTTTTATGCTGTTGGCCTGCGCGCCCGTCAGGCCGAGCCGCGCGCGGATGGACTGGCGGCGCAGATCCCCTGGCTGGTTTTGCTGTTGGGATTGGCGGCGGCGGCGATGTTTATTTTTTACTTGCCGATGGAAATGCGCGGTACGGGCTTTTCGGGGTAAACTTAGCCGTTATGATGTTACAAAACCTACCAGCCACACAAACGGCCGTTTTCCCGGCCATCACCGTATTCTTGTTGGGATTGGCGCTGCTAATCTCGGCGTTGGGATTTATTCGGGTCGTCTATTTTGTCAGTATTGGCTACGCCTTCTCCATTACGGCGATGGCGGCGACTCTGTTGATTGCACAGCGACAGAATCTGACGGTAACGGCCGTTTTGCACAGCCTGCTCCTGATCACCTGGGGGCTGCGGCTGGGCATTTATCTGGTGCGGCGCGAGTTCCAGCCCTCTTACCGCCAGGAAATGGGCAGCATTGCCAGACGCGGCGAACATGTGAAAGGTTTGTTGAAGCTGGTGGTCTGGGTAGGCGTTTCGCTCCTCTACGTGTCGATGATCTCGCCCAGCCTGTTTAGCCTGACCAACCCCTCAAGTTTTTCGCCCGCCGTGACGATGGCGGTGCAGGTGGTGGGGCTGCTGGTGATGGCCGGCGGTCTGCTGCTAGAGGCGCTGGCCGACCGGCAAAAATCGGCCTTTAAGGCGCAGCACCCGCACGATTTTTGTTCTGTGGGGCTGTACCGCTGGGTGCGCTGCCCAAATTATTTGGGCGAAATTACGTTTTGGGTCGGCAACTGGCTTATGGGGCTGGCTTTTTACGCCATGTTTGTCCATTGGGTGGTCGCTCTGATTGGTTTGGTGTGTATTGTGCTGATCATGATGGGTTCGACGAAGCGGTTGGAAAAGCAGCAAGACGGCCGTTATGGCGAGCAGCTTGCTTATCAGAAATATGCGCAGTCTGTGCCGGTGCTTTTTCCCTTCGTGCCGATTTACAGCCTTAAAAATGTGCGTGTCTACCTGGAATGAAACTTGGCTGGTTAGGATTGAAAATTAAATAACATGCCGAAGATTGGTCCAATCTTCGGCATGTAAATGATTCGATTCTCGTTCCTTTAACGGCCGTATACCCCCTCTGTTTTAGATTCCCACACCCCAAAAAGTCGTACTCCGTATTCCCTAAACCGCTAAGACCCCCCAACTTACGGCCCCCAACTTATGGCCCCAACTTATGGCCCACTCCTCCCCTCACCGGCAGCGCTTTCAGGCCGCGCAGGATGTAATTTCCGCGGTAACGGGGCGTGAGATCGGCCATAGGATTCCAAAATCAAATCCTTTCTAAAACCGTGGCGATGCCCATCCCGCCGCCGACGCACAATGTAATCAACGCCGTGGTCAGGTCCAACCGTTCCAACTCGTCCAGCACCGTGCCCAACAGCATGGCGCCGGTTGCGCCCAGCGGATGGCCCATGGCAATTGCGCCGCCGTTCACATTGATGTTTTCACTGCCCTCAAGACCCATGTCGCGCATGAAACGCAGCACCACAGCCGCAAACGCCTCGTTGACCTCAAATAAATCGATGTCCCGCACAGTCATACCCGCCTGTCTGAGCGCTTTTTGCGCAGCCGGACCTGGCCCTACCAGCATGATGGTTGGTTCCGTGCCGACCAGAGCAGCGGCGCGAATTTTGGCGCGCGGACGCAGGCCCAGCGCGTCGCCCTTCGCTTTGGAACCGACCAAGACCAGCGCCGCCCCATCCACAATGCCGGAAGAATTACCGGCCGTATGCACATGCTGAATGCGCTCCACTTCCGGGTAGCGCTGCATGGCTACGGCATCGAAGCCCATCTCGCCCATCATCTGAAAGGCAGGATTGAGCTTACCCAGGCCGCTGAGGGTAGTTTCGGGGCGGATGAGTTCGTCTTGCGTCAAGATTGGCAGGCCGTTGAGGTCTTTCACCGGCACAAGCGATTTTTGGAAGTAGCCATTGGTGGTGGCGTGGGCAGCGCGCTGCTGCGATTGCAGGGCAAAACGGTCGATGTCCTCCCGGCTAAAGCCCTCAATGGTGGCGATGAGATCGGCGCTGACGCCCTGGGGGATGAAGTTGGTTTTGCTGTTAACTTTGGGGTCGGCGATCCATGCGCCGCCATCGGACCCCATGGGGATGCGCGACATTGATTCAACCCCGCCGGCGACGACCAGTTCTTCCCAACCGGAGCGCACTTTCATGGCGGCCATGTTAACCGTTTCCAGGCCAGAAGCGCAGAATCGGTTGATCTGCATTCCGGGCACGTCCACGTGCCAGTCGGCGTAGATGGAGGCCGTACGGGCAATGTCCGCGCCCTGGTCGCCGACGGGCGTGACGCAGCCCAAGACAACGTCGTCCACTTGCGAGGTGTCCAGATCGTGCCGCTGCTGCATTTCGCGCATCAGCGAGGCGACCAGATCGATGGGGGTGACTTCATATAAGCTGCCGCTGCTTTTGCCTTTGCCTCTGGGGGTTCTGAGAGCGTCAAAAATATATGCTTCTGGCATGTTTTTCTCTCCTGGTAGCGGGTAGCCCAAAAAAATTTAAGGCTCCTTCGAAAATAAGTTAACGCAGAAATGCAGAGATTGCGGTAGGTTTTTCATTCGTGGTGTTGAGCCTGCGCCCATGTCGTCTCTTGTGAAAACAGGACACGGATGAACGCGGATAAACACGGTTCGAAATTTGCGGCATCTGCGAAATTTGCGAATTATCATTTGTGGTGGTGCGCCCACTCATGATGTCTACCTAATAGCAAGAGCAATTGTCTTACACGGCTTTTTCCGCTCGCTTTTGCTCTAGCGCAACCTCTCGATTTGTGTTGGTGGGTGAGCCACCCGTGAAGCCTCTTGGCACAACTATACAAGCCTTAGCGCGAGTTGTAAATTAGAGGTTCATGGGAGCAATCGATGCTCCCATCATGTTTGATGCTCTTGATTTTTGGCAGTTGGGGTAGCCCGTTCACGTTTGAAAGGGACAATTATCAGGCGTAGGCAGTGAGCGCTTCACCACCCGGCCCTGGGAAAATCTCATCCAGTTTTTGCAGCGATTCCTCATCAAGTTGGATGCTGGCGGCGCGAACCGCGCTTTCCAGTTGTTCTATTGTGTGCGGCCGGATGATGGGGGCGGTGACAATGGGATTGTGTAGCCACCAGGCCGGCGCCACTGCGCCCGGCGGATGCCCCAGTTTACGACACAGCCCCTCGTACTTTTCAAATAACTCAGAATTGGCTCGTTATTAACGTTGGAGTTTGCAGATTGGTCCAATCTGCAAGATTGGACCAATCTTTTTACGCAAGTTTATTCAACGACTTCTAAATCTGTATGAAGCGTTGCCAGCGAATCGGCGCCGACCCAAATGTCGAAAGCCGCTGGCTCTTGAACCCACCCGTTGGCATTTGTACTCCAGTAGCTCAACTCATCTGGGCCGAGGGGAAACGCAACCTGCTTTGTCTTGCCGGGCTGGAGGGCGACGCGCTCGAACCCCTTTAATTCGCGCATTGGGCGCGAATTGCTTCCCCATTTTTGGTGGATGTAAAGCTGGACGACTTCGTCACCGGCAACCGAGCCGGTATTGGTTACGTCTACCGTGACGGTAACTGATTGGCCTACTGTTACCTGGGTCTGGGAGACTTTGAGATTGGTGATCTTGAAGGTTGTGTAGCTCAGGCCAAACCCAAAGGGGTAAAGCGGGGTGGTGGGGCTGTCCCAATAGCGCGAGTAATACCGTGGGCTACTTTCCGGCAAATGGGTCAGCGTGCGGGCGTAGTACATCGGCGCGTGGCTGCCGCTGCGTGGGAAACAGACTGGCAGTTTGCCGCCCGGATTCACGTCGCCAAAGAGAATGTCTGCCACGGCATGGCCGCCTTCCGTGCCCGGCTCCCAGGCTTCGAGGATGGCTGGCACATGCTCTGCCGCCCAGTTGATGCTGAGGGGACGGCCGTTCAGCAGCACCAACACAATCGGCTTACCCATCCTGCTGACCGCCATGAGTAACTCCTCTTGCCGTCCGGGCAGGTCGAGCGAGCCACGTGAGGCAAATTCTCCGGCCATATCTGCGTTTTCGCCCAGCACCATGATCACGAGGTCTGCGCCTTGGGCTGTGTTGACGGCCGTCTGGTAGGCTGCTTCGGCGTCTTCAGGAGTCTGGATCGGCTTTTTCTCAGTCAGATCGAATTCGCCGAAGGGGTGGGGAATATCCCGGTTGATCTCTGGCCCCGGTGCGTAGGCGATGTTTGCGCCTGACAATTTGGCGCGGATACCCTGCAAAACCGTGACCGCGGCGGGTTTGTGGCCGAAAACCATCCATGAGCCTTCGGTGGCCTCCATCGAGTCCGCCAACGGGCCGATGACGGCAATGTTTTTCTGGTCTTTCGACAGCGGCAGGAGTCCGCCTTCGTTGCGTAACAGGACCATCGAGCGCTGCGCCGCTTGTCGCGCCGCCTGGCGGTGTTCCGGCTGGGCAGCCACTTTGTCCAATAGGGTTTCGTCTACGTAGGGTTGTTCAAACAGCCCCATTTGCACCTTGAGCGCCAGGATGGGGCGCACCATTTCGTCAATCTCAGCTAGCGGTAGCGAGCCATCTTCTACCAATCCGGCCAGATTCTCCAGGTAGATTGCAGAGGCCATGTCCATGTTCATGCCGGCTTTCAAGGATCGCAGAGCGGCGTCACGTCCATCGCGGGCGTAGCCCTGAACAATCAGATTCCTGACTGCAAACGCATCGCTCACCAAAAAGCCCTCAAAGCCCCATTCTCCGCGTAAGACATCACGCAGCAACCAGCGGTTGCCACTGGCCGGGATATTGTTTAGGTCCATGTAAGCGGTCATGAATGTTTTTACGCCCGCTTTTACCGCTGCCAGGAAAGGAGGAAAGTATACGTTCCGCAGTTCGACTTCGGGTAGATAAACCGGGTCATAATCACGTCCGCCGTCAGCCGCACTGTAGCCGGCGAAGTGTTTGGCACAGGCTGCCACTCGTTCCGGGTCCGAGAGATCGTCGCCCTGGAACCCGCGTACCTGCGCGGCGGCCATGGCTGCGCCCAGGTACGGGTCTTCCCCTGCGCCTTCCACGATACGCCCCCAGCGGGCATCGCGGGCAATGTCCAGCATCGGGGCAAAGGTCCAATGTATTCCGGCGGCGCGGGTTTCTTTGGCGGCTACCGCCTGAGCCTGTTCGGCCACTGTGGGGTCCCAGGATGACGCCAGCGCCAGTGGCACGGGGAAGATTGTCCGGTAGCCGTGAATCACATCCAGGGCAAAGAGGATGGGAATACCGGATGGGCTTTCTTCTACGGCGACTTTTTGTATTTCGTTGAACCGTTTCGTATCGTTAAGCCAAAGCATGGAGCCCGCACCGTGCTTGCGAATGATTTCCTCAGGTTTGGGGCCGTCGAGCCAGGACCCGCCGCCAATTTGGGCGAGTTGGGCCACCTTTTCCTCGAGGCTCATTTGCCTCAGGAGCGCTTCGACTCGTTCAGCGACTTCGGTTTCTGGGGGAACGGAGACGGCCGTATCCGTTTTCTTTGCATGATTCTTCATGTGTTCTCTCCTTGTTTCATTCTCTGCGCCGTCACTTTTCTCAACCTTATGCGGCAACGGCTACCAATTTTACAAATTTCCGCCGGATATTTCACACTTTGGTAACACTTTGCCTGTATGGTTGGCTGTAATAACAGGATGCCAGTTGGTATTGGCTGGCTTAATTGAGTTGGAGGGTTATAACATGAATAAGTATAGGAAAATTTTAGGCGTGATGGTTGTTGGGGTGTTGGTGTTGATTGTGGGGGTAACGGCCGTTGCCCTGGCCCAAGATTCCCCATCGCCAGACGCCGGCGTGCTGACGGCAGTCGCCGGGTTTGCCCCACGTCTGCGCCACGGCATCGAGCGGTTGTTTACGCCGGAAGAAAAAGACGCCGCCCTGGCCGACGCGCTGGATATGTCGGTGGATGAACTGGACATGGCCCGGCAGACGGCGCGTGAAACGCTGCTGACGCAGGCGGTGGCCGACGGCCGTATCACCCAGGCGCAGGCCGATGAAATGGCGAACGGCAATTTCTCTGTGCGCGGCTACCTGGGCGACTTGCGCCAGGAATACCTGCCTAAAGAAACGGTGGATGCCATCATCGCCGACGCGCTCGGTCTGACGGTGGACGACCTGACAGCCGCCCGCGACGCCGGTCAGCGGCTGCCGGAAATTGCCGCCCAACAAGGCGTGGAACTGAGCGCGGTCCAGGCCGCCCTCCAGGCCGCCTTAGCCGATGCCTTGCAGCAGGCGGTGGCCGACGGCCGTATCACCCAAGCCCAGGCCGACGACATGCTGAGCCATCAGGGCGACTGGTTCCGGCCGAACCAACGGCCGTTTGGCCCACGCGGCGGGCAGCCTTAGCAGGCATTGGCAAATGCAAAAATGATGCGTGGTGCGTGAGCCGAAGAGGTCTTCACGCATCACGCATTACGCATTACGCTTCACGCCAAACTCCTCCATCCCCCTTTTCTTAACAATTTCCACACAATTTCTTCAAAGCGCCTTCTTACTTCTTGGTTACACTCCAAAGTGAGATGTAAAACCCTGGCTCTGTCAGGCAAGAATTTTTAGAAGGAAGTAGAGACATGCTGCGCAAAAAAACCTTTTGGATTATTTTCATCATCGTGTTCCTGGCGACCGCCGGGGGCGCTTATGCTTATTATGGCACGACAATTTCGGCGGCCCAGGCGCCAGAAGCCGCGGACGCTGTGCAAACGGCCGTCGCCCGCATCGGCGATATCACTGTCTCGGCCACCGGAGCCGGGACCATCATCCCCAGCGAAGAAATTACCTTGGGCTTTTCCAGCGGCGGTAGGCTTAAGGAATTGTTGGTAGACGTGGGCAGCAAAGTGGCCGCCGACGACATGCTGGCGCGTGTCGATGATACGGCCGCTCAAGAAACGCTCACCAATGCCCAAATCCAACTGCGGCAGGCCGCCTTTTCTACCGACCCAACGGCAACGACCGCCGGGGTGAGTCTGAGCGATATCAGCGTAGAGCAGGCGCGGCTGAGTCTGGACAACGCGCAGTCGGCCCTGGATGAGCTGCAAAACTGGCAGCCTGATGCGGACGAAATCGCGCTGGCCGAGGCGAATCTGGCGGCGGCCCGGGCGAATTATGCGGCGGCGGCTGGGCAAACGGCCGTTTCCAGCAACAGCATTACCCTGGCGCAGATCAGTCTGGATCAGGCGCAGCGATCCCTGAACGACGCGCAAGCGGCCTACACCACCGCCTACGACCCCGGACGCGAGTGGGAATTTGGCATCCCGCAAAAGAAAACGGCGCTGGAAGCTGAACGCACTGCCGCCGACCGCAACCTCCTCAAGGCGCAGGAGAATCTGACGATTGCCCAGACCAACTATAACTCGGCCGTTGCCGGGGTAAGCAGCAGCGGCACGGCCTCGGCGCAGACGAGCGTGCTGAACGCTGAACAATCGTTGGCGGCGGCGCAAACTGGCCCCACCGAAGATGACCTTGCTGCCGCCGAACTGGCCGTTCATCAGGCGGAATTGGCCTGGCAGCAGGCGCTGATCAACCAGGAAGCCGCTGCCCTGAGTTTGGAGCAGGCGCAGTTGAACGTGACGTCTGCGCAACAAGCTGTGGCCGATACGACATTGTCTGCGCCGATGGATGGCACGATAACGGCCGTATCCGCCCATGTCGGCGAAAATGTCGGCAGCACGGCTTTCATCACCCTGGCCGATTTGTCCCAGCCCTTGTTGGAGGTGTATCTGGACGAGACTGACCTGGCGATGGTTGGCCTGGATTATGAGGTAGACGTGGTGTTCGATGCCCTGCCCGATGAAACGTTTACCGGCAAGGTGGTGCGGGTAGACCCGGAATTGGTGAATGAAAGTGGCATAACGGCCGTGCGCGCCCTGGTGCAGTTGGATTCTTTTGCCAAGCCGCAAACGCTGCCAGTGGGCATGAACGCCACAGTGGAAGTAATTGGCGGCCGCGCGACCGGCGCTGTCCTTGTGCCGGTGGAAGCGCTGCGCGAAATATCCGCCGGCGAGTACGCCGTCTTTGTGATGGAAAATGGCGAACCCAAACTGCGTATGGTGCAAGTGGGCATTATGGACTTTAGCTTTGCGGAAATCCTGTCCGGCGTAACATCCGGCGAAGAAGTAACCACAGGTCTGGTGCAGACGCAGTAGCGACAGACCCTAAGGGTTTGCACCCGAGAAGTCGGACCTTATGGAACTAAACCCTTAGGGTCTTGCTAAACGACAGACCCTAAGGGTTTGCACCCGAGAAGTCGGACCTTATGGAACTTAAACCCTTAGGGTCTTCTATTAGTGAAAGTGAATCTTATGAACAATCAACCAATTATCCAGACCGAAAATTTACGCAAAGTGTACGGCATGGGCGACATTCAGGTGGCGGCGCTTGGTGGGGTAGACATTCGCATCGACGAAGGGGAATTTGTGGCCGTGATGGGGCCATCGGGGTCCGGCAAAAGTACGTTGATGAATATCTTGGGCTGCCTGGACCGCCCAACAGACGGCCGTTACCTCTTGGCCGGTGACGACGTGAGCGGACTGAACAAAGTACAGCTTGCCTCGATCCGCAACCGGCGCATCGGCTTCATTTTCCAATCCTTTAATTTGCTTTCCCGCACCAGCGCCCTGCGCAATGTGATGCTGCCGCTGGTTTATAAACGGGAAGGCCAGCTTTCGCCCAAAGCACGCGAAGAAAAAGCAATGGCCGCTCTGGCAGCGGTCGGGTTGGCCGACCGGGCCAACCACGAGCCAAACGAAATGTCCGGCGGGCAGCGGCAGCGGGTGGCCATCGCCCGCGCGCTGGTCAATGACCCAGTCTTGGTAATGGCCGATGAACCGACAGGCAACCTGGACACCAAAACAGGCGACGAAATTATGACGCTGCTGCACGAACTGCACGGCCGTGGCCGTACCATCCTCATGGTCACCCACGAGCAGTATATCGCCGACCAGACGGAGCGCACGATTGTGCTGGTAGACGGCCGTCTGCACACCGACGCCGCCAACGGAGAGAATTAACATGGCTACTGCTCAGGAAACCATGACCGGCGTCCCAGCGCGGTCCCAAGAGAAAAACGACGAAGTAACGGCCGTTTCCGGCATCATCAGCCCGGTGGAAATTTTGCGCATCGCCTGGGAAGGCGTGGTGCGCAACAAAGTGCGCTCGCTGCTCACCATGCTGGGCGTGATCATCGGCGTGGCGGCGGTCATCATCATGATCGCCATCAGCGCCGGCACGGAAGCGACCATCGCCGACCAGATAGAAGGGCTGGGCACGAACCTGATTTTTATCCAGGCTTCCTTTGGGCGTGGCGGCCCTGGCGGCGGCGGCGACACCGGCCCCTCGTTGGTGTTTGAAGACACGAATGTGGTGGAAAGCGTGGCCGGTGTGGCCGGAACGGCCGTAGACCAGACCAGCGTGCAAAATGTCAAAGCCGACGGGGCAACCCTCACCGACGTTTCGCTGATGGGTACGACCACCGACTTCCCATCTGTACGCGATGTTTCTGTGGCCGACGGCCGTTTCTTTAACCAGACAGAGGTCGACCGCTCGGCAAAAGTGGCCGTGTTGGGCGCAGGCCTGGCCACCGATCTGTTCGGCGAGAGCAACCCCATCGGCCAGTCCATCACGGTGGGAACGACCAAATTGGGCGTCATCGGCGTAGCGGCGGAAAAAGGCGTGGTGGGCAACACCGATTTCGACGCCATGCTCTACGTGCCCATCACTCTGGTCTTCGATAAGTTCACGCCGACCATGTTCCGCCAGTTTGCCGGCGACCGGGTGCGCCTGATTTATGTGCAGATCGAAGAAGGCGCAGACATGGACGCCATTATCCAGCAGATTCAATTGAAGTTGGCCGTGAGCAAAGGCGTCACTGTAGACGAACTGCCCTTTACCATGCAAACGCAGCAAGACATCATCGATACGCAGGGCGCGACGACGGCCGCATTTCGCAGCCTGTTGGCCTGGGTGGCCGGCGTTTCGCTCATTGTCGGCGGCATTGGCATCATGAACATCATGCTGGTCAGCGTAACAGAGCGCACCCGCGAAATTGGCATTCGCCAATCGGTTGGCGCGACGCCCACCGATATTCGCCTGCAATTTCTGACAGAGGCCGTGATGTTGAGCTTGGTAGGCGGTTTAATTGGCGTGGCGACTGGTGTTGGCGGCTCGATTTTGTTTGGCCTGACCAGCGACATGCGCACTGTCATAGTGCCCAGTTCGATCCTGTTGGCCTTTGGGTCGGCGGCGTTGGTAGGCATCTTGTTTGGCTTTTTCCCGGCTAACAAAGCCGCGCAGCTCGATCCGATTGAAGCGCTGCGGCATGAATAAGACCTTAAGGACTTGGCTTCAACCCTTAGGGTCTCTCGATTAATACTCACACATCACAAACTTAGAGGTGAACACATTGAAAAACTTAACGCTTTGGTTGGCACTGTTGATATTCTTGGGCCTGGCGGCCTGTTCTTCTGGCGGAGCCGAAACGGCCGTAACCACCGCCAATAGTACCGGAAATGGGGACACGGCCGTGTCCCGCCTGAATGAGACCTATGCCGACGCGCTGCCGGTGCAGTCGCAATTGGCCATTGGCACCTTGCAATTGGAAACGACCGATCAGGTTGTGGACGAGGCGCAGGCCGCCGAACTGCTGCCCCTCTGGCGGGCGGCGCTCAGTTTGGCGCGCAGCGACACGAGCGCCGCTGTGGAAATAGCGGCTGTGATCAATCAGATTCAGGACACCATGACCCCGGCGCAAATTAGCGCCATTGCGGCCATGCAAATTACGTCCGACAGTATGCAGGCCATGATCGCAGATGGCACGCTGGTATTTGGTCGTGGCGGTTTTGGCGGCGGTAATAATTCTTCGGGGCAGACCGGCGACTTAGCCGGCGCTCCTCCGGCCGGTGAATTTCCGGCGGGCGGCGGGCCGGGCAGCGGCGGCGGACCGGGCGGCGGTTTGGGCGGCGATCCCAGCGCTATGGCTACGCGGCAAGCCGCGGCAGCCTCTGGCGACGGCGCCGATTTCGCCACTTTCCAGGAGACAGCGCTGACCAATGCGGTTATTCGGCTGTTGGAAAACAAGACGGGTGAGGTGTCGGTGGATAATTTTGGCGTGTTTGGCAGCGCCATTACGGCCGTGGCCCAATCCACCGGTCTGAGCGAAGACGACGTGCGCGCGGCCATGACCGACGGCCAGACCTTGGCCCAAATTTTGGCGGCGAATGGCGGGGATGTTACGGCCGTAATCGCTGAACTGGCTCAGGCGCTGCAAGATTCGCCCATGCTTCAGGGCCAGGACCCGGAAGTGTTTGTGACCGATTTGTTGAATGGGAGCGCGAACGGCCGTCCTGGCAACTAAGCGCATTGTTTGTTACCCTTGCGGCGCATATGAATTTGCTGGCAGGTAATTTTGCAGTTTGCCGATTGGACCAATCCTGGCGATTGGTCCAATCGCCGTAAAAACCATGTCGAAGACAATTCTGGTAGTAGACGATAACGAACGCCTGCGCACCCTGGTGAAATCTTACCTGGGGCAGGAAGGGTATCGAGTGGTCACGGCGACCAACGGCCGTGACGCCTTGTTTGTCGCCCGCGAAGAAAAACCGGACCTCATTGTTCTGGACATTATGATGCCAGAAATGGACGGCTACGAGTTTATGCGGGTTCATCGCCAGGAACGGCAAACGCCCATCATCCTCCTGACGGCCAAAATAGAGGAAACCGATACCTTGTTGGGGCTGGAATTGGGCGCCGACGATTACATTCCTAAGCCGTTTAGTATGCGTGTTTTGGCGGCGCGCATTCGCGCCGTTTTGCGCCGGGCGGGGCAAGACACGCCGCAGGTGGATGTGCTGCGGGTGGCGGATATTACGTTGGACAGAAACGGCCGTCTCGTCAAAGTCGGCGAGCAGTTGGTCGATTTGACCCCCTCCGAATTCAGCATACTCGCCACGTTGATGTCTGCGCCCGGGCGGGTGTTTTCCCGGCTGGACCTGTTGGATCGCATTCAGGGAACCGCGTTTGAAGGCTACGAACGCACCATCGACGTTCATGTGCGTAATCTGCGCGCCAAAATCGAACCAGATCCACGTAATCCCCGCTATGTTGAAACCATTTACGGCGCCGGCTACCGGCTGGCGACTGACGGAAAACATTAACCATGCGCACCCTGGCATTTAAATTAACCCTCGCTTTTTTGTTTGTCGGCGCATTAGGAGCGGTGTTGGTCGCTTTATTTGTCGCCCAACGCACGCAAGCCGGGTTCAACCAATTTTTGTCAGACAGCTTTCAGGCGTCGTTGGCGGCTTCTTTGGTCGACTATTATCAGGAAACTGGCAGTTGGGAAGGGGCCAGCCAGCGTTTGTTGCAGGTGGATCGTCTAGAGATGCGGCCGCAAGAGCGATTTTTGCCCTGGGCGTTGGCGGATGCAGACGGCCGTATTGTCTTTGGCGACCGGCGTTACCAGCCTGGGCAGCAGCTAGACAGCCGCACCCTGAACAGCGGAACCCCGCTGATCGTGGATGGACAAACGGTTGGTCGGTTGGTGCAGCTGCCAATCGACACTTCTCAGGCCAGGCCCTGGTCACCGGAAGCCGATTTTTTAGCCAACGTCAACAAGGCCATCTTTTTTAGTCTGCTCGCGGCTATTACTGTGGCCTTGTTAGCTGGCGTGCTGCTGGCGCGCAATATCGCCCGGCCGTTACGCGACCTGACACAGGCGACAACGGCCGTTGCCCACGGCAACCTCGGCCTCCAGGTAGACGTACGCGGCAACGACGAAATCGCCGAGCTAACAACCTCCTTTAACCAGATGAGCCATGATCTCGCCCTTGCCAGCCGCCAACGCCGCCAAATGACCGCCGACATCGCCCACGAACTGCGCACGCCCCTGAGCATCATCCTCGGCTACACCGAATCCTTGCGTGATGGCGTCTTGCCGCCAGACGCTGACACCTTCGACATCCTCCATGATGAGGCGCTGCACCTCAGCCGTCTGGTCCAAGATTTACGCATCCTGTCGCTGGCCGACGCGGGCGAATTATCGTTGACTCTAGACTCGGTTGCTCCGCTGGACTTGTTAAAAGCAGTTACGGCGAAATATACTCACCAGGCCGAACAACAAGGCGTCAATCTGCGCGTAGCCAATTCCGGCGAAGAATTGCCCCCATGCCAGATTGATTCCGGGCGCATGGAGCAGGTGCTGGGAAATCTGGTAAGCAACGCGCTTCGCTACACGTCGTCCGATGGTGTAATCACCCTGGCGGCAAACCAGACAACGCCTGAAGCCATTGCCCTATCTGTTATCGACAACGGCCAAGGCATCCCTGCGGCAGACTTGCCCCGCATATTTGATCGTTTCTACAAGGCCGATGCGTCACGCACGGAAAACGGCGAATCTGGCCTGGGGCTGGCCATTGCGCGTTCCCTGGTGACAATGCACGGTGGAACGATTACTGTCGAGAGCGTACTGGGTTCCGGCACGACTTTTCGGATTGAACTACCGATAAAAAAAGACCCTAAGGGTTTCCAAAACCCTTAGGGTCTTACCAAATTTTCCACTAATTGACTTAGAACAAACCAACAACCTTGCCGGTTTCCGGGTCCAGGTCAACATCGTAGTAAGCCGGGCGGGTGGGGAGGCCGGGCATGGTGCTCATGGTTCCCAGCAGCGGGTAAAGGAAACCCGCGCCCACGCTGGCCCGCAAATCCCGAATCGGCACAGTGAAACCGGTGGGCGCGCCCTTCAGGTTTGGATCGTGGCTCAAGCTGAGATGCGTTTTGGCCATGCACATGGGCAGCGCATCGAATCCATTTTTGGTGTATAAGGCGATCTTTTGTTCCGCTTCCTCAGAGTATTCCACTCCATCTGCGCCATACATCTTCTTGGCAATGGTTTCGATTTTCTCTTTGATGCTGAGGTTGAGCGGGTATAGGAATTCGAAATTGCTGGGCAGTTCGCAGGCAGCCATCACAGCTTTGCCCAGTTCTACCGCGCCGGCGCCGCCTTCGGCCCAATGATTGGTCATCACGGCATCCTGAGCGCCCGCTTCTTTGGCGATGCGGCGGACGACTTCAATTTCGGCGTCGGTGTCGTCTTTGAACCGGTTGACGGCAACGACGACGGGCACGCCAAAGCGCACGGCGTTGCGAATGTGGACGCGCAGGTTGCTGCAGCCGGCTTCCAGGAGTTCCAGATTTTCTTCGGTATAGGCGGAGGCTAACGGCCGTCCCGCCACTACTTTCGGCCCGCCGCCATGCATCTTCAGCGCCCGGATCGTCGCCACAAGTACCACGCAGTTCGGCGCCAGCCCACTGTAGCGGCATTTAATGTTGAAAAATTTCTCCATGCCAATGTCTGCGCCAAAACCTGCTTCTGTCAACACGTAACCATTCTCGCCAACCAGCTTGAGGGCAATTTGGTCGGCCACAATGGAAGAATTGCCGTGGGCGATGTTGGCAAATGGCCCGGCATGAACAAACGCGGCCGTCCCTTCCAATGTTTGCATCAATGTGGGCATGATGGCATCTTTCATCAGCACGACCAACGCGCCGCCCATGCCCAGGTCATCGGCCGTAATCGGCTCGCCGACGCGGTTCGTGCCGATAACCATCCGTCCTAATCGCTCGCGCATATCGGTCAGATCGGTGGTCAGGGCCAAAATGGCCATAATTTCGCTGGCCACGGCAATATCGTAGCCGGTTTCGCGGGTGAACTTTTCTTCCGGGCCTTTGCCAATGGTGATGCCGCGTAAATAGCGGTCATTGGTGTCGACTACACGCCGCCAGGTGATGCTGTCCGGATCAATGTCTAATCGCACAAAGCGGCTAATTTCTTCCGTCGTCAGTTCGTTGGGATCAGTTTTGTCGATGCCCAATTTGCGCAACCGCCGCAGCATAACTGGAGCAAAACTGCGATTGCCGGCTTTATCGGGCGGGCATAAGCGGTTGAACAGCGATTCATCTGACTGGTAAGACTCATGGTGCATGCGCGTGTCGATGGCTGCGGCCAGCAGGTTGTTGGCGGCCGAAATGGCGTGAATGTCGCCCGTTAGATGCAGGTTGAAATCTTCCATGGGAATGATCTGGCTGTAGCCGCCGCCGGCCGCGCCGCCTTTAATGCCAAAAGTTGGTCCCTGGCTGGGTTGGCGTACGCAGGTAAAAACTTTCTGATTTAAGTGCGCGCCAAGCGCCTGGCTGAGGCCAACGGTGGTTGTTGTTTTGCCTTCGCCCAATGGGGTGGGGGTAATGGCGGTGACCAGCACATATTTGCCGTTGGGTTTGTCGCTTAGCCGATCACGTACAGACAGCTTTACTTTGGCTTTGTGAGTTCCATAAGGCACCAATTCTTCGGGCAGCAGCCCTGCCTCAGCGGCAATTTGGCTGATGGGCAGCGGTTCGGCCGCCTGAGCGATATCGATATCGCTCGGGACTGGGGTGAGTAAGGTTTTTAACTTGTGGGACATAGTGGGTTTGTTGTCTCCTATAAAATGTTGTTAACAAAAATGGTAGCTTTTGTACTGATATGTGAAGCAGGGTAGGAGAATATCTCGCTGTTTTTGGTGAGCTGTAGTTGATTAGGAAAAGGCGTGAATCATCCGTAATTTGTCTGGCCTATTCCGCCAACTTGCGCTGCGCGGTTATTCGGCCGATAAAATGTGCAGTTTGGGGTGTGGAATGGTTTCAAACGCGCCGCAGTGAAATTTAATGCTAAACCCTTGCTGCAAGAGCGGGTAATTTTCCACCTGAGCTTTTGTGGATTCGATGGCAAAATCAATCAGGTCCAGGAATCTTTCTCTGTCGTCTTGTTTGAGTTCTTCTGTGGTGCCTGTGTTTTCAAACGTCAGGGCGAGCCAATGAATGGCAGCTTCTGGATGAAGGGTTTCAATCAGGGCAAAGTTTTTGCTTTCGTCTTTGTGGATGATTTTGCCAGGTTGTTTCCCTTTGATAATGTCATTGAATGGATCTTCCGGCGAAGAAAAAAAATCGATATCCATAAATCTGCAAACCTCCTTTGAATTAAGCGGAATTGTCTGTGAAAAACGTCACAGAACGGATTGTAACATGGGGGTCAAGAGGTGGTCAATGTCATTGTGTGGGGATGAAAAAAGGCCCTAAAAATTCTATGATTTTTGGGGCCTTTGCCATGAGTGATGAATCAGGTGGCTGAATCGGCTGCGCCGGCGGCGTGTTGTGGGGTGCGGCGGACAAAATCTTCGACAAGGAGGAGGTTGCTGCCGGCGTGTTTGATGGTTTGGAGCAGGGTGCTCATGGTGTCGATTTCTTCCACTTGTTCGGTGACAAACCATTGTAAGAAGTTGTTGCTGGTGTGATCGTTTTCAGTTATGGCCAGGGAAACGAGGTTGTTAATTTCGTCGGTGACGCGCATTTCTTGCTGGAGGGCAAATTGGACGGCGTCGGCCGGTCCGCCAAATTCGTTACGCAGGTTGGGGATGCTGGGGATGATGGGTTTAGCGCCGGTTTCGAGCATAAAATGGACGAATTTCATGGCGTGCATTCGTTCTTCTTCGGATTGGCGATAGAAGAAGCCGGCGAGTTCGGGTAAGGACATTTCATCGAAATATACGGCAATGGCGATGTATTGGGCGGAAGCGCCAAATTCGCTGCGGAGTTGGGCGTTCATGGCGTCTACGAGTTTGGGTTTTATAATCATGGTTTCTCCTTTTGGGGTCAGGCTGGGGCGGGGTTAACGGCCGTTTGTAGAATAGATGCGCCGACAAACGCGCCGGGAGTCGGTCGTGGTCTGCCGCTATCAGCCTGCCATATTGGGTCAATTGGTAAAGTGTTGAAAATGGGTCGACTTGTGCGAACGTGTTGATTTTATCATAATTTCACGCGCGGTTTGAGTTGGAAAAAATATCTTATGCAGCTCTTATGGAATGGGGGTATGATAACGGCCGTTAAAAAAATCACCCTGTCTCGCTAACAAATCAATCAATTAGCCGGAATACCGGTTTACCGCCTACAATAGGGCAAATTCATACCGATACAAACCAATTACATAAGAAGAGGTCGTGACCATGACAGTTGAAGAAAATCAAGCAACCGAAGCCTTTAACTTTAAAACGGAAGTTAAGCAAGTTCTGCACATTCTGGTGCACTCGTTGTACAAAGACCAGGACATTTTCCTGCGCGAGCTGGTTTCCAATGCCTCCGACGCCCTGACGCGGCTGCATTTTGAAACCCTGACCACCCGCGACTTTTTGGACCCGGATGCTGAATTGGCTATCCATATCGACGTGCCGGAAACCGGCGACGATGAGCCGAAGAAAATTATTGTGCGGGACAGCGGCATTGGCATGACCCGCGATGAGTTAATCCGCAATTTGGGTACGATTGCTCAGTCTGGGGCGCGTGAGTTTTTAGCCAAGATTAGCGCCGGCGATGTGGACCCTGGCGACGTGATCGGGCAGTTTGGTGTGGGTTTTTATTCGGTGTTTATGGTGGCTGACGAGGTGCGCGTTGTCTCGCGCAGCTACCAGCTTGATGCCGAAGCGTCGGCCTGGGTGTCTGATGGCAGCGACAGCTACCGCATTGAGTCGGCTGAAAAGAGCGACCGGGGCACGGAAATCCACATTACGCTGAAAAAAGAGGTCGAAGAGTTTGCCAACGAGTGGAAGCTGCGCCAGATTGTGAAAAAGCATTCCGATTTTGTGCGTTTCCCGGTGTACGTGGGCGAGCAGCAGGCTAATCAGCAGGAATCTTTGTGGCGCAAAAATCCATCGGACGTGGCGGCGGACGATTATAAGAGTTTTTATCAGCAGATGACGATGGATTTTGAAGAGCCGCTGGCAACCATCCACTTCACGTCGGATGCGCCGGTGCAGGTGCGGGCGCTGCTGTTTATCCCGGCCAAACGCGAGGCGAATATTTTGGCCATTCGCAAGGAGCCGGGGGTGATGCTTTATTCGCATAATGTGCTTATTCAGGAATACTGCACCGATTTGCTGCCGACGTGGCTGGCTTTTGTGGATGGCGTGGTGGATTCTGAAGATTTACCGCTGAATGTGAGCCGTGAAACGGTGCAAAACAATCGTCTGATGATGCATTTGGGCAAGACGATTCGCAAGCGGGTGCTGCGCGAACTGCGCAAGCTGGCCGACGAGGATGCGGCGAAGTATCAGTCGTTTTGGCGGGAATACGGCCGTGTCTTCAAAGAAGGTATCGCCACCGACCCATCGTCTAAAGAAGATCTGATGCCCTTCTTCCGCTATCACTCGTCCAATTCTGAGGATCATCTGACTTCGCTGGATGCCTATATCGAGCGGATGCCGGAATCCCAGGAGGATATTTATTACGTTTTGGGCGACGACAAGCGCACGGTGGCCAACAGCCCGCATCTGGATCCCTTTAAGGCTCGTGATCTGGAAGTTTTGTATTGGGTAGATCCGCTGGATGTTCTGGTTGCGCCGATGATGGCCGACTACAAGGACAAAAAGTTCCGCAATATCGATGATGCGGGACTGGAATTACCGGAATTAGACCAGGACGAAGCGGAGAAAGAAGCTGAAACGGCCGTTCCCGACGCTGATTTTAACCGGCTGGTTGGTCGGTTTGTCACCACCCTGGGCGACAAAGTGGTGGAAGTGCGCCAATCCAAAGTGCTAAAGAACAGCCCGGTCCGGCTTGTGTCGCCCGAAGATGCGCAAAACCGCGAAATGCAGCGGTTGTATCGTTTTCTGGACCAGGAATATGAAGTGCCGAAGAAGATTCTGGAAGTTAACCGTCACCATCCGCTGATTGTGAACCTGGCGCGGCAGGTAACGGAGCGGCCAGACAGCGAACTGGTGAAACTCTCAATTGAGCAGTTGTACGACAGCGCGTTGGTGCAGGAAGGATTGCACCCCAACCCTACGGCCATGCTGCCGCGCATCGAGCAGCTCATGATGCTGGCCTCGGCTGCCTCAGAATAAGCAAACAAGACGCGGCTGAACGGTTAACAAACAAAATGCGGCGGATAAATCGCAATTTCTGCGTTTATCCGCCGCATTTTGCGTTTATTTGCAGCCTATTCTGCCGAAGCGCCTAGCCAGTTTTCGATGGCCGGCCGGGTCTGGCTCCAGTTCTGGTGGTGGATGGCGTGCAGGCCAACGGCCGTTGCTCCCCGCACATTCTCCCCAATATCATCCACAAACAATGCCGCTTGCGGCGGCGCGTCTAATTGCTTTAAGGCCAGGTGGTAAATGGCCGGATCAGGCTTGAGCAGACCCACATCGCTGCTGAGAATGACACTTTGGAAGTGGGCAAACTCCGGGATAAGGTTGTGAAGCCACGCCACATGCACGGCGTTGGTGTTGCTGATGATGCCCAGGCGCAGGTCGGGCTGGTGGCTGAGTGCCAGCGCATAGGCCAGGGCTTTTTCATTGCGATAAATGTGGCGGCAGAAGGCGCGGGCGAATTCGTCGTAGTCGGGCGTGGTTCCGGCTTGCTGAACGAGAATTTGGTGCAGTTGACGGCCGTTCACAATCCCTTTCCCTGCGTCCTCGGCCAACTGGAAAGCCAGCTTTTCCAGGTCGCTAAACGAAGCCTGCGAGACGGCGGCCACGGCCGTCCACGTGCTTTCGTGGTCGTAATCCACCAGTACGCTGCCTAAATCGAAGATAACGGCTTTGTTCATACGATGTGTCAGGGAAAATAGGAGACTGGAGTTTAGAGATTGGAGATTGGGTTAGTCTCCAACCCCTAATCTCCAATCTCCAGTCTCTAATCTGCATTCTTAGCGGTTGGTGCGCTCCACCAGCCGCTTGATTTGGCTTTCAAACGACGTGTCGGGCATAAAAGCGAGGTTCAAACGGCGCACAACGGCCGTGCGCGCCGCCACATACGCCTCCAAAAGTTTCCGCAGATGCCCGGCCGTGGCCTTTGTATCCTGCGAATAGAAAGCGGCCAGCAAACCCCGATAGGCGGGGTCCTCAGGCGGCAGCACGCGCAGCAGCGGCGGCAGCGAAACGTGCAGCAGTTCCAGATAAACGGTAAACGGTTTGTCAAAATCACCACGCAGCACCTGCCGGTATACGTCCCAGAACATCACCCAAAAGCGTTCGTCCAGGGAAGTTAGTTCGGCGGCCGTAATTTGCGGGCGTGTGGGCACGGTTTGGGCACAGCGAGCCTGATAATCTGCCCCCCAGCCATCATCTTTTAGAATCCGCAGGTCGCGGTCCCAGGGATTAGGCTGTAAGCTTTCTTTGGTTTCGTAGCGGTAATCGACTTTGGCCCCGTTGCTGTAGAGGGCGATGTGGAAAAACGGCCGTACATGCGCCCCATCAAACGATTTACACGGTACATAAGGCGTTACCGATTTGACAAATTCGCGCCGCTGCCGCCAGGCGCTTTCCCGGCGGAAATCGTCGGCGAACACTAGAGCTACGTCCAGATCGGAATAGGCGTCGTCGGTGCGACGGCCGTATGAACCGGATAAAAAGCAGACCTGGACAGCCGATTCGCTCTGCACTCGTTGTTGTAAACGGACAATAACACGTTCTTGTTCAAACATAATCGCTAAAAACTTCCCAGGGGCTATTAGAAATTGAAAAATGGGTTCGCTTCCGAAGGTTCCAGGCGTTTGCCTGGACCTTCGGTCATCACGCCGAAGGCTCCGGTCATCACGCCGAAGGCTCCGGTCATCACGCCGAAGGCTCCGGTCATCACGCCGAAGGCTCCGGTCATCACGCCGAAGGCTCCGGTCATCACGCCGAAGGCTTCGGTCATCACGCCGAAGGCTCCGGTCATCACGCCGAAGGCTCCGGTCATCACGCCGAAGGCTCCGGTCATCACGCCGAAGGCTCCGGTCATCACGCCGAAGGCTCCGGCCATCATGCCGAAG
Organism: Chloroflexota bacterium; assembly: GCA_017993775.1. Lineage (GTDB taxonomy): Bacteria > Chloroflexota > Anaerolineae > Promineifilales > Promineifilaceae > Leptovillus. The sequence goes on along the minus strand of JAGOMA010000030.1, from coordinate 25,976 downwards.
GCTCCGGCCATCACGCCGAAGGCTCCGGTCATCACGCCGAAGGCTCCGGTCATCACGCCGAAGGCTCCGGTCATCACGCCGAAGGCTCCGGTCATCACGCCGAAGGCTTCGGTCATCACGCCGAAGGCTCCGGTC
>JAGOMA010000030.1:0-25741 GCA_017993775.1 Chloroflexota bacterium | reverse complement strand
ACCTGCCCGAAGGTCTCGGGCATCATCCCGAAGGCTCCGGGCATCATCCCGAAGGCCTCGGGCATCATCCCGAAGGTCTCGGGCATCATCCCGAAGGTCTCGGGCATCATCCCGAAGGCCTCGGGCATCATCCCGAAGGCTCCGGGCATCATCCCGAAGGCTCCGGGCATCATCCCGAAGGCTCCGGGTTGGTAAATTTTTCGCTTTTTAGATTTGACAAATCTCAAAGATTTGTCAAATCTGGCTTAGAAACAGCCAATGAACGTCATGGCATATACCGCGGCCGCGCCTAAGGCCAGCCCACCAAGAATTTGCAACGGACTATGACGTTTTAGATACAGGCGCACCCAACAAACCAGCGCCACAAACGGCAGCACAAGCAGGCTGGCCGTCCAGCCAAACACCAAACCCACCAAAAGCATCGTCGCCATGATGCCGGTGGCATGGATGCTAATCAGCCAGACCACATTGATCAGCCCCAGCAGCGCCAATTCGATGGCGTTAAACAATGTCAGGCAGCGCAGCAGCTCGGGGCCGTCAAAAAGCGAGATGAGGGCAAAGGCGGTGAGGGCGGAGAGAACGGCCGTTAGATACGGCAGATGTCGCTCATTCGTATTGCTCATGTGCAGTTCGGAAATACGCCCTGTGCGCAGCAGATAGAGGACAATCAGAATGGGCAGCAGCGAGACAAAGAAACCATAAACGGCCGCCCACAAGAACCCTTGCAGAGACGGCCGTTCGTACAGCGCAAACACCAGCCCTAAAATGGCAAACATCACCGGCGGACTGACGATATTAGAGAATAACCGCGCACCCTTTACCAATCCGGTGCGGTCGGCTTCATGATGATCTAATGGGGTGCTCATGGGGGGGGATAGGCAGCGCAGCAGTTTAACGGGTTGACTGCTGCGCTGCCTGAATAATTATGTGCCTTCTTCCCAAGAATTCAGGTATTTCACCTGCTCGTTGGTGAGGGTGTCGATGTGAATGCCCATGGATTGCAGCTTGATGCTGGCAATCAATTGGTCGACTTCTTCCGGAACGGTGTAGACGCGGTTGTCGAGCTTGCCTTTGTTGTCCAGCAGATATTTGGCGGCCATGGCCTGTCCGGCGAAGCTCATATCCATCACGGCGGCCGGGTGGCCTTCGGCGGCGGCCAGATTGATGAGGCGGCCCTGCCCAAGGAGGTTGAGTTTACGGCCGTCTTTCATGGTGAATTGTTCGACAAACGGCCGTACCAGTTTCGGATCGTCCACAGCCAGAGCGCGCAGCGCCGGTTTGTTGATCTCCACATCAAAGTGGCCCGAGTTCGCCAGCAGCGCGCCATCTTTCATAATCGCCAGATGACGTTCGTCCACAACGTGGATGTCGCCCGTCGCCGTCACAAAAATATCGCCAATGGGTGCCGCTTCCAGCATCGGCATCACCCGGAAGCCATCCATCACCGCTTCCAACGCCTTCAGCGGGTCAATTTCAGTGACGACAACGTTAGCACCCAGCCCCTTGGCGCGCATGGCGATGCCGCGCGAGCACCAGCCATAACCACCCACGACCACGGTACGCCCGGCGATCAGGAAATTGGTCGCCCGGATGATGCCGTCCATCGTCGATTGGCCCGTGCCATAGCGGTTGTCAAACAGATGCTTGGTCATGGCGTCGTTCACGGCCATCATGGGGAATTCCAGAGCATTATCGGCGGCCATGGCCCGCAGGCGCACGATGCCGGTCGTCGTCTCTTCCGTGCCGCCGATAATGTTGGGCAGCATCTCGCGGCGCGATTTGTGCAGCGTGCTCACCAGATCCGCGCCGTCGTCCATGATAATGTGCGGCTTGTGGTCCAGCACGGCGTTGAGGTGCTTGTGGTACGTTTCGTTGTCTTCACCCTTAATGGCAAAGACGGGGATTTCGTAATAGCTCACCAGCGCGGCGGCCACGTCGTCCTGGGTGCTGAGCGGGTTGCTGGCGGAAAGCACCACATCGGCCCCGCCGCTTTGCAGGGCGATCATCAGGTTGGCGGTTTCGGTGGTGACGTGCATGGTGGCCCCAACGCGGATGCCGGCAAACGGCCGTTCCGCGCCAAATTGGTCACGAATACCACGCAGCACAGCCATTTCTTGCTCGGCCCATTCCATGCGATGCCGCCCACCGGGGGCTAAATCGGGATTCTTAATATCAAAGTCCATCTGTGAAAATTCTCCTAAAAAACATAATGGAGGTTCGGGATTGGGGATTAGGGACTGGGGCAAGAAAAATGTCCAGTCCCCAGCCCCTAATCCCTAACCGCTAATAACATATCCAACGCCCCTTCGTCATCGAAATGTTCTCGATAACGCGCCACAAATTCGGCCGGCGTGAAATGATGATTTTGCGTGCCGACTTGTTCCAGCACGTAGGTGGCCGCCAAGGCGCCCATGCGCCCGGCGATAGGCCAGGGCAGCCCTAACTCCATGCCGCGCATCAGCCCGGCGCGATAAGCATCGCCCGCGCCGGTCGGTTCGACGACCTGCCGTGGCGGCACAACGGGCAGGTGATATTCCTGGCCGCCAGCCAACAAGTAGGACCCATCTTTACCTTTGGTAATGAGCAAACCGCCAACTTTTTGCCGGATGTCGGCGTCGCTGAGGCCGGTTTTGTCGCGGATCAGGTCATATTCGTAATCATTGACCGAGAGGAGGGCGGCTCCATCCAGGCCAAGCTGCAGGTCGTCGCCGTTCAGGCGGGCGGTTTGCTGGCTGGGATCGTAAATGTAGGGGATGCCCAGGGTTTTGCACTCCAGCGCATAAGCGCGCATGGCGTCCGGGTCGTTGGGGGAAATGATGGCCAGGTTGGCGTCGGCGGCGTATTGGGCGAAGGTGAGGGTTTTGGCGTAGGCCATGGCCCCGGTGTAGAAGGTAGCTATCTGGTTCTGCTCGTCGTCGGTGCTGACAAAAAAGGAAGCGGTAAAGTCGTCGGCGATTTCGATGATGGTGGAAGTGTCGACGCCCAGCCCGTTGAGCCATTGGCGGTAATCGCTAAAATCCTGGCCAGCGGTAGCCAGGATGCTGGGTTTGGAGCCGAGCAGAGCTAACGTGTAGGCGATGTTGGGAGCTGTGCCGCCGCGATGTTTTTTCATCGAATCGACGAGAAAGCTGAGGCTAACTTTATGCAGGCTTTCGGCGACGAAGGCGTCGGTAAATTTGCCGGGGAAGTGCATTAAATAGTCGTAGGCGATGGAGCCGGTGATTACAATTTTCATGTTGAATTATCTTTTGGCCTTGTTTTATCAGTCACGCAGATTGGCCGAGTTGGTGACAATGTTATTATGGTCTTGTGTCTTAACGTCGCGCTTAAGAACGGCCGTAAACCCCAATCGGTCGCGCACCATCGTCCACATCGCCCGTAGCCCGTCCCGCACGGTAATCTTTTTGCCTTCGGCGTAGGTGCGTGGGTCGTAGCTGATGGGGATTTCCAGGATTTCGTGGCCGGAGAGCAAAATTTTGTCTGGCAGCTCGAAGTCCAGGTTGAAATCGGTGGTAGTGAGATTGAGCGATTTGACGACATCGGCGCGGACCATTTTGGTGGCTGTGCCTACGTCGGTGAGGTGGCCGCCAAAAAGGATGTTGGTCATGGTTGTCAGGGTGCGGATACCCCAGTAGGCGTGGGCGTATTCATAAATGGCCCGTCCGCCCAAAATGCGCGAGCCGAAGATGGCGGCGGCCTGGGTCTCGTCTACTTTGCGGCAAAAGTTGACGTGTTCGGCGGGATCATACTCTTTGTCGGCGTCCTGAATGATCATGTAATCGCCGGTCATGTTGTCGATGCCGGTGCGAATGGACATGCCTTTGCCCATGTTGCGTTCGTGGAAAATGATACGAATCTCGGGGTCGGCAATTTGTTGCAGGATTTCTCGCGTGCCGTCGGTGGAGAAGTTGTCCACCACAATGATTTCACGGCCCCAGTTTGTGCCCAGGTCTACCGCTTTGGTTTTGTCGATGACGTCTTGGATGGTTGCTTTTTCGTTGTAGCAGCAAATAATGACGGATAGTTTCATGTTTCTTCAACAATGAGGACTGAGAATTGCGCTTTTCGTTGCTTAAGCCCAGTCCTCAGTCCTCACATCATAATGATATGGTTTTGAAAAGCCAGCGTGCGATTATAACACACGGCCGTTTTTTACAAAACGCGCGCCGTGGTTGGTAGGAGAATCATCGGAAAGTCAATGGTTGGGGAAACGGCCGTTTACCTGGTGGTTGGTGTGGCTGTGGGGCTGGGTGTGTTGGTCGGCAGCGGGGTTGGCGTGGCGGTGTCTGGCGGCGGGGTCGGGGTGGCGGTGTTGGCGGGCAGCGGCGTGGCGGTGGCGGTGGGCGTGTTAGCCGGCGGCGTCTGGCCTGGCGTTGATGTGGGCGTGGGCGTGCTTAAAGGAATGGTGTCTGTGGCTGTGGCCGACGGGGTGGCGGTGAGAGTGGTTGTAAACACGGCCGTTGGCGAGGCTGTCGCTGTGCTGGTGGCGGTGAAGACGGCCGTCGCTGTGGCTGAGGCCGTGGGTGAAGCGGTTGCGGTGGCCGTGGCCGTGGGCGTGAATGTGGGGAACGGCCGTACAGGCGTGGCCGCCAGCGGCGGCAAAAAGAGCAGGCGTCCGGCGGCTAAACTGGTGCTGTTCAGGCAGTTGGCTTGCATAATGGCATACACGGTTGTGCCGTGCCGTAAAGCCAATTGGAACAGGGTGTCGCCCGGCCGAACGCGCACTTGCACCCACCAGTACGGTGGGCCGCAGGGAACGGCCGTTGGCGGGCGCACCGGCAGATAAATGCGCATCCCGCTGATTACCAGCCCGTTTTGCAGGCAGTTGACGCGGTTGATTTCGGCCACGCCGGCGCCTGAGAAGGCCGCCAGAGCTAGCAGCGAATCGGCCGGTTGAACCAGGTAAATGCTCCAACCGGGCGGCACTTCGCCGCAAAGGGCTGCCGGGAGCATGGCGCTTACGGTGCTGCGTATGGTTGGCGCGGAAGCGATTTGTGTGCTTGCCGGAGAATTTTCCAGGGTGGCGCTGGGTATGGCGATGGCCGGTAGGGGGGTGTTGGTGGCGGAAACGGCCGTTGCCCGCACCACCAGCGCCGGAGTTGGCTGCAAGCGAATTTGCAAATTATCTAGTTGAGCTAGCAGCAAAGCCATGACAATCGTGGCGATCACACCGCCCGTCAGGAGTAAATTCGTGCGCCAATGGCTGGTTTCGATCGGTTTATCCATGCTGCGCTGGCTCAATCATTGGCCGCTGCCGGGGCTGAAGAGGGCATGAGGTCGTTGGCAATTGGGAACAGAACAGAGAATGTGCTGCCGATGCCCATCTCGCTTTCAATCCAGACGCGACCGCCGTTGGCTTCTGTCAGGGTGCGGGCTACAGCCAGACCCGCGCCGGTATCGCCCAATCCATCAATGAGCGGATCGTCGGCGCGGTGCTGGGGGCTAAATACGCGTGACCGATCTTCGGCCTGGATGCCGCCGCCGCTGTCTTTGACGGCCAGATGCAGAAAGGTGATCGGTTCGGAGTGGCCGTTGTTGGCGGGAGGAGGTAAGGTGTTGATGCAGGCGCTTATGGAGACACGGCCGTTGGGCGGGCTGGCCTGGCAGGCATTGCCGATGAGGTTGTTGATGATTTGTTGCAGCGCTTGTCGGTGGATGGGCAATGTTGGGAGTTTGGCCGAGGTATCCAGGTCCAGGCGCAGCTTCTTTTCACGGATTTGGGTGATGACGTTGGAAACGGCCGTATCAATGCTGGCCTGAATATCTACCCCGCCGCTTTCTGCGCCAGGGTTCCGTTCGCCGGAGGTTGTAAGCTGCACGATCAGGTCCAGAAAGGCATCCATCCGCTCCACGTTGGCTTTAACCCGCTGCAAGAAATCACGCTGTTTGGCGCCTAAAGCGCCCAGCATTTCGCTCAACAGCAAATCGGTGTAACCGGCAATGGAGGTCATGGGGGTGCGAAGCTCTTGCGCCAGCGAAATGACCAGTTCGTCCGTGACGCCGCGCTCTTGCCGGAGCAAATCCGCTTCCAATGTTTCGATGCGGGCTTGCGCGGCTTCCAACTGGCTGGAATAACGGGTGATGGTGGTCATGATCCATTCGGTGCTAAGCCCTTTTTCTCCGGCGGCGGCCAGGGCCATGGCCTCTTCAGCTTCGATGAGTGATTCTCGCAAAGTAGCGATTTCGTTATCCAAGGAGGCTAAGCGTTCGTCGTAATTGATTTTTTCGAGTTCTTCCAGGGTGGCGGCGAGGTCGCGGGCCTGTTTACTCGCCTTGGTGGCCTGGGATTCGGCTTGCAGCAAACGGGCGGTCGTCGCTTCCAGTTCTATTTGCAGCCGATTGCGCTCTTCTTCTAGAGTAATGATCCGGCCGCTGACGAGTGTTGGCTCGGCCAGACGCGGCTGCGGCGATTGGGCGATCTGATCGGCTACCTGGCTGAAGGTTTGACTGTTGTGGATGGCTTGGGCCACATATCGGGCCAGCGCGGCGGCGGCGGTTTTTTCAGCCAGGCCCCAATCTGTTTGGTTGCTGGGCGCGCCGATGAGCAGAAGGCCAACGGCCGTGTTTTCCACGCGCAGCGGCAGCGCCAGCAGCGCGCCCCACAGGGACAACCCCATTTCTTCGTACCACAATCGCAGCTGCCGACCACCCAAACCGGTCGGTTTTAATTCGACAACCTCATTTTCATCCAGGGCTTGTTGGAAGGCCGGCCATTCTCGCAGGTTAATCAGCCAATTGGACGGCCGTTCTGCTGTCTGGATGGCGCGGTTGGTTGTTAGGTGCATCTGATGCGGCGTGTCCGCCTGCAGCAGCGCCAGGGCCGCGTAGGGCGCGTGGAGCGTTTGGACGGCAACGTCGATGGCCGCGACGATGTTTTCTTCGGGCTGTAGAGATCGGATGACCTGCGTGGAAAAATCAAAAAACGTGGCCGCTGACGCGTTGGTTGTTGGCGCGCTAATAGGCGGTTTATCCTGAACGATTAAGGCGGAGATGGTGTGGCGGTAGGTGAGTACGGCCCAAAGCGGCAGGGCGATCAGGTACCCCAGGCGTATCCAGTAGGCAATGTCTGTCTGGCTGGCGATAGTGTCTGGGCTGCTAAAGAAGGTCAAAAGATGGGTGACCAGCAGAATGAATAGAATGATCTGGCGCAGGGAAAACCATAACGGCCGTTCCACTATCGTCAGCACCAGACCCGTGATCAACGCTGCCAGTTGAAAAACAAGCCATATGGTTGCCTGAACCGTGCTGTTGTAAGGCGTCCCGGCCAGCGCCTGTTCTGGCCAGGATTGGGCGAAGAAAATGTACATCATGCCCACAAGCAGCAGCAGCAGCACGGCCGCTGTGTCGCCTATCTGGGGCTGACTTTTGGGGTGGGGAATAAGCGCCCAAACCAACAGAACGGCCGTGGCTGTGTTGATGGCCTGCTCTAAAGGGGGAAGAACGGAAACGGCCGTGGCCTGATCCCCAAAAACCGCCAGCCCGGCCAACAAAAGCCCCAAACGCATCACCACCACCGCGCCGGCCGCCCACATGGTTCGCCGCGCCAGGTTGTCACGCCTGTCCCGCCGCCACTGTGTCAGTGCCAGAGCAAACACAACCTGCAAAGCAAATAAGCTGATCAGGTGATAAATGACATTCCCCGGCGATTCGCTCAGGAGTTGGACAAGCTGTTGCGTTAACGACATCTGATTAATCTTCACCAATCCAGGCGCCAGTGTAACCGGCTCAACCCAAATTATAGCATACCCCAACTCGCCAGCGAGTTGCGTAAAAACAAAGTTAGTTTACCAGATAAAGCCGAATCACTCGATGGGAGCAAGGGGATCGGCGTGTGAAAAACAAAACACCACAAAAAGCCTCAGAGACTTTTGTGGTGTTTTGTTTCGTCACAGTCAGGTAATAACGGTTGTCAGCCAACGATTTCGGTGATGGTTTGATCGAGAATCGTAATGATCTCGTCAATTTGCTCCTTGTTGATGGTGAGCGGTGGCCCCAGCATAATCACGTCGCCAGACGCGCCATCCGCGCAGCCCTGGGAGTAATAAATAATCAGACCCAGCTCGAAGGCGCGTTCGGCAATGTGCCAGGCGGTTTTGGCTTTGAGCGGAAAAGGTGTCTTGGTGGCTCGATCCTGGACAATTTCCAGGCCCCAAAACAGGCCGCGGCCGCGAATATCGCCGATTTGCGGATGATGGGCAAAGGTGTGGTGCAGCTTTTTGTTTACATAAGGCCCTAATTCGGCGGCGTTTTCGATCAACTTCTCGCGCTGCAAGATGCGTAACGTGGCCAAGCCGGCAGCCGCGCCTACGGCGTGGTGGCTAAACGTACCGCCGTGATTAAAATCACCCAGTTTGCGGAAGACCAAATCTACGTCTTCGTTGGAAGCGGCAATGAATCCGAGTGGGAAATAACCGGCGGCCGTGCCTTTGGAGGTGATGAGAATGTCGGGTTTTACGTTCCAATGGTTGAGCGCCCACCATGTGCCGGTGCGTCCCATGCCCACCAAGACCTCATCGGCGATGAGCAGCACGCCATACTGGTCACAAATTTCGCGGATGCGCGGCCAGTAGTCGTCGGGCGGCACAACAGCGCCCAGGCTGGCCCCGCTGATGGGTTCGGCGATGAAGCCGGCAACGTTTTCTGGCCCGTAGGCGAGAATGGATTCTTCTAATCGGTCCGCCAGTTCACGGCCGCTGGCCGGGAAACGGTAGGGGTAGGGATGGCGGATGTGGGGCATGTTTTGCATCATGCTCAGGTATGGGTTGCGCAGGGCGGGACGGCCGCTGACGCTTAGCGCGCCCAAACTCATGCCATGGTAGCTGAGCGAGCGACAAATGATGATGGAGCGATTTGGTTCGCCGCGGGCCATCTGGATTTGGCGGGCCAGTTTTAGCGCGCCTTCGACGACTTCGGAGCCGCTGCTGAGGTAGAAGAAACGTGGCTGCTCCAACGGCACAATTTCGGCCAGGGCGTTGGAGTAGGTTTCGATGGCTTCACTGGTGAACATGGTGGCATGGACGTAAGCCGCCGATTGGGCTTGGCGGGTGATGGCCTCGACGATTTCGGAACGGCCGTGTCCCACATTAACCACCAATGGCCCGCCAGATCCGTCGATATACCGCTTGCCATCTTCATCATATAAATAAATCCCTTCCCCATGTGAAATTTTGGGCCGGGCATAATCCATCTTACGGTAAAACACGTGACCTTCTGGATGAGCATACAGGGTACTCATGTTGATTGTTGTCTCCTTATCAAGCAGCCACGAATTGTCTAAATGAAAGGGCTGTTTTTATGCGTTGGGGGTTAGCGGTAATCTGCGCGCCGAAATTAGCAAACGGCCGTGCGCTTACCGATACATCCCTTCCGGATCAAGCTGCTGCCGAACGATTTCCAATTCAGAGATGTGCGGCGGCGTCATTTCCTTCAGGTTGGGCGATACGCGCAGAGGCCAGGGGATGTTGGTCTGGATACTGTCTACGGTTTCGCCAGGGGCGATTTCGATGAGGGTCATTTCGCGGTCGGGATTGTCGAAGTCGAATAAGGCTCGATCGGTGATGACCAGCGCCGGACCAGCGCCGGGCAGACCGGCGCGCTGCCGGGCGTCGCCGCCATCGAGGTGGCCGGGACTGGTTAAAAAGTCCAGTTTATCCACAAAAGCGCGGCCTTTCAGGCGCATGATCATGAATATTTTTTTGGCGTTGATGGCGATTTCGCAGGCGCCGCCGGAACCGGGCAGCCGCACTTTGGGGTGATCATAATCGCCGATGACAGTTGTATTCAGGTTGCCGAAGCGGTCGATTTGCGCGCCGCCAAGCAAGGCCACGTCAACCAGGCCGCCTTGCAGATAATACATAAACAGGTCGGTCATGCTGGTGACTGATTTCGCCCCACTGACGAGGGTGGGATCGCCAATGGACAGTGGTAGACGGGCCGGGTTTGCGCCAAAGACGCCGCTCTCATAGACCAGTTCTATCTCCGGCGAGTGGCTGCGCCGGGCGAGATTGCAGGCGATGTTGGGCAGGCCCACGCCCACAAAGACGACGTGGCTGCCCTGTAGGGCGCGGGAGGCGTTGATGATCATTAATTCAGACGGTGTATATTCCATAAAAAAGCTCCTTGTGGTGCGTGGTTGTTTAGGAAAGTGCCAGCAGATAGTGGTGAATCAGGTCAAGTTTCAAATATTCAGGGCATTGTGTCAAGTGATAGATGTCACCGGTGGTTGGGCGGGTCTCAGTTGCCCTGTTTTTGCCCACTGGCTACAATCCAGGTTTAACGGCAAACGGCCGTTCCCACAATTTTCTGGTGTTTGGCGCTAGCCAGCACCCACACGGAGAGCTGCGTGTAAAGCCAGGCTGTTATCCGGCAGCCTGAATGGAACTGATTATGAGCAAATTCATTATCGAGGGCGGACACGCCCTGCAAGGCACCATTACCGTAAGCGGCAACAAAAACGCCGCCCTCAAATTATTACCCGCTTGTATTCTCACTGACGAACCGGTCATTTTGCACAACATCCCCGATATTCAGGACGTACGCAACACCATCTTGATTTTGCGCGATTTGGGCGTCGAGGTGACAGAACTTGCGCCGGGAAGCTGGCGTGTTCACGCCCAGCGTGTGATAAAGACGGAGTTGGACAGCGCCCTGGCGGCGCGGACGCGGGCGTCGTTTGTGTTTTCTGGGCCGTTGGTGGCGCGGATGGGCGAGGTGACACTGCCGCTGCCGGGCGGTGACGTGATTGGCGGACGGCCGTTGGACACCTTGATTTGTGGCCTGGAAGCGCTGGGCACCCATGTGGAACTGGTGGAGCGCAGCATCTTCACCATGAAAGCCGATAAGTTAACCGGCGCAGGTTATTACCTGCAAGCGGAAGCGAGCGTGACGGCGACCGAAAATACCGTGATGACGGCCGTTCTTTCCCACGGTCAAACCATCATCGACAACGCCGCTTGCGAACCCCATGTGCGCGATTTGTGCTATTTCCTCAATCAAATGGGGGCGCATATCGAGGGCATCGGCACCAATCGCCTGATCATTGAAGGCGTGGAGCGGCTGAGCGGCACAGAATACACCATCGGCGCTGATTTTATGGAAGTAGGCAGTTTTATCGGCGCAGCGGCCGTTACCGGCGGCGAAATCCGCATCAAAAATGTGGATCCGCAGTACATGGGCATGGTCCGCCTGGTGTACGAAAAACTGGGCGTGATCTGGCACGATGACGGCCACGACATCCTTGTACCGGCCGAGCAGCCTATGCGCATTGCCACCTCCCTCGGCGGGCGGATTTTGCAGATCAAGCCGCTGCCCTGGCCTGGCTTCCCCGCCGACCTGATGAGCATTGCCGTGGTCATCGCCACCCAGTCCGTTGGTTCTGTTTTGCTGCACGATTGGATGTATGAAAGCCGGTTCTTTTTTGTGGATAACCTGACGTTCATGGGCGCGCAGGTGGTGATTTGCGATCCGCATCGGGTGATTATCCAGGGGCCGTGCCGGCTTCATGCCAGCCCGCAGGGCGTGCCTAGCCCAGACATTCGCGCCGGGATGGCCATGGTTTTGGCCGCATTGTGTTCCGAAGGGACCAGCGTTATTCACAACATCCAGCAAATCGACCGTGGTTATGAGCGCATTGAGCAAAAGCTGAAGACGTTGGGCGCGCAAATTCAACGGGTGGATTGATCGATGCCTAACTGGGGGTTTAATTGGCGCGCATCGCTGCCGCACCTCTTGTTTCTGGCCACGTTTTGGCAGGCGCGTTCGCCGGTGGCAGATGTGGCTGATCTGGATTGGGCGGCATTGTTGGGCGAGCCAACGGCCGTTGCCGTGCAGCGGTTGCAGGTGCAGGCCGCCATCACCCCCACCGATAAATCTGGCCTGACGGCCGTAACCGAATACGGCCGTTTTCATCTTCACAACTTCCTGCAAATCCCGAAAACGTTAACCCAGACGGCTAATTTGCCCTCGACTGTCATCCGCCAGACGCTGCGCTGGGTGCTGCTAGGTGGGGTGGCGGGTATTGTGGACAGCCCCTTGTGGCAAGCCGTGGTGGCGTTGGAGAGAGAAGGGGAACGGCCGTTTCTCCTGCAAGACAGCATCGACATGACGGCCGTTCCTGCCGGACAGTTTTTGTACGGTACTGGCAATGTGGACATCGATCTGCCCGCGTTTCGCATGAGCAAAACGCCCATTACCCAGGCCCACTATCAGCAGTTTATCGCTGCCAACCCCCGGTATCCCACGCCATTTGAAGATGCCATCTGGGCGCAGGCAGCCAATTGGCCGCCCGATTCGCGGCTCGCCCCGGCGCAGCGTCTTGACCATCCGGTGGTGATTGTGAGCTGGTACGATGCGATGGCTTTTTGTGAATGGGCCGGGGCGCGCCTGCCATCTGAGGAGGAGTGGGAGAAGGCGGCGCGAGGGGAAGACGGCCGTTTGTATCCCTGGGGAATGGAGCCGCCGGATGAAACGCGCTGCAATTTTAAAAATCAGGTGGGTGATACCACGCCCGTCGGGCGCTATTCGCCGGCCGGCGACAGCCCCTATGGCTGCGTGGACATGAGCGGCAACGTATGGGAGTGGACGGCTTCTCCTGCGGACCCAGGACACACCGGGCGTATGCTGCGGGGCGGGGGGTTCATCAACGCCGCCTGGACCGTGCAGGCCAATTACCGCTACAGCCTGAAGCCGCAGTCGCGCCTGAATGTGGCCGGTTTCCGCATTGCGGCCCCCTGATTCCCATTAAACCCCTACGTTTGCACTGCCCCTGCCTGACGATGGGCGACGGCCGTTTTACGCATCCTTTCCCCTGGGCTATAATCCATTCACCTGCTTATTCATAAAACTAGACGGTCAGAAACGGCCGTAAAACCAATCGTAAAGGAGAATCAAAATGCCCACAGCGCTCATCACAGGCATTACCGGTCAGGATGGCTCATACCTGGCCGATTTTTTACTCGGCAAAGGCTATAACGTCGTAGGAATGGTGCGCCGCACCAGCACTGTTAACTTTCACCGCGTGCAGCACATTCAGGACAAAATCACCCTGGTTCCCGGCGATTTAGGCGACCAAATTTCCCTCATTCACATTTTGGAAGAGTACAAACCAGATGAGGTCTATAACCTGGCGGCGCAATCGTTTGTGCAGACATCGTGGAACCAACCCGTTTTCACCGGCGACGTGACCGGTCTGGGCGTTACCCGCGTGCTCGATGCCATCCGCATCGTCGATCCCAAAATCCGCTTTTACCAGGCCAGCTCCAGCGAGATGTTCGGCAAAGTCGTGGAAGTGCCACAGCGCGAAACCACGCCATTTTATCCGCGCAGCCCCTATGGCGTCGCCAAAGTTTACGGTCATTGGATCACCATCAACTACCGCGAAAGTTACGATTTGCACGCTACCTCTGGTATTTTGTTCAACCATGAATCGCCGCGCCGCGGTTTGGAATTTGTTACCCGCAAAATTACGTACCACGTCGCCCAAATCAAACTGGGCTTAATCAACGAACTCTCTTTGGGCAATTTGGACGCGCGGCGCGACTGGGGCTTTGCCGGCGATTATGTCCAGGCCATGTGGCTGATGCTCCAACAGGAAAAGCCAGACGACTACGTCGTGGCGACCGGCGAAACCCACTCGGTGGAAGAATTTTTGACTGAAGCCTTTGGCTACGTAAACCTGGATTGGCACGATTATGTTAAGCAAGACCCGCGCTTTATGCGTCCGGCCGAAGTCGATTTGCTGGTAGGCGATCCGAGCAAGGCGGGGCGTAAACTGGGGTGGGAACCATCGGTGACTTTTTCCGAACTGGTGAAAATGATGGTCAAAGCTGATCTGGAGATGCTGCGTAACGGTCAGGTTGCAATGTAAAGCAAAATTTTGATTGGAGATCGGAGATGGAGGCTGCTCACACTGTAGTCGCTGACCTCTCATCTCCAATTTTGGTGGGAGATGATTTGATGACCATAAAATTTGGAACAGATGGTTGGCGAGGCCGAATAGGCGACGACTATACATTTGATAATGTGCGGCGGTGCGCGCAGGGTTTTGCGACTTTTTTACAGCAAAACGGCCGTGCCTCCCAGGGTATCGTCATCGGCCATGACAAACGGTTCCAGGCCGAATACTTCGCTCAGGCGGCGGCCGAAGTGATCGCCGCCAACGGCATTCACGTCTGGCTGACGGATGGCGCGACGCCGACGCCGGCCATCTCGTACGCTGTCGTCGACAAGCAGGTTGGTGGGGCGGTCAATATCACCGCCAGCCACAATCCGTTTTGGGACTGCGGCTTTAAAGTGCGCGACCCGCAAGGCGGGGCCATACCACCCCAGGATTTGAAGAAGATTGAAGCGCAGATACCGGAGATAACGGCCGTATCCCGCCTGAAATTTGACGATGCAGTGAGTGACGGCCGTATCACCCTCTTCAACGCCGCCACCGCCTATGAAGCGCAGCTCCATCGCCTGGTCAACGTCGAACCCATCAAACAAGCCGGGTTCAACGTTGCCTACGACGCCATGTGGGGCAACGGCGCCGGCTGGTTCCCCCGTTTGCTGGCTCAGGGCCAGACCGCCATCAGCGAAATCCACAACGAGCGCAACCCCATTTACCCGCACATGACGCGTCCTGAACCCATCCCGCCCAACATCGACCACGGACTCGCCTTCGCCCGCGAAATCGGCGCCGATGTCACCGTCATCAACGACGGCGACGCTGACCGCGTTGGTTTTGGCGACGAAAACGGGGATTTTATCGACCAACTGCGCGTGTATGGGCTGATGGGTTATTACTTCCTGGAAGTGCGCGGCGAGCGCGGTCCCATCGTCAAAACCATTTCTACTACCAAAATGCTCAACAAATTGGGCCAGCTCTACGGCGTGCCGGTGCATGAAACCGGCGTCGGCTTCAAATTCATCGCTCCCAAGATGATGGAAGTAGACGCCATGATCGGCGGCGAGGAGAGCGGCGGATACGCGTTTCGTGGTCATGTGCCGGAGCGCGACGGCATTCTGGCCGGCCTCTATTTTCTGGACATGATGGTCCAGACCGGCAAAAAACCTTCCGAACTGCTGGACACTTTGTTTGGGCTGGTTGGTCCCCATTACTATGACCGTATCGACAGCACGTTCGAGGCCAGTCAGCGGGCGGAAATTCTGGCGCGCGTGGATGCAGCGCGCCCGGCGACCATTGGCGGCCTGAAAGTGACGGACATCATCACCATCGACGGCCATCAATTCATCATGGAAGATGGCGGCTGGCTGCTGGTGCGCTTTAGCGGCACCGAGCCGGTGATTCGCGTGTACTGCGAAACCACCCACCAGGAGCGCGTACCCGACATTTTGCAAGATGGACTGCGCCTGGCCGGGCTGCGATAGGAACCGGTTTTTTTAACGCAAAGACACAAAGGGCGCGAAGAGTGGAAGCAAAAAATCTTGGCGCCTTTTGCTTCTTTGCAGTTTGGCGTCAATCATTAGTTTAGGAGGCGAAGGGATGGAGCAGGCGTTTCAGGATTATTACCCCGATGATTTGAGCTATTGTTACGGCTGCGGCCGGTTGAATCCCGATGGTTTGCAGATTAAAACCTATTGGGAGGGGGATGAGTCCGTGACGCGATTTCAGCCACGGCCGTATCACATGGCCATCCCTGGTTTTGTATACGGCGGCCTGATCGCCTCCCTGATTGACTGCCACGGCACAGGCACGGCCGCCGCCGCCGCTTACCGCGCCGAAGGGCGCGAAATGGACAGCGAACCGGCGCTGCGTTTCCTCACCGCCTCGCTGCACGTGGATTACCTGAAACCCACCCCTCTGGATGCCGTTTTAGAGATTCGCGGGCGGGTAAAAGAGGTGAAAGGGCGCAAGGTCATTGTGGTCTCATCGCTGCTGGCCGGTGGCGTGGAGTGCGCGCGGGGCGAGGTGGTCGCCGTGCAGGTTCCGGCCGAGTTTTTGGCCGCCTATCGCCAGAGCCAGGATGAATCGGCCGGATGATGGAACTGATTGATTCGCACTGCCACCTGGATATGCGTCAATTTGCTGACGACCGCACGGCCGTGCTGGCACGCGCCGCCGCGGCGGGTGTGGCGCAAATCGTGGTGCCGGCCATAGACCTGGAAAATTTAACGGCCGTGCCGCAGTTAGCCCAGACCCATGCCCCCGTGTTTGCGGCCGTCGGCATCCACCCCAATGCCAGCGCCGGCTGGACGAATGCCTGGCTGGAAGCTGTGCGCGCCGCCGCCGCCCTGCCCAAAGTGGTCGCCATCGGCGAAATTGGCCTGGATTACCATTGGGACGACGCGCCCAAAGCCGTGCAGCACGAAGCCCTGGCCCAGCAGTTGGCCCTGGCCGCCGAACTGAATCTGCCGGTTATCCTGCACAACCGCGAATCCAGCGCTGATTTGATTCGCTTGTTGGCCGCTTCGCCGCTGGCCGGGCGCGAAAACCCCGGCGTACTCCACTCATTTTCCGGCGATTGGGCGACGGCGCAGGCGGCGTTAGACATGGGTTTCTACCTCGGAATCACCGGCCCGGTGACGTTTAAGAAGGCTGATGAGCTGCGGGAAATTGTGCGCAAAGCGCCGTTGGAGCGCCTGCTCATCGAAACCGACGCGCCTTATTTGGCCCCGCAGCCGTTGCGCGGCAAGCGCAATGAACCGGCGTATGTGGCCTTTGTGGCCGAGCGGGTGGCTGTGGAAAGAGGGGTGGAAACGGCCGTGATCGCCCATCACACCACGGCCAACGCCCGCCGCCTGTTTCGTCTACCAACTCCCTCATGAGCAACCCGCCCGATTTATCCATCATCATCGTTAATTGGAATGTTCGAGATTTGCTGCGCGACTGCCTGCTTTCCATCGAGCGCGGGCGCGGCGAGCTAACTCTGGAAGTCATTGTGGTCGACAGCGCTTCTGCCGATGGCAGCGCGGACATGCTTGCCGCCGAGTTTCCCTGGGTCTCGCTCATCGCCTGCCAGGAAAACGTTGGTTTTCCGAAAGGGAACAATTTAGGCATTGCGAAAGCGAACGGCCGTTATATACTACTCCTCAATCCTGACACGGCCGTTCTGGGTCAGGCGTTGACCATCATGTGGAAGTATGTGCAAGATCATCCTGATGTGGGCATTGTGGGCGCGCAGTTACGCAACGGCGACGGCTCGGTGCAGTCGTCGCGGCGGCGGTTTCCTACGCTGACGACGGCCTTTTTTGAGAGTACCTGGCTGGAGCCTCTGGCTCCGGCGGGCTTATTGACTCGCTACTATGCTCAGGATTTGCCCGATGACCAGACTGCGGATGTCGATTGGGTAACCGGAGCGTGTATGATGGCGCCACGCACGGCCGTAACGGCCGTTGGCGGCATGGATGAAGCATACTTCATGTATTCCGAAGAGCTGGATTGGTGCCGGCGCATGAAAGATGCCGGTTGGCGGGTGGTGTATCTGCCAGCCGCGCAAATCATCCATTACGAAGGCAAAAGCAGCGAGCAAGCCATCGTTGCCCGGCACATTAATTTTCAGCAAGCCAAACTGCGGTACTTCCGAAAGTACCATAGCCGCCTGGCGGCCGGGCTGTTACGCTTGTTCTTATTAATAAATTATTTATGGCAGCTGATTTTAGAAGGAGCGAAGGGCGCTTTGGGGCATAAACGGCCGTTACGTCGCCAGCGCGTTCAAGCTTATTGGGCCGTTCTCCGGTCGGGTCTGCACCCAGCCGGGTATTAACAGGGAAACCGGTTGCCGAACGGTTGTCAGATCAGGGAAAGGTGATGGATGAAATCGAAGAAAGTCACAATTGATGTACCAGAGCACATATACGAAGATTTAAAGCGCATCGCTCAGGCGTCCACATGGTCGTTGGAAGAGGTTTTGCTGCAAACTGTTAGAGTTGGTTTGCCGCCATCTTTAAATAAAGTGCCGGAAGCATTTCATGATGAACTGCTGGCGTTGAATGGCCTGAGCGATATCGACCTGATGCGCGTGGCTGATGGCAATTGGCCGGAGCCGGAAAAACTAGACACAGCCCATCAGAAGGCGGATTTTGTCACCCTGCGGCGCACCTATGCTTTGTCGCTTCTTCGCTGGCGTGGTCATCCAGTCCCCAACGCATATGATGCTTATTTCGCCTGATCGGCAAACACGGGCTTGCCACCGTCAATCGTTGATCCCGTTATGAAAATTGGTCTGGTAACGGGAGAGTATCCGCCGATGGAAGGCGGGGTGGGCGCCTTTACGCAAGAATTGGCGCTGGCTCTGGCGGACCAAGACCACGCGATTCACATCATCACCGATCGGCGGGCACGGCCGTTCCAGGCGCGCCGCCGGTGGCAAGATTTGCTGGAACCGGTGGACCTGGGTTTTGCCCAACTGCACCCCAACGTGAAAAAATGGCGCTGGACGGCCGTTTCCCAGATTGCGGATGTGGCGCTGCGGTATGAATTGGATGTGGTCAACGTTCAATATCAGGCCGCGGCTTACAACATGCGCAGCGCGGCCATCAATTTGCTCCCCTGGCGGCTGAAAGGCTTAACCAAAACGGCCGTTACTTTCCACGATTTACGCGTCCCTTATCTGTTTCCCAAAGCGGGGCGGCTGCGACAAACGGCCGTAACCACCATGGCCAAATACGCGCACGGCGCGATTGTTACCAATCTGGCCGATTATGATGCGCTGATGGCCGTTGTCCGCACGCCTGTGCGCCAAATCCCCATCGGCAGCAATATCGCCACGTATACCCCCAACCACATCGAACTTCAAGAAGTCCGCGATCAGTTGGGGCTGCGCATCGGTGATTGTTTGCTGGGGTATTTTGGTTTCCTGAACGAGAGCAAAGGGGCCGACACGCTCCTGCACGCGCTGGCAGTTCTGGATGCCAGCGTTCATCTGGTGTTTATCGGCGGGCAAACGGGCAGCAGCGATCCGAGCAATAACCAATCGTTTCTCAATCAGCTCAAGGCGTTGATTGGCGAGTTGGGGTTGGCGGCGCGGGTGCATTGGACCGGTTTTTTGCCCGATCAGCGTGTGTCCACCTTTTTGCATGCGGCCGACCTGATGGTGATGCCATACCGGGATGGGGTGTCGCTGCGGCGGGGGACGTTGATGGCGGTATTGGCTCACGGACGGCCGTTGCTCACCACCACGCCCGCCATGCCCACGCCCGAACTGGTTCAAGGCGAGAATGTGTGGCTGGTGCCCCCGGATGATGCGGTTGCGCTGGCAACGGCCGTGCGCACCCTCAGCGCCAACCCGGCCCTGCGCGCCCAAATTGGCCAGGGCGCAGCCCAGGTGGCCGGCTTATTTACGTGGGATAAGATTGCGGCGGAAACGGCCGTGTTCCTCGCCGAGTTATAAAAAGGTTGGTTTGCTGGTTGGTTGGTTGGTTGGTTGGTTTATTAGTCAACCAACGCAACCAACCTAACCAACCCGCCCATCACTCCTCTTTCTCAAAATCCAACGCCGCTGAATTAATGCAGTAACGCAAGCCGGTCGGCTGTGGCCCATCCTCAAAAAGATGCCCCAGGTGCGCGCCGCATTGGCTGCACATCACCTCCGTCCGGACCATAAAATAACTGCGGTCGACGGCGACATCCACATTATCCTCTTGGGCAGGTTGCCAGAAACTGGGCCAGCCTGAGCCGGAATCATATTTTTGTTCCGAGGAAAACAATTCTGCTCCGCAGGCAACGCATTTATAAACCCCCGTTTCTGTGTTGTGATAATATGCGCCGGTAAATGCCCGTTCCGTCCCTTTTTGGCGGGTAATACGATACTGTTCCGGCGTTAGCTCCGCGCGCCATTGCTCGTCTGTTTTCTCAATCTTTTTGGTCATCTTTACCTCCGGTATGCCATTTTTCGTGTACTATGCCCACAGCATCTTGGATTTTTATGAACCATTGCAAGATGTTAACCCATTGCTCATTCACTTCGTTGACAAACCAGGCCCACTTTGTTACCATGCCTGCCATGAAACGCCTGAATCAGCACCCAACAACCATCAGCGCCGCCGCTGCTGCCAGCCAGACCTCCGGTCTGGATTGTTGCGCTGCCTGATTCCACACCCCTTTTTCATTATACAGGCCCAACGACCGCCAGACCGATTACTCAGTCTGGCGGTTTTTTATTGTCAAGGTAAAATCTGGGAGACTAAGAAGAAAATTGAAGTTAAAAATTAGTATCCAAAAAGACCCTAAGGGTTTGGTCAAACCCTTAGGGTCTCTGGCAAGCTTCATTCTTCAATCTTCGCTTTAGCCTTCGCTACACTGAGGAGATGTTATGAAACCAATAACCAGCAACGAAATACGACAGGCATTTTTAGAGTTTTTCAACGAATTTGAGCATGAGATTGTCTCCAGCGCGCCGCTGCCGCAGCACGATAATCCGACCTTGCTGTTCACCAACGCGGGCATGAACCAGTTTGTGGACGTATTTTTGGGCAAGGAGAAACGGCCGTATTCCCGCGCCACCACCTCCCAAAAATGCATGCGTGTCCAGGGCAAACACAACGACCTCGAAAACGTCGGTCCATCGCCGCGCCACCATACCTTTTTTGAAATGCTCGGCAATTTTTCCTTTGGCGATTATTTCAAAGAGGGCGCCTGCCGATACGCCTACGACTTCATGACCAAAGTTTGCCAGATTCCGGCCGACAAGCTCTATTTCACCGTCCACACCAGCGACGATGAGGCGTACAACATCTGGGCCAACCAGATCGGCGTGCCCGCCGACCACATTTTACGCATGGGAGACAAAACCAACTTCTGGATGATGGGCGACGTTGGTCCCTGCGGCCCCACCAGCGAACTTCATTACGATTGGGGACCGGAAGCCTGCACCTGCGGCCGTCCCGACTGCTCCGTGCTGCTAGACAACGACTGCGACCGCTGGCTGGAAGTCTGGAACCTGGTCTTTATGCAATACGATCAGGCTGAAGACGGCACGCGCACGCTGCTGCCCAAACCCGGCGTCGATACGGGTATGGGTTTGGAGCGCATTACCAGCGTTGTGCAGGGAACCCAGGCCAATTACGACAACGACCTGTTCCTGCCGGTCATGGACAAAGTGCAAGAGCTGTTGGCAGACACAGAGGCACAGCGCCAGGAAAAATATGTCGGCTACCGCGTTATTGCGGATCACGGCCGTGCCGCTACCTTCCTCATTGCCGACGGCGTCCGACCCGGCGCGGCCGGGGCCGGCTACGTCCTGCGCATGATCATTCGCCGCGCCGCCCGTTTTGGCCGGCAAATTGGCTTTCAGCAGCCATTCCTGGCCGACGTGGCCCAGGTCTACATTAACCAGATGGGCGAGGCATACCCGGAACTGCGGCAGCGCGCCGAGCATATTCGCCACACCCTCACCCAAGAAGAACGCCGCTTTGCCCGCACTCTGGACGCAGCGCTTAACCAACTGCTGGCTATTTTGGAAGAAATGGCCGCAATCGGCGCAAAACAAATCGACGGCCAGACTGCCTTTAATTTATACGCCACCTTTGGCCTGCCCCTGGAAATCACCCGCGATTTGGTGAAGGAGCGCGGCATTACCATCGACGAGAAAGGGTACAATGCGGCGCGCGCCGCGCACGCGTTGGCCAGCGGCTCCGGCGCGTTCAAAGCCTACGAACGCGGCACAGGCGTCTATGGCGACCTGTTAGCCGATTTGCAGGAATCGGGCCAGCTAGACGGCGGCGTAGAATACGATCCCTACATCGGATCGCGCCTGCGTTCCGACGTGATTGCGCTGGTCTGCGATGGCGAGCCGGTGAAAACCATCAGCCAGGGCCAGGCAGCAGAAATCATCACCGCGGCGACGCCATTTTATGTGGAAGCTGGTGGGGAAGTCAGCGATACCGGCCTGATTACGATCCCCGAATCCGGCGCTGAATTTCGCGTAGACAGTATGAGTAAACCGGTTCCTGGCCTGATCGTCCATCGAGGCGAGGTGGTAAAAGGCGAGATTGCCCTGGGGCAGGAAGCGCGGTTGATCGTTGATGACGGCCGTCGCGCCGACATTCGTCGTAACCACACCGCCACCCACATCCTGCACCGTGAACTGCGCGCCCACCTGGGCAACCACGTCACCCAGCAAGGCTCGCTGGTGGCCCCCGACCGCCTGCGC
The DNA here is from genome assembly GCA_017993775.1 of Chloroflexota bacterium. Lineage (GTDB taxonomy): Bacteria > Chloroflexota > Anaerolineae > Promineifilales > Promineifilaceae > Leptovillus. The sequence goes on along the minus strand of JAGOMA010000030.1, from coordinate 3,650 downwards.
TTCGATTTTTCCCACGACAAAGCAGTGGACGAAGCCACGCTGGCGGCCATCGAGGCCGACATCAACCAGGCTATCCTGGCAAATTATCCGGTAAAAATTAAATACATGGGGCAGCAGGAAGCGATTGAGATGGGCGCGATGGCCCTCTTTGGCGAAAAATATGGCGACATCGTGCGCACCATCACCCTGGGCAGCGGCGACCAACCGGCGTACAGCATGGAATTATGCGGCGGCCTGCACGTTTCCGAGACCAACGACATTGGGCAGTTCCGTTTTATGAGCGAGGGGGCGGTGGCCGCGGGCGTGCGCCGTGTGGAGGCTGTAACCGGCCGCGGCGCGCAGTCGCTTATCGCCGAGCGGCTGGATGTGTTGGACCGATTGGCTGATTTGATGAATGCGCCGGTGGGCGAGTTGGAAAGCCGGCTGGAAACCTTGCTGGCTGATCATAAAAATCTACAAAAGACGGCCGAACTGCTGCAGCGCAAATTGGCGCGTTACCAATTTGTCGATTTGCTGGGCCAAATGCAGACGGTTGCCGGAATCAATGTCCTGACGGCGCAGGTTGATGTGGCCGACGTGGATACCCTGCGTGAGATGGCCGACTGGTTTAGGGATAAGGCGAAATCGGGCACGGCCGTTCTCGCGGCCATCCAAAACGATAAACCCATCTTTGTGGCCACTGTCACCGACGATCTCATCAAACGCGGCCTGAAGGCTGGCGATATTGTGCGCGAGGTGGCCAAGGTGGTGGGCGGCGGCGGCGGCGGACGACCCAACATGGCCCAGGCTGGCGGCCACGACACCAGCAAAATTACCGAGGCGCTGGCGATTGTGCCGGGGTTGGTAGAAAAAACGTTAACTTGATATGAAAATTATCCCGCTAGATTCCGACGACGACATCACCTCCATCTGCGACCGGCTGGATTGGGCCGGGGAGAGCCAGGCGCTGTTGGTGCTGCCGGAAGATGGTGGGGTGCTGCGCGAAGGGCTGGATTTGGTGCGCCTGCGCCGCCATGCGGATCGGCGGCGGCTGGATGTGGGATTGGTGACGGCCGTTCCCGACATCACGCGCCAGGCCAAAGCGTTGGGTTTGCCGGTCTTCATTTCTGTGGAGACGGCGGAACACAGCCGCCGGGGGTGGTGGCGCGGTCGTCGTCGGGCCGAAGTAGTGGGACTGCCCACTGTTGGCGGCGTTAAAGCCGAAGAACTGCGCCCGGCCCAGATCGACGAAGGCGACCGGCAGGAGGCGCGCCGTCGCCTGGCTCCGGTGAGCAGCCCGCGCCTGTGGATTTTTCGCTATGCGGCCATTTTGCTGTTTTTTATGGTCGTGGCGGCGGTGTTTGTGGCTGTTTCGTATGCGGTGCCGGGGGCGACGGTTCGGCTGCGGCCGGATGTGCTGCCCATCGAGATCACCAAACAAATAGTTGCTGACCCGGCGCTGGAAGAAGTGGATTACGGCCGTTCCGCCGTTCCCGCGCGCATCCTGAGTGCCAATCAATCCTGGCAGGCCGGCGCCGAAACCAGCGGCGTGGCTGAAGTGCCCAGCGCTTCGGCCAGGGGGAAAGTGGTTTTTGTGAATCGGCAGGCGCAAGAAGTGGTGGCTCCTGCGGGCACTCGTGTGCGCACATCGGCGGGGAGTACCATCGTTTTTCAGACCCTCAACGAGGCAATCGTTCCTGGTGTGGAGGGCGGCACGGCCGAAGTGGAAGTGGTGGCGGTTGAGCCGGGGCCGCAGGGGAATGTGGCTGCAAATCAGGTGAATGAAATAGAGGGCACGTTGGCGCTGCAGTTGGAAGTGCGCAACCTGGAGGCCATTGAGGGCGGCGGCGTGCGTGAAGAAAAGGCTGTCACGTCTGCCGACCAGGAGCGATTGCGAGCGCAGGTGCTGCAATTTTTGCAAGCCGTTTCGGCTTCGGAGATGGAGGCGCAGACGACGCCGTTTGAGTTTTTGGCGCGAGATTCGGTGCGTGTGGTGAGCGTGAACAGCGAGACGTACTCTCATTTCCCTGGCGAACAGACCGACAGGCTGGCGTTGGAGATGCGGGCGGATGTTGTGGGCACGGCCGTTAACGCCAACGCCGCCTCTGGCATTGTGTATGAAGCGCTGGCAACGGCCGTGCCGGATGGCTACGTTTTGGTCCCCAACAGCATCAAATACACCCGCGGCGACGTGGTCGCTGTGGATGAGGCTGGACGTGTTACCTTTGAAATGACCGGCGAAGTCTTGGCCGCTGCTGACCTGGAGTTGGAACAGGTATTGAACGATATTTCGGGGCAGCCACCCGATCTGGCGATAGCCTATTTATTTGAGCAACTGCCCTTGAGGGCCGTGCCGGAAGTAGCCATATGGCCGAACTGGTTTAATCGCCTACCTTATGTCCCTGCCCGCATTCGAACGATTGTCAACCCGGTGGATTGAGATTTCTCATGGCCAAGCAGGTGTTTGCGCTCCCAAACCCGCGTGGCCACGGTGTCAATTTCATTCTGCGCCGATTTGCTCAGGCTATCTAAAACCAGACTTTCGCGTAGGAAATCATTCGACATCAGCTTGCTAAAGCCAAACGAGGCGTGCCCCATTACTCTAGCGATTGCACTATCTTTTTCAACATGGCAATATGCTCCTGCTTCATTGGATCACGCAGTTTTCTTGCTGCCTCTGTGAAGTATTGGTGGTTCTCTAAGAATGCCAACTGTGTTTCATACCACGTTTTTTCATCAACCACACGCCCGTAATTAGCCAATTCTTGCTTCAAACTCCGATTACGCTCGAAAAAGTCTTCGCGCCCTAAAACACCGAAATCGGCGTCAGCCAAAATTTCTTCCAGCAAAGTAGTGGGTGATTGCGGTAAACGTGTGGCCATGATCATTCCCGTCACTATGGCTATCTCATCCTCAGAATAGCCAAAGGCCGGCAAGACCTCCGTGGCGATGCGTACCCCATTCAATTCATGATTGGTGTAGTCCACGACAAACCCAATATCATGAAATGCGGCGCTTACTTGTAATAACCGCATCTCTTCTTCTGCGATATTCATCTCCTGAGCAATTTGTGTGCAGCCTAACAAGACATCTTCTTGTGCATGCCAAAGAGAATGATACGTGAGCCTGGGTGAAAGCTCATCTCGTAAACGTTCGAAAGCATATGTTATTGCTTGTTGGTGCTTCGGACTCACCAGATTATATTTCCAGGTAAAATGTTATAGATTGACATAACGAAACTTTTCTTTTGGATGATGCTGGCTGAATTAGACCAGATTCAAACGATTCAGGCGATTCGGTTCGTAATTCACGAAGTATACCCTGATCTAATGGTAACATTTTTGGCAGCTCAATCATATCCATGCGAATCATTCGTTCGGTCATTTTGACGAATCCGTGAAGAAGAATCCCCTTACAACCGGAATATAGGAATTCTTCGCTCCGAAGACTCTGCTTAGGAATGAAAATTAAATAGCATGCGAAAGATTGGTCCAATCTGAACATGTAAATTATTCAATTCTCGTTCCTTTGAATGACATACAGTACTATTAGAAGCGGTGAATTTAGAGTAAGATAGCGGTGTACATTTCAAACTGAAGAGCATTTGGATCGAGGCGCCTTCACCCCCGGATGGGTAGGCTCAATGGCGAAGTCGGTAACGTCTGTGGCGG
>JAGOMA010000008.1 GCA_017993775.1 Chloroflexota bacterium | reverse complement strand
ATTTCATGGGCGACTGCTGCCAGTAATGGTCCAAATTATCGAAGGGCGGTTTGTTTTGACCGAGCGATTGCTGGAACGCCCAGTTGAAATCGCTGGACCCCCACATGCTGATGAGGTTGTTCACGCCCCGCTGGGTAACGGCCGCTTTAAACCGGTGCGTCCGCCCAATGATCATCGTGGTCATGTAGCCGCCGTAAGAGCCGCCGGTGACGCCCATGCGCGCCGTGTCGATGTAAGGCTGGCTGGTCATGTAGTCGGTCCAGGCCATCACATCGTCGTAATCGACTGTGCCCCATTGGTGCCAGATGGCTTTGCTGTGCGCTTCGCCGTACCCCTGCCCGCCGCGCGGATTGCTGAAATAAACCACATACCCGTGCGCCGCCAGATAGAAAAATTCGTGCATGAAGGCGTTGCCATACTGCACCTGCGGCCCGCCGTGAATTTCCAGGATAGAGGGGTAGGTTTGCGCCGGGTCAAAATTGGGCGGGAATAAGATCCAGCCATGTAAATCATAACCATCGGCGGCTTTAAACCACACTTCTTCAACTTCGCCCATGTCGAGGCGTTTGAGCCAGGTGTCGTTCAGGTGGGTGAGCTGGCGGGAACGGCCGTTTTGCCCATCATACACAAATAATTCCCCAGGCCGGGTCATGGTGTTTAGGACGTAGGCCATTCTTTGTTGGGCGGCGTCCCAGGTAGCCGAGCTGATCAGGCCGTGTTCGGGCAGCAGCCGGGTGACCATTGGTTCGTCGTCTAATGAGACGCGGTAAAGCGCGGTATCGCCGTGATGGGAGGCCTGCACGAAGAGGGATTGGCTGTTGTTGGCCCAGGTTGGCGGCATGGGTTGCCCGCCGCCCGTATCGCCGCTGGTTACGTCCTGGCAGTGCAGGTCGGTGTGGGCGGTGAGGTTGCGCGCTGGCGCGCTGCCATCCACGGGCACAATCCATAAACTGGTGTTGCGCCACCACTGTCCTTCTGCGTCTACACCCAGATAGGCCAGATAACGGCCGTCGGGCGAGAAAACAGCCGTGCTTTTGGGGCCGATAGGCGCGTCGATTTGCCGCCAATTCTGGCCGTCGGCGTCCATGATGAACAAATCCTCGCGGTCCGGGGCCTGATCGGGGTCCGGCTGGCGGTTGGAGTTGAAGGCGATGAAACGGCCGTCTGGCGACCAGGACGGATTTCCTTCATCGTGGATGGGGCTGTCGGTAAGCTGGGTGGCTTTGCCATTTTGGGCGTCGACGCGCCAGATGTGCCAGCGTTCGTCGGGCAGGTAGCCTGCGCCATCTAACTTAAAGAAGGTGCGGGTGGTGATGTGGCGGGCGACAATGCCCAGTTTTTTCTTTTGCTCGTCGGCTTCGCGTTCCAGAGCTGCCGGATCGGGTTTGAGGAAGGTGCAGAGCAAGGTACGGCCGTCGGGCGACCACTGCATGTTGCCGAACTGTCCTTGGAGATCGGTTAACGGCCGTGCTTCGCCGCCGCTCAGGGGAATGAGATGGATTTGCATCTGTTTTTCATCCTGGCGATTGGAGAGGAAGGCGAGGGTACGGCCGTCGGGCGACCAGCGGGGGGCGGTATCTACCTGATTGCCATAGGTAAACTGCTGCGGGCGACCCGCGCCGGTTGGCACGAGCCAGAGGTTGCTATATTTCTTTTCGGTTTTTTTGTCGATGCGTTGGATGGCGGTGATGGCGAAACGGCCGTCGGGGGAAATGCGCGCGTCGTTGATCAGGGTAAAACGGTACAGATCTTCGGCTGAAATACGGGGTTTAGATTTTACAGGCATATGCTCCTCCAGTGGGATTCGATAATTATCTAATGCGTCTATGGTAACTCATGAACCATCGGATTGGCAATGAATAATAAAGTCGCCTCTTGCAGTTTCTCCGGGAAGTCCCTAAAGGTTTGGGTTCCAAGAGGCCAAATTTCTTAAGCGAAAACCCTTAGGGTGCGTATGTTTTTAACCTGTTTAGATGGGTCCAATCTCCCAGATTGGACCCATCTGCAAACTCAAAAGTTAAGGCTGCACGAACCCTTAGGGTCCGTGTGGACAAAAAAGAAGCGCGAGGATTTTAGCGGGGATTAAGCCAGCCGCGTGCCAGAGCCAGGACCATGAGAACAATGGCCACCAGCGTGAAGCTGGCTGTGCCGGCAAACATCACCTGTCCGCCCCAGCGATCAAAGACGTAGCCGCTGAGGGCGCTGCTAAACAAGGGAGCCAGCCCGACCAGACAGGCGCCCATGATGGCTTGCGCGGTCGATTTCCAGCCATCGGGGGTGCGCTGGTTGATCAGGTAAACGGTGGTGACAAAAAACAGGCCATACCCCACGCCCTTGAGGGTGGCGGCGGCCAGCAAAAAGTTGGGGGTACGGGCCAGGGCGTGGCCGTAAACGGCCGTCGCAATTACCACCAGCGCGGCCAATAAGATTTTGGGCGCGCCGAACCGGCGCATCAGGTTGTCGCTGGCACGCATGATCGGCACTTCGGCCAGCGCCGAAAAGCCAAACATCAGGCCCACGTAGCTGCGCGTGCCGCCTAAATCGGTCATGAAGATGCCGCCAAAGATGAACGTGGAAATGAGCGAGACGCCGGCCAAAAAAGAGATGGCAAATAGAGTTAGCAGGCCAGGGTCTTTGAGCAGCAGCCAGGCAGAACCAGATGGCTGGCGGTCGCGGACGGGTTGTTCTTCCAGACGGCTGATGAGGAGAACACAGGGAACGGCCGTTACCGCCGCCGCATAAAACATCCAGCCATACCCCAGCCGCTGCCAGGCCATGCCGCAAAGAATCGACACCAGGGCAAAACCCAACGACCCCCACAGGCGCATAGACCCATAACTCAGCCGGTGGCTAACCGCCATCTGGGCGATTAGCCCATCACCAATAGGGCTGGTTGGGCTGCGGAAAGCAGCCAGCAGCAGCATCACCGGCATAAATCCCCAAAAGGTTTGTGGTTGGCGCAGCAGCAGCAGCGCCACAATCCACCCGATGAGGGCGATTTGCAGCATACGCAGCCGCCAGCCGCGCCGGTCGGCCTGAGCCGCCAGATATGGCCCCAGCAGGATGGCCATCAGGGGGTTGAAAATGGCCAATACGCCAATTTCCAGGCCGCTTAGGCCCCGTTCGTTGGCTAAGTACACATTGAGAAACGGATCATAAGCAGCTACAAATGACCAGTAAAACCAGTAAAACAGCGACCCCAAAACCAGGGGGGTAGACGAAATGCGGCTCAGATTGCGAGTTAACATAAATAAGATTGCTCTGAAATTTTAGAGATGCAGGAAATCTTGAAGGGGAAATGGGAGATGGCGCTGAAAACCTGCGCCAGGAAGTGCGGACGGTGGCGGTTGTCAGGCAGGTGGCAGCGGCGCGTCTGGTGGCACGGTAGCCGGAGGAAGGGTGAAATAAAAGGTGCTGCCCTGGCCAGACTGGCTTTCGACGCCTACGCTGCCCCCTAACCGTTTGATAATGCGTTCTACCACGGATAGACCCAGACCAAAGCCCTCGATTTTCTTGGGTTTCAGCCGTTCGAAGGGGACAAATAGGCGCTTCATATCGTTTGGGGCGATGCCGCTGCCGTTGTCGCGGATCCAAAAGCGAATCATGTGGTCTGGTTGAAGGGTTGACCCTAGTTCCAGGTGGGGTGGACGACCTCCGTATTTGATGCCGTTGCTGATGTAGTTTGCCCAAACTTCTTCGATCCAGGGGGCGTGGCCCACGGCCGTTGGCCAATCTGTGGGGTACACAATTTCCGCCTGGCTGTTCTCGATCAGGAAAGATAACCGTCGGTAAGATTCGCACACGATGTCATACATGTTGAGCGGCTGCGGATCGACGGTTTGTTGGCGAATCCCGGCCAAGAGGAGCAGCTCGTCGATGATCACATTCATTTTAAGGCCGGACTGTAAGATGCGATCCAGGTTTTTCAGGCCACGATCGTCTAAGTTATCGCTGTAATATTTTTGCAGCAGTTCCACGTAGCCAATAATGGCGGCAAGAGGGTTTTTTAGATCGTGCGCCACCGTGTGGGCAAAGGCATCCAGTTCCTGGTTACGCGCCTGTAATTCTTGGGTGTACGCTTCCAGCCGCTGGCGTTCGACCTGAATTTGTTCCAGAAAGGCATATTCCTGATCGCGCAGCCGTTTTTTCTCCAGGGCGGCGCTGAGGCGGGCGTTGAGCAGGACGGGGTTGAAGGGCTTGATGAGATAATCTTCGGCGCCCATTTCGATGCAGCGGACGGCGTTGTCGATTTCGTCCTGGGCGGAGATGACGATGACGGGCAGGGTCATGATTTTTTTGTTTTGTTGCATGGCTTCCAGCACTTGGAAGCCGTTGAGTTCAGGCATGACAATGTCTAAGAGCATCAGGTCGTAACGGCCGTTCCCCAAACATTCCAGGGCCAGACGGCCGTTTTCCGCTTCCGTGGTCTGGAAACCCTGCTGTTGGAGGACGCGCGCCAGTTTGATCCGGTTTAGGCGGTTGTCATCCACAATCAGAATGTGTGCGTTGAATTTATTGACTTCCATAATGACCAGCGCCCCAAATTGCCGTTTTTGCCGCCTACTCAAACCCTTAGAGTCTGAACAGTCAGGCAAAATTTTGCTTTTAACCGGCTTTTAGGGCTTCCAAAGCCAACACAACCGGTTCAAAAGCGGCCTCTATCTGCGTGATCAAAGCCTGACAGTTTTCAATTTGTCCTGATTTTGCCATAGTTTCCAATTGCAGGCACAAATTGGCCAGGGTTAACGCCCCAAATTCGGCGCTGTTGGCCTTCAGGCTGTGCGAGGCCAGATGCAGCGCCGGGACATCGCCGTGGTTGGCGGCGGTGCGGATTCTATTGAGCAAGATGGGCGCATCGTGTAAATAAACGTCGATTAACTCGTTCAGAATTTCTTTGTCGCCGCCTAGCGAGGTGGACAGATTGGCAAGGCCGCGTGGATTGAGCACGGCCGTTTCTTTTTCATCGGGTGGCGCGGGAACGGCCGTGGCCGGCTCTAATCCGGGCGGGCAGGCGGTCAGCGTCGCAATCAGCGCTTCCAGGCGCAGCGGTTTAACCAGGTAGCCGCTCATCCCCGCCGCCAGGCAGGTCGCCTGTTCTTCGGCCGTCACGTTGGCTGTCAGGGCGATGATTTGCGGTTGTTGTTCGGCCGGCAGACGGCGGCGGATCAGTTGCGTAGCTGTCAGGCCATCCATTTCGGGCATCTGGATATCCATCAAAATCAGGTCATACGTATGATTTTTTAATCGAGCCACCACCTGCAGCCCGTTCTCGGCCAAATCGGGTTGATACCCCAGACGCTGCAATACGGTTTGCATTAATTTTTGGCTGGTGGGGGTGTCTTCGGCGAGCAAAATGCGCAGGGGGTGGCGGCTGCCCAACTGTTGGTCGAACAAGCTGTCGGACGAGCTTGCCCGTTGGGGAATTGTATCAAGTTCGCCGCTGAATAAGCTGACCAAAGTTTTATGGAGAATTTGGGTGTTGACCGGTTTGGTGAGCGTGGCGGCAAATTGCCGACCATTGGTAAGCGGCTGGCTGCGGCCGGCCGGGTGCAGCAAAATAAACGGCGGCGTCAGGTCTGCCAGTTGTGCCTGGGCTGCTTCCGCCAGCGCAAGTCCATCTTGCCCAGGCAGCGCCAGAGCCACCAGGACCACGTCATAAGGCTGCTGCTGGGTCATTAGCTTCAAGGCTTCGCCGGGGTTGCCGGTGCGGACAATTTGGATGCCCCATTTTTTTAGCTGCATAGCCAGGATGCGCCCGCCAGCGTTGTCTACATCCACCAATAAGGCGCGTTTGTCGGCAAGTTTTGGCTGCTGCGCCTTCAAAAAGGCGGGCGTAGGCGCAGGGACTTTCCGGGTGACAAGGGTAAAGCTGAAGGTGGACCCTTTGCCCAGGGTGCTGTTCACGGAGATTGCCCCACCCATTAATTCGCACAGCCGCTGGCTGATGACCAACCCCAATCCGGTTCCGCCGTACCGTCTGGTGGTGGATACATCGCCCTGAGTAAAGGCTTGAAACAACCGATCCAATCGTTCTGGCGGGATGCCGATGCCGGTATCTTGCACATCGAACTGGAGGATGTACCGATTATTCTGACTGGTTGGGGCGGTTACGCGAACGACGACTTCGCCGTGATTGGTAAATTTGATGGCGTTGTTGAGCAGGTTCAAGAAAATCTGGCGCAGGCGGGCGCTGTCGCCCATGATGTGGTGGGGGACGTTGGCGTCGATGTGGCAGGCGAGTTCTAGATTTTTTTGGGCGGCAGCCACGGCGACGATGTCCAGGGTTTTGTTGATGCAGTCATAAAGGTCGAACGGCCGTGCCTCCAACTCCATTTTGCCAGCTTCAATTTTCGAGAAGTCCAAAATATCGTTGATGATGGCCAGCAGCGCTTCACCGCTGTATTGGATGGTGTTGGTAAATTCGCGCTGCTCAGAAGTGAGGGGGGTGTCTTGCAGCAAGGTGGTCATGCCGATGACGCCGTTCATGGGTGTGCGGATTTCGTGGCTCATCATGGCCAGGAAATCGCTTTTGGTGCGGTTGGCTTCTTCGGCGGCGGCGCGGGCTTCTTCGGCTTTTTTGGTGGCGGCGGCCAATTCGGCCGTGCGCTGCTCCACTTTCTGCTCCAAAATGCGGTTGTATTCTTCGACGCTGCGGTATAACCACACATTTTGGATGGCAATGGCCGCGAAGTCGGCGATGGTTCTGAGGAGTTGGTCATCGCGTTCGCTGAAGGTTGTGTTGCCCTGGCGTTGGACCACGCCCAGCACGCCCAGCACGACGCCACCCTGGGTGATGGGTAAGTAGAGGTGCGTTTCGGTTTGGGCCTGAGCGGCGTCGGAAACGGCCGTATCTTCTTCGTCTGGTTCCAAAGGCAGCGTAACCATAAGCGGCTGGCCGGCCTGGATGACCTGCGCGACCGGCGAGGTCTGTGGGTCTGGCTTGTGATAGCGGCTTAGCTTGCTTTCATCGATGCCGTAGGAAGCTTCCAGGCTCAGGTGTCCGGTGTTGGCGTCATTCAGCCAGATGGCGGTTTGGACGGCCGTTGTCAGCGTAATAGCCGCTTCGGTGACTTGGTTGAGGACTTCGTCGAGGTCTAATTGGGAGGTGATGGCCTGGGCGATTTGGGCCAGGATGTAGGCCAGGTCTGGCGGTTTGTTGAGAACGGCCGTCTGGAAAATCGGCCGTTCGTCGATTTGAATGAGGAGTTGGAGGTGTCCCAGGGTGATGATGTCGTCGGTGAGCAGGCGTTCTGGGCTGTGGCCCACGGTACGGCCGTTGCGAAATGTGCCGTTGGTGCTGCCCAAATCCAGAATAAACAAATTGTTCGCCGACGGCCGTAAAATGGCGTGCTGCCGCGAAACGCCCAAATGAACCGCATCGAAAAGCGTCAGGTCGATCATGTTCGGCAGATCGGCGTCGCGGCCCAAGATGGCTTCGTCATGGATTTCCAGGGCAATTTCTTGATTGAGATCCGTGACCAGGCTCAGGCGAATACGCCAGATGGTTGGATTGTCGGGTTGGTCGGCGTCTGGGGGGTGGGGGATTGGGTGGTAAGTGACATTGCTTGGCAGCGTTGGTGGTCGGTTGTGAAAGACGGCCGTCCGTGTCTTTTTGAGCGATTGCTGCATGGTAATTTTTAGCCTCTACCAGATAGTTTTATAGGCTTTGATAGAAATTGACAATGGGAGGAAACGGCCGTTTGGATACTGCTAACTAAGTCGATTCCTCCAACAGTTCGGCCAGACTGGCTTCCACTTCGTCGCGGGGCAAATTACCGGCCGTCAGTTCCGCGTCGGGTTTCTCGATTAAGCGTTCGTAAAACGCGATGCCCGCTTCGATAGGCGCGGGACTGGTAGGGTGCATTTCGCGCCAGCTAAAAATCATGTCTTCGGCCTGCGCAAATTCGCCGTGCTGCTCGTAATATCTCACAAAATCGGCGCAGGTGTCTTCCGGCCAGACGATGTCCGCTACTTTGGTCAGCAGCATATCCACGCCAGGCACGATGTCTGGCAAATCTAGCTGCGGGTGGCGAATTTGCACCGCTAGAAGCAGCTCCAGCGCTTTGAGGTGTCGCCGGTAGGCGGCTTCCTCGTCGCCTTGCAGCGCGTAGCTGTCGCCTTCCTGGTCTAAAACGGTGACGATGGTGAGGCTGGTTTCAATCCAGCCCAGTTCGTCGCGCATGGAAAGCTGGGCGACCAGGTCCTGGGTGTCCAGGCGCAGCAGGGCTTCGCTGCTCAGGCCGGTCAGCCGGCGCACCGAGCCGTTGGTAACGGCGATGGCTTCGGTGTAGTCGTGGGTTTGATTGAGTTTGAGCACCCGGCTCAGAACGGCCGTTGCTTCTTCAATCAGGCGCATAAAATAATCTCGACGGTACATAGCGGCCAATGGTACGTCATGTTGGGTGAGTTGCAAAGTGGCAGTTCAGCCCTGGCCGGGGCGGCGGGCGTTTATAACGACCAATTTTCGCGGATGGCGCCCAGGAGGCCGATGGCGCGGTTGATGAGCGCCTGGTTGGCCGGTTTGTTGGGCCACAGGCTGGCGCCGGATGGGTGGGGCAAGGGGACGACCCAACGGCCGTTGCTGTCTTGCGCCGAATCGAACGCGGTTAGCTGCTGCCCCTGGCTCAGGTCAAACTGCGCTGGGTTGGGCAAAGCGGCGGGCGGAAAGTAAACGGCCGTGCCAATCACTTCTTGCAGGCGGGCGTGGGCCGGAAAAAGCAGCTTGATCGCCAGCCCGCCGACCAGGATGAGAAGCCGGGGGCGCACGAAGGCGATTTCTTGCGCCAGAAAGGGGCGGCAGAGCGCCTGCTCGGTTTTGGTGGGCACGCGGTCGCCTTTGCCGGATTTGTCTTTGCCGGGGTAGCATTTGGTAACGGCCGTCATGTACTGCCGGGCGCGAAAGTCGTCTTCTTGCCAGCCGGCCTGTTCCAACCATTGAAAGAGTCGGCGGCCGCTGCTGGCGTTGAACGGCCGTTTGGCTTCCACTTCGGTTACGCCGGGCGCTTGTCCAATCAACATCACCTGGGCGGCAGCCTGACCGCTAAAAATGGCTCCTGGCGTGATGGCGTGTCCCCGCTCCAGGCAGCGGCGGCAGCCGCGCATCGCCGCGTGTAAATCGGTCATCGTGTCGTAAGTCGTTGTCATGGCCTCATTGTAGCCGAGGAAGGGGAATTGCGCCGAGATAACAAAAGCCTGCCCGACTTTGGGAATCTGTCGTAAAATACGCCGCCATGAAAAAGAAACGCCAGCTTCGCCGCCAAATCCGCGCCCAAATCCGCGATATGCGTGTCTTGTTGGGCGAATCCGGCTCGTCGATGCTCCTTTTTTTGACTGTGGTGGTGGGCGGGGCGACCATTTTTCATTTGTTTTATACCTTTCCCGCCAGCGCCGAACGCGCCGGTCAATCGCCCGGTTTTAGCGAAGCGATTTATGCGACCTTTTCGCTGATCTTTTTTGAGACGCTGCTCCCTTTTCCGGAACCCTGGTATCTGCAAATTCTTTTTTTTATCATCCCCGTGGTCGGGCTGGTGGCTGTGGCCGATGGCGTACTGCGGTTTGGCACGGCGCTCATCAACAAGCAAGCTCGCGGGCAAAAATGGCAGGTGGCAATGGCATCAACGTATAGCAACCACATTATCGTGTGCGGCACGGGCAAAATTGGCTACCGGGTGACTCAGGAACTGCTGAAATACGGCCGTGACGTGGTCGCGATTGAGGTGAATGAAAACGGCCGTTTCGTCGAAAAAATGCGCGCCCTCGGCGTTCCGCTGCTCATCGGCGACGCCCGCCGCTCCGAAAACATCCTCAAAGCAGGCATCGAACGCGCCGACGCCATCATCCCCTGCACCGACGACGAACTGGCCAACCTGGACATTGCCCTGGATGCCCGCGAAATCAACCCCAACATCAAAGTGGTCCTGCGCATGTTCGACAGCGACCTGGCTCGCCGCGTCGAAAAAGGGTTTGGCATCCACACCGCGTTCAGCGGTTCAGCTCTGGCAGCGCCCATCTTCGCCGCCGCCGCCATGCGCCTGGACATCAAACATTCCTTCTACGTGGGCGAAGACCTGCTCAATCTTAGCGAGATGACCATCCAGCCCAATTCGCCGCTCGCCGGGCAAACCGTTACCGGGCTGCAGCAAGCGTACAATCTCTCGATTGTGTTCCATCGCAGCAATACCCATAGCGATATGCACCCCGATGCGGACCAGAAACTCTGCGTCGGGGATTTTTTGCTGGTCTTAGCCTCGTTAGACACCTTGCGACACATCAAAACCGTTAATCATGAATTGTGAGGCGTTTGCATGAATCTTTTTCCGCTTGTCGTGGGCGCAGCGTTGTTGTTTTTGGGGTACCGGTATTATTGGTTGATTGCCGGCGGGATTGGCTTTTTATTTGGGCTAAATATCGGCAGTGCGCCGTCTGGCGGAGCGCTTACCGGGTCGGCGATTGTGTTGGGGCTGGTGTTTGGGGCGGTGGGGGCGTTTACGGCCGTTTTCATCACCGCCCTGGTCCTGAACATCGCCGGATTTCTTGTCGGCGGCATTATCCTGGTTCAATTGTTTGCTTACCTGGATTGGAACGTCGGCTCTACCCTCGTCACCTTCCTGATCGGTGGTATCATTGGCCTATTAATGGCCCTATTTGCCAATGATTTTGCCAAAATCTTCATCTCCTCAGTCACCGGCGCGGCCATTATCGTCACTTCGCTCCAGGCAGATGTTGCCACAACTTCATTCTTATACGGCTTTCTGGTTTTGCTAGGCATTGTGGCCCAACTCATTTTGCGTCGTCGCTTCAAATAAAAGCGTGGTATCTGTGCAGACCTCAAGGGTAATGGGGCGAATGGCGCACAGCCTAGATTGATTTTTGGAGGTTTCCCATGGATTTGCAGACTGTTGACGAGTTATTAACCACCACGCGTACCGTGCGCAAACGGCTAGATTTTGACCGGCCTGTTGAGCGTGACGTGATTGAGCGCTGTCTGAGTATTGCCATCCAGGCGCCCACAGGCAGTAACGCCCAGGGCTGGCATTTCCTCGTCGTCACCGACGCGGCCAAGCGCGCGGCTATCGGCGAGTATTATCGCCAATCCTTTTTTATCTATGCCAATGATAGGAACGAGCAGCCACGCCAGCGGTATGCGCCGGCCGAACAGATGCAGCGCGTGGTCAGTTCTTCCGTGCATTTGGCCAATAACATGCACCGCGCGCCGGTAATGGTGATTCCCTGCATTGAAGGCCGGGTGGAAAACGTCGGGCAAATGGCCCAGGCCGGGTTGTATGGCTCGATTTTGCCGGCATCCTGGTCTTTTATGCTCGCTTTGCGGGCACGTGGTTTGGGCGCGGCCTGGACCACGCTGCACCTGCGCTATGAGCAGGAAGTGGCGGCGCTGCTAGGATTGCCCAAGTACATCACCCAGGCAGCTCTGCTGCCGGTGGCTTATTACACTGGCGAGAGTTTTCAGCCCGCAAAACGCCGCCCTTTGTCTGAGGTTTTGCATTGGGAGGGCTGGGAGTAGGCAACGGCCGTTTCCCTTGCCTCATTTCCCCCTCTACTCCATCTATGAAAGACCGCACCCTCCAAAACCCAGGCTTCCTCACCCGCCTGATCCTGCGCCTCTACCCCGATCTCGTCGATCAGGACAATGCTACGTTTCTGCGCACGTATGAATACATGCTGCTGTCGATATATCTAGGCCCCATTGTTGTGGTGGGGCTGGTCTGGTTGGCGGCTGTGAGCGATTGGTCGTTAATCGGCCGGCGTTGGCCGGCGCTGCTCATTATCCTGTTGGCTTTGTTGGCCATGAGCCGCCAGACATTCAACCTGATTTTTGCCCTGGATGACGATAGCGGCGTTACCCTCATTAGCTCGCTGTCTAATCTGGCGTTGTGGGCAGGCATCCTGGTTGTGGGGCCAACCATTTTGTGGCTGCCTTTGCTGGTCGCTCTGATCAATCGCAGTTGGATGGCCTGGCAGCTTTACCAGTATAACCAGAATCCGGTGTGGGAGTCGCTGTCGTTTTTGGCGCAGGATTTGTTTGTGGACGTGTTTGCGCCACTGGTGGCTTTGTTGGTTTATGGCTTGTTGGGCGGCGATTATCCTTTGACGGCCGTTACCTTTGCCTCTTGGGGCGCAGCTTTTGCCGCCATGATCGTATCAGCGATTTTGCCGGGCCTTGTCTTGCTGCCGCCGATGCTCCACGTTGGCCGCTTGTTGCAGCGGCAATTTTCCCGTGCCGGTTCTTTGCAATTCATCGCCCAGGTCACGGCCATGTCGCTCATTATGTCCCCGTTTGCCGTATTGGTGGCCCTGGCGTATGTCAATGGCGGCCTGGGCGCATTCATCTTCTTCATCATCGGCATCATCCTTATCAATATGCTGGCCGTCACCCTCAGCCGCATCGCCGAACGCAGCCGCCAGCGCACCCGCGAATTGGCCCGCCTGGAAGCGCTCAGCGAAGCGCTTTTGCAAGCGCCGCCAGACGCCGTCAGCCTGCCGGATATCCTGCGCGAGCATTTGCCGCGCATGTT
This sequence comes from Chloroflexota bacterium, assembly GCA_017993775.1. Lineage (GTDB taxonomy): Bacteria > Chloroflexota > Anaerolineae > Promineifilales > Promineifilaceae > Leptovillus. The sequence goes on along the minus strand of JAGOMA010000008.1, from coordinate 170,287 downwards.
TCCGGATACCTACGATCTGGTTGAAGTGCGCCTGTGGGCGGCGGGCAACAGCCCTGTTGGCGGCCGCCCTGCCGCCGACGCTCTTACGGATACCCAAAGCGCCGCCAACCAAATTCTCTGGCAGGTGGCCCATCCTCCCACCAAACCGCTGCTGACAGAGGCCGACTGGTCGGCAATGCGTCAGGTCGCTGCCGCCTATCTGGTGCAGCACGATGTGGTGCTGCCCGGTATGCGCGCCACGTATGGCCATGCCGTCCTGGTTAAAATCATGGAGATTGTCCCCGGACGAGAAGCAGCGGAGGGTGTGTGCCTGGGCGGTGTGTATCTGCTGCGTCATCGCCGCAGCGCGCACACGTTGGATTCGTTAACGGCCGTGCAGGCTCTGGCTAACCAAATTGGCGCGGCCCTCTACCGGGCGCGTATGCACCAGGAAACTCTGGCGCATCAAAAAGTGGCTCAGGAATTGGAATTTGCCGGGCGTATTCAGGCCAGCTTTCTGCCCCGCAGCGTGCCGGTTGTGCCCGGCTGGGATCTGGCGGCTACGCTGGTTCCGGCGCGGCAAACGTCGGGTGATTTTTATGATTTTATAGGATTGGGTGACGGCCGTTTGGGCCTTTTGGTAGCCGATGTCGCCGACAAAGGCACCGGGGCGGCGCTCTACATGGCGCTCAGCCGCACCTTGCTGCGCACCTACGCCACCGAATACCCCGACGCGCCGGAACGCGTGCTGCAAGCGGCCAACGAGCGCATCCTCGCCGATACCGAATCGGACCAGTTTGTGACCTTGTTCTATGGCGTGCTCGACCCCACCGCCAACACCCTGACTTACAGCAATGCCGGGCATAACCCCGCTTTTTTGCTCGATTCACACGGCCGTCAGGAACCACAGTCGCTGGGGCAAACCGGCATTCCGCTGGGTATGTTTCCCGACATGGCCTGGCGGCATGAAGTGGTGCGCATGGCCCCGGGCAGCGTGTTGGTGATGTATACCGATGGCGTTTCCGAAGCTCAGAACGCGGCGTCGGCTGAATTTGGCGAGGCGCGGCTGCTGGCGGCTGTGGCTGGCTGCGTGAATGGCAGCGCGAAGGAAATGGAAACGGCCGTGTTAACCGCCTTACAAACCTTCGTCGGGCAAGCGCCGCAATTCGATGACATCACCTTGATGGTGGCCAGCACACAGGCAGCCTGAATGTCCGCAAAAGCTGCCGCTGCGCCTGTGCCCCCGTTCCAACTGCGCCAATGCACCAACAAGACCTGCCGCTTTCGTTTTCCCCTGACCGATAACCGCGTGTCCGGGGAAATATGCCCAGTATGCGGCGCGGCGGCGGCGTTAACGGCCGTCTACCCTACCGGAAATCCACCCCCAACTTTGCCCGGCAGCCAACATGTAGAAGCGCTGCTGGACAATGTGCGCAGCATTTACAACGTCGGGTCTATGCTGCGCACGGCCGATGGCGCCGGTGTGCGCCATCTTTACATTGGCGGCATCACCCCGCCGCCAGACCATCCCAAAGTGGCTAAGACGGCTTTGGGCGCGGAACAGTCGGTGGGGTGGACGCGCTGCGCGAACGGGCTGGACACGGCCGTTGCCTTGCAGCAGCGTGGGTATCGGGTGTGGGCTTTGGAAGGCACGCCAGACGCACAGCCATTGCGACAAACGGCCGTGCCCCCGCATGTGCCCATCCTTCTGGTTGTGGGCAACGAAATCGCCGGCATCGACCCCGGCATCCTGGCGATGTGCGATAAAGTGGTCTACATTCCCATGCAGGGCGTAAAACAATCGCTTAACGTGGCTTCCGCTTTTGCCGTCGCGGTTTACCACCTGGCGACCTAATGTTTGATGGGGTGATTGATGGCTGATCAGATGATTTGGATGGGTGAACGAGAGCATGAGCGGTTTGGGGCGGTGTGGACGGCCGTTTCGCCGGCCGGCGTGGTGGCAGTTAGTTTATGGCCGGAGCGCGAAAAGTTTGTGGCTTGGGTAACGAAGCTCACCGGACGGCAGCCGGTGTATGCAGCGGCGCAAGTTGCCGGTGTTTTGGATGAACTGGATGCTTACTTTCAGGGTCAACAGCGAAATTTTGCTACGCCTATCGACTGGTCGGTGATGACGCCTTTTCAGCAGACAGCGCTGCGGGCGGTGTATGCCATTCCTTACGGCCGTTATTTAACCTATGCCGACGTGGCGCAGCAGATTGGGCAGCCGAAAGCCGTGCGCGCTGTTGGGCGGGCCAATGCGACCAACCCCATGCCCATTATTATTCCCTGTCATCGCGTGCTGGGCAGCGACGGCCGTTTGCACGGGTATGGCGGCCCTGGCGGCCTGGATACCAAAGCGTGGCTGCTGCGCCTGGAAGGCGCGTGGCTTCTCTAGCCACCACTGGTGTGTAACCGGCGGCTTACACGAATTGGGGCACGGCTGGGAGCGTATTGGTTTTGGGCACGGCCGTGGCTCGCCGCTGGCGTTCCAGGGTGATGACTGTGCCCGGTTCGACGGCCGTGGTAGGCAGCCGCTGGTAAAAGGCGCGGCGATTGAGCCGCAGTTTGTCGTGTGCCGGAATAAGCGAAAGCTGCCAGGGCGCTTTGTTCTGGATCGTGTCGTGCAGTTCGATTTGCAGGTGTTGGGGGCCAAATTCCCAGATTTCCAGATGTGACGGCCGTTCAAACTCCGGCGACAACTGTGACGGAGCGCTGCCTGATCGCCAGACGGCCGTTTGCTGGCCTTCCCGATAATCCAAAAAAAGCAAATCCTGCCCAAAACCGCTCACTTCATACACCACAAAGTCCACCTGACGCTCTAAAAAGCGCAACACATTTGGCGAAGGAATATGTAAGCCAGCCGCACCGGAAAAGATCAATCGAGTCATTACTGCCTCCGTGTGGGGAACTGCCCGCGCGCCGGATAAAAAGTATGGCGTTGCGAGCCACTTTCCGCCTGTATCTGTGACAGATAATAGCACATGCGTTCTAAAATTTCAACAGGCAATTTAATTTGAGACAAGATATGCCACCCGGCAAAGCCTGGCGCTTTAAAAATGCATTGAGAAATATAGACAAAACCTAAACAATTGTGTTAAAATTATTCAAACAACTAGATTGCCCTGCCTGTCTGAGTTAAATCGCAAAGAACACAAAGTGCGTGGGGAGCTGCTTAAAACGCACGCTGCGCGCTTGGCTACTGCTACATAAGGTGGGCGCTAAATTTTGAATACCGAGGAAAGTTTTGACAGACCCACAAAAAAACCCCACGTTTAATCTAAAAGCGGTTGTTCAGGAGACCGGAATTAAGCCAGATACGCTTCGCGCCTGGGAGCGGCGGTATGGCCTGCCGCAACCCAATCGCACGAGTGGCGGCCATCGCCTTTATTCGCAGTACGACATCGACATGTTGAAGTGGCTTCTGGCTCGCCAGGAGGAAGGGCTGAGCATCAGCCGGGCTGTCGATTTATGGCAGCAGTTAGAATCGGAAGGTGAGTCGCCAATTGAGGCATACGGCCGTGAGGGAGACGACCCAGCCGTGATGATGGTGACAGGTCAATCGGTTACCCAACTGCGCGCAGATTGGATAGCCGCTTGCCTGGCATTTAACGAACTCTTGGCCCGCCAAATTTTAGCTCAGGCGTTTGCCCTCTTTTCGTTGGAAATGGTGTGTTTCGAGCTGCTGCAAAAAGCGTTAGGCGAAATTGGTGAAGGCTGGTATGAGGGACGCATTACCGTGCAGCAAGAGCATTTTGCCTCGGCGCTGGCCATTCGCCAGCTGGAAGCGTTGTTAAACGCCGCCCCGCCGCCGACGCGCAGCGCCCGCGTCGTGGTCGCTTGCGCTCCGGAAGAACAGCATACCTTCAGCGCGCTGCTGATCACCTTGCTCCTGCGCCAGCGTGGGCTGGAAGTGATCTACCTGGGCGCGGATGTGCCGCCGGATCGATTGGAAGCCATGTTAACGGCCGTGCATCCCCACCTGCTCATCATCACCGCCCAAACCTTGCACACGGCCGGCCGCGTGCCCGCCATCGCCCTGCTGGCGCAAAAAACAGGCACACCCATGGCGTTTGGCGGCGGCGTCTTCACCTTTATTACCGATATTGTGTCTCATATTCCGGCGCACTTTTTGGGCAACGATTTGCGCGCTGTCCCCCAGGTGGTAGACCACCTGCTGAACAATCCGCAGCCGGCGCCCCAGGCGCAACTCGCCTCCCCAGCCTACGAATTGGCTTTGCAACAATACGCCGCACAGCGCACAGCCATCGAAGCCGACATTTTAAAAACTTTGTCCAGCCTGGATGTGCCGATTCGCTACCTGAAAAACGCCAACCACAACCTGGGAGATAACATTCAGTCGGCGTTGAACCTGGGAGACATCAACTTATTAAATAATGATCTGGAGTGGGTGAATGGCTTGCTGGTCAATTTTCATTATCGCATGCCAGCTGAAGTCATGAGACCGTATATGGACGCTTACCGTCAGGCTGCCGAGAGACATCTCGATGCGCAAGGGAAGCTGCTTTTGGATTGGTTCGCCGGGGTCAACTAAAACCGGCCGCCTTACTGGTAGAGTGATATTGCTTTAGCTTTTCTTAGGAGACGACATAAGCGCAGGGGCAACACCATGAATGAAACCCTACCACATTCTCTGCGCCTCCGCGCCTCTGCGTTAACTTATTTTCGAAGGAGATGGGTATGCGTGTAATTATTACTGGGGGAACGGGCCTGATTGGCGGCGCGCTGGCGAAAAGTCTGGCAGACGATGGGCACGAAGTGATTGTGTTGAGCCGCAATCCGGGAGCGTACCAATTGCCAGATGGCGTGAAAGGGGCGCAGTGGGATGGCAAAACGGCCGTATCCTGGGGTCATCTGGCCGACGGCGCAGACGCTATTATCAACCTGGCCGGGGAAAATCTGGCGGGCAATGGCCTGCTGCCCGCTCGCTGGACAGCAGAGCGCAAACGGCGCATCCTGCAAAGCCGGTTGGACGCAGGCAGCGCGGTGGTGGAAGCGGTAACGGCCGCCGCCAGAAAACCGCGTGTGGTCATCCAATCATCGGGCATCGACTACTATGGCGCGCGCGCCGACGAATTCATTACCGAAGCGTCGCCGGCGGGCAAAGATGGCTTTTTAGCCAATGTCACCATCGATTGGGAAGTGTCGACGGCCGCTGTTGCGGCCCAGGGTGTGCGCCAAATTATCATCCGCACGGGTGTGGTGTTTAGCGCAGAAGGCGGGCCATTTAAAACCTTGGTGCTGCCGTTTAAATTTTTTGCCGGCGGGCCGCTGGGCAGCGGCCGCCAGTGGATGTCGTGGATTCATTTGGAAGATGAGGTACGGGCGATCCGCTTTTTGCTGGAGCAGGAAACGGCCGTTGGCCCCTATAATTTATGCGCGCCACAACCAGTGACCAATCGAGACATGGCCAGCATCGTTGGCAAGGAGATGGGACGGCCGTCTTTTATCCCTGTGCCTGCTTTTGTTCTACGCTTGCTGCTGGGTGAGGTAGCCAACGTGGTGCTAGACGGCCGTCGCGCTCAACCGCAACGTTTGCAAGAAATGGGCTTTGTGTTTCATTACCCGGATGCCCAAACGGCCGTACGAAACCTCTTGAAATAGATCGGAAAAAAGATGGATTGAATAATTTGCGGGATACTAAAGACCGGAGACTGGAGATTGAACCAGTCTCTAGTACCCAGCCTCGAATTTCTGTTTGATATAAAATTTCCCCATGCAAAAGACCCCTTTTCTCTGGTTGGGCGCAAATCGGGCGCGCAAATGGCCGCTGAGTGACAAAGCCCGCTTGCTGGATCGCGCCGCGCAGGCAGGGCTGCCTGTGCCATCCGGCGCAATTTTGTTGCACGAATTGTTTGTGCTGCTTCTGGAAGCAGGGGTGATTGTTGTGCAAGATGGCGTCGTCACGGCCGTAGACGTGGCCTGGCTCTATGAAACCTTGTACGAAGGTATCCGCTTCCCCCGATTGGACGCGCCGATGATTTTGCGCGCTGCCTTTTCTCTGAATGGCGTGCCGCAACCTGCTGATCCGGTGAGCGCTTCACAGCGCGATGTCCGCCTGACGGAACCGGCGCAGCTGGCCGCCGGTTTGCAGCAGGTCTGGTCGTTGGCCGCTGCGCCGGAAGGGCTGCGGCGGGATGTGTTGGTGATGGAAATGGTGGACGCGCAGGCGTGGGGAACGGCCGTAACCGCCGCCGACATGCCAGATACCATCACCATTACGACTCCCGATGCTGCCCCAAACACCCTCACGCTGCCGCCGTTAGGCCGGTTTGGCCGTCCGCCCGCCGACTTGCCGCCCCACGTGCAGCGGCTGCAAATGCTCCTGCGCGGCGTACGCCGCACTTTTGGCGCCGGAACCTGGCAAATTGATTGGTTGGATGACGGCCGTGTCTGTTGGCTCATTCAAGCCCATCATCGATAAGATTCAGCCCTCTAAAGTATCTTCAGGTCGTTCGACAGACCCTCAGGAACGCGAATTAAATAACCTGAGGAACCCCCGGGAGGTTGAATTAACCATCCTAGAGTATGAAGCAGCCAGTTATCCCAGCGAAGCAACCATTTCTCCCGCGTCGGAACCATTCCTCCCGGTGAAGCAACCATTTCTCCCGCGTCGGAATCATTCCTCCCGGTGAAGCAACCATTCCTCCCGGTGAAGCAACCATTCCTCCCGGTGAAGCAGCCATTTCTCCCGGTGAAGCAGCCATTCCTCCCGCGTCGGAACCATTCCTCCCGGTGAAGCAGCCATTTCTCCGAGGGATAACTCATCTGAGTGTTTGCAAATTGGGCCAATCTTGGGCGCAAGATTGCGCGCCAAATCGTTATCTGGTCGTTTTTTATTTTTGCCACAACCAATCAATCGCTAATCTCAGTTCTGCAAGTTGTTTAATTCACATTCCTAAGGGTTTGCTCTCGAGGAGTTAGACCCATGGAGGCTCAAACCCTTTGGGTCTTTCCAGAAATACGGTTGGTTGGAATTTGTGGGGTTTTGATTTGAGGCGTGATGCGTGAGGATTAATTTATCACACATCACGCCTCAAAATATAGCTGTCTAGCGAGTGGTCGCGTGGATGCTCTTTTCTTTCAGGCTGCCGTTCACCGGCGGGATTGGCATTTCCAGTTTGCCGGGTTTTATTTCCACGCTGAATGGGGGTTCATCGCTGCTTAGCAGGGCGATGGGCAGCACCTGATCCAGATGACTCACAGGGATAAGTGTCAGGTCGTCGCGGATGCGCTGCGGCAGGTCGGGGATGTCTTTGGCGTTGTCTTTGGGCAGCAGCACCGTAAGAATGCCGGCGCGATGAGCGGCGATGGTCTTTTCCTTCAGGCCGCCAATGGCCAGCACCTTGCCGCGCAGGGTCACTTCGCCGGTCATGGCCACGTCGCGGCGCACCGGCCGCCGCGTAAAAGCGGAGATGATGGCCGTTGCCATGCCGATGCCGGCGCTTGGCCCATCTTTGGGCACAGCGCCTTCTGGCACGTGAATGTGCAGGTTTACCTGATCAAAAATGGCGGGTTCCAGCCCCAGGGTGCGGGCGTTGGCCCGCGCATAGGTGAGGGCGGCCTGGGCCGATTCGCGCATCACATCGCCCAGAGAGCCGGTCATGGTGATACGGCCGTTGCCCTCGCTCAGGCTCACTTCAATCGACAAGGTGTCGCCGCCAAAAGCATTCACGGCCAGGCCGGTGACCACGCCGATTTCATCTTCTTCTTCGGCTGTGCCGTGATGGAATTTGTCTGGTCCCAGGTAGTCGGGGATGGAAACGGCCGTTACCCGAAATGGTCCCGTCTCCCCACCGGCAATTTTTACGGCCAGTTTCCGCACCACCGAGCCTATCTGCCGCTCCAACTGGCGCACGCCCGCCTCGCGGGTATGGTGGCGAATCATCTTTTGCAGCGCCTCAGCCTCCATCGTGACCTTAACGTCATGGATGCCATGCCCGGAAAGCTGTTTCTTCAAGAGAAATCCCTGGGCAATGCCCATTTTCTCTTCCTCAATATAACCCGGCATGGTGATCGTTTCCATACGATCCAACAGCGGTCCCGGGATCGTGCTCAGTTGATTGGATGTGGTAATAAAAATCACCTGGCTCAAATCAAACGGCGCTTCCAGATAATGGTCGGTAAAGCTGTGATTTTGCTCCGGGTCCAGCACTTCCAACAACGCCGACGAAGGATCGCCGCGCCAATCGGCCCCAACTTTATCGATTTCATCCAGCACAATCACCGGGTTTCGTGTACCAGCGTCGCGCAGGGCGCGAATAATTCGCCCAGGCATCGCCCCAATGTAGGTACGCCGGTGGCCGCGAATCTCGGCTTCGTCGCGCACGCCGCCCAGGCTGATGCGCACCAGCTCGCGCCCCATCGCCCGCGCCACCGAGGTGGCAATCGACGTTTTGCCGACTCCGGGCGGGCCGTTCAGGTTGATGATTGCGCCGCGCATGTTTGTGCCGGCCAATTTGCGCACGGCCACATATTCCACGATGCGTTCTTTGACATCGTCCAGGCCATAATGGTCGGCGTCCAAAATTTCGCGGACGTGGTGGATGTCCAGGTTATCGTCGGTGGCTTTGCTCCAGGGCAGTTCCACCAGCCATTCCAAATAGGTGCGAATCACGCTGGCTTCGGCCGACTGCTGCCCCTGGTATTCCAGGCGCTGCAGCTCTTTGTTGGCTCGTTCGGCGACCGGTTCCGGCATACCGGCGGCTTCGATCTTTTGCCGCAGTTGGTCGATGAGGTCTTCGCCCTCTTCGCCCAGTTCTTTGCGGATGGCGCGCATTTGCTCGCGCAGGACGTATTCACGCTGCGCTTTGTCGGTGTTGGCGCGGGCGTCTTGCTGGATTTTTTTGCGAATTTCGGTGATGCGCAGCTCTTGTTCCAGGTATTCGGTGACGATTTGCAGCCGCTGGCCGCCTTCGAGGGTTTGCAGAAGTTGAAGTTCGGTATCAAATGGCAGGTTGATCAGCCCGGCGATGTAGTCGGCGAGTTCGCCGGCCGTTTGTTTGTTGCGGGTGATGCTCATCACCTGTTGGTTGGCTTCGCCCAGGGCTTCGGCGTATTGTTCCAGGTAGGCGATGGCTTTGTTGACCAGTTCTTCGTCGTCAGTGTCGTTTTCGCTGTCTAATTCGCTGTAAACGCCGGTGAGGTAAGGTTCCGTGCTGCCCAGGCCGTGGAATTGGACGCGCCGGTGGAGTTCGACGAGCATTTGTACGCCGATGTGGGGCGCGCGTAGAACGTCGCGAACAGTGGCCAGCACGCCTATGGGGGCCAGGTCTTTGTCGTTGGGAGTTTCCAGTTCGGCGTCGTATTGTACGAGGATGAGGAGGTCGCCGCCCTGGTCTACGGCCGTTTGCGCGGCCGCTAATGAGTTTCGCCGACCAATCGAAATTGTTGTGGTGATGCCGGGGAAGACGGCGCCTCCGCGGAGCGGAACCACGGGAATTGATTTGGTCTGGTTTGGAATCGTTTCTTTCATGTACGTCTGTCCTTTGCCGATCAGGCATGTCAGGATTGCGCTTAAGATTAAGTATGTGCTTGTCCTAAGCAGGCAACAATAGCCCATTGGTATTTTTACCGACACACGTAAATAACGCGATAGTCCTATATCAGAGATGTGTAAGAGTTTTGAATCAGGCGGCGCAAACAAACGGCCGTTTCCGGCCAGTTATTCGCGTTTTTTACTTACCGGTGAGGAAGTTGGGGTGGGTGAAGGTGGGATGGGGGTAGGTGTAGAAGCCTGCGCCGCTTTTACGGCCCAGTTTGCCCTCATCGAGATAGCGCTTAAGGAAGTCGGCGTTGGCGCGTAATTCGCGGTCGCCCAGGGTTGTGGCCCAGAAGTCGGTGATTTTCCAGACAGTGTCTATGCCGACCATGTCGGAGATGCCGAAGGGGCCGATGGGGGTTTTCATGACGCCCATCCAGGCGCGGTCGATGTCTTCTGGGGCGGCGACGCCTTTGACGGCCAGGGTGAGAGCGGCGGTGTTCAGGGCGCTGAGCATGGCGTTGAACACGTAGCCTGAGGATTCTTTTTGCAAGACGATGGGGATCTGCCCGATGCGCTGGGCGAACCCTTCCAGTAGAGTGATAACGGCCGTATCCGTCCTTGGATGCGGCATGATGTCTACCACATTGGCCAGCCAGACGGGTAGGTGAAAGTGAAAGGCGGCAAATTGAGACGGCCGTCCGGTGGCTTCGGCAAACATCGAGGGCAGCAGGGTGGAGCTGTTGGTGGTGAAGATGGTGCGCGCCGGGCAAAGCGCATGGAATTGCGCCAGTACTTTGCCCTTCAGCGCCGGGTCTTCGGGCACGGATTCGCTGAGTAAATCGATCTCTTGGGCGGCTTCGGCGGGAACGGCCGTCCAGCTTATGCGCGCCAGAATAGGCTCCACCTGGTCGGTGGGGCAGCCGCCTGCGGCCACTATTTCGGCCAGGGCTGCGCTTAGGCGCCGTTCGGCCGTCGGCAGTATGTCGGCCTGAACGTCATAAATGACCACCTGATAGCCGTGCAGAGCGCATTGCAGGCCAATCTGTTGCCCCATCGTGCCGGCCCCGACAATTAAAATGCGTTGAATGGCGTCTAACTCGATCATGCTGCCTCTTTGAATGGGTTTTAGTTTTGTGGCGATATTTTGATGCGTGATACGTGATACGTGATCAAAAACCATCACGCGTCACGCATCACGTCCTCGTTTTATTTCAGTTCTTCTACGCGGCGGGAAATGCGGCGCAGGGAAACGACTATCGCCGCCAGCGTGGTGAAGAAGGCGATGGCGATCTTGGTGGGGTCCATAATCGGCTCCACGCGTACGCCGTCTGGGCCGATGGAAATGGCGGCCACCGGCCGGGCCATCATGCTGCCGCCGCCGCCACCGCCGCCGCCAAACCCGCTCTCGGCCGAGCCATCCTCGGCTTGCGCGCCGGTTCCGCCGCCGCCGCCAAAGCCGTAACCCAAACCGCCGATCATTTCAGAGGCCATCACGACGGCGTATTCGCCTTGCACAACCGGCTGGCTAAACAGGCTTCCCGGTTGGGCGGCGGTAAACATGCGCCCCATCAGCTCGTTGGCCTGGGTCTGGTTGGGAACGGATTCTTTGATAAAGCTGTCCATATTTGGTTTCATGTTATTACTCCTATTTGTGGGCGCGACGGCCGTATGCCCAGCCCAGCGCCACGATTACAGCGCCCAATCCCCATATCGCCATCAGGGCGAGGCGGGTGGCATCCATTATTTCCACGCGCTCGGTCACGCCATCGGTTTCCAGAAGAACGGCCGTCGGCCGATTCCACACAAACCCGCCAAACGGCGTGTTCAATGACAACACCCACGCTTCCGGCGTGATCGTGCGCTTGCCGGCCACAATCGGCTGGTCGGTGGATTTGCCAAATTGTAAAAATTTCGGTTTATCTTCCATAAAGCTGACCTCCACTGAGCGACCCGAAGGTGCTGCGCATCGGGTCTTGGCAGTTACGCATCATTTGCAAACTCGCTAACCTTCATTCACAATTGTACCGTTGGTTGGGGTAAATCTCACAAACAGTTTTTTAGACCTGAACCTTGCTGCTCAGCGGAGGGCCAATGAACATGTTCCGGTTTGTCTTTTGGGGGTTGATTTTCGGGTGGCTGCTTGTTCTGCCTGTTTCTGCTCAGCCCATCGCCGGGCCGCCCGGCGTTTTGATTACTGAAGTGTATTACAACACACCCGGCAGCGATGGCGACGAGGAATGGATCGAGATTGCCAACGTGGGCACGGCCGTTATCGACCTGTCCGATTACAAAATCGGCGATGAGGAGTTGATTGGCGGGCGCGAAGGCATGAAACGTTTCCCCGAAGGCGCGCTTATTGAGCCGGGACAGGTGGTGATTGTGGCCCAAACGGCCGTGGCCTTCCGCGCCCGGTTTGGTTTTAACCCCGACTATGAAATCCGCGATTCCGATGCCAGCGTGGCCGACATGCGCCCTTTCCTGGTGTGGGCGTCCGGCGACCTGGCCCTGGCGAATGATGGCGATGAAGTGCTGCTGGTGGAGAAAACGGCCGTGCGCGACAGCCTGAATTACGGCGACGCCCTCACCTTCTTCCGCCCGGCGATCAACGGCGTACTCAGCGGGCAGAGCATCGAGCGCGTGCCGGCCACCTGCGACACCAACTCCGCCGGCGACTGGCTGCCCCGCGAACAACCCACGCCCGGCCAACTCACCTTCGAGGGCGACTGTTTGCCGCCGGTTGATCTGGCCGCTGCGGAAAATTTGCCGCCAATTGGAACCATCCAGGGCAGCGGCGAGTTTTCGCCCTATGTCAATCAGATGGTCGCCTTTCGCGGCGTGGTGACGGGGGTGTATGAAGATCGCAATACGCGGGGAACCACCTATTACACGCTGTTTGTGCAAGACGCGCCCGGCGCGGAAGATGGCGATCCGGCGACTTCCGATGGGGTGGCGTTGTTTTTGGGGCGCAAACGGCCGTCAGCCCACATTGGCGATCAGGTCCGGGTGTCAGGGCTGGTCACCGAGTTTTTCGGCCTGACCGAGCTAGACGCCGACGCCCTGGAAATTGTCGTGGAGGCGAGCGATCAGCCGCTGCCTGCGCCCATCCTCCTTGCTCCGCCGGCCGATAACGCGGCGTTGGCCGCCTATTTCGAGCCGCTGGAAGCGATGCGGGTGATGGTAGACGGCGCGGCCCAGGTGGTCGGCCCGACGTTTAGCGGCTGCGGCTTTGCCGTCGCCCGCCCGGAGACGGCCGTTCGGTTTTTGCGCCAGAGCGCCGCCGACCCCATCGGGCGCATCATCCCCATTTTGCACGTTAGCGATGTGGCCTGCGGCGATTTCCCCAACGTGAAGACCGGCGATGTGGTGGCTGGCCTGGCTGGCCCGTTGATTTACCATTTTGACCAGTTCAAACTCGTTCACCAACAGACGGCCGATTTGCAAGTAACGGCCGTGCCTTTTCCACCCATTCCCGACCCGCTGCGTGCGGGTCCTGGCCAGTTTAGCGTCAGCACCATCAACCTGGAAAACCATTTCGACGCTGTCGACGATACTGGCGACGATGCCGAACCCAAACCTGACCTGACCGACATCGGCCTGAAGCAGATGAAGCTGGCGGCGGCGATTGGCCAGACGCTGGGCTGTCCCACGCTGGTGGGCATTCAGGAGGTGGAGAAGGCGAGTCTGTTGGTGGGGTTAGCCGAGGAAACGGCCGTTGCTTGTGGCTTTGTCTATGACGTAACCCACCTGGAAAGCGCCGACGCGCGCGGCATCGACGTGGCGCTGTTGAGCGATCCAAACCGCGTGCAAGTACAATCCGCCAACCTGCGCCAGACCTGCACGGGCATGGATTTGGGCATTGTGGATGAGACGGCCGTCTGCCCCGCCGGTCAGTTTCCCCTTTTTTCCCGCGCTCCGCTGCAAGTTGATCTGACCATCGACGGCCAGCCGGTGACGATCTATGTCAATCATTTTAAATCTAAATTGGGCGGCGAGGCGGAAACGGAACCACAAAGGCTGGCGCAGGCGGCGCACATCAACGCCCTGGTGGCCGCGCAGTTGGCCGCCGACCCGGAGGCGCGGCTGGTGGTGATGGGCGATTTCAACGATTATGAACTGTCGCCGACGCTGCTGGCGCTGACGGAAAACGGCCGTCTCGCCAGCGTGTTAGCCCAGGTGTCCCTGGCGGAGCGATACAGCTATGTGTACGGCGGGGCGGCGCAGTTGATCGACAACCTGCTTGTTTCCCCGGCTCTGGCGGATGGCCTGGCCGCCGTGACCATCCAGCACGTCAACGCCGATTACCCGGACAGCCTGAGCCGTGATGTGAGTGTGGCGGGGCTGCCGTACAAATCAACCGATCATGATTTACCGCTGGCGATTTTTGGGCTGCCGGGGGTGATGGCCGAGGCAACGGCCGTGCCCACGGCGACCCTTTTGCCCCCGGCCGCCGCCCCGGCCGCAGCAAAGGAAATGAGTTGGACCTGGGTCGCAGGCGTGGGCGGGGTGGCAACGGCCGTATTGCTGGTTGTTCTGTTGGCACGCCGTCGTCAAGGTGGGTAGAATCGCTTTGTGACTCAGCAACAAAACATTCTCATTGTGGATGCGGATAAGGCGTTTGCCTTGCGTCTGGCTAAAGCGCTTAAGGCGCTGGGGCCGGTGCGCGTCAGCCTGCTGCCGAGCATACGCGAGGCGGCGCTGCACCTGGTGCAGCGGTCGCAAGACCTGGCCTTCCTTCCCGTCTCCCCCGATGACCAGAGCGTACGTTCTCTGCGCGCGGTTCAACCCAATCTGCGCCTGATTCTGATGACGCCAACGCCGGATTATGTGGTGCCGGATTTTTATTCCGGGCTGGTACAGGCGGTGCTGATCAAATCGTTGGTGGATGTTGATTTACCGGCGGTGTTGGACCAGGCGAGCGACCAGCCGTTTCTTAGCCCTGGCGAGGAAAAGCCGTTGGCGCGGGTAGAGTATGGCCCGGATACGGCCGTGTTGATCGCCGCCTTACAACAGATTCAACTTGGACAATTGTTGCAAACGGTGATTTTTGCCGATGCCACGCAGGTATTGGCCCACTGGGGCAATCTCAAAGACACAGAAGTCGCCAATGTGGCCTTGCACACCGGGCAGGAATGGTTAAAGGACCAATTCAAGACGCGCGTGCAGTTTTTGCAGCTGCCGCCGCGCGCTGGCGAATGGCTTTTGTATACGGTTTGCATCGAAAAAGGGTATTTGTTGACCCTGGTGGCCGCGCCGGAAATGCCTCTGGCGCAATTGCGCCGTCAGGCGGACCAGCTTTCCATCTATTTGTTAGATGCGCTGCGGGGCATTGCGCCGTTTGTGCCTGTGGTGGAAACAGTGGAAGCGGAGCAGGAGGGCGGGCAGATGTCCTATGCAATTGTGTGGCGGCCGTTGGTGAGCTTGCCGCCGGCCTTGCACATCCCGCTGCGCCGCGCTTTGGAACGTTTGGCGACGGTGAATGGCTGCCGGCTGCGGCATACGGCCGTGCAGCCCGAACTGGTTCATCTGGTTGTTACCTGCCCGCCAGGGCGGGACAGCGCCTGGGCGGCTTACCTCTTCAAAAATGGCGCTGAGGAAATCATTCAGCAGGAGTATGGCGTGGCCGCGAATTTGTGGGAAACCGGCTATTATGCCTCCGAATCCACCGAACCGCTGACCGACGCCGAGCTGAATATTTTTATGGAGCACAGCGCCTGAGTGTTCAATCGCTGCTATTTCCACAAGGTGTAAGATGACAAGTTACCGCATAGAACCCAATGAGGGCGCTGACGCGCAGGACAAAGAGGTTATCCATGCCGGGCTGCGGGCTTACAACACGGCCCATTTTGGCTACGCCGACGGCCGTCCGCTCAACCTGTTCATCCGCGACGCCGCCGAGCGCATTGTTGGTGGGCTGCTGGGTTACACGTATTGGGATTATCTGGCTGTGGACATTTTTTGGCTGCATGAGGATTTACGCGGGCAGGGGTATGGCACGCAGCTGCTCCAAATGGCCGAACAAGAAGCCATCGCTCGCGGTTGCCATCAGGCGCATTTGGATACCTTCGAGTTTCAGGCGCCCGGATTTTATGAAAAACATGGCTACCAGTGCTGGGGGGTGCTGGATGGTTATGGCGGCCGATTTAAACGGCTTTATTATCGCAAGCAGTTGGCGCCGCCAGACGCAGAATAGAGCCGGCGGCCCTGAGAAAGAATAATCCCCAACAAACAAGGAACTTACCATGACAACGCCACAAGTCTATCTGGATGTCTGGTCCGATTTTGTCTGACCATATTGCTTTCTGGTCTCCTCCAGTTTGGAGAAGCTCAAACAATCACATGGCGTAACCGTGCAATGGCGCTCGTTTGAACTGCGGCCGCCCGGTTCGCCACCGATATCGCCGGAATACAGCGCCCGCATTGAGGCGGCGCGTCCCCGGCTCGTGGCGATGGCCCGCGAGCAATATGATCTGGAACTAAACGTCGGTCCGTTTGGCATCGACAGCCGCCCGGCTCTGATTGGCGCGAAATATGCTGAGGCGCAGGGGGTGGGGGAGGCGTATCACACGGCCGTTTTCCGCGCATATTGGCAGGAAGCTCAGGACATTGGCCGCCCGGATGTGCTGGCGGACCTGGCCGCCGGGGTGGGTTTAGACCGCGCGACCTTTGTGGCGGCGCTGGCCGACGCCGGTTTTTTGGCGGCGATGCTGGCGGACGTGGACCAGGCGCGGGCCTATGGTCTGGGCGGCGTGCCGGCCCTGGTTTACAACAACAAATATCTGGTCAGTGGGGCACAGCCCTACGCAGTGTTGGCGCAGGTTGCCGAAAAAGTGCTGGCCGAATGACGGATTCAGGTCGTCAGGAATGACAACACGAACCACGCCACCGCCGCCAACAGGACAAGCGACACAACGATCAGCACGATTTCGATTTTGGATAGGCCGCTGGTGGGAGCGGCGGTTGGCGATCCGAAAGGATCGGTGTCGGGCGGCGACCATTTGGGCGGTTCAAAAGATGGGTAGGCGGTGGGTTTGACCGGTGGGGGGACGGAGGGAACGGCCGTTTCCTTTTTTGCCCAGCTCTCTTTGTCCGCGTTTGTCTCCAGCGTCGCCGCAATGGTACGAGCGATTTGTTCGTATTGGCGGCGTTGGTAAAGGACGGAAAAGAGAAGAATGCCCAGCATGAAAACAAAAAACAGAACCGGTAGGCCCCCAATGCCAAGCACAAAGGCGAACAAAAGCGGGAAGATCAGCAGGTAAGAACTGTACAGATAACCGGAAATGGTCATACGGCCGTGCGCCGGTTCCAGACGCACCAATCCTTGCATGGGGTTACGCGAGCCAAAATTATTGCGGAATGCAAGCTCTGTGGAGCTGAGGGCGCGAAACACAACGCGCGGACGCCACCAGGAACCACGCAAATTTTGCTCCAGGCGCGGAATTTTCGCGGCGATATCTGGGTTGGCGGGCAAGGCGTAGGTGCGGCGCAGCAAGGGAAGGCCATGCCGGTAATAAAATGGCGCCCAGAGAGATGACAGCACCAACTCTCCCAGGCTGGTGATGATGAGCAGAACCACAAACAGGGGGAATAACGTGAGGGATAACGGGGACATCAGGATTCAAAGTCGACGGCCGTTGACCCTTCGGTCACCGCTCGCATGTAATCCAACACAACCACATGGTCTGGATGCACCTGATACGCTTGCAACCCCGCCAGATCATCAAACCGAGCAATCAGCGCCAGATCATAAGAGCGGGCCGACCGGATGACATCCTGCCCTACTTCCAGGCTGCGCAATGAAGGCACTTTGCCCGCCAGCCCACGAATTTTCTCGACGGCTCGGCCAATGCTGGCCTCGCTGCGATCTTCCATTTTGAACATAACAACGTGAGTAATCATCCAGACCTCCTGATACAGTTCCGATTGCGGCCTGAAGGGCGTGGTTGTCAGCCGCTAACTTCTACCAGCATTGTATCGTAAGCGAAGCGCAGCGGATAGCCTTCCGCTTGCAGGTTCTGCTCCAGGCGCAGCAAGTCGTCGTAGCTCAGATTGTCTGGCTCTTCGATGTGGGTCATGATGGCCTGTTTGGGCTGAATCTGGCGCAGCATGGCCAGGGTTTGGCGAAAAGTAGCCTCGCTTTTTAGCACAGGATGGTCTGGCGGAATGATGCGCTCGCCGGTCCAGACGTTGAATTCCACAATGCCCATGGGCACGACGGCCAAATCCACGCCTTGCACAAAAGCGGGCGGCTGCCAGCCAACCAGTTCGTCCGGGGCGATGAGGACGCGACGGCCGTTTCCCTCCACCAAAAAGGCATACACATACGCCTCGGCTACCGGAAATGGCGTGATGGTGTATCCGTTCAGACTAACCGATTCGCCTTCGTTCAGGTGGTGGATGGCCACAGCGCCGATGTGCTGCATGTAGGCGAAGTTTTCCTGCAAACCCAGGTGGCTGGCAAAATCGACGCCCACGCGCAGCGGTAAATAAATATCCGAGGAGCGATTGCTGCGCGGCCAATGCCGCCAGTCGATATTCATCTCCCAAATGCGGCGGCCGGCCGTGTGGTCCGGGTGCCAGTGGGAGTAAAAGCAGGCTGGAATATGTTCCAGCCGCGCCCGATTGAGCTGTTCGTTGATTTGTTCGGAAGTGTCGATGAGGACATTGGGGCCATGAATGAAAAGGCCCGGCCCGGAACGGCTGAAGGGCAGGCCCTTTGCGCGGGCTTCCGTGCACAGCGGGCAAAAACAACCGGCGCGGGGTGTGGTAAACGCGCCGCCGGTGCCTAAAAATTCCAGTTTCATGCGTCCTCCTTGATGTCGGTTAACGTTTTTTCCAGAATGAGAAACGGCCGTTTCTCATCCATCAGGCTGTTAAATTGCTGCACCGGCGTAAATCCCTGCTGGTCCCAGACACGCTGCGCGCGCCGGTTAAAGGCGGCAATGGTCACTCGCAGGACAGCCGGTTGGAAGGTGCGGCAGGTAAAATCAATGACGGCCGTCACAAACTCCCGCCCCATTCCCTGCCCCGTCAGGTCCGGGCGCACACCCAGGCCGATGTCCAACGCAGGACGGCCGTAATCCCCGCCCGGAACCCGCGCATCTTCGCCAAATGTGCAAAACGCCAGCAGATTGGCCGCGTCATCGACGATGGCATAACACTGCACGGCCGGGTTGTAAAAATAATTGGCCGCCTGCTCGATCGTGTCCGGATCATCCGGGTCGGGGAGGATGTTGTAGATGTCGTAGGGCGGTTCATAGGCCCAGCGCACAAACTGCCGGGCTTCGTCCAGGGTGACCAGACGGATGGTTTTTATCATGGATTTCCCTTTTGGCGGCGGCGATTGTTGGGCAGGCGGGATGGGTGGTCCGGAGTAAGCCACCAGGCGATAGGTGACGCCGATGAGGGCCAGGCTGAGCAGCACAAAGAAACCGGCCAGAAAACCATAAAAGACGGCCGTTTGCGGCAATAGGAAACGGCCGTTCAATCCCTCAGCCTGCGCCGCGCCGCTTTGCAGCCACGCCGACAGGCTCATTTGCAGCCGAACCCACAAACCGTACAGGCCAAAAAAAGCCAGAAGCAGCGCCAGCGCAGCCGCCAGAATTTTGATGAGTTTGCGTCTCATGAGAAAGTGTTACAACCAGCGCCGCCGTCGAATGTACCAAAACATCACAAACGGGATTAAAAACATGCCTGCCAGAGCCACTTCAAATGGCAGCCAGCCGGTCCAGTTGTGCGTGTCGATGGCCGGGGCAAAAAAGTTCATGCCAAAAAAGCCGGTAATAAACGACAGCGGCAAAAACAGAGTGGTAATGACGGCCATCGTTTTCATCACGTCGTTCATGCGATTGTTAACAATGGACAAATACGTCGTCTGCGAACCGGTGGAGAGGTCGCGCAAACTGTCCATCAGGTCATACAGACGCACCATGTGGTCATAAATGTCGTTGAAAAAGACCTGCGCTTCGGGGTCGATGACGGCGTAATGGTTGCGGCTGAGCGAGTTGAAGACCAACCGCTGTGGCCCGATGGTGCGCCGCATTTGCAGCACGCGCCGCTTGTGGATGAAGATTTGTTCCAGAGTGTCGTTGTCTGGGGCGTTAAAAATTTTGTCCTCGATGTCTTCCAGCTCTTCTTCTATTTTTTCGACGGCCGTTATATGTTCGTTCATCAGTTCGTCGGCCAGGCGGTAGAGCAGGCGCGAAATGCCATTGTGCCGAATGCGGTCATCGGTTTGGCTGGCGGCCCACACGCGCTCCAGCGGGGCGATCTCTTCCTGGTGATAGGTCACCAGGTAATTGCGCCCCACAAAAATATCCACTTCCGGCAGGTTAATCGGCTGATGATCGGGCGCAGTATATTTGATGGCGTGCAGCACGATGTACACATAATCGCCCCAATCGTCCAGCTTGGGCGCGTGGGCTTCGTTCAGGGCGTCATCAATGGCCAGCGGGTGAAAATGGAAGACGTCGCGCAGCACAGCTTCGCTCTCTTCGTGCGTTTCGCCCCAAATATCCAGCCACATCATGCCTTGCCCGGTTTGGAGAACGGCCGTTACCTCCGCCAGTTCCAATTCCATCTCGCACGCTTTGTCTTCCTGGCAATGTATCACGCGAATCATCTTGCTTAAACCCCTCTAACCTGTGGTTTGCTGCCGAACAAACTCGGCAATGAGCTGATGGGCGATGCTTAACGCGGGCGGGAAGGGCGGCAAATTGTCGACGGTGTACCAGCCAGCGTCCAGCAGTTCGGATTCTTCCAATTTTATCTCGCCGCTCTCGTATTCGGCCGTAAAGGCGATCATTAGCGAATTGGGAAACGGCCAGGGCTGGCTGCCAAAATAGCGGATGTCTTTGACGGTGATGCCCACTTCTTCCATCACTTCGCGGCGCACGCAGCTTTCTAATGTCTCGCCTGGTTCGACAAAGCCGGCCAGCACGCTGTACATGGGAATTTTTGCCCGTTGGTTGCGCGCCATAAGGATTTCACGGCCGTTCGGCCCAGCCCGTTCTATCCGCATAATCACCGCCGGAGACAGGCGCGGGTAACTGGTGTGCTGGCAGTTCGGACAAACCTTCATCCGTTCATTGGGCGCGGTAAAAGTCGGCGCGCCGCAGCGGCCGCAAAACCGGTGCGTGCGGTCCCAATCCACCAATTGTACGGCGCGCCCCGCCAGCCACAAATGTGCTTCATCCAATCGCCCAAACAGGCGGCGTAAATCCAGCAGGGCCATTCCGGGCGGCAGGTCTGGTTTGCCTTCCCGCCGGAGCGTTTCCAGTTCGGCGGCAAAACAATGAACACGGCCGTCTTCCGGCACATAGCCGAAGTACTGCTGCCGCTCAACCGTAAAGCCGGTCAGGTTCAGCGAAGCGGGACTAACCACCAGGGGCAGCCGCGCCGCGCCCGTTGCCGCGTCCAAATAGACAAGCAGATCGAATTTGTGAAACAAAAACCAGAAGGCTGGCCTCGCCCGATTGTCGGGAGGCGCGATGGCAGAGACAAAATTTTCGTTCATAGCGGTTAATAAGGATTCGGTGTGGGCGTCGGCGTCGGGGTGACTGTCGCGCCCGGATAGCCGGGGCTGGTGGGCAGCGGTGGGCTGGTAGCCACCGGCGGCAGGGTCGCGCCGCCGGGCAGCGTGGGCGTGGGCGCGGCGCCTGAAGGTGATGTAGGCGTGGGGGAGATGAATCCGGGCGGGAAATTGGTGGGCGTGGGCGAAATGCGCGGCGTGATGGACGGATAAACTGTGCCCGGGCCGGCGGTGGGGGTGATGGTTGCCGGCGTGCCAAAGATGGGGGTGCCGGGGAGCACGGCCGTTCCCACCACCGTGGGCGTGCTGATGGGCGTTAAGGTGATGGCCGGTTGGCTGGGCGTGGGCGTAGACAGCGGCGAGCCGGGGAAAGGGGTTGAAAGTTGGCTGCCGCCTGTGCCGGGCACGGCCGTTGCCTGCGGCGTCGCGCGGAAGTTGGGCAGCGGGTTCGGCGAGACAATCCGCTCCACCGCCAGATACCACACCTGGCCGTCGGGCGGCTCTTTGCCGCAGCCTAAGGGACCAGCATATTGCCGCCAGATGCCTTCGACCACAATGATGGTGCCGTCGGGCATAAAGCGCAGCAGCGCTTCAAACCCGGTCGCGTTGAGCTGCAAATCTTCGGCGACCAATGACCATTGGAATACCGGGCCATTGGTGGGCTGGCAGGTTGGCGGCGTCAGCTTCAGGTAGCTGCCTGTAACGCGGATGCGCTGGTTGCGGTAGGCGTCCGGGGAAGCGTTGAGGTCGGTGAAGGTGACGATGGCCGCTTGCCCGTCAACGGCCAGTTCGCCGGGAGTGGGGGAGGGTCGGAAGGGTTTCAGGCCGCGACTGCTGCGCCCCAGGCCCGGCAGGATAAAGCCCACCAGCAGGATCAGGAAAGCCAGTACCAGCAAGGGGATTAAAAACCACAAGCGGCGGTATCGGGCTAAGAATGTTTGGACGGCATGATCCTGACTCATTGAATTGTTCGGTATAGGTTTCTCTATAAGAAAGACCCTAAGGGTTTAGTTTCCAAAAGGCTAGTTACTCGCTACCAAACCCTTAGGGTCTTGGTCTCTGTGCAGACCCTAAGGGTTTAGTTTCCAAAAGGCTAGTTACTCGCTACCAAACCCTTAGGGTCTTGGTAATAACGGGCCGCGGTGCTGAATCCACCACTCGACCATTAAAATCAATAAGGCGATGGCTACCAGCCAGGGCCACCATTCACGCTGGCCTACGTCGCCTGCGGCTGTCGTGTCGGCGGCGATCTGGCCGATGGACAGTGATGCGGCCGGTTGAATGGCCGATTCGGCCGGGCTGAACAGGTTGACGGCAAAGCTGCCGGCCGGGCGCGTGCCTTGTTCGTCGCGCAAGCTGACGCGGTAAAGGCCCAGTTGGTTCGTTTCCGCAAAGATGAGCGCGTCTTCCCCCACGTCGGCGGTCCAGACACGGCCGTCGGGCTTTTCGACAATCACGGCCGTGGCGCTGGCCGAGGGCGAAATAGTTACCGGGTCACCCGGTCGCAAGCCGGCAGGCGCATCGAAGGCGCGTCCAGGGCTGAGCCAGCCTGTAATATTAGCCATTAAAATGGGAAATGCAATTTGCAGGGGCAGGTCGGAATCGCGCAGGTCGAAGGTGAGCAGGGCGATGCGCTGCCCGTTTTGCTCGCCGGTGAGCAGCAGCGGGCCGCCGGTAGCCTCTACCAACGGCCGTGCCCAGGGCGCAGTCACCGCTTTTGCCTGCCGGATGTGTACATCGCGCCAGTCTACAAATTGCAGCAGGGGGGAATCGGCCAGGCGCACGGCGACGGTATCCGAAAAGACGCCGCCGACGGTGAACAAGTCGCCGCCGCCGGGCGGGTTGATGAGCAGCATGTCGGCCGGGGGCAGAGGATCGGGCAGGGGCACGCCGTCGAAGACCAGCAGGTCGTAGGCTTCTTGCGTCAGGTCGGTTCCGGGGGCGGCTTTGAAGGCTTCGATGCCCGGCAGGACGCTGAAAACTTGCTCCAGGAAGAGGTTGCCTTCGGTGACGAGCAGGGTGCGGTTGCTGACGCCGCCTTCGTGGACGGCCGTGGCCACATTATCCAGCGCCAGATTGTCTTCTTCCAGATTAGAGAGGCGGGCGGTGATGACGGCCGTGCCTTCTGGCAAGTCCCATGTCAGGTTGGCGCTGCTGCCGGCCGGGACGGTTACGCGGCGCGAATCGTAGAGCGCGCCGTCCAGTTCCAGGCTGAGCAGGGCTTGGCGGTCTTGCGTGCCCTGGTTGGCGACGCTGGCGAAGAGCTGCGGGCCGCTTTCGGTGGCGCGGGTGGCCAGGGCGGAAATCGCCAGGTTCTCGCCGCTGCCGCCGATGGGCAGGTAGATGGGGGTGGTGGGCAGGGGGGGCAAATCGGCGGGCAGGCCGCCATCGGAAATGATGACGATACGGCCGTCTTGGAAGCCCTGGGCGGCGCCGGCGGCCAGGGCCAGGGCGGCGGGCCAGTCGGAGGGGCCGTTTTCGGGTTGGGCGGCGTCCAGGGCGCGGCGCAGGGCGGTTTTGTCGCTGCTGGCGCTGGCGAGGACGGCGGGGGTGTGCCCGACCTGAATGAGGGTCATCTGGCTGCCGCCGCTGAGGTCGCCAATCAGGCGGGCGGCGGTGGTTTTGGCGGCGGCGAAGCGCGAGGGGGCCACGTCGGTGGCTTGCATGGAGGCGGAGCCATCGAGCAGGATGACGGTGTTGCCGGTGATGACGGAGGGGATGGGCAGAAACGGCCGTGCCAGGGCCAGGACCAGGGCGGCGAGGATGAGAAGCTGCAAGATGAGCAGCAGGTTGCGGCGGAGCTTTTGCCAGGGGGCGTTGGCTTCGCGGTCGCGCAGGAGTTTTTGCCAGAGCAGGGTGCTGCTGACGGTGACTTCGCGCCGCCGGAGGCGCAGCATGTATAGGACGATGATGGGCGCGGCCAGCAGGCTGAGGAGGAGGAAGGCGGGAGTCAGGAAGGACACGGGTTGGTTAATTGGGTCATGGTTATGGTTACTAAGATAGAATATCGTGGGGGTATTGTAGCAGAGAACTTCCCTGAACCTCGGAACTTCCCGGAACCTCTGAGGTTCCGGGAAGTTGGGTTGGTTGATTTGACAGTTTGGCAGGCATTTGGGCACAATACGTAATCCAGGACCAGGACCAAGTTCCCGGAACCTCTGAGGTTCCGGGAACTTTAGATGAGGAATCAAGATGCCAAAACGCCAGACGCAATTTTTACCAGGACACTATTACCATATCTACAATCGCGGCGCGAACCGCGATGCTATTTTCTTTCGTGAAGAGAATTATGCGTATTTTCTGAAGTTGATGAAAAAGTATTTGCTTGGAAACGGGATTGCGGTGATTGCTTACTGCTTGATGCCGAATCACTATCATTTTTTGCTGCGTCTGGATGGCGAGGTTGATTTATCTGAGGTGTTGGCGCGTTTGTTCCGGGCGTATGTGTTGGCGGTTAATAAGCAGCAGGGGCGGTCGGGGACGTTGTTTGAGGGGCGGTTTCAGGATGTGCATGTGGACCGGGAAGGGTATTTGCAGCATTTATGCCGGTATATTCATGCGAATCCGGTGAAAGCTAGTTTGGTGACTGACCCTGATGACTGGCCTTATTCAAATTATCCGGAATGGGTGGGGGAACGATCGGGCAAGCTGGTGGATATGGCGTTTGTGGCGGAGCTTTTAAGTTCCCGGAACCTCGGAGGTTCCGGGAACTTGACGTACCGGGCGTTTGTGCTGGATTATTTACGGGGTGTGGCGGGGCTGCCTGAGGATATTCAGGTGTATTTGTTTGGGTAGAGGTAAGGTAACGAGGAACTTCCCGGAACCTCTGAGGTTCCGGGAAGTTGGGAAGTTGGCTGGTCACCCCGCCACCCTCACCACATCCCCCACGCGAATCAAACCCGGCTGCTCCGTGGAGGCGTGGACACCCACGCAGTTGTCCCGCGTCTGGGCGACTGTGCGCAAGAGGGCGGGGTGCGTAACGGCCGTGTCCGGGTCCACATTCACCATGACGCAGCGGGGGATGCGCCGGTTTAGCCGGATGCGCCCCCCGGAACTGAAGTGCAGCGCCCGGTCCAGCCAGCTTTCTTCGACGAACGGCCGTCCGTCTACCGTTTCGATGACGATATTTTGCCGGAAGCGGCGCACATCGGCGTTTAGGGCCACGGCCGTGGCCGTACTCATCACGGACAGCGGCAGGCTGTCGAAGACGCCCCGGCCAATGTGGATGAGACGCACATCACGGCCGTATAGATCGGCCAATTCAGCCAATAATTCAGGCGAGGTGATGGGGAGGGAACGGCCGTCAGGCGTCCGCACCACAATCGCCGAGTTTCGCGCGTCGTCTGGGCTGGTAAACTGCGGCGTATACAGCAGCATCGCCGGGATTTGCCGCCCGGTCAGCCAGGGAAACGACGAATCCCCCACGTCTCCGCGCATAAACGCATAGCGCCGGTCCCCCTCCAGCCCATGCCACACCACCTGCGCCGCCGCCAACGTCTCCCCCTGCATCGACTTCACCGGATAGCGATACAGCGCCTTCACAACACCCACGTCTTGGAAATTTTCTGTCATTGTGTACTCCGAGAGTTAAAACTTCCCGGAACCTCTGAGGTTCCGGGAAGTTGGGTTGGTTTACCCCACCGCCTGCAAAAGCCACAACGCCGCCATGCCCATGGCGATGGTCCACAGGACGTTCTTTGTGCGCCAGGCGACAACGGCCGCCAGCAGACCGGCGAGCAGGCGTTCGTTGCCCAGCGAGATGTCCAGCGCGCCGCCGGGCATGAGCAGTTCCGGGAAGATGATGGCCGACAGCACGGCCGCCGGTACAAAACGCAGCGCCTGCCGCGCCGTCCCGCTAATTTCGATGCGCTCCATCAACAAAATCGGCCCCAGCCGCAGCGCGTAAGTGATGATCCCCATGCCGATAATCGCAATCCAGATATTCATAAGCGTCTCCGTGAAAGTTCTCGCACAAGACCCTAAGGGTTTTGGTCCTCATGAGATGAAAAACCCGATGCCAAACCCTTAGGGGCTGCACGCTCCAAAACAACTCCCACCATAATGCCAGTCAGCGCGGCGGCCATCAGGCCCAGTTTGTAGGGCAGACTGTAGGCCGCTACGGCCATGATGCCCGCCGACAGCGCAGCGGCGGCCGACGGCCGTTCCTTTAGCCCCGGTATCACAATGCCGATAAATGTCAGGGCCAGCGTAAAGTCCAACGACCAGCTTGCCGGCACTTCTGCACCCAGGAAAATGCCGACGGCCGTGCTGATTTGCCACACCGTCCACAGCGTGAAGCCCGCGCCCAAAAAGAACCAATGTTTGTTGGTGATGGGATGGCGGTGATTGGCGTAGTGGACGGCCGTAACCGCATACGCTTCGTCGGTTAACAAATAGGCCAGCAGCCAGCGCCAGCGGCGCGGCAGATGGCGCATGTCGGGGCCAAGCGCCGTGCTGTACAACACGTGCCGCAAATTCACCACCAGCGTCGTCAGCCATAACACCGGCAGCGCCGCGCCCGCGCCGATTAACTGCGCGGCAATAAACTGCGCCGACCCGGCAAATACAATCGACGACATCGCCTGCGCCTGCGCCGGGTTTAATCCGGCGGCCAGCGCCAGCACGCCATAGATCATGCCAAAGGGAATCACGCCGATGGCGATGGGCAGTTCCGACTTGACGCCGCCCCACAGTTCGGACAAGCGGGGGCGGGCGGCGGGGGCGGGGTGAGGGGTAATGGTCATGAGTTTCTTTTTGATGGGTGATGGGTGATGGGTGATGGTGATACGTGATGCGTGAGATTTTACGCATCATGTATCACCCATCCTCTTTAGCGCATCATTGTTTTGAGTGCCTGCGCCAGCCGCGTCATGCCGGCTTCGATGTGGGCTTCGTCGGTGTTGGAGAAGTTGAGGCGCAGCGTGTTTTGCCCGCTGCCATCCACGTAAAACGGATGGCCGGGCACAAAGACGACGTTGGCTTTGACGCCTTCGTTAAACAAATCCATCGACGACACACCCTCCGGCAGCCGGACCCAGAGGAACATGCCGCCTTCCGGCAGGGTAAAGCTGACTTCCGGCGGAAAACATTCCTCTAGCATGGAGACCATTAATTCGCGCTGGCGGCGGTAAACGGCCGTAATCGTCCCAATATGCGCGTCCAAATCATTGTCCAGCAGGAATTGGTGCAAGATACGCTGCGACACATAATTGCTGTGCAAATCGGCCGCCTGTTTGGCGATGATCAGCTTGTCCATGTTGGGCGGCGTGGCCACAATCCAGCCCATGCGCAGCGCCGGCGCCACAATCTTGGAGAACGAACCGAGCAAGAAGCCTTTTTCGCGGCCAAAGCTGCTGATGGGCGGCTGGTCGTCGCCCATAAAGCGCAGTTCGCGGTAAGGATCATCCTCGATAAAAAAGACCTGGTTCTCGTGCAAAATACGCGCCGCCGCTGCCCGTTTGGCCGCCGAATAGGTGATGCCGGATGGATTTTGGAAGTTGGGCAGAGCATAAAACAGTTTGGCGCGGTCGCGGGACGCGGCGGCGGCAAGTTGGGCCAGATTCACGCCATCTTCCTCCAGCGCGACGGTCTGAAACTGCGGCTGGTAGAGTGAAAACGCCTGAATGCCGCCCAGATAGCTGGGCGCTTCCAAAATCACCTCGTCGCCGGGGTCGAGCAAGATTTTGGCGACGAGGTCCAGCCCTTGCTGCGAGCCGTTGGTGATGAGAATTTCGTCGGGATGGATCTGCAGGCCGGTTTTTTCGGCGTACCGTCGGGCGATGTATTCGCGCAGCGGCAGATAGCCCAGGGTGGGGGCGTATTGCAAGACGTTGGGGCCGTCTTGGGCCAGCACTTTATCGGCGGCGCGGCGCAGCGGCTCTACCGGAAAGTAGCTGGGGTTGGGCAGCCCGCCGGCAAAGGAGATGATGGCCGGGTCTTGGGCGACCTTTAGCAGTTCACGAATAAATGATTTTTGGACGTTGGCCATGCGGCCGGCAAATTGACCTTTCATAAAATCCTCCGTGGGGATTAAAGAGTAAAGATTTGAGATTTGAGGTTGGAGATTGGAAATTGGAGATTGAATCAGGCTCTAATCTCCAATCGCCAATCTCTAATCGCCAATGTCAGTTCTGCAAGTTGTTTGATTTTTATGCCTGAACCTCATGGCGTTGGCAACGGCCGTTACCGCCGCAGTTTGTCGCTGATCAGACCGGCGGCGATGCCTGCCAGGGCGGCCACGATGAGTCCGGTGCGGTAGGGTAAGGGGTGGGCCAGGACGGCCGTTGCCCCCGCTATCACGGCCGCGACGATCATCGACCGATCCTTTATGGTGGCCATGACCAGCGCCAGGAAGGTGAGCGGCGCGGCGAAGTTGAGCGACCAACTGGCCGGAATGAGCACGCCGACGATGGCGCCAACGGCCGTTGCGCTCATCCACACCAGCCAGAGCGTGAGGGCCGCGCCCAGATAAAACCATTGCTTGAACGGCCGTTTCGGCTCCTGCGTAAAGGCCAAAATCGACATGGCGTACGCCTGGTCGGTGAGCAAATAAGGGACCAGCAGCTTCCAGCGCAGCGGCAGTCTGGGCAAGTGGGTGGCCAGCGATGAGCTGTACATGACAAAGCGCAGGTTGATAAAAAACGTCGACAGCCAGATAACCAGCAGCGGGGCGTGGGTGTCCAACAGTTGGATGCCTACCAGTTGGGCCGCCCCGGCAAAGACGATGAGCGACATGCCAATGCCTTGCACGGCCGTCATGCCAATGCTCGCCGCAGCCACGCCGGTTATCAGGGCAAACGGCAGCACGCCCAACTGAATGGGCAAGATGGCGCGCAAGCCAGCCATAAACTCTGTGCGAGGGGTCGTCGGTAACATGGGTTGGATTATAGTCTACGCCTGTCTATAATAAGAATCCATTTTTCGTCTGGCGTACACCGCCAAACTCTAAGTTTTCAGAGAGGGAACCGTTTATGAACGCATTGGAAACAACCAAACAGTGGCTTGGGCTGGGGAATATCTTATTGATTCTGGCGTTATGTATTCCTGCGGCCATTGTTCTGGAATCTACGCACGGTAATCCGGTGGTGATTTTTGTGGTAACGGCCGTGGGCGTCATCCCCCTCGCCGGAATGATTGGTCAGGCGACGGAATCCCTGGCGGAAAAAGTGGGCCAGCGCATGGGCGGCCTGCTCAATGCCACCCTGGGCAACGCCGCCGAACTGATCATCTCCCTGGTGGCATTGCGCGCCGGACTGGTAAGTCTGGTCCTGGCCTCTATCACCGGCTCCATTTTGGGCAATTTACTGCTGGTTTTGGGCCTTTCCTTGCTGGCCGGCGGCATTAAAAATGGCAAACAAACCTTCAACCGGTCTAACGCAGGCATCGACGCCACCTTACTGATCCTGTCGGTTATCGCCCTCGGCATTCCTTCTTTGTTTAATTGGTCCCTGGAGCCAAATTTTGCCGCCGTCGAGGGCTTGAGCATCGGCGCGTCTATCGCCATGCTGGTGATGTATGGCCTGATTGTCTTGTATTCGTTCACCTCCCAGCCCAACCACGACGATCCGGTGATGCGCGAAGCCCACGCGCCGTCCGGCTGGACATCCACCCACGCCCTAATCATCCTGGTCATTGCCGTGGCGCTCATCGTCTGGCTCAGCGAAATCCTGGTCGGGGCCGTCGAGCATGTGACCGAATCTCTGGGCCTGAGCGAGTTTTTCATCGGCATTATCCTCATCCCGCTGATCGGCAATGCCGCCGAGCATCTGGTGGCAGTGCAGGTAGCCCTGAAGAACAAGATGGATTTGAGCCTGAGCATTGCCATCGGCTCCAGTTTGCAGATTGCTCTGTTTGTTGCGCCGCTGTTGGTTTTCTTGAGCTTGCTGCTGGGCAACCCGATGCAGTTGGAGTTTAACCAGTTTGAATTGGCGGCCGTGGCGGCGGCGGCGTTTATCGCCGCGTTTGTGTCGTTAGACGGCGAAAGTATCTGGCTGGAAGGAGCGATGCTGTTGATGGTGTATGTGATTTTGGGGCTGGCGTTCTTTTTCTTGTAACGGCCGTGTCCCTTCCACGCCTGTATCCATCAAATTCTCTAATAGACCCTAACGGTTGGCACATTTTTAACCTGGGCAGATTGGTCCAATCTCCAAGATTGGACCAATCTGGAACCTCAAAAGTTAATTCCGAGCAAACCCTAAGGGTTTTCCGCCGCATTGGCCTGAATTACTCGAGGCTCAACCCTTAGGGTTTGCATAGATACCCACGCGTTAATCATTACCCCCCTTCCCTCCTTTCCCCAGCCAGCAACTTTTCTCCCGTCGCCCTGAGGCATAACCTGTAGTACAATTTCCCTCATCTAACATCTAGCTTGTCGTATCCAATTTATATCTGCACAGACTCTCCAGAAGACCCCAAGGGTTTTGCCGCTTATGAGGCAAAATTACTCGAGGTCAAACCCTTAGAATCTGTATAGAAACCCCAATTCAATGAAGACAAAACCATCCCGCGACTGGCCTCTTCGCTACCTGACCGATTTGCTGCAAACGAGAAATCTTGGCGTTCCCAAAGAGCAGGTTGATGAAGCCATCAATCAGTCAGAACTGCGCATCCTGCCATTCATCTATGGCAGCATCCTCCTCCTCTTCCTCGCTTATGCCCTCATCCAGGCCGTATTTCTGAGAGAACCCGGCCTGCCTTTGTTGCTTGGCGTGGCGGCCTTCAGCCTCGTCGCGCTGTTGGTGGTCTGGCTTCTGTTGAGCCGGAATAAATTCGCGCCCCGGCACGTTGGCCGATTGGGCGCTTTTTTGGCGTTTGTAGTCCTCATCAATATCCAGCTTCGTTTTTACCTGACCCACGATCCCAAACAAGCGGCGAACCTGGCGCTGTTTGTGTTCGCCATCAGCGTTTTGTTTCACGCCACGCAGTGGTATCTGACCATGCTGCTGCTGGCTTTTCTTTCGCTTTTCCAGGCGTTTACCTGGTTTGTGGGCGGCCAGGATTTTCGTTATTACTTTGTGGTGCTGCTGGCCTCGGCGGGGACTGGCTATGTGGCCCATGTTGGGCGCGTGCTGGCTTATCGCCGCGCCGAAATGCTGCGAGTATTAGCCCAGGAACGTGAGCAGGAATTACACCGCCTGAACGCCGAAATCAAGCAGTTCAACCAACAGCTTGAAGGCATGGTGGCCGAACGCACGCAGGCGCTGCAAGACGCTTACGCCCGCCTGGAGCGCCTGGATAAAACCAAAACGGATTTCATCGCCATTGCCTCGCATGAGATGCTGACGCCGCTGACGATCATCAATTTAAACGCCCAAATGTTTATGGGCGATGAGGAAATCCGGCAAAGTTCGCAGTATGCGCGGTGGGCGCAGGGTATTGATAAGGGCGTGGTGCGCATGCAAGAAGTAGTGGACCGCATGTTGGATGTGGCCAAAATCGACAGCCAGTCGTTGGATTTGCATCCAGCTTTGTTAGATTTGCCGTTTCTGATTCGTCAGGTGGTGAATCGTTTTCGCGGCGCGGCTGCGGAGCGCAGCCTGACCCTGTTGCTTGGCCCGATGGCTGATTTGCCAGAGGTGGAAGCGGACGTAGAAGCGATGAACAAGGTGTTTTATCATCTGATTATGAATGGTATCAAGTATACGCCGGACGGGGGAAGTTTGCGGGTAGACGGCCGTTCCCAAACCATCACCCACAGCGGTGCCACCCTGCCCGCCGTCGAAATCATCGTCCAGGATACCGGCATTGGCATAGCCCCTGACGTGCAAGAATTCATCTTCGACAAGTTTTACCAGACCGGCGAAGTCACGCTGCACTCCTCTGGCCGCACCAAGTTTAAGGGCGGTGGCTCTGGCCTGGGGCTGGCCATTGTGCGCGGGATAGTAGAGGCTCATTACGGCCGTGTCTGGGTCGAAAGCCCCGGTCTGGACGAAGCCGCCTGCCCCGGCAGCCGGTTCCACGTTCTCTTGCCACAGCGCCAGCCCCAACAAAGCTGACGCGCTACATCTTGCGGCAAATCAACTCCCCTTTCCCCAGCGGCACAATCAAGGCATCCACTCTGGGGTCGGTTAGCGCCCGGTCCAAAATAGGCCGCAAGGCCTCGTGATGGCTGACAGCGTTATCGGCCACCAGCAGCCCGCCGGGAACCAATCGCGGCACAACTGCCTCGTAACAGTCGGCGTACACCTCTTTTTCGGCATCTAAAAAGCAAAAACCGATACCGGCCATGGCCGGCAATTGGCTGCGGGCGTCGCCGCCCACCAGCGTCACCACATCGTAAATGCCGGCCAGGGTAAAGGTCTCTTTGGCCAGGGCGATTTTTTCTGGCAGCAGTTCAAACGTGGTCAGGCGGCGGCCGGTGGCGCGGCAGGCCAACGCCAGCCACAGGGTTGAATAGCCGGCGCTGGTTCCAATTTCCACCACCTGCCCGGCCGGCGCAGAGGCCGCCAGCAAGGCTAAAAATCGGCCAGTATCCGGCGGAATTTGCCGCAGCCGGGCGAGGTGGGGCGTGCCGTCGGCGCGGTCACGGCCGTCTATCTTTTCCAATTCGCGCATTCGCGCCAGTATGGGGTCGGGAATGGTGTGGAACATGGGGTCTCCGTGATGCGTGATGCGTGATGCGTGATTGTAGTTGGATGGCATACGTTTCACGCATCACGCATCATATTTTTTAGCCGCGCGCTTCCAACGGCAGCCACTGCCGATTCATGTCGCCAATGTAGACTTCCTTGGGGCGGATGAGACGGCCGTTGGCCATTTCCTCGAAGCACTGCCCCAGCCAGCCGCCTACCCGGCCCACGGCAAAGGTCGGCGTAAAGAGCGCTGTGTCCAGTCCCAGGCCATGCAGCAGCAGGGCGGTGTAAAATTCAACGTTGGTTT
Organism: Chloroflexota bacterium; assembly: GCA_017993775.1. Lineage (GTDB taxonomy): Bacteria > Chloroflexota > Anaerolineae > Promineifilales > Promineifilaceae > Leptovillus. The sequence continues at coordinate 137,402 of JAGOMA010000008.1, read as the reverse complement.
GCAGATTGCGGCCCGGTTTGTATTCCGCCAGCAGGGAAACGGCCGTGCCCTCAACCGATTTCGCCAATTCATACAAAGCCATATCGCCACCGGCACGGTACATTTTCTCGGCGGCCGCTGCCAGCACTTCCGCGCGTGGGTCACGCACTTTGTAAACGCGATGGCCGAAGCCCATCAGCCGTTCGCCGCGTTCGATTTTGGCCCGCAGGTATGTTTCTGCGCGGTCCGCCTGCCCGATCTCGAATACCATGTCCAGCGCCGGACCCGGCGCGCCGCCGTGCAGCGGCCCTTTCAGCGCGCCCACCGCGCCGGTAATTGCCGAGACCAGATCGGATTGCGTGGAAATGATGACCCGCGCCGTAAACGTGGACGCATTCAGTCCATGATCGCTGACTGTGTTGAGGTAGGTGGCCATGCCACGCGCCTGGGCGGGCGACGGCCGTTCGCCCTGCAGCATGTACAAATAATTGGCCGCGTGACCCAGGTCGGTTGTAGGAGTGATGGGATTTTGGCCCTGGCTTAGACGCCAGTAAGCGGCCACAATCGTCGGGAAGCGGGCCACCAGAGCCATTGCCAGGGTGTCGGAATCGGCGTCGTTCAGGTCCAGGCTCAGGGTTCCCACGGCCATGCGCAGCGCGTCCATCACCGGTGTGCCGGTGTGGGCGATGGCTTCCAGCAGGGTGAGGGTGGCGGCAGGTAACGGCCGTAACGCCGCCAATTTGCCCCTGAAGTTGGTTAGTTCAACGGCCGTTGGCAGCCGGTCGCGCCACAGCACATACACCACTTCTTCAAAAGTCGCCTGGGCAGCAATATCGGCCAGCGGATAGCCGGCAATGAGCAGCGTGCCAGTCTGTCCGTTCACGTAACTGCGGCGCGTCTCGGCAGCGACTACACCTTCCAAGCCAGGTTTATAAGCAAGCGTTTCTGGGTTCATAAGTTCCTCGAATTGTAATGGTTTGGATTTTTCCAGGAAGACCCTGATTGACTGACAAATCTCAGAATTTTACCGCAGAGAGCGCAGAGAGGACGCAGAGGTTTTGTCTGGTACAAACTCCGCGCTCTCCGCGTTCTCTCTGCGGTTAGATAACCGGGACACGCCTCACGCATCACAGGTTCTACCTTCATCCTGCCATCTTATTAGGTTGATTTAATGTTGTCAATGTTGATTTGGTAATCAATACTTGGCGTGTTACAATGCCTCTACATTCCGCGAGGAGGATTGCCCAATGCAGGTACGGATGCCCAAAATATTACAAACCGAACGGGAGATACGGCCGTTTACCCGCAACACGCCCTTGTTGCCCAGCCCGTACCTCAGCCAGTTAACCGGCGCCGACGTCTGGCTGAAGCTGGAAAACTGGCAAACCACTGGTTCCTTCAAAATTCGCGGCGCGCTGAGCAAAATCGGCCGTCTTTCGGCGGCGCAGCGAGCCAGGGGTATTGTGGCCGCTTCCGCCGGGAATCATGCGCTTGGCGTGGCCTATGCCGCCAGCGTTTTGGGCGGCGTAACGGCCGATATTTTTGTGCCGGGCACTGCGCCCCAGGCCAAAATTGCCCAATTGGCGGCTTATCCGGTGGCTCTGCATCAGGTTGGCGACACCTACGAGGCGGCTCATCAGGCCGCCGCTGCGTTTGCCGCCGAAACGGGCGCGCTGGAGATTTCTGCTTACGATGATCTGGATGTGATTGCCGGGCAGGCCAGTGTGGGCCTGGAGATTTTCCAGCAGCGGCCGCAGGTTGATTTGCTGCTGGTTCCGGTGGGCGGTGGTGGCCTGATTGCCGGGATTGGCAGCGTGACGGCCGTTCTCAGCCCCACGTGTCGGGTGGTGGGCGTACAGCCATCGGCCAGCCCGGCGGCGCTGCTCAGCCTGCGCGACGGCGTGGCGTATGACCCCTTCGACCACGAGCCGACGCTGGCCGACGGTCTGGCAGGCGGGTTTGGCGCAGTTCCTTTTGCCGTGGCCGCCGATCTTATCCATGACGTGCTTTTGAGTGATGAGAGGACGATGCGCCGGGCGATGTTCACCCTGCTAGACCGGCATCAACTGGTGGTGGAGGCGTCCGGGGCCATTGCTATTGCCCCGCTGTTGACCAATCAAATTGACATAATAGGACTGACTGTGGTGTGTGTGTTGTCGGGCGGGAATGTGGACACGGCCGTTCTGCGCGACATCCTCAACGAGTTTTCATGACCGCCAAAACCCATCTCACGGCGCAAGAAGCCGCCCGCCGGCTGGAAATTCGCGTGCCGACGCTGTATGCCTACGTCAGCCGGGGTCTGATCCGCTCGGAGGAAGGTGAGGGCAAATCGCGGGCGCGGCGGTATTTGGCGGCGGATGTGGAGGCGCTGTGTGCGCGCAAAGAACTACGGCGCGATCCGGCGCGGGCGGCCGAATCGGCGCTGCATTTTGGCGCGCCGGTGTTGGAATCGGCCATTACGCTGATCGAGAACGGCCGTTTCTACTATCGCGGCCACGAGGCTGTCACCCTGGCCGGGGAACGGCCGTTTGCCGCAGTGGCCGCGCTCATCTGGGGCAGCGATGAGCCGGATTGGTTTGTGGAAGCGACGCCGCCTGTTTTGCCCGATGTGGCCCTGGCTGGCCTGACGCCCATCGAGGCGTTTCAGGCGGTGCTGCCCCTGGCGGCTGCTGGCGATTGGGCGGCGTATGATTTGTCGCCGACGGCCGTCGCCCAGACTGGCGCGCGTATTTTGCAGTTGTTAACGGCCGTTTTCGCCCAGCAACCAACCAGTCAACCCGCCAATCTCCCCATCCCACAGCGCCTGCAAAAAGCCCTGGTTGCCGACCAACCGCAGGCCGCCGACCTGTTGAACGCGGCGCTCATTCTTTGCGCCGACCATGAATTAAACGTCTCGTCGTTTACGGCGCGCTGCGTGGCCTCGGCCGGGTCCACGCCTTATGGGGTGGTGATGGCCGGGCTGGCAGCTTTGCAAGGGCCGAAACATGGCGGATTTACGGAGCGGGTGGCGGCGCTTTTTCGGGAGACGGCCGTGCCGCAGCAGGCGGCGGCGGTGGTAGCCAGCCGCTTGCGGCGCGGCGAGGAGCTGCCGGGATTTGGCCACCGGTTATATCCAGATGGCGACCCGCGCGGGCGGGCGTTGGTGGATATGACGGCGCAGGTGTGCCCGGCGGCGACGGCCGTGGCGCTGGGTAAGGCATTGGAAACGGCCGTGTGGCAGGCAGTTGGCCTGCACCCGACCGTGGATTTTGGCCTGGTGACACTGGCGCGGGCCTTGGACCTGCCGCCGGGTGCGGCGCTGGGGTTATTTGCTCTGGGGCGCACTGTCGGTTGGATTGGTCATGCTCTGGAGCAATATCAGCTGGACCAGATGATTCGGCCGCGAGCGCGGTATGTGGGGGTTGTGCCGGCAAAATAATGCGTGAAGCGTAATTCGTGAACGCATCACGCATCACGCATCACGCATCATGTCTATTCCCACGCCGTAACAGCATCCAGGGCTGCTTTTTCCTCAGCAGAGAGCTGGAGGGCCGCGCCTTGCAGGGTGTCGGCGAGTTGGGACAGGCTGTTGGCGCCGATGATGGCCGAAGTGACGGCCGGGTTGGCCAGCACCCAGGCGATGGCCACCTGGGCGACGGTGGCCTGGTGGGCGGTGGCGAGGTCGGCGAGTTTGTCGACGGCCGTGAACCCCATTTCGTTCATGTAACGAGATTGCACGCCACCGGCGCGCACAGATTGCGGCAGGGGCGTGTTGCGGCGATATTTGCCCGTCAGAAATCCCCCGGCCAACGGGCTGTACGGGATAACGCCGATGCCCTGATCCAGGCACAACGGCTGCAGCTCGCGCTCAAATTCGGCGCGATGGACCAGATTGTAATGAGGCTGCAAGCTGTTGAAGCGGCTGAAATGGTTGATATCGCTGATCCACAAGGATTTTGCCAGGAGCCAGGCAGGGTAATTGGAGCAGCCGATGTAGCGGATTTTTCCGGCGCGCACCAGATCGTTGAGCGTCTGTAAAGTTTCTTCCAGCGGGGTTTCTTCGTCGGGCCAGTGCATCTGATACAGGTCGATATAGTCGGTTTGCAGGCGTTTCAGGCTGTCATGGACGGCGTTGAGGATGTGCTGGCGGGAAAGCCCCTGATCGTTGGGTCCGTCGCCCATTTGGCCGCGCACTTTGGTTGCCAGGATGATGTCCTGGCGGCGGGCGCTGCTCTGCTGGAGCCAGTCGCCGATGATTTGCTCGCTGACGCCGCCATCATTGCCTTCTGCCCAGCGGGAGTAAATGTCGGCGGTGTCGATGAAGTTGATGCCTTCGGCGGTGGCTTGGTCCAGGATGGTGAAGGCGGTGGCTTTGTCGGCTGACCAGCCAAACTGCATGGTTCCCAGGCAAAGGGTGGATACTTTGAGGCCGGTACGGCCTAAACGGCGATATTGCATGTGTGAACTCCTTGTTAGTTGTTTGTTTGTGGCGGCGGCGTGGATGTTGGTGGGGTAGGCACGGCCGTTCCCTCTTCGGGTGGCAGCTCGCCGCTGGCTTCGGCGGTGGCTTCGGCGGCGGCTTCGGCTGCGGCGGCTTCGGCCGCGGCTGCTTCGGCGGTAGCGGTGGCGGCGATGGCTTCACGGGCAACAGCTTCGCGGGCGGAGCGATCGGCCGGTTTTTCCAGGTTGGGGTGGTCGTAGTTGAAGTAATTGTAGGCGGTGCGGGAAATTTCGCGCAGGATGGGGAAACTGATGTCGTGATCAAGCCAACCGCTGGTGTCATCGGCGGTGAGGGAAAGGTATTCGACGAGGACGTAATTGCCGCCGGGGGAGAAGACGATGCCGGCATCGCCGTGGGTGACGAGATCCCAGCCGTGTTTGTGGGAGACTGGCACATCTTCTGGCACGCCGAAGCGAATCAGGTTGCCTTCCTGGTTGAGAACCATCAGATCGATAATGGCCTGACATTCTTCGGGGGTAATTTCGCCGGGGTAGACGGCCATGAGAGTTCCGCCGCCTTTGGCGCAGTAGTAGATCATGGAGAGCAGCGATCCCATTTCTTCGGCGGTGGTTTGCATGGCGGTGTCCGGGATCATGGGTAGATCGGGTTTGGAGTTGGCCGGGGTGGTGTAGGTGCTGGGCCGGGTGGCGGGGGCGACGGCATCGTAGGGGACGGCCATGAAGGTGTTGACGAGGCCAAGGCGGTGCATGGATTCGGTGAGGATATCGGCGCCTTTGTAGGTATTGGCTTCACCGGCGATTTCGTGGAGGAGGAGGTTGGCGCCAAAGTTGCTGGATTTAACGGCCGTGTCATAAAAAAGCCCTTGCACGTACTCATTCGGTGGGCCATCCAGAGCGCGGTAAGTTTCCAAAAAGATGGCGATCTTCAAGATACTCAGGCCAGAGATGGCCACATCGGCGTTGATGTTGATTTCTTCGCCTGTTTCCAGGTCTATGATAAAGATGCTGCCCATTCCGCTGAAAGCGTCTAGTTGTTTCTGGATGCTGTTGCGCATGAAATCGATATCGAAAGCGGGGGCGGGTTCATCTTCGACGATGAGATCGGCTGCGCGGTCTTGCGGTTCGTAGAGGGCTTTTTCGATGGCCGGTAAGCTGGCTTCGATGTTGGTGGTGTAACCAGGTTTACCCATTTCGAAGGTTTCTGATTCATTATTGAGTTGGGGCGGCTGCGCGGGTTGGTCCAGAAATTTGGCGATGGTTTGCAGCCGGTTTTGCAGGGCGGCGGGATCGTGGCTCGCCTGGAGGTTGATGTCGATGGGTTCCAGGGTGCGGCCGATGATGTAGCGCAGGTAGCCCTGCCAGATGTCTTGTTGGTTGATGTAGGTTTGAGCTTCGGCGAGCATGGCGTCTGTGTTGAGGCTGAAGCCGATTGTTTGGGGGTCCAGGTCTACCAGTTCCTGGCGATAGGCGAGGCGGACGGGGGCGAAGTAGTGGTCTTGGAGGGTAACGGCCGTTTCCTCGGCCGTTAGTCCGCTCACATCGACGCCGGCGATGGTCATGCCGGGTGGCATATTGTTGCGTCCTTGCATATACAAAAACCCCTGATACAGCAAATACAGGCCGCCCATGATCAGGAGCAGGAGAAATAAGAATTTTTGTAGGGCTTTTAACATGTCAGCTCGGTCATTACCTAGTTGGCGTTTGCATCGCTCAGGTAAGGATTGTCGAAGTTGAAGAAGTTATAGGTGGCGCGGGAAATATCGGCCAGCAATGGCGAACTGACTTCCCATTCCAGCCAGTCTGGCTTGTGGAGTATTTCGACGATCACGTAATCGCCGCCGGGGGAGAAGACGATGCCGGCGTCGCCGTGGGTATCGCTGATCCAACCGTGGCGGTGGGCGACGGTAACTGTTGGTGGAACGCCGGCTTCGAGCAAGCTTTCAATTTTATTTTGGGTCATGTAATCCAGTATTTGCTGGCATTCTTCCTGGGTGATCTGGTCGGCGAACAGGGCGGAAATGGCCCCGCCTTGCCCTTGGGCGCAGTAGTAGATATTGGCCAGCAGCAGGCCGATATCTTCGGCGGTGAGCTGGCGGTAGAGGTCTGGGTTGGTGCGTATGCCTTCGGCGGAATTGGCGGGGGTTGTTAACGGCCGTTGCCCTGCACGCGGATCAGCGCCAAATGGAACCAGCAGGTACGAATTCACCAGGCCCATGCGCTGCAGCATGTTCGTCACCATGCTGGCTCCAAGATAAGGATCATCTGTGCCGGCAATGACGTTGAGGAGCTGGTTGGCGCTGGCGGGGTCCGGTTGGATCATCAACGTATCCGAAATAAGTTCGCGTTGGGAAAGGGTCGGGACATTGTCCAAGGTGCGATAAGTTTCCAAAACGATCGGAATACGCAGCAGATCGATGCCCGACATGGGGATGCTGGAGTTGATGTCCACTTCCTCGCCGCTGTTTAGATCGTATACGAATATGGCCGCTGAACCGCCGGTTGATTGTTCGTATTCCTGCATGTAGTTGACGAGGAGACGGGTCAGCAGGTTGATATCTGGCCGCTGGGGCTGTAGGGGGTCGATGACCAGATGCGCTTCGCGGCTGGATGGCCGGTAGAGGGCGGCTTCTACGTCTGCAAAACTGGCTTCGATGTTGGTTTTAGTTCCTGATTCGCCATATTGAAAGCTGAGGCTGTTGGGGACGGGCTGTGGCGGCTGAGCGGGCTGGTCGGTGAGGCCGGAGATGTCTTGGAGTACTTCGCGCAGGGCTTCGCGGTTGTGGGTGGCATAGAGCGGCACGGGTTCCACTTCGACCGGTCGTCCCCACAAGAAGCCCCAGAAGCCGGCCCAGAAATCTTGTTGGAAGCGTTGATAATCGGCCTGGCTGAGCATGGCTGCCAGGTCCAGAGTAAATTCGGCGCGGGTAGGGCTAATTTCAAAGGAGTCTGTGTTGTGGTAGATGAGGACGGGGGCGTCCAGGTAGCGATTGTTCAGGATATCGCTGGCTTCTTCGCGGGTCATGCCGCCTACGTCGATGCCGGCGACGGTGAGACCTGTGGGGTAATAGCTGCGTGCGCCGGCGTATTGATAAAGTTTAAATAGAAGGAAGATAGTTATGGCGACCAGCAGCGAAACGGTGATCCACTGGCCGAGTCCAGGTGAGCTGTTTTTATTCATCGGGTGGCCTTTGTGTTGGGGGATGGGGCATAGGATTGGCGGTAGCGCACGGCCGTTTCGATGGCTTGCTGATGGAAAGGCAGCAAATCGGGCAGGTCATCTGGCCGGAACCAATCGGCGGCGATGATTTCGCTGCTCAGGGTGAGCGGGGTGGGTTGGCCTGTAGGCAGCGAAGCCAGGAAGATGATGCCGATGTGAAATGGCCGGTCGATATCGTCGATGGCCAGAACTGGGCCGAGTACGGCCGTTAGGCCTGTTTCTTCTTGCAGTTCTCGCAGCGCGCCATCTTGTGGCGTTTCGTGGCGTTTAAGCCAGCCGCCGGGCAATCCCCACGGGTGTTCCGGGTGAAAGACATGCCGCAAGAGCAGGACACGGCCGTTTTGGTCTGTCAGCACCAGCCCAACGCCCACTGGTCGTTTAGGAACAAACAACCGGATGCCCCAGTGCATAAACTGGCGTAGAAACGGCCGGTGCATGGAGCGGGCGATTCGGTTTTTCCATGTATCTGAAAATGACATGCCTAATTATCCCATCGCCAGGAGCGGTTTGTTTTGTTAGACTGCCCCTGGAATCAACTGGCCAGTATAACAAAAAGCGGAATGGACGTCAGCCGGGCCTGGGGTGGGTGTAAGGTGATTCTCATGTAGGTGAGGGGGCGATGAGGGGGGAACGGCCGTTCTCCCCGCAAATTGCAGCCCGCAACTTTCAATTTTTTATCCCGTATAGTCCGACAGATGCGCCTACTCCGGCGCTCAGATTGCAAAAACGTATTGGAGGTTTTGTGATGGCTCAATCAAAATTGGTACGCAGCGACACAGATAAAATGGTAGCCGGCGTCTGTGGCGGTCTGGCTGCTTATCTGGACATCGATCCGGTGTTGGTACGGCTGGCTTTTGTCGTGTTGTTTTTTGCCAGCGGCATTGGTTTTCCCATCTATCTAATTTTGTGGGTTGTGATGCCTCGGGCAGCCACAGCCAGCGAATCCGACGCGGTGGTGATACAAGACAACATCAAAGAGATGAAAGAGGCGGTCAGCGCGAATGCCGGGAAAATTGGACGGCCAGCAACGGTGGGAGTTGTTTTTATATTACTGGGACTGTACTTCTTGTTAGAGCAGTTCGGTTGGGCCGGTTGGTTAGGCGGCGCGTTTTGGCCGCTGGTGATCATTTGTCTGGGCGTGGTCTTATTGATCCGCCGTCGCGGATAGTGTGTATTGGTATAGGGCGATTGGGGTTTCTCAATCGCCCTGTTTTTCTTTTCGACGTGCTGATGTAAGCAGGCGCAAACTGGAACGGGAACGGCCGTTTTCCTGCTTCATCTCTTCCGGTCCCATCTCTTTTTCCAACAGAGGCAGCACAACGGTAAATGTCGTTCCCACATTCACTTCGCTTTCGACCTGAATGTCGCCGCCGTGCGCCTGAGCCACCCACTTCGCAATCGCCAGCCCTAAACCCGAGCCACCTTGTGAGCGATTGCGCGCCTTATCTACCCGGTAGAAGCGATCAAAGATGAAGGGTAAATCCTCGGCGGGAATGCCTACGCCATTATCCCGAATGGTCATCTGTGCCCAGCCATCCGTTTGCGACAGATTTACCGTAACTCGGCCGCCTCTTGGTGTGTATTTCATGCCATTTTCCACCAGATTCAGCAGCAGCTGCTTCAGGCGATCCGGATCGCCGTTTACGCAGACCTGATCAACTTCGGCCACGACCACCTCAACCGGTTTATTCAACAGGCTCACCTGACGGTACACTTCAAAAAGCAGATTGTCTAATTCCACCGGTTTCAGATTCAGGGGCAAGCCGCCGGCGTCGGCGCGGGCCAGGAGCGTCAGATCGCCGACCAGCCGGGTCAGGCGGTCGACTTCTTCTTGAATGATGCCCAGCGATTCCGGATCGCCGTCGCCCATGCGCCGCATAAGATCGACATTGCCGCGAATGGCGGTTAGCGGTGTTCGTAATTCGTGGGAAACGTCGGCCAGAAGTCGTTGTTGGGTTTGGAACAGGCGCTCCAGGCGCTCCAGAGTTTCGTTGAGGGCGCGGGCCAGCACGCCGATTTCATCGATGCGGTCCGAATGGGGGACGCGCATACTCAGGTCGTCGGCGCGGGAAATCTGGTTGGCGACGGTGGCAATGTCGTCTAAGGGCCGGAATAAGCCGGGCGTCAGCCACACCGCCAAGAATAAGGAGGCTGTCGCGGCGGCGAAACCTACCAACAGGGCAACGGCCAGGAGGCGGTTGTAGGTTGTATAGGTGTTGAGCAGTCGGGCTACTTGCAGGTAGCCCACTATTTCTGCGTCAGGGTTGTTGTTGAGGTAGAGGGGGGTGGTGTAGACGCGTAAGGGTGTGTTGTCGATTTGCTTGAGGCTGGAAACGGCCGTGTCGCCCAAACTATCTGGGTCCAATAGGCCAAAATAATCGGTTAGATTATTCGTCTGCGCCAGCACATTGCCAGACTTGTCGCTCAGAATCATGAACGTAGAGGCAGTTTCAAAGGTTGCCAGGTCGCCGGGAAGATTTACCCGGAAACTTCCCTGACGATCTGGCACGAGTCTCTCCGGCGTTATTTCAGCGGCCAGCGTTTGCAGGTCGGCATCTATTTCCGCCAAAATCCTGCTGCTCGGCAAAAAGTAGACGATAACGGCAAACAGCACAAAGGCAGCAGAAAAAATGATCGTGTAGATCAGGAGCAGACGAGTTTGAATGGACAAGGGTTAATCAGGCTTCTTCGCGTAGGACGTACCCGATGCCGCGCACGGTATGGATCAGCCGTGTTTGACCGTCGGATTCGGTTTTTTGGCGCAGATAGCGCACGTATACCTCGATAATGTTGCTTTCGCCGCCAAAATCGTAATTCCAAACGCGATCAAAAATAACTTCACGGGTGAGTACCTGGCGTGGGTGGCGCATGAACAGTTCCAAAAGCTCGTACTCTTTGGCTGTCAGGTCAAAACTGCGCTCGCCGCGTTTGCCCTGGCGCGTGCCGGTGTCTAATTCCAAATCGGCAAAGCGGTAGACCTGGGGCTTGGTGGGCTGGGCGCGGCGCAGCAAAGCGCGGACACGGGCCACCAATTCGTCGAAGGCAAAGGGCTTGACGAGGTAATCATCGGCGCCGGCATCCAGGCCGACGACGCGATCTTCGATGGTTTCTTTGGCTGTGAGCATGAGAATGGGCACTTCGCTGGCCGCGCGGATGCGGCGGCAAACTTCCAGGCCGTTCATGCCCGGCAGCATCAGATCCAAAAGGACCAGGTCAGGCGGATTTTCGCGCGCCAGGTCGAGGCCTGTTTGGCCATCGGCGGCGGCGTCAACGCGATAACCTTCAAATGTAAGGCCGCGTTGTAAGAATTGGCGAATTCGATCTTCATCTTCTACTACTAAAATTCTAGCTGACATACATACCCTCCAATCAGGTTCATGTACAGATTATAAACTGACCAGGCAAGTACGCAATAGAGGGGGGTGGTTAGACGGCCGTTTCGCGCAAATTCTCAGCGAAAGCAAATGTCCCCGCCCCCTGTTTTTGGGGAATGGTTGACTTGATGGAACTTGCAAGGCTACAATCTTGTTCGGGAAGAGGTTTATGTTAAAACAATTGAAAACAGGAGGAAGCACATGGACCCACTTTATGAGATGGGACTGAATGCAACGAAGTGGCTGCAAGACAATTTTCCTCAGCTTGCCGGTTTTTTCTCCCTGATTAGCACCCTGGGATTGGAACAATTTTATTTGGCGCTGTTTCCGTTGGTTTATTGGTGCATCCATAAATCTATGGGCAAGTTGTTTGCGTACTTGTTTCTGCTGACCAACGCTTTGAACCCGCTGCTGAAACATGCTTTTCGCGGGCCACGGCCGTTCTGGTTTGATCCCAACGTCATGTTATGGGAAGAAACGAGTTACGGCGTGCCCAGTGGGCATGTGCAGTTGGCAACATTAACTTATTTATTTATGGCCGGTTGGATTCGGCGCTGGTGGGCCTGGCTGCTGGCCGTCATTATGATTATCCTGATGGCTGTGAGCCGTGTGTATCTGGGTTCTCATTTTATCCACGATGTCATCGTCGGTTTTTTGGTCAGTGGCTTGCTGCTGCTGGGCTTTTTATTTTGGCAGCAATACTTTGCGAAAAATTTCGGTCAGCGTATTTTAGGCTTTAAGCTGATGGTTGCCGTATTGGTTCCGGTGGTTTACGCGGCGATTTATGTGGTTGTACGCCTCATCATTGGAGCGCCGGATCTGACGGTGTCCTGGGCAGCGTATATTCCAGAGGCGGAATTGGCGGGATTGGAAGGCGTGGCTACGGCCGTTGGCGTGTTACTCGGCGCGGGCATTGGTTTGTTATTGGAGTCCAGCCGGATTCGCTTCCGCAGTGAGGGTGATATCGGGCGGCGGATTGGCCGATACGTGCTGGGGATGGCTGTGGCCATTGCCCTGTGGGCTGGGTTAGACGCAATTTTCCCCAGCGATCCCTTGTGGTTAGCCGTTCCCCTGCGCATTTTGCGTTATTTTCTGGTGGGTATCTGGATCACGTATTACGCTCCCCTGGTCTTTGTACGCTTCAAATTGGCTGCGGCCGACCCTAAACCGGGCATTGACCTGACGATATCGTAACGATAGACCCCAAGGGTTTGCTCCTGAGAATTTGGATTATTTGGGTGTCAAACCCTTGGGGTCTTCTTATAAATTATCAGCCGTAGGCCAGGCATGGCTTACGGCTTTTTTTGCGCCGCAAACTGCGCCAAAATGAGCAACCGTTCGCTCTCTTCGTCGAATGGGTCGCCATCGTAGCTGCCGGTCAGGCTGTGGAGGCGGAATCCGGCTTCTTGCAGCAGCAGCTCCAACTGGTGGGGATAGAGGTAATGGTAATCTGCCTGGGCGATGGTGCGGTGGATGGGGCCGCCTTCCGGCGGCGAGGCGTCATAAATCCAGGTGACGTGCAGTGTTTGGGCGGCTTCGTCCAGGCGGTTGGCGGCCATCTGAAGCACCGTGCGCCCATTGGCCGGGTCGGTGAAGATGGTTTCCAGCGTTAACGTCTGGTCGTTGGGCGTGCTGGCGATGGCCAGGGGGTTGATGAGGTCGATGAAGAGACGGCCGTTTCCCGCCAACACCCTGCGAATCCCCCGCAGCGCCAGCGCTGTTTGGTCAGAATCCAGGTGGAGCAGGGTGTTGTAAGGGATGATCGCCAGAGAAAATTTTGCGTCGTCGGGCAGCGAAAGGTTGGTCATGTCGCCGGCCGCCAGAGTGACGCGCTGGCGCACGGCCGTTTCTTCCTCTGCAAATCGCGCTTCTGCTCGCGCCAACATAACCGGCGAATTATCGATGCCGGTTACGGTGAAACCGGCGCTGGCTAACGGCCGTAACAGCCGCCCACTGCCACAGCCCAATTCCAAGATCGGCCCGTCGGCTGCCCGCGCCAGCGCCAGGACCAATGCCACATCGTCGGCTAAATTATCGTGGGTTAAATCGTAGTAGTGGGCAATTTGATTGTACATAGATTTCAAGAACTTTTGGGACTGGGGATTGGAGATTGGAGATTCTCCCAACCCTTAATCCCCTACTCCCGATTAAATTCCGGTTTGCGTTTTTCCATGAAGGCTTGCAGCGCTTCCAGGTGATCGGGTTGGGGCCAAAGAGACACAAACAGCTCGCTTTCCAGGCGGTTGGTGTCGGCGAGGGATTGGTGAACGGCCGTATGCGCCAACGCCTTATTCGCGGCCAACGCCCCGCGCGAGAACTGTATCAGGTCGTCGGCCCAGGCCAGAGCGGCGGCCAGGACATCTGTGCCGGGCGGCGTGACGCGGTGTACCAGGCCGATTTGGCGCGCTTCCTCCACGTCAAAAAGCCGCGCCGTCAACATCAGTTCGATGGCCCGGCTCTGACCAATAAGCTGCACCAGCCGGCCTGTGCCGCCCCAACCGCTGGTCAGCGCGTTTTTCACCTGAGCAAAGCTGAAGCGCACATGGGCGGCAGCGATGCGCAGATCGCAGGCGGTGATGATTTCGCAGCCGCCGCCAAAGGCATCGCCGTTGATGGCGGCAATCACCGGCAGCGGCAGTTCGGCTAACTGCGCCAACGCGCCGCTCATGATCCGGTTTAACCGTTCACCGGCGGCCGCTTCCGGATGGCGGCTCAGTTCTTTCAGATCGGCTCCGGCGGCAAACGCCCGCTCGCCGCTGCCGGTAACAATCAACACCCGGAGGCGGGCATTGTGGGCGGCCTGGTCCACCGCGGCGGCAAACGCTTCTTGGGCCGCCCAATTCAGCGCATTTCGCGCTTCTGGTCGATTGATTCGCAGCACGGCCGTGCCATTTTCCTGAACATGATACTCGATTGGCTTCTTCATAACTTCCGAGTGTAACAAAAACAGGGGCAAGAGTGAAACAATCGTAAAAAAGGGAAACGGCCGTTTATCGCCAGCCGTAGGAGTGCTAGACTATTCTTGGCGCTGAGATGGGCCGTCAGGATGCTGTTTAGGGCGAGATTTTAATGGAGAACGGCCGTTACTGGAGACAACATTCATGCACACCCGGTCAAATTCCCATATTTTTGATTATCTGGTCATTGGCAAAGGGCTGATGGGCGCGGCGGCGGCGCGGTATCTGAGCCAGGTTACGCCCAACGTGGCCCTTGTTGGCCCTGACGAACCGGCCGATTGGGCTAATCATCGCGGCGTTTTTGCCAGCCATTACGACCAGGGACGCATCACCCGCCGCCTGAGCGAAGATGCCGTCTGGTCGGCGCTGGCGCAACGGGCCATCGGCCAGTATGCCTACCTGGAAAAAACCAGCGGCGTGTCATTTTATTGGCCTGTTGGCGGATTGTATGTCGCGCCGCACGGCCGTGACGTGGCTTTTCTGGCTGCTGTGGCGGCTGTTGGCCAGCGCTTTAGCCTTGATTTTTCTCTCTACGCCACATCCCTGGAACTGGAACAGGCGGACGGCCGTTTGCACTTTCCACCGAATTGTCATGGCTTGTTAGAGCCGCCGCCGGCCGGGTACATTAATCCGCGCGGGCTGCTGCAAGCCCAGGTGACCATCGCCGCGCAGCAAGGCGCGTGGGTGGTGGCCGAGACGGTAACGGCCGTGATGCCCCATGCCCACGCTGTGGAAATCTTGACCGAAACCGGGCGCGTCTTGTGGGCGCGCAAAGCCCTCATTGCCGCCGGAGCCTTTGCCAACTGCTACGATCTGCTGCCGCGTAAGTTGGATTTGCGCGTAAAAAGCGAGACGATTTTGCTGGCGCGGCTGTCGGAAGCGGAGGCGGCCCGCCTGCGCGGCTTGCCCACCGTGCTGTACCAGATTGATTCGCCAGATATTGACAGTATTTATTTGCTGCCGCCGATTGTGTATCCAGACGGCCGTGCTTACCTGAAAATCGGCTGCAACACGCGGGCCGATCAATGGTTGCCCGACCTGGAGGCCATGCGCAAGTGGATGATCGCCGGAGACAGCGCCGTCATGGAAGAGCCGATTCGCGCCGCCCTGGAAGAGATGATCCCCGGCTTGCAGATTGAGGCTGCCACGACGCACCGCTGCCTGGTGGCTTACACGGCGCACGGCAAACCCTACGTGGACCAACTGACGGATCGGGTGTATGTGGCCGCCGGGGGCAATGGCACATCGGCCAAAAGCTCAGACACGTTGGGCTGGCTGGCGGCTAATTTGATGCAAACCGGCGGCTGGCCGTTGGCGTTTGAGCGAGCGTTGTTTGAGGCGCGTTTTGTCTGAGCGTGGGCGCTCGCTGCCCTGGCTGGCGCTGCTGCTGCTGGCGGCGCTGGCGATTGGGGCTGCCCTGATCAGCGCCGGTGTGTTTGATCCGCCGGTGAATGGGGTGATGGTGGGAGAACGGCCGTTGCCATCCCCCACAACGCTCTCCCCTGACCGCCCGTTCCTGACCTGGCTGGACGAACCGTTGCCGACTACCAATTACACCGTGCGCCTGACGGCCGTTCACAAATTCGGCGAACCGGATGTGGCTTATGGCCTGATCATTGGCGACGCGGTGACGGTGTTGGTTTCGCCGTTGGGGTTTGTAGCGGTGCGTGTGGGGGAAACGGCCGTGGTGCCCTGGCAGCCCTGGCCGCATGTACACACCGGCGCAGAACCGAACGAGATCTGGTTGAATGTGGGCGGGGTGGAAGGCCACGGCGGTGTATCCGTGCGCATCAACCGCGAGCTGTTATGGGCCGGCGAAGTGGGTAACATGACCAGCCAGGTGGGGTTGGTGGGAGAAAATTATGGGGAGGGGGAAACGGCCGTGGTGCAGTGGGTTAAATTGGAAGTGCAGGAATAAGGCAGAAGGTAAAGAGACTGGAGAGTGGTAACTGAAATCACCACTCTCCAGTCTCTAATTGTAAATCGCAAATCTTCCCTACCGCCCCACTCCCACGCTGCCGCCAAAAGCAGCCGACATCTCATCGTAAATGGCGGCGATACTTGCCTCATCGCCCCGGTAAAAGTTGCCGTTGCCGCTGATGGCCAGTTGGCCTAACACGCCTTCGTCGGCGTCGCCGCCGTAGGCGATGGTGAAAATGGTCGTGTTGTTGCCGGTCGCGGTGTCGATCAAATCCTGGTTGAAGCTGTAACGGTAGCTGCGTGTATCTTGCCCATCAGACAAAACTACCATGGCGTTGGTCATGGATGAATTGTTGGTGCGCGCAATACTGGTCGCCCCGTCGCCGATGGCATCGAACAGGGTTGTATCGCCGTAGGCATCCAGATCACGAATGGCGTTGGTCAATTTGTTGCGGTTTGGCCCGACTTGAATACCTTCCACCAACAAATTTGGTTCGGTGCTGAAGGCGATGATGGTCAGGCGGTCTTCATCACCCATTTGCGCCACAAATTGCACGGCCGCTTCGCGCATGCTGTCGATTTTGCTGCCGCGCATACTGCCGGAGGTGTCTAGCAGCATGACCAGATTGACGTCTTTGCGGGCGTTTTGCCAGACATCTTGAATGGCGTAGACAGTCTGCACATTGGGTTCGCCAAAAATGATGGCCGGTTGGGCCATGTCTACGCCGTTGTCGGCGGTGAGCGGCGCGGTGATGGGGGTGTTGGCTTTGACGGGACGCAGCGCATGGGAAACGGCCGTCACCTGACCCGCATCACTCAATAAATAATCCCGAAACAATTTAGCCGCCTCCTGTTCTGCCGACTGCTGGTTGAGGCAGGCCGGATGGGTGGCTACAAACGTGCCTTCCAACGGGTAAATCGGCACGATTTCCCCCTGACCGCTGCTTACCGCATCACTTTCATACATCACTGCTGCGCCCAAATAGCTGGGGCCGCGTTCTTGCATGGTTCGCGCCAGCGTGTATGGGTCGCTGGCAAACGAGGTCACTGCGCTCTCAAATGCCCCTACGGACGCCTGCACAATGGGCAAATTGATCTCGTCCACGGTAACGGCTCGCGCTTGTCGCTGCGCCGACTGTACCAAGGCCAGCAGCGTACTCGCGCCTGCGCCGGAAAGACCGGGATGCGTGTGGCTCAGGCGCAAATTAGCGCCATAATCGCCGCCGGTGTAGTAATTCCAGGCTGATGGGTCCTGGGCCAGGCTGCCAAAGTCCAACCAGCCCAGCGCGTACCCGGGCCAGCCCAGCGATTCGGCCACGTTACGCCAGGTGGCGATGACCAATGGGCTTTCGGCGATGCTGACGCAGTTGCTCTGATAGGCGTCGTTGCCCTTGTCGGCCAGGACGTTGGTCCAGACCGGGCTGTCGGGTATCCAAATGGCCGGCGGTTCGATGGCCCCATTGGCCAGGTCGGTGATGAATTGGCCAGATTCCTGACCCTGGATTGTGACGTAAACGGGTTGGTCGACGGCCGTTTTCGGTTCGCTGGCATTAAACTCGGCGGCGGCCTGGTTCAGCCAGGGGACGAGGCTGTTGTTGGCGACCACGGTGACGATGGTCGCGTTGTTGGGGATGTTGGGTGTGTCGGGCGTATCAGATTGGCCGACGCCGCCTAGCTGGCAGGCAACGGCCGTGAGTCCCAATAACCCAACAAACAGCCACAGCCCGCGATAACGTTGCAAACGTTTCATAGTTTGGTCTCCACAAACCCCAAGGGTTTTCCGAAACCCTTGGGGTTTCTGCTCACTTATTACTTAGCGTCCCACCGTAATCAGAGTCAGTTCCACGTAGCGGTCGGCGGCTTGCAGATTCGCATCGCTGGTGTTGCGGTGGTCTTCTGGCGGCAGAGCGGCCTCGATGATGAAGCGGGCCGGATCAATGCCCTTGCTCACCAAATAATCGACAACCGACTGCGCGCGCCCTTCGGCTACTTCTAAAATATCGGTTTCGGTGTAGGGTGGGTTGTTGGCCGGCCACGCCGAGGAGCCTACCACTTTTAGGAACAAACCCACGCTTTGGGACAACGTGGGCACAACACAATTATCCAAAATGCGTCGCGACTCCAGCGTTAGCTCGGTCGATTCGGGTAGGAAGGTGAAGGTGCGGCAGGGCAGCACAACCAGAGTTTCTGAGGCTGAAGAAGTGACGCCGCTCAGGTCTAGCTGCTGCGAAATGGAAAAGGTGTTATTAACCGGGTTGCCATTGGGCTGCAAGCCAGCTTGCTCGGCGGCGCGGATCACGAAGCCGGGATTGACCAGATTGTCTACGGTGTCGGAGGGGACGGGTACGTCGGAGGCGGCCCAAACGCGCCGGGCGATGTTGAGCCGGTCGATGATGGGGCGCATGTCGCGCATCACAAAGGCATTGTCGCCTAAATCTGCCTGGGCGACGCTTTCCAGCCAGGCGTTAAAGTCGCCGCTGGCGGTTTCTGGGTAAATAAAGCTCCAATCGTTGTGGCCCCAGGCGGCGATCTGGCTGGCGGCCGTATCAAAATCTTCTACCTGGGCTTTCAGGGTGGCAAACCAGGCGTTGTGGAAGTTTTGTACCAGGTCGGGTTGGTTTTGGATGGAATCGCGCGAGGTGACGATGGTGTCGATGACGATGCGCAGTTGGGCGGAACTGAGCAGGGGCAGCCCGCCGCTGGATTCGGCGTCGTAGATGTCTGGTTCCCAGCCGGAGACGGCGTCGGCCTGGCCGCTGTTGAAGGCGGCGATGGCGTCGGCGACGGTGTCCTGAGGGACCAGGGTGACATCGGAGCGCGGGCTGAGTTGGGCGATGGAGAGGGTGTAGTAGACGAAGTATTCGCCGACGCTGCCGCGTGAAAAGGCGATGCGCTTGCCCTGCATGTCGTTGATGGTCTCGATGTTACGGCCCCAAAGCTGGTCGGCGCCGGCGCTTTCATCGACGATGGCGGTGATGACGCCGGGGCTGGTGAGGGCTACCGAGTCCAGGGTGGTTAACAGGCAGTCCCAAACGCCGCTGTTGAGCAGCGCAGTCCGCTGCTCTTCGGAGATTTCATACTTGGGGTCGCCATCCAGGGCGAAGGGTACGATGCCCAGATGGAAGCCGTTGGCTTTGTCGATGCCGGACATTTGCATTTGTTGCAGGGTGAAATAGCTGCCGAAGGCGTCTGCGCCGCAGATGTAGGTGGGCAGGCCATCGGTGGCGTCGTAGTTGGGACCCCAAATGGGTTCTGGCGATTGGAGATTGGTAGACGGCCGTGTAGGGCTGGCAGTCGTGGCGGCGGCTGTGGCGACCTGGGCTACTGGCGTGGGGGTAGCGGCGTTGTTGGAGAACATGGTTACAGCGCCGGCCACACAGGCGACGATGAGGGCCAGGCCGACGATTGCTATAAAAATGACGCGGGTACGATCCATTTGCATTGCTCTTCTCCTGATAAGAAATTGGCGCAGAAGCGTGGGCGCAGCGGTTTGGCCTTTTTGCTTCTGAAATTAGACTATTTCCAAAATATGGGTGAATGAAGGAAAATTATCCTGATTTATCCATATTTGCGGGTCCACGTCTGGGTGATATTACGTGGAAACGGCCGTGAAGTTGCGTGTTAGATGAGCTGATAACCGAGGTTGCGCAGGACATCGGCGGTGGTTTGGCCGGGGAGGAGGTCGAATTGGTAACGGCCGTTTTCATCCTTATACACCACCAACTCCATCGCTTCTGGCAGCACGCAATGTTTGCTGCCACGCACCCCGCCCAACATTTCCTGGTACGCGCCAATGCTAAAAAAGCCGATATACAAATTGTCTGTTTCCACCGGCAGATAGAGCGGCGCGTGGCTCTTTTTCGGCGGATACACATCATCGCTGTCGCAGGTGATGCCGCCAAGCTGCACCCGTTGGAATGGTTTGTCCAGGTGGTTCAGCGGCAAGACAATAAAATGCTCGCCCAGCGCCCAACTATCGGGAAACGAACTCATAATCGAACCGTCGATGATGTACCAGGGCGTTTCTGAGTCGTTTTCTTTGTCGGCGATGATTTTGAAGAGATGCGCGCCATGTTCCGAGGTGGTGTAACGGCCGAATTCACCCATCACGTCTGGCTCTGGCACATGATACCGGGCGCAGGTTTCTTTGAGCGTGGTCAGGAGTTGGCGGGTGAAGGCGGCGTAGTCAAAATCGAAATTTAGGGTCATCGCCACGGGCATACCCCCGCCAAAATCGAAGATGGACAGGCTGGGATGGCGCTGGCGCAGTTGGGCGTACAATTCGATGCCTGGTTTCAGGTAGTCGACAAAAGAGGCTTTGTCTGTGAGCTGGCTGCCGACCATGTTGTGGAACAATTTGAGCGTCAGGTTAGGGGCGGCGGCGATGTAGTCGGCGGCTTTCCACATGCTTTTGCTGTCCAGGCCAAAGCGGGAATTGGCGGCGTCCATTTCGGCCAGAGTGGTATTGGGGCCGTAGCTTTTTTGGCGTAAACCTACTTCAAAGGGGTGGCGGCTGTTCAGGAAGGGCGCGATTTCGCTCAGATCTTCGATGACCGGGATGACGTTGGGGTGTTCGTCTTTGAGGCGCAGGATGTTGTCGGCGTAGGCGCTGCCATTGGTTTTGAACCCATTGCACACGATGAGCCGATCTTGCGACAGCAGGCCGCGTCGGATCATTAAGCGGGCGATGTCCACGTCGACGGTGGAGGACATTTCGTGGTGGGCGCCGGCGGCGAGGGTGGTGCGGATGACTTCTTCGGCGGCGTTGGCTTTGGAGGCGTAGGTGTAGATGAAACGGCCGTGATACCCCACGTCTTCTATCGCCTGCGCAAAGACGGCATTCATAAACTCAATCTGGCGGCTGATGATCGGCAGGTAGACAATTTCCAGCGGGCTGGGCAGCGTGCGGCCAATGCCCGGGCTGCTGCCGCTCAGGAATAATTGCGCCAGATCCAGGTCTTCCAGGTGGAGACGGCCGTTCCGCACATTCAAATAGCGGTTAAAGTGAGTGCCTTCCGGGACAGCCTCGCTGCTTTCCCAACCAACCACAGGTTGTGTCATAGATGTTTTCTCCCAGTTGCAGAATGTAAAAACATTATACAAGAGAACAAAACGGGATCATAACCCCGGACACACAAACAACCTGTCAATTAAAAAACAGGCTGCTGTTCGATTTCATGTCTCAACGACCAATCCCTTCGTCTCAACGACCAATTCTTCGTTGAGAGCGCAATGAACTGCGCATTGTCAGGCATGGGTGAGCATAGTATAGTTAGCGGCGTCATCAATCCATACCAGATAAAAATCAGCAGGAATTGACATGGCACATCCTGATAACTCACAAGAATCAAAACAAGAACACGATCCTGAGGTGCCGCCTATCTCCCGACGTAAGGCGTTGCAAATTTTGGCTGCGGCTGCGGGGACAGTCACTCTGACCAGCGTGATGGGGCAGTGGATGAAGCCTGTCTTGCGCGTCGGCGTGCTGCCGGCGCATGCCCAAACATCCGGTTTACCATCCTCTACGCCATCTTCTACGCCTACCGGTACGGCTACCAGCACACCCACAGCCACGCCTACCAGCACAGCCACGCCCACAGCCACAGCGACCCCGCAAATTATCCAGGGCTTGCTGGGCGTTGTTTTGGATTGGGGATTTGAGGTTGGCGAGATTGATTTGGACCTGGAGGTGTTTGATCCAGGCGACAACTCCTGGGCCACGCCTGCCAATCTGTCTACCCTGACGCTGGTACACGGCGGCGACGCCGGTTTAGGCGGCTCAGGTGTAGAGACCGTGGATTCGACGACTGGCGTCGTGGCGGGAACTTACCAGATTTGGCTGCGAATCGTTTCGACCAACTCCCAGCAGGGCTTTCTGATTTTTGCTTCTATTGATGTGACGGTCAATGTGACCAATGAAAATCGGGGGATTTCGTTTGATGCGCCCCCGGCCAGCAACAGCACAATCCATGTCGCCGATGTGACTTACCCGGCCGGGACAATTAGCTGGTTGATTCCCTGAGTGGGGAAACGCGATTATCGGTTCTTTGCCGGTTAGAGCAGGGCGCGCCCTACTCTAACCCTCGATTGATTTTAGATTTTCGCCAGACGCCAACTGCGAATGGTGCTTAATTTTTTTTGAAGGCATGGATTGAGAGTGGATTTGCAAAAACGGCCGTTACCCACCCCCAACTTTCGCATCGAAACTCTGGACGGCGAACTCCTTCTGTTTAACCCGGCCAGCGACCAGATTTTGCAAACCAACCAGAGCGGCGCGTTGGTCTGGCAGTTGTGCGACGGCCGTCGCACCATCGCCGACATCACCGCTGTTCTGGCCGCTGCTTACCCCGACGACGCGTCAGCCATCACCACCGACGTGCCCGATATTCTGGCCAGTTTTGCCAGCCACGGAGCAATTCGCTGGCAATGAACCCGTCGCCGCTGCTCATTCACTTTGGCGACCAGGCAGTCTCTCTCCAATGCGATGATCTGGAGATGGCCGCCTATCTGGCCGAGATGTTCCGGCATAGTTTGGACGGCCGTTACCCCCCACGCGCCACCTACCACATCAGCCAAAACGATCACGGCCGTTTCACCCTGCGCCGCGACGGACACAGCTTGCAAACCGGCCCGACGGCCGTCGCCCTGCTGCCCTGGTTAATGCAAGATTTAGTGTCCGCGCTCATCGAAGCGCAAGCCAACCACCTGATATTTCACGCGGGCGGCGTGATAGTTGAAGAAATGGGCGTTTTCCTTGGCGGACCAACCGGCAGTGGCAAATCCACCCTCACGGCCTGCCTGCTGGCCAACGGGGCGACCTATCTCAGCGACGAAGTCGCCGCCCTGTCGCCCGGCGACCCGCCGACTATGATGGGATTGGCCCGCCCGTTGGTGCTGAAAGAAGCGCTGCCGCCAGCCTGGGCGCCCTGGCTGCCGGACCCAACCTCGCCGCCGCTGGCGGCGATGACCGATGGCACGCATTGGATTTTGCCGGCCTGGATGGGCGCAGGTGTGACGGCCGGCTCAG
The DNA here is from genome assembly GCA_017993775.1 of Chloroflexota bacterium. Classification (GTDB taxonomy): domain Bacteria; phylum Chloroflexota; class Anaerolineae; order Promineifilales; family Promineifilaceae; genus Leptovillus. The sequence continues at coordinate 114,488 of JAGOMA010000008.1, read as the reverse complement.
CGCCGCTGCGTCTGCTGCTGTTTCCCACTTATCGCGCGGACGTGTCGTTGGATATACGGCCGTTAACCCCTGCCGAAGCCGCTTTTCATCTGTTGCAAAATCTGGTCAACGCCCGCAATTTGCCTGATAAGGGCGTCTCCCCGGCGGCCAATATAGCCCGCCATGTGCCTGCCTACCAGATCGCTTACGACGAAGCGACGGCCGTCGCCGCCTGGATTCACGATCAATCTCTCCGCCTATGAGTAACGTGGATGGCCTGCTGCTGGCCTGCGCCCACCTCCCCCAGAATGACGACTCCCGCTTAGCCCAACATCTGGCCTCTTTTGCTGCCTGGGACGCGCTGCTGCCGGCAGCCGAGACCCAGGGATTGGGGCCGCTGCTCTACGCCCATACACGGCGCGCAGCTTTCGACCCGCCGCCGGCTGTGCGATTGGGCCTGCAAGGGATGTTTTTACGCGCCCGGCATTGGCATGAGGTAGCCCAGGCCGTCTTTGGTGACGCCTTGCAGGCCGCCCGACAAGCCGATGTGCCGCTGGTCGTGTTGAAGGGGATGGCGTTGGCCAGCATGGCCTACCCGGAACCCGCGCTGCGCCCCATGCGCGATGTGGATGTGCTGGTAAGCTCCGCCGACGAGCCGCGCTTGCGCCGAGCGCTGGCCGATTGGGGGTTTTCGCCGCTGGCACGTGGCCCCATTCCTCCTGACCACCGGCATGGCGTGGGGTTGGCGCGAACGGTAGATGGCGCGGTGGTGCAGTTGGAACTGCATCACAATTTGTTTAGCGGTTTTATGGCCGGAGATTCGTTAACATTGGCGGATGTGGCGGCCTGGTTACGGCCGTTTCACCTGGGCGATCAAGAAGCCTTCACCTTAGACCATGAAGTCATGTTGTGGCATCTGTATCGACACATGATCGTCGAGCCATGGCGGTTGATTCGCGTGGTGGACCTGGTGACTTACGCGGAAAAATTTTCGGGGCGGATCGATTGGGCGCGTTTGCGGCGGCGTTACCCGCTGGTAGTACCGGCGCTGGCGCTGCTACACGGCATCACGCCATTGTCGGCGCAGCTGCAGGCCAGGGCCGGCATCAACCCCACCTTTACGCTGGCGCTGACCGAAATCCCCGGCGATTGGCCGCCTTTCGGCGATGCGCACTGGGCGCAGATGGGGCGTGGGCAGCAGGCGCGGGCGTTGTTTTTTCCACAGCCAGCCTCGTTGAGCCTGTATTATGGCGTAAAGAGCAAGAATGAACTGGCCCGGCAGCGGTGGCTGCGCCATCCACTGCAAGTGGGGGTGTGGATTATGCGGCGGGTGGTGTGGGGACAGAGCCGGTCTTAATGGACTGGAAGGCAGCGACTGTGTCTGTTGGCGGCGACGTCTGGGGCAAGGTAAACCAAAACGTGCTGCCTTCGCCCAACTGGCTGTCTACGCCGACATGCCCGCCGCACTTTTCTATGATGCGGCGAACGATGGAGAGACCCAGCCCTTTGCCTTGTGTGCGCTGCGGATTGAGGCGGGTGTGGGTTTTGAATAATCGAATCTGGTCGGCCTCGGTAATGCCGTCGCCATTGTCTTTTACCCAAAAGCAGATGGCGTTGTCTGGGGTGATGTGGGCTCCCAATTCCAAAACGGGCGTCGCCCCCCCATATTTCAGGCCGTTGCTAATGTAGTTTACCCACACTTCTTCGATCCATGAGGGGTAGCCAACGGCCGTGGGCCAATCATCTGGCTGGCTGATGTGCGCGCCGCTTTCCTGAATTTCAAAGACGAGCCGTTTACACGCTTCGGCCACAATCCGCTGCATATTCAGCGGGATCAGCATCGCTTCTTCTCTGTCTACGCTGGCCAGCAGCAAAATTTCGTTGAGAACATTGTTCATTTTGTGGCCGCTTTGCAAAATGCGTTTTAGTGCCAACTGTCCTTCGGCGTCCATTTGATCCAAATAAACCATGTGCAAATAGCTGCCATACCCGATGACTTGCCCCAGCAGCCCCTGGACCTGATGGGCGACGGTGTGGGCAAATTGGTCTAATTCTTCGTTGCGCGTTTGCAGTTCGATGGTTTGCTGGGCCAACTTGTTTTTGGCCTGAAGGTGGTCGTTGATCAGATGCTGGCGTTCGATGGCGTGGCGTATGGCGTGGATTAGAAGCTGTGCGTCGATGCTGCCTTTTACCAGGTAATCTTGCGCGCCTTCCTTCATGGCTTTGGAGGTGATGGTTTGATCGTCCAGGCCGCTCAGGACGATGATTGGGGTGCCGGGGGCGTTGATCTTGATTTTTTTGAAGGTGTCCAGGCTCTGGCTGTCTGGCAAGGAAAGGTCGAGCAGAATGGTTTGATACGCATTTCGGGCCAATAAGCCGACAGCTTCGGAAACACGTTTGGCTTGATGAATGGTTATCTCTTCGGTGTGAGGGGTTGAAATGACTGCCAGACTGTTGAGCAGGTAACGGATGAGGTCGGCGTCGGCCTGGTTGTCCTCAATCAGGAGAATGTTGATGACCGGTTGGCTCATACCAGACTCCCGTGATGCTGTGGATAGTAAGGAAGTTGAGAAAATGAGGTGTCGTTCATGGTAGTTGAACAATACTTAACCAGAATTGTTCGATTTGTTTGATGACGGCGATGAATTCGTCGAGGTTGGCGGGTTTGGTGATGTAGCTGTTGGCGTGGTGGTCGTAGGTCTGGCGAATATCTTCGGCGGCTTTCGAGTTGGTGAGGATGACGATGGGGATGCGTTTGATGTCGGGTGTTTTTTTGATTTCCTCGAGGACCTGACGGCCGTCTTTCTTTGGCAAGTTCAGGTCTAACAAGATCATATCGGGGCGGGGAACGGCCGTAAACCGGCCGGTCTGGCGCAAAAACGCCAACGCTTCTGTGCCATCGCGCACCACATGCAGGATGATGTTTTGTTTGGTTTCTTTGAAGGCTTCCTGGGTCAGGCGGATATCGGCCGGATTGTCTTCCACCAATAAAATGTTGGTCAGCGTTTTGGTCGGGCTTTGTGAATCGGTCATTGTATTTGTGTCCTTTGTTATGTGGGCAGCGTGAAATAAAACGTGGCGCCTTCTCCGGGTTGAGATTCGACCCAGATACGGCCGTTATGTCGTTCCACAATCTTCTTGCAAATGGCCAGCCCAATCCCGGTTCCGGGGTATTCTTCCAGGGTATGCAAGCGCTGGAAAATCGCAAAAATCCGTTCGGCATACTCAAGGTCTAATCCAATGCCATTGTCCTGAACCCAGAACAGCCACTCCCGCCCCTCGTTACGGCAGCCAATAAAAATTTCTGGTTGGGCCGCACTAAACTTAATTGCGTTGCTGATCAGGTTTTGCCATAACTGCCGCAGTTGAACGGTGTCGCCCAACAGGGTTGGCAAAGGGTCGGCATGGATAATCGCCCTGGTTTCTTCGATTGTTACCTGAAGATTTGCCAGCGCTTCCGTCAAAACGTCATTGCAGTTTGTTATGGCGAATGGCGACCCAGATCGACCCAGATAAGAATAATCTAACAGTCCGTTGATCAGGTCGCGCATCCGCAGCGCGCCATCGACGATATAATGAAAAAACAGGTCGGCGTCTTCATCAAACTGGCCTCCGTAGCGCCGCTGCAGCAGTTGTACATAGCTGATCACAATGCGCAGCGGCTCCTGAAGATCATGCGAGGCCACGTAAGCAAACTGCGCCAATTCCAGATTTTGTTCTTCCAAAACCTGGGCGTGCTGCTTGACCTGTTCGTAGAGACGGGCTTGTTCGATGGCAATGGCTAAGGGGGCGGCGATTTCGCCAACGGCCGTAACCTCACTTTCATCAAACGTATCCGCCGTATCACGACCCAGGTTTAACGTGCCCATTAACTTTCCGTGCGTGTGCAGCGGATAAATCAAAATAGATCGCGTACCCCCATTCATCAGCGTGTTAAAAAATGGCAAAATAGGCTGCAATTTATCCAGGTCGCCAAAAATTGGCCTCTCGTTTATCAACGCCAAAGTCTCGGTGTTGGGATCCAGCGGATAATCGCCCTCCATCAGAGAAGTTTCGTCACCATTGGTCACCGATACAACGTGCGCCCGGCTGTTCTCATAATCAAACATCGTAAAACTTGCCCGGTGGTAAGGCACAATAGTCTTCAAACATTCGATGGCTTTCCTGGCGATGCTTTCCGGCGATTGGGCCGTCAAAATCGCCTGGTCGATCTGGTGCAAGCTTTGCAGTCGCTCCGCATACCGGCGCAGCACATTTTCCGCCTCTTTTTGTTCTTCAAACAAATAGGCGTTTTGGATGGCAGTGGCGATGTGTCCGGATATGCTGCTAAAAGTCGCCAGGTCCAATTGGTCAAACCGATGGGACCGATCGTCTTGCACATCCAGAACGCCCAGAACATGCCGGCCAAGAATCAGCGGCACGGCCAACTCGCAGCGCGTATTGGGCAGCAGCGGGTTGGGCAGAAAGTCTGGCTCCAGGCTAACATCATCTACCAGAATGGTGTAGCCGTCGCGGGCGGCGCGAGCGACCAGGCTGTGTTCGGTTTCCAGCGCAATCATGTGGCGACGATCACGCAGGCGCTCGCCAACGGAGCCAGAACCGGCCACCATGCGTAAGACACCATTGGCATCGTCCAGTAAATATACATGGACATGGTAAAGCTCGAACCGTTCCTTTAGTAAGGTGACAACCTCACGCAAGAGCGGGTCTAACTCCAAAATCGAGCTGAGTTGTTTGGAAACTTCGGCCGCCGTCCGCAGTTGGTTGGCAAAACGAGATATCTGCGCCCCGGTTTCTTTGTAAGTAGCCAGTTCGGCTTCTAACCGTTGGACGGTTCTTGTTAGGGCCGCAATTTGTTCTGCGCTGCTAGGTTGTTTTGGTGAGGTTGGCTCCCTGGTTTGGGTCATGTCTTTTTGCCTTGTCGCGTTGGTGAATATTCGTTTGCACTGTCTGGTAAAACCGACAAACAAGTTTCAAGTATTTCCATTCAGTGGATAGAGCTGCACAGGGTTGTGTTTTGGTTTCTGTGTAGGCACATTTTAGCATAATTTGTGTTATAATTTCTTGTAGAACGTATGGTCTATATTCTGGGGTACAAGCGATGGCACGATTAGCGACACGGACAGCGCGGCTGCGCGAGATTGAGTCTTTATTGTTGTTAGCGCCAGAAGGTCTGACGGCGATTGATCTGGCGGATGATTTGGGGGTTGATCGGCGTACGGTGTACCGGGACGTAGAGTTTTTATGTGATCAGGGTGTGCCTGTGTGGCAGGAAAACGGCCGTTTCGGGATCAATCGCAGCCGTTATTTAGCCAGTATCCGGCTCTCGTTTCAGGAAGCCATCGCCCTCGTACTGGCCGGGCTTCTCCTCTCTCGTACCGTTGAAGATCGTAATCCTCATGTCATGGCTGCCTTGCGCAAGCTGGCCTCCACCCTGCCCAAACCCCTCAGCAACCACCTCCAGCGCGCCGCCGACCGCGTGGACCAACGCGAAACGAGCAGCCAGGGCGCCGTTCTGGAAGCCGTTGCCGAAGGCTGGGGAACCGGCCAACAGGTGAAAATCGGCTACCGGTCACCACGCAGCGGGGTGCTGCGCCAGCGTGTCATCTGCCCCTACGCCCTGGAGCCGACCCCCTCAGGCATCTACGTTATTGGCCACGACAGTTGGTCGGACGAAATTCGCACTTTTAAGCTGGATCGGCTGGAAAGCGCGGCTGTCTTGAAGAAAAAATTCACCATCCCGGAAGATTTTGATCTGGAAGCGCGGCTGGCTTCTGGCTGGCGAATTATGGCTGGCGACGAAGTGAATGAAGTGGTCTTGCGTTTTGCGCCGGAAGTAAACGCCCAGGTGCGCGAGCGCCAGTGGCATCCCTCGCAGACGCTTGAAGCCACGTCGGTCGGCGGCTGCCTGCTGCGTGTACAGGTGGCGGAACCATTGGAAATGAAGCCGTGGATTCGTAGTTGGGGCGCGCAGGTAGAAGTATTAGCGCCTGGCTGGCTGCGGGCAGACCTGGCTGTGGAAATGCGCCAGGCGGCCGCCCTCTATTTTCCTCAGGCGGTTTCCGTGCCTATGGATTGAGGTGTTGAGCCTTCTGCATTTGTGGGTTTGGCCACGGTTGACGCTCTCCTATTCACGTCTCACGCCTCGCGCCTCGTGCCTCACGCCTCACGTTTCACATTTCACGTTTCACGCTTCACGCTGCAAAAAGGCGCTGCCTGATCCTTTCATCAAGACCACAAAGTGTTGTTACCCCATCCTCCCCAATTTCTGAGCCATCCCCTTACTGTGGTCGTTTTTTATTGGGAATCCTTGTCTGACGTGATACTATATTTGCGTCGGGTCAGGTCCGCTTGGTTTGGCCGTGTTAGCGGGAAAAGATACCGTTTATGACGCAAGTAACCATTGCTGTGGGACAAATGGATGTCACGCTGGGCGATCCGGCGCAAAATTTGGCGCGCGTGGCGCGGCTGGCGGCGGCCGCCGCCGGGCAGTCGGCCGATTGGCTGGTGCTGCCGGAGTTGTGGTCTACGGGGTATGATTTGATGAATGCGGCGCACCATGCGGCGCGTCTGGATGAAGGTATTTTTGCGGCCACGGCCGTTCTCGCTCGCACCCACCATTTGCACATCATCGGCTCTTGCCTTTCCCGGTTGGGTAATGAGCGGGTGGGGAATACGGCCGTATTTTGGGACGATCACGGCCGAATTCTGGCCGACTACAGCAAAATCCACCTCTTCCGTCTGATGGACGAACACCAATACCTGACTCCCGGCGACAAACTTACTCTGGCGGACACAGCCTGGGGCCGGGTTGGGCTGGCCATTTGTTACGATTTACGCTTCCCGGAGCAATTTCGCGCCTATGCTCTGGCTGGCGCGCGCCTGGTTGTGCTGCCCGCCGAATGGCCTCATCCGCGCCTGACCCATTGGCAAACCTTGCTGCGCGCCCGGGCCATCGAAAACCAGATGTTTATCGTCGCTTGCAATCGTGTCGGCCAATCGGGCGACAGCACATTTTTGGGTCATTCAGCCATCATTGACCCCTGGGGCGACCTGCTCACCGAAGGCGGCGAAACGGAAGAACTGCTGATCGCCACTTTGGATTTGTCGCAGGTAGAGGCTGTCCGCCAAAAAATCCCTGTTTTTGCGGATCGCCGGCCCCAGCTTTATCAGATCGATCCGTTTGATACCTGAAAACGGCGCCCAAACAAAACATGTCCTTTTCTCAACTCCCACGCAACTTTGATTTAAATGCCGCTCCGCCGCAAACCCTGGAAGAGTGGCGCGAACATTTGTTGAATGGGGTGCTTCGGGGCATTTTGGTCTTTTGGGTGGCCGGTATGGCGGTAGGACTGGTCACCATCTTTCAAATCGGCCGTCAGACCAACCATATGCTGACCAGTTGGTTGGTTATTGGGTTTTATTTGCTTGTGGCGGCGGCGATGTTGGCGGTTACTTTCTTGCCGCGGTTGGGTTATTCGGCGCGCGTCACCGCATTTTTACTGCTCATGTACCTGTTTGGCCTGGCCGATTTTGCCTTCCGTGGATACAGCGGTGACGGCCGTGTCTTTTTGCTCGCGTTTGCCATCCTGACAGCTATATTTTTTAATTTTAAGCGCAGTTCGCTCGCTTTGCTCGTTGGCGTTGGCACGCTGGCGGTCATGGCTTTTCTCCAGTTGAATGGCCATCTCTCCTTTCTGCTGCTAACCGATATGAACAACGGGGTCCGACTGGTGGATTGGGTGAACAGCAGCGCCATCTTTTTGGCAATTTCCGTCACCCTGGTTATTTCGGTCTCCTATCTGATCAGCAGTCTGGACAGCAGTGTAGCTGAATCTCGTAGAGAGCGAGATTTTGCGACCACCGTGCTGGATACATCGGGGGCGTTGGTGATGGTGTGTGATGTTGACGGCCGTATCGAACGATTCAACCGCGCCTGTATGGCCGTATCCGGTTACACAGCCGCAGAAATGGTCGGTCAATCTGTCGCCAACTATTTGCTGACACCCGAAGGAGCGGCTGAACTTGAACCCATTCTGGCCCAACTGCGGCAAGATTTACACCCCGTACATTATCAGAGCAATTGGCTGACGCGCACCGGTCAGCGCCGGTTGATTGAATGGACCAGCGCGGTGTTATTGGCCGAAGACGGCCGTGTCCAACACATCATCAGCACGGGCATCGACATCACGCAGCAAGAACTAACCGTAGCCGAACGAAGCCTTCTCCTGGCGGCCGAACACGAACAACGTCTTCTGGCCGAGACTCTGGCGGAAGCCACCCTTTCTCTTACTTCCCAAACCCAACCAGAAGATCTGCTCGACCAGATTTTGCGCCAGGTGCAGCGCATTGTGCCTTTCAAAGCAGCCCACATTATGCTTCTCAACGACGATATTCTTCAGATTGCCCGTTGGCAGGGGTATGACCAACTGGGCGGCGAAGCCCTGGTGACCAATCTGGAGCAATCGTTAGCGGCCATGCCTTTAGAACGGCAAGTGGTGGACAGTCGGCAAACGGCCGTAATTCCCGACACCTACCAGGACCCCCGCTGGATTGTTTATACTGATACCGCCTGGGTGCGGTCCCACCTTGTCGTGCCCATTTTGCAACAAGACAACGTTCTGGGCCTGCTGCGCCTGGATGGCGACGAACCGGGAGAGTTTGACGATCAAGACGCCCAACGATTGCAGCATCTCGCCGCGACCATCGCCATTGCGTTACAAAACTCCAGGCTGTTGCAAGAAACCCAGCAAATTGCCCAACGAGTGCAGCATATATTAAATACGGTTCAGGACGGCATTTTGCTCCTGGACGCACACCTCAAGGTCGAACTCGCCAACCCAGCCGCCCAAAATTACCTCACCGTCCTGGTCCATACGCCATTGAGCCAGCCGATCAAATCAGTAGGCGGCCGTCCAATCTACGAATTGCTGCAAACGCCGCCAGCCGATGCTCTCTGGCACGATGTTGTCGTACCGCAAGTTGCCCGTACCTTTGAAGTACGCGCACAGCCCATGCAAACGCAGTCTGGCGGCTGGGTATTGGTCTTGCGCGATACCACCGAGGCGCGCAAACAGCAGCAATATCTTCAGGCGCAGGAAAGATTGGTGATGATTGGCCAACTGGCCGCCGGTATTGCCCATGATTTTAACAATATCATGACGGTCATTCTGCTGTATACCCAGATGCTTTTAAAGACGCCGGAACTCCCCATTTATTTGACCGGGCGTCTGGAAACTGTTTTTCAACAATCTAAGCTGGCCGCGAGCCTCATCAGCCAGATTCTGGACTTTAGCCGCCAATCGGATGTGCAGCGTCGTCCCCTATCCTTACTGCCGTTTTTGAAGGAATTTTTCCATTTGTTACGCCGAATGCTGCCGGAAATGATTGAGTTGCACCTGGAATATGAAGAAGGCGACTATGTGATCAGCGCGGATCTGACGCGGCTGCAGCAGGCGGTGATGAACCTGGTGGTCAATGCGCGGGATGCAATGCCGGATGGCGGCAATTTGCGCCTGGGGTTGACGCGGTTGGTGGTGGAAGCCGATGGTGGGACACGGCCGTTACCCGATATGCCTCCTGGCGAATGGGTTTGTTTGCAGGTCAGCGATACAGGCGAGGGCATGTCGCCGGAAATTCGGCGGCGCATCTTCGAGCCATTGTTTACCACCAAAGCGCGCAGCAAAGGCACGGGCCTGGGCTTGTCGCAGGTGTACAACATCATCAAACACCATCAGGGATATATCGACGTCGACAGTACGCCCGGCGAAGGCACGACTTTTTATCTTTACTTTACCGCCCAGGCACGCTCGACGCCTTTTATGGCTGAAGCCTCTCGTATGGCCGCGCAAAGAGGCGAAGGTCAGGTGATTTTGGTGGTGGAAGATGAACAAATCACCCGCGAAGCCATCTGTACTACCCTGGAATCTTTCAATTACCGCACCTATTCGGCGGCCAATGGTGAAGAAGCCATTCGCCTCTTTCAGGCCTTCAGCGATGAAATTGCCCTGGTTCTAAGCGACATGGTTATGCCGGACATCAGCGGCGCGACGCTGTATTCGCGGCTCCAGGCGATGCAACCAGAAATTAAGATGATCATTCTGACCGGCTATCCATTTGGCGAGGAAGATCGGGCGGCTTTGCGCCACGGCATCGTCGGCTGGATTCAGAAACCGTTTGAAGTGGAACAAATCGTGACGGCCTTGCAAACCGCATTGGCTGCCGATCGCCCCTCGAATAACAGGTAGCTGGCCACTTCCTGCCCAAAAGCCCGCAGTTTTGTCCGCCAACTGATCCATTGAATGCTCCGTGTGGGCGAGCTGTAGGCTTGCATGTCCAGATCGGCGGCGATGGCCATGGCGCGTTTCATGTGGAAGGGCGTGCTGACGATGAGGAAGGTGTTGAGGTGCTGGGCCACGGCCGTTTCCCGCGCATGCCTCAGGTTTTCCAGGGTGTTGGTGGATGTGGTCTCGCGCAAAATGGCTTCTGGCGGCACGCCCTGCGCCAGCGCATACTGGGCCGCAACGTCGGCCTCGGTGGGTTCGCCGGGGCGACCCTGCCCGCCGGTGAAGAGGAGGTAATGCACGGTTCCGGCCTGGTACAGGCGAATGGCGTGGTTGATGCGTTCGCGCAAGACGGGTGACGGCCGTTCGCCAAACACCGCCGCGCCCAACACAATCGCCGCGTCTGCCGGGCGGGTTTCGTCTACGCGGGCGAAGGCATACACCTGCCAGGCAGCCCCGGCCACCATCAAGCAGACCAGGAATAAAGAGAAGAAGACGGCCGTTTTTACCACTTTGCGCCAGCGCATACAGATCGTTATTTGACAACGCCCTTCAGGCGCAGGGTTTGCATTACCACTTTTTCCCACGGCGTATCGGTGACGAGGGGAATGTAGTGGCTGGCCCGACCGGCGCAAAAGGCGGCGATTTCCGCCTGCCAGGCTTGCAAGCGCTGGCGGTAGGCGGCCAGCGTAGCCCCATCCAGGCTGATTTCGGCGTCCTGACCGGTTTCTACATCCACCAGTTTCAGGTCGCCGCTGAGAGGCGGATCGACTTCGTCGGGGCTGAGCAGGTGAATAAGTCCGATTTCGTAGCCACGGGAGAGCACGGCCGTTAACCCATCTTTATAGCCGCTCGGCGAGAGCAAATCGCTGATGACGAAAAGCAGGCCAGGGCGACGGCCGTGCAGCGCATAATTCCGCAGCGATAGATTCAAATCGGTCGGGCCGCTGGCTGTGCCGGTTTCTAAAAATTGCAGCAGGCGCAGGCTGGTTTGCTGGCCGCGAAATGGCCCCCAACGGCGGTTGCCCTGGCTGGTGAGCAGGGTCACTGTTAGCAAGTCGCCGGACATGAGGGCAATATGGCCGAGCGCGCCGGCCAGGCGGAGGGCGTAAGCCAGTTTGTTAGTGGGATCGTTGGGTGGTTGGTTGGTGAGGGGCCAATCCATGCTGGCGCTGGCGTCGACAAGCAGGTGGACGGAGAGGTCTTCTTCTTCTTCGAGCAGTTTGATGAACGGCCGTTCCAGCCGCGCATACACATTCCAATCCAGCCGCCGCAAATCATCGCCCTTCACATAGTTGCGATAATCGGCAAACTCGATCGACGTGCCACGTTTGCGGCTGCGCCGGTCGCCCTTCATCACCCCCACGCGCACCTGCTCGGCCACAAGGGTGAGTTGTTCCAGCTTGCGCAGGGTGGGTTCGTCGAAGAGGTTCATGGGCAGAAGGAGATGGGAGACTGGAGATTGAACCATCTCCAATCTTTAATCTCTAATCTCTTTTCACCTTATCCAGCAAATCCGCCACCACGTCGTCCGGCTGGATACCTTCGGCCTGGCCCTCGAAGTTGAGGAGCAGGCGGTGGCGCAAGGCGGCGGGGGCGACGGCGGCAATGTCGTCGAAGGCGACGTTGAGACGGCCGTCTAACAGCGCCGTAATTTTCCCGCCCAGCACCAACGCCTGCGCGCCGCGCGGGCTGGAGCCATAACGCACGTAATTGTTGACGCGCGGAGCCGGGCTGCCGCCGGGATGCGTGGCAACTACCAGACGGCTGACGTAGTCGGTGACGTGGCTGGGGATGGGAATTTGGCGGGCAAGCTGCTGCATGGCGCTGATGGTGGGGCCGGAAACGGCCGTGCTGGCTGCCATGATCTCTTTGCCGGTTGTACGCGTCAAAATTTCCGTTAATTCGTCAGGCGAAGGGAAGCCGACGTTGATTTTGAACAGGAAGCGGTCTAACTGCGCTTCTGGCAGCGGATACGTGCCTTCTTGCTCGATGGGGTTTTGCGTTGCCAGCACAAAAAACGGTTCCGGCAGCGTGTAGGTGTGAGTAGACACAGTGACCGTGTGTTCTTGCATGGCCTCCAGCAGCGCCGATTGGGTTTTGGGCGTGGCGCGGTTGATTTCGTCGGCCAAAATCAGGTTGGCGAAGACGGGGCCTTGTTGGAAGCGGAATTGGCGACGGCCGTCGCCTACTTCTTCCATAATGTCCGTGCCGGTGATGTCGGCCGGCATCAGGTCGGGCGTAAACTGGATGCGGCTGAAGTCCAGGCTCATCGCCTGGGCGAAGGTGCGCACCAGCATGGTTTTGCCCAGCCCAGGCACACCCTCCAGCAGCACATGCCCGCCGCTCAGAATGCCGATCAGCACATGCCGCACCACATCCCGCTGCCCGACGATGACTTTGGCGACTTCGGTTTCGATGGCTACGGCCGTTTCTCGAAATTTTTCTAGAGGGAGATCAGTCATTGGTAAATTCCTGTGGAGATTGGAGATTAGAGATTGGACCGATCTCTAATCTCCAATCTCCCTTATGGTTCAAGAGACGAAAAATAATTGCGGATGTAGCTTTTCATGCCCAGGGGAATGTAATCTCCGGAGAGGGCTTCTGAGGCGGCGTTGCGGTAGTCGCCGAAGACCTGGTTGTAGGGAACGGTGCTGCCTTCTGTGCCAAATTGCGTGGGCGTTTCGCTGAGCAGCGCCCCGCAGTTAGCCGGATTGGCGGCGCATTCGGCGGGCAATTCTACGTCTACCCCTTGCTCGCCGCTAAGGTCGCGGACTTCCGGCACAAAAACGTTCTCGGCATGACCGCCGCCGGGACCGGGGCCACCGGTTCCTTGGCCCTGATCATTGCCCGCGCCCTGTCCCAATGCTGGCCCTTCACCCTGTCCTTCTCCTTGTCCTTCTCCTTGTCCGTCGCCGTTTCCCTGGCCTTGTTGGCCTTGACTTTGCCCCTGCCCGGTTTGATTTCCCTGGGCTGTTTGTTCCTGGCCTTGCCCGGATTGCCCGGCCTGAGCGATTTCCTGACGGCCGTTCGCCAATTGACCGGCTGCGGCTTGGGCTTGTTGGCTGGCGGCGTTTTCCTGCGCCCGCTGTTGCAGCGTGCTGGCCGCGTCGCGCAGCGCTTCTTGCGCGGCGGCCGTGTCGCCGTTTTGCAAAGCCTCGGCCGCGTCGGCCAACTGTTGGGCCAGTTGCTCGTCTACGCCTTGCAGCGCGGCGGCCGTGGCGGCCAAATCATTGGCCAGCGCCTGCCGCTCTTCGGGGCTAAGGGCGGGCAAATCATCGGCCAGTTGGGCGGCGGCTGCGGCCGCGCCGAACAAATCGCCGTTTTGCAGGCTTTGGCCAAGCTGCTGCCCGGCGCTGTTTTCGGCCAGCGCTTGGCCGGCTTCTTGCAGACGCTGCTGCAGCGCGCTGGTATTGTTGTCGGCGGCTAACTGCCGCAGATCGGCTTCCGCTTCCGAGAGGGTGGCCACGGCTTGTTCCGGCGACATGTTGCCCGCTTGCAAATCTTGTAAAGCGCCTGCGATGGGTTGGAGCAGTTCTTGCTGCTGCTCGTCGGCCAGGCTGTCGTTTTGTTGGATTTCTTCTTGCAAGGCTTCCAGGGTTTGGATTTGTTCGGCGATGGCTTGTTGGACGGCGCGTGCTTTTTTGAGGATGGTTTCCTGGGGATTGGGCAGCAGCACGGCCGTTGCCAGCACCACTGTGGCTATCAAAATAAAGGCCCAATCACGGCCGTTCAGGCGCAAAGGCAGATCGCGGGCGGCGTCGACACGGGCCACGGCCGTTAACGTGTCCGCCAACTGTTCCTCGGCAATCTCTGGCGGGACAATCAGCGCGCCTGCATAGATTTCGACGGCCGTTCCCGCTCGCTCTTTCAGCCCAAACTGCCGGTCGGCAAACCGCGCCCGCTCCACCAGCGTGGCCCGCCGCCCCAGTACAACCACCAAACCAACCACCAAACCAACCAGCCCGGCCCCAACCGCCACATAAGCCATCTGCCGATTGTCCAATAACGGCCGTAACCGCGCCGCTGTCGCCACGATCACCGCCAGCATCAATCCGGCCAGCAGGCCCTTTGGCAGCCACAACAGGCCATCGCGCACACGGCGACGGCCGTGCCAGCGGCGTAATTGCGCAACAAGGTCTTGAAAATTCATGTCCATAAAGTTCTAAGCGGCAAACGCCCAATGCCCATCATTTGTTGGCAATCCGCCGCACGCGGCGCACGCTAAGTGAATACAACAACAGAGCCAGCAAACTGTAAAGCAGCAGAAAAATCGGCCAGGGTGATGGATACCAGAAGGTTGAGCCGGAAAAAGAGGATTGGAAAAAGAAAACCGCGTTCTCTTGTTGTAAAACGATGTCGCTCACAATTAAAGTTGCCGGGAGGTTGGTCGCCGCCAAAAACACGCCAAGATACAACAAAATCACTTCGCCCACCCAACTGACCGACATACCGGCCATGATCGGGCTGGCAAACAGGCTGAACAAGACCACCACCATGGGAATACCGGCGATCATAAACAAGATACCGGCGAAAGTAGCCACACTGGCGGCCTGCGTGCTGCGCATCATACTGGAGCAATAAAGCCCCCACAATGCAAACGTAACCGCGCCCACCAAAATGACGAGCTGCGAGACGATCAATTCCTCTACGGCCACGCCGCCCAGCAAAAAGGCAATGCTTTGCAACGGAATAGAGGCAATAATCAGCAAGAAGACATAGCTGAGGGCGGAAATAAGTTTGCCCGTGACCAACGTTTTGGCGGAGAGCAGCGTCGTGCGCAGCAGATCGTACGTTTGGCGTTCTTTTTCGCCGCTGATGGCTCCCAGCGTGAACGATGGACCGACAAAAATGACCATGAAGGTTTGAATGGTTAATACGCCGCCAAACACGGCTTTGCCCGCCTGGCGGGAATCGGTGGAGCCAAATGGGTCGTTGGCGGCTGCGGCGTAAGCGGCATAAATGAGGGTGACGAAGGCGCTCATGGCGATCAGGTACACGGTTAGCACGACAAAGGCGCGACGGCCGCGCATGCGGCTGCGTAGTTCTTTCATCGTGACCGGATTTTGCCTTAGGGCGCGCAGGCGTTTTTTAGGGAGTTCGGTTATTTCGCTCATAATTATTCATGCCGGAGAGGCGAGTTTGTTCGCCTTGGCCGATTGTTACCCGTAGCTTAATTTTTTGGCCTGGTGAAAGAGGCCAAACCACACGGCCGTTATCACCAGCCCATAAATCAGCAGTGGTCCGAAGGTTGGCAGCACCAGCGACATGGTTTCGTTGGCATTGTTGAGGAGCAGTAAAGCCAGCCATAGGCCGCTGTTGTTGAAGATTTTTAGCAGGATAACGGCCGTATACGCACTCACCAGGGCCATCATTGCCGATTCCACTATCGTCGACGTGTATAAACCAATCAACGCGGCAAACATCACTTCTGCCCATGGCCGCAGCATGGTTGTCAGCCCCAACAGCCAGCCCCAGAGCGCTCGTTCGCCGCCAAACACGCTGACCGAAAGGGCCAAAATGCCGCCTTGCAGCAGGCTGAGCGCAAATAAAATCGGCCAGATGCGCAGCCGCGAGAGCGAGCCAAACAATTTTCCGGCCAGGATCAGGCGCATCGACAGGGGTGTCAGGCGTAAAATGTCCCAGGTTCCTTGCGCGCGCTCCTGGCTGATGGTGGGCGCGGTAAGCGCAGGAGCCAAAAACTGGGCGTAGAGGGAAACGGCCGTTAACAAAAACCCCGGTAAACACAAAAAACAAGCCGCCGCAATCAAATCCTCGTTGCCGGAAAATAATGTGGTGTTTGTCGAACCGGCGCAAACGCCCAACAGCACTGCGCCAATCACCATAAACGGCGAATAGCGCATCAACTGGGCGTAAAACGGATTTGGGTTTCCCCACGTACCCTTTTCGCGCAAATAAACCGGGTTCGCCCGCAGCGCTTGCCACCATCGCCACCAATTCAATTGATAATTCCTTGCGTAACGTGCAAGAAAACGTCTTCCAGATCGCCCGTTTCCTCAAAAAAACCGACCAATGGTAGTTTTTGGGCCACGATGTCGGCCAGAAGTTGGCCGAGTGCGTTGTCGTCGCCGCTAAAATCGACGCGCAGCGTGCCCGGCGGTAAATCGGCGTCGCCGCCAAGGGTGACGTTGTGGACCTCCGGGCGGCTGAGCAAAAACGCTTGTAATGGCAGCGTATCGCCCAACGCGCGTAACTGGATGAGCCGATGCGTGCGCAGCTGCCGCTTCATTTCCGCCATGTCGCCATGCGCGATGAGCCGCCCCGCCTCGATGATGCCGATGCTGGTGCAAATATCGGCCACCTCCGACAAAATGTGCGAGGAGAAAAAGATGGTTTTGCCCATGTTTTTCAGTTCACGCAGCAGTTCGCGCATTTCAATGCGGGCGCGTGGGTCCAGACCGCTGGCCGGTTCGTCCAGAATAAGGATTTGCGGATCGTGCGTCAGGGTGCGGGCCAGGCACAGGCGCTGTTTCATGCCGCGGCTCAGGCCTTCGACATAGGCGTCTTTTTTATGCCCCAGGTCTACCAGAGCCAACAAATCGTCGATCATGCCGGCGCGGACATTCGGGGGAATGTCGTAACACGCGCCAAAGAAATCCAGGTATTCCCAAACCTTCATGTCGTCGTACACGCCGAAAAAGTCTGGCATGTAGCCGATGGCCCGCCTGACGGCGCGTGGGTCATCGGTGACGGAGTGGCCGGCCACCCAAGCTTTGCCACTGGTGGGCTTGAGCAGGGTGGTGAGGATGCGCATGGTGGTGGTTTTGCCTGCGCCGTTCGGCCCGATGAAGCCAAAGACCGCGCCTTCTTCTAGCGTCAGATACAGGTCGTTGAGGGCGGTTAACTCGCCGTATTGTTTGGTTAGTCCTTGAATTTCAATGATTGTTGACATAAGATTTTCGCTGTGTAAATTTCTCTGGGAAGACCCTAAGGGTTTGAGGTTCCAATGGGCTAGCTTCTCGAAGCCAAACCCTTAGGGTCTGTGTAAATTTCTCTGGGAGGACCCTAAGGGTTTGAGGTTCCAATGGGCTAGCTTCTTGAAGCCAAACCCTTAGGGTCTGAAACCCGGCGGTCGGGTTACGGCCGTAATTTCCCCTGTAGAATTGGATAGAAAGTGGCGATTTCCAGGCCGTCTGGGCTGTTGTTTTCCAGGCGCAGGCGAAACTCGTTCTGTGGGCCAATAAATGGTTGGAAGTTGGAAACGGCCGTTTCCCCCCAGGTCGTTTCGGGCAGGCGTATCCATGTTTCCATGGACCAGTCCCAGACGGCGATTGTCGGAGCCGGACTGCCGCTGGTCCCGCTTCCTTGCACCATCACTACAAGGGCAGTAATGTCCATCGTCTGTAATTCCGGCCAGGGCTGATAAATCACTTCCACCCAGGAAGACGGCGCGAGATAAAAATTTTGAATCGTTTGCAAACCCAGACCACTGTCGGCCGTGATTTTCCAGTTGAGCAGCGTCGCGGGGATGGTGATTTGCTCATCGGCAAGCTGGCGAATGAGGGGGATTTCGAGCATATAGAAGGTGGTGGCTACCTGCCCGGTATCGCTGCCGGTATTCAAGGTGGTCTCGATTTGTGGCCGGTCCGACCAGGCCAGCAAAGTGACCGCCGGAACCGTCGTTACGGTCGGTCCGCCGGGGTATTCAGCTTCTAGCGCCTGCAAGATTTGCCAGCGGGGGTAAACAACCGGATCGTTGTAATAATCTGAGGTTCCTAAAATGATGGCTGCATTGGTGCTGAGCGGCGAGCCAATGCTGGGACCAAAGCTGAGGGCGGGCGCGCCAGTAGCTGTGCCTGCCAGACTGGCCACGCCGATGATTTGGGTTTGGGAAACCTCGGTGTTGGGCGGGATGTTGCCCAGTGTAACGGCCGTATCGCCTACCAGCAGCGTCGCATTTTCCAGCAGCAAATCGCTCTCGTTGCGCACCGTAGCTGCCAATTCCAGGTTGCCATCGCGCACATTCAGCGCCGCCTGGCCAGACACGGCCGGTGATGGCTGTACACTGTCGACCAGGAAAGACTCGATGCCGCTCACATCCACCCGGACATTGGTCAGCGTCAGATTGCTGCCGCGAGTAATGGCCTGGACAGTTGGCGCATCGCCAAAGCCGTTTGTAAGCGGTCGGGCCATTGCGCTGGCAGGCAAAACGATGTCGTAGGTGTTCCGGCGCGGCGAATAGAGACCTAAAATCGACTGTACCTGAAGGTTGTCGCTGTCAATGGCGCCAATGGCGACAGACATCTGGTTGATGATGGCCTCGTTGCCCTTGAGCTGGAAGCCGGTGAGATAGGCAATGCCGCTAAACAAGACGACCAGGGCTGGAATGGTTGCCCAGGCCAGTTCGCGCCGGTTGCGGCGTTTGAGAACCAGATAATTGACCGGTCCAATCACAATAATGTAGAGCAGCAGATAAAAAACGAGCTGAAGCACAGAGGGCAGGGCGAGTGATGGCAGGCTGGAAACGGCCGTGCTTGCCGCATACACATTCCTGACCCCATCCGCCCACGGCGAAGGTTGTGGCAGCCGGTTGGCGAGTTCCGCCCAAACCAGCGGGCTGCCATCCCAATCGACCAAAGGAGCCAGGGCCGGGTCGAGCGCCAGAAAATATGCAGCTCCGCGTCCTTGCGCTTGGCGGGCCAACAGCGGCAGGCCATCCTGGTGCAGCAGCAGCTCGCCGCTGCGCAGGCTGCTGGTAGCGACCAGATAGGGTCCCGGGTCGCGGAATGGCTGCCCGACGGCCGTGCTGAGCGCCGGTAAATCGGCCACCGATTCGCTGCCGATGAGGGTTACGGGCAGGCGGTCGGCCAGGGGAACGGCCGTTTTTTGCCAGTTAGGTGAACCAACGACAACCAATTGGCCGCCCATGTCCACCCAGGCGTCCAGCGCCGCTTGCTGCGCGCCCGATAATTGGGCGGTATCGACATCGTGAAAAACCAGCACATCCAGGGCATTCCAGGCGGACGGCGCATCGGGCAGTTCGTCCAGAGAGAGGTAAGCGACGGCCGCTTCCGAGCGCCCGCCGGTAACATCTTGTAAATAGTCCAGGTTGCCCGGCGATGGGGTCACAACGCCGTACAAAACACCATCAGTGGTCAATGGGGTGAGTTTGTTGCTGGTGGCCGTGGCCAGCAGACGGCCGTCGGCGTCGTGCAGTTCAACTGTTACATTGCCGGTAAACTGCGGCAGGTAGACATAAAGCGTTACCTGTTTGTTGGATTGCGTGGGCAGGGAGATGAGGGTGTTTTGGACTACTTTGTAGGCGTCACTGCCCACGGTGATGCTAATCTGCCCTTCCACGGCAGGCCCATTATTGGCCACAGTGATTTGCACCGGAACCCACCGGTTTGGCTTGTAGATGCCATCGTAGCCGGCGCGCGCGTCCAGGGTAAGGCCATTGTCGGATTGGGCGTGGGCAACGGCCGTGTCCACCCCCCACAGCGAGATGAATAAGAGCAGTAAAATGATGAGATGGCGCCGGATTGACATACAGGTCTTACGCTTTGCAGAGAGAGTTTGTTGCGCTAAAGAAATTCAATCGTATAAGCGTCGATGGGGACGTCTGGGCGATTGGTTTCCAGCCAGGCAACAGATTTTTCTAACAGACTGTGCAGGTTGCGCGTATCATTACCCACAGTGACCAGGGCGATAACGGCCGTTTGCCACACATCCTGGTGTTCAATTTCTGCGCCCGCCACATTAAATTGCTGGGTCAACCGCGCCAAAATCGATTTTACAATGCGCCGCTTCTCCTTAAGAGAAGAAACGCCGCGTAAGTTCAGGCTAATCACACAAGCCGCAACAACCATATCGCCAATTGTCCACCAGACCCGCGAGGATGCAAATCTGGAAATTGATGAGCCTGATATAAATTTTCGCGTCATGGGCGCATCTTATCTTGACGCGTTTTGTTTTAAATCACGTATAGAGAACAATTGATAACTCCAGTTACCCGGCGCCTCTGGCGGAAACCCCAAGGGTTTTGCTGAATCAAGATCATTTTCCGGAGGTCAAATAAAACCCTTGGGGTTTTGAGGATATTACATTCGCCGATAAGATGGTCTTGAGGTTTAGATAAGGTTTAATATCAGCGTAAGGATTTATACTAACACACAGTTAGGGGTATTTGGACCCCGATAGAATTGATGGTGTGATAGGAATAATTAAGTATGACAAAACAAGAGAACGTAAACGTAAGAGAAGGCAGCAGCGTAGGCGTTATCCTGCGCAATATCGTGTTTGTGGTGCTGATTGTCTTTATGGTGATGGGATCGGTAGCTGCCTATGCCGTTATCGCTGGCGCAAATAAGGTAGACCAAAATGTGGTGCAGCCGGTAAGCGACCTGGTACGCAGTCTCATTATTCCGGCAACGCCGGTCTACGTTCCCAGCCCGACCACCATTGTCACTCAAATCAACGATTTGTCTCGCCTGGAAACCGCCTCCATCGAACTGGAAAAAGTGGTAACGGCCGAGCGCAACCAGGATGCTCTGTGGGGCTTGCTAGGGGAATCGCTGGTGTTTGTCGCCCACGGCAAAGTGGTAGCCGGCGTCGATTTTGCCGAAATGTCTGTTGAGGATATTCAAGTTTATGGCCCAGATACGGTGATGGTTCACCTGCCGGCGGTCAAAATCTTTGATGATTTACCGGCGCTGGATACCGGCCAATCCTACGTCGCCAGCCGAGACAGCGGTCTGTTGTCCAGCCCTGACGCGGATATGGAAACAGAAGTACGCCGCCTGGCCGAACAAAAGATTCGTGAAGCAGCCCAGGAAAGTGGTTTGCTCGATTTGGCCAGGAACAATGCCGAAAACTATATGCGCGACTTTTTAATGAGTCTGGGTTTCACCAACGTGACCTTCACGGAAACCACCCCGCCACCGCCGCCCGCGCCCTACACGCAGGAAGTGCCCAAAGGTTACATCCTGGTCACAGCCACTCCGGAAGCCCCGTAGAAAAGATTAAACAGGGAACAGCGAACAACTTGCTGTTCCCTGTTTTGTTCATTAACCCGCGTAGCTCCAGCCGAGTTGAGGCAGTGTCAGGGTATCATCGACATCGCCTTCTTTGAGGATGTCGCCGCCGATCACTTCGCCAATCAGGATGTCGTGGTCGCCGCCGACATCCACCATGTTTACAACTTTGCACTCCAGGTAAGCCGCCGCTCCCGCCAAAATAGGGCAGCCGGTTTCCGGCGCGGCCGTAAAGGTGGCTTCGGCCATCTTATCCGGTTTTTTGGCGCGCCCTTTGGTGAAGGGCATCATGTCGTCCTGGTCTTCCTGGTTGAAGATGTTGATGGCAAATACGCCGCCTGCGCTGATGACGCTGTGGGTGTATGATTTTTTTTGCAGGCCAACGGCCATTAGCCGGGGAGTAAAGGAAGCCTGCGTGACCCAGTTCGCTACCATGGCGTTTACATCGTCGCCGTTGCGCGAAGTGATGCTGTAGAAGCCGTAGGGAAGGCGATTGAGAGCTTGTTTGATGGGATCGTTTGACATGGTTGTACTCCTATTTGAGGATTGTAAGTCATTTCTGATTATGGCGAAAACCGGACAAAAGTCCAGTTACCATTGTATTGGCTCATGTTTTTTTCACAATGGGTAAGCTGCCAGGCAAGGAGAGTGCAGGTATGGGTTTGCCTGAAAAACGGCCGTATCTAAAATGGCTAACGGCCGTCTACATCCTCTATGCCCTGGTCTGGATTAGTTTGGAAGGATCACTGGTCGGGGTGGTCATCATGGGGACAGGCACAACGGCCGTTTCCCTGGCTTATCTCGCGCAGCGCTATCTGGGCGGGCGGTCCTGGTCTTTACGGGCGTGGTTAGGCGCAACGGCCGTGCTCGGCTTAATGTTTGGCCTGAGCAGCGGGCTGCTGACACTGGTGTTTATGGCCGTCAAAACCGGCCTTCATGCCCACGGCCCTGAATTTACCCCCCAACAAATCGCCTGGGTCTGGCAGCAAACCCCCGTGTGGGCAGCCGTTGGGCTGCTGGCCGGTCTGGGAATAGGCATGATAATGGCAAACGGCAAACGCTGATCCGGCGCGTCGGATCTCCGTTTGCCGTTATTAATTACCGTTCATCGTTAAACTTCGCTTCCAACGCTTCCAGCGCTTCTTCCAATTTTGCCTGGCGCAAACTGGTAGTTACGTCGCCGCGTGTCCGTTCCAGCACGGCGCGCACCGTGTCTGTGCGCCGGCGCAGCCCGCCGGTAATCGAATCGTTAAAGTCAAAGGTCACCAGGATGCTGTAAATGGCGTCCATCACATCCAGCAGGCGTTCCGCTTCGTCGCTGTGGCCGTGACGGATAATGTCCAGAATGCGGCGGCGCAGTTCCGTGGCCGCTTCCGCCAGACCATTCAGCCAGGTGTTCGATTCTGCGCCCAGGTCGGTGGGGGTGGGCAACGGCCGTGCCCGCATAATGGCATACGTCAGGTGCGCCTCCACATATTCCTTGATAGCGTCCTGCGTATAACCAGCGAAATAAAGGTCGGGAAAATCTTGCACATCGGCCACAAACGTATCCTTTGCCCGGCCCAATTCAACCAGCAGCGCATCGGCCGTGTCCCATTCGCTGCGGTGCATAGCGCGGATAGAACGAGCGCACAAGCTGATCAACTCGCGCGATCGTTGATACGCCTGATCTCGCGCCGCATTTACCCGCTCAAATTCCTGGCGGATTTCTTCGGCCAGCAGTTCTAATTGATCCATGAATGGTATCTCCTATTCGGGGTCACTTTTGTTCTCTTTGTTGTCGTCGTCGCTGTCTTGCTGCGGAAAGCGAAAGAATTGATCCGCCAGGTTCATCTGCTGCGGCAGGCGAATTTCGCCAAACTGCCGTTCGTAATTGGCGATATTTTGCGCCAGAGCTTGCTGCAACATTTTCGCGTGCATCGGCGACATAATCACTCGCGCCTGAACCGAACCACGCGGCATTCTTGGCAGCACCTGAGCAAAATCCAAAACGACTTCTGCCGGCGTATGGCTGATAAAGGCGACGTTGGCATAGACGGCCTGTAAATCTTTGGGGATGTCGATGTTGATTCGTTTGCCTGGTTGAGGGGGTTGTGGCTGTGGTTGCTCGCTCATGATTCGCTCCTTTTCTCACAATGACTGAGCCTGTGCCCAGATACCTAATCATACCGTCAGCCGTCGTAAGATGCTATGGAATTTGCTTCTATGTTACAATGGACACGTGTCCCAAACGGGTTGAGAAAGAAAGAATTTACCACAAATAGGGGCATTTCGAGTTGATTTTTCTATGGTTATGGCGGCGATTATCCACAGGTTAATCGCCAATATTGCCAAGACAGGAGCCGCGACGGGATGGCTGGTTTTGCAGTTATCGATCATACGGCCGATTGGTCGATTCGGGTTTGGGGGCGCGATCTGGCGGACTTGCTGCGGCAGGCGGCTCTGGCCATGAACACGCTGATGATTGGGGAGGACACGGCCGTTTCCCTTCCCACCATTACCCGCCGCCTTACTCTGGACGCCGACGACGCCGAGAGCCTGCTGGTCGATTGGTTGAGCGAACTGGCTTACTGGGCGGAGATGGAGCAGGTGGTGTTTCCGGAGTTTGCCTTAACGGCCGTCACCCCCACCCACCTCCAGGCCACCCTCCACGGCGGCCCGGTCGCCCAACTGCTTAAACACATCAAAGCCGTCACCTACCACAATTTAGCCATCACTCCAACCGAAAACGGCCTGGAAACGACGATTGTCTTTGACGTATAAATTCTGGAGGCAGCCATGAAACGCAGCGATTTCAAACAAATCACTCCCTACGTACACGAAATACCAGCCACTTTCCGCGCCGACATGCGCGTGCCGGCGCGGTTTTACGCCGATGGCGAGCTGTTGGAAGCTGCTCTGGGCGACAAAAGCCTGGATCAACTGGTCAACACCGCCACGCTGCCGGGCATTGTCAAATACGCACTGGCCATGCCCGACATTCACCAGGGTTACGGCTTTCCCATTGGCAGTGTCATCGCTACCGAACTGCCTGATGGCGTTATTTCTCCCGGCGGCGTGGGCTACGACATCAACTGCGGCGTGCGCCTGCTGGCGACCCATCTGCACCGCGATGATATTGCGCCGCACCTGGATCGTCTCGCTTCGGCGCTGCAAGCCAACTGCCCCAGCGGCGTTGGCCGGGGCGGCAGCGTGCGCCTGAAGCGGCAGGATTTAGACCGATTGGTGGAACAGGGCGCAGATTGGGCGTTGAAAAACGGGTACGCCACCAAAATGGACCTGGAGCGCACGGAGGAAAACGGCCGTCTTCCCCACGCCGACGCCAGCAAAGTGAGCGAACGCGCCAAAAAACGAGGTCTGGATCAGATTGGCACGTTGGGCGCGGGCAACCATTTCATCGAAGTAGACGTGGTAGACGAGATTTTTTACGACGAGGCCGCGCAGCGCATGGGCCTCTTTCCCGGCCAGATTGTGGTGCAAATTCACTGCGGATCACGCGGTTTCGGCCATCAGGTTTGCACCGATTATGTTAAGCGATTTCAAAAATCGGTCCACCAATACGGCATCAAACTGCCGGATCGGGAATTGGTGTGCGCGCCGCTCAGCAGCCCGGAAGGTCAAGATTACCAGGCGGCAATGCACGCGGCGGCCAATTATGCCTTCGTCAACCGTCAGGTTCTGACGCACCTCATCCGCCAAAGTTTTACGCAGGTATTGGCCGGAACCGGCCTGCGGGATACCGTCTACCAGATTTACGACATCGCCCACAACATGGCTAAAATTGAGGAGCATGAGGTAGACGGCCGTAAACGCAAATTGTGCGTCCATCGTAAAGGCGCTACCCGCGCCTTTGGCCCAGGTTCGGCCGTTCTGCCAGACGCCTACCGCGACATCGGCCAGCCGGTGCTGGTGCCCGGCTCGATGGGCACGGCAAGCTGGGTGTTGGTCGGCACGGAAAAGTCTATGGCCCAAAGCTTTGGCTCGACCTGCCATGGGGCGGGCCGCACCATGAGCCGCAGCCAGGCCAAGCGCACCATTCGCGGCGATGAGCTGCGCGAAGAACTGGAAGCCGAGGGCATTCATGTGCGCGCCGGCAGCCTGCCCGGCCTGGCAGAAGAAGCGCCATCGGCTTACAAAGATGTGGACAAGGTGATCGAGGTTGTACATGGCGCCGGCATTGCCCGCAAGGTGGCCCGAATTGTGCCGGTAGCCGTCGTCAAAGGGTAAAAATATCCAAGTTATATGGTTCCACAGGTGCAAACCCTAAGGGTTTGGCTGAATCAAGATCGTTGTCCAGAGATCAAGAAACCTTTAGGGTTTAGGATGCGTTCCTTCGGTTAACAACACAAGGAGCGCCGATTGTCAGCATTCTTTTCTGATGGAGGGCAGGAATGAAAATTACCCAGAGCAGTTTAGGGTACATCGTTTTGGGGTCGATTTTGGGGGTGGCGCTGACGCTCTTGGGCGTGGGGTTGATGCGCCAGACGCAGCCCGCGCCAATCGAAATTATTGCTCCCGCGCCGCTGGCCACGCCTGAACCAACCGCAACACCCGGCCCGATTCGCGTTTTTGTGAACGGCGCGGTAGCTGCGGCGGCCGTTTACTTGTTGCCGCCGGACAGCGCGGTTGAACAGGCGATCGCCGCCGCCGGTGGGTTTGCGCCGGATGCGAATACGGCCGTTATCAATCTGGCGCAACCGTTGTTTGATGGCGCGCAGGTGTATGTGCCTACGATGAGCGAATTGGCGGCCACGCCAACGGCCGTGGTGAGTGCGCTGTCTCGTGGGGGAACGGCCGTCGAACTCAGCGCCTCCTCACCTGGCGGCCTGATCGATATCAACCAGGCTGACATCGCTGAACTGGATTCTTTGCCGGGAATTGGCCCCAGCACGGCCGAAAAAATCATCGCTTATCGCACCAGCGTGGGGCTGTTTAAGACCATCGAAGAGATTATGAACGTGCCAGGAATTGGCGAAGCCAAATTTGGCCAGATTAAAGAGCTGATCATTGTGAGCGGAAATTAACCCTTTGGGCGCGATGGGTTGTTTCTGTTATCTTTAGGCCACTATGCCTCGTGATAATTGGCTGACTGTTGCTGCAGCGCGAACGGCGCGCATCCCGTTTTGGTTTCTTAGCCGACGGCCGTTTACCCCACCTCAAAAAGCGGTCATCTTGCAGCCCTGCTGCGTGAGCCAGATTATGTTAACCACCCCGCTGTTGGCGGCGCTCAGCAACGCCTATCCGCAAACACGTTTTGATTGGGTTGTCAGTTCTTGGGGCCGGCCGGCCATCATCGGCAACCCACGCATTACAGAGTTGATCGACGCCGGTTCCGGCAACCTGAAAGCCGCAGGGTGGGGGGCAATTCGTCGATTGGCGCATCAATTGCATGAAGAAGCCTACGATACATGCATCATTCCCAGTCGCTCCAGCACCCTGGCCTTATTGGCCTGGGAAGCGAGTATTCCACAGCGGATTGGACTGAATATTGACGGCCGTGGTTTCGCGCATACGGTGGCGGTGAAACCAGCACAAAACATCCGGCACGCCGCCGAAATCTCCTTGTCGTTAGCGGCGAGCATGGGCGTAGAGGTCGGTTCGGACGTGCAAAACCGGGTGGGCATGGAATTTTATCCACCGGACAATGATCGTACGGCCGTTACCCATCGGCTGGTAGAAGATGTGGATTGGTTGGGCGACTGCCCGTTGGTGGTTATCCATCCGGGCGGGGCGAGCAATCCGATACAAACGACGCCTGGCAAATTGTGGCCGGCGGAGCGGTATGCCAGACTGGCCAACCATATTGTGCGCGAGCATGGCGCGCGCGTGTTACTGGTTGGCGCCGACCAAGATCGCGACATAGCCAGAGCGATCATCGGCATGACAGCCGCGCCGTTGGTTGATTGGGTGGGCAGCATCAGCCTGGGCGAGTTGGGCGGTTTGTGCGAGGTGGCGGATTTGTACATTGGCAATGACACTGGTCCCACGCATGTGGCGGCGGCCGTTGGCTGCCCGACGTTGGCGATTTTTGGTCCGAGCGACCCGGCTGTATCACGGCCGTATGGGACGAAGGGGCAGGTGGTGGCGCTTTGGCATGATTTGGCGGCGGTGGCTGACGAACGGCCGTTTACATGGGAGGAGGGGGTGACGGTGGCAGAGGCGGTAACGGCCGTTGATCAGTTGTTGCGGCGGGCGAAAACGGCCGTAAGCTAGCGGAGCAGATTGTGAAATTGCTAGCATATGATATTGACAGCATACGCGGTTTTTGATAATATCCCAGTCGCTCTAGGGGGCGTGGTGTAGTGGTTAACACGTCGGCCTGTCAAGCCGAAGATCGCGGGTTCGATCCCCGTCGCTCCCGTTTCAAAGTAGCCGCGAGGCTGAAAAAATCCTTGTTATTCAGTTAATAAGGTGCGTTTAAGGGGTCATCGCTGGCTGTCTAGGCTTGGGCGATGACCCCGTTTTTATTTCCTTGAAATTTGTTGTGTTAACGGCCGTGATTGGCCAAAAATGCAAACCCCGCATTAATCTTGGCGGATGGAGCGGGGTTAAAAGGTAAAGGTCGTCTCAGAAATGGGGCGGCTTTTTTTTTTGCCGCCGTCATTCCCTTTTACTGGTCGAGGCGGCAATCTGCGCGTCAACGGCCTCGAAATGAGCAGCAATAATCGCATTCATGTGGTCAGTTAGGCTACGATAATTTTCCTCAGCCTCGGTTACAAAGCGTTGGTAAAGTTGCTCATCAAGATAAACCGTGAGGCGCTCACGGTTTTTCTTTTGCACCGTGCCACCTCCATTAGTTCCAACTATCTCTGCTAAAGCTATTCCCATGATGCGCTCCATTCTAATATCCTTGTGAACACTTGTCAACAAGAGTTGCCATGACAAGTTGCGATTCTGTGCCGTTCGTTTGGTTCAATTTCATACCGGAATAGTATCATCTTTGTGAACATACGTCAACAATTATTGACATTTGTTCACAAGTTGATTATAATTCCCGTATGATTTTTTGGTTAGCCGGCAGCAATAAGGCCGTCCAGACCATCGCAAAGTCGAACGGCCAAAGGAAGGTGCAGATGGACAAAGATTTTAAGACCAGAGTGATAGCAGTTTTAGAGAGTGGAAACAGCCTTACCCAGGACTTTTTCACCAGAAACCAGAACCTTGCCCTGGTCCAGTTCGGGGAAGGAAATGCCGAGATGCTCCAGGGCGACCCGGTCGTCTCGGTAACTTGGATTTCTTTGATTGATCGGGAAGGCGATGAAGTGGATGCGTTAACGGAACTTTACATCGGCGACATGCTGGCCGACTCGGTACACGTGGCCAGCTAAACAAAAAGGCCGTCCAAACTCTCGCAAAGTTGGACGGCCACCAAGGAGACATAGTCCCCATGAAACTTAAGCAAATTGTAACACAGATGGAACCTGATCCGAAAGCCCCAACGGCCGAAAGCCCCAGCGTCGAGCGCATCGCCTACCGGCCCAAAGGCCGCTTCCACCCTGAACAGTGGATGGCAACGATTGACGGCCGTCGGCGCAACGTTACCCCGGCCAGCGCCCGCCTGGTCCTGGACCTGGCCCGCGACATGCGCATGGCCGGCGACGAGTACCGCACAGTTTACCGGCTGCAGCGCTGGGGCGCGACAGACGGCGGGCGGAAATGGTGGGTCTACGAGTTCATCGGCTCGAATGGGCTGGCGCAGCACCTCGTGGAGGTGACCCAGTGACCCCCATCACCCCGGCCCAATTTGAGACCATCCTCGCCAAAGCCCAATACGACGGCCGTACCCACGCCATCGACATGGTGGTGGAAGTACCGGCCGGCGCTCGCGCCGCCCAACCCGAAGCCCACCTGGTCGCCTGGAACAACCACACGGCCGAGTCCATCCGCCTGGAAATTATTGGCGGTTGGCCGGTGGTGGGCGTGCAAGTGCGCGAGAAGGGCAGCGAAACCACCCTCTACGGTTTCGGCATCGCCAACCGCCAGGGCAGCCGTTTCGCTCAGCCCAGCCAGGTGTGCCCGCGCTGCGGCCGCACATTTCTGCCGTTCGAAGTTATCGCCAGAGACGGCGACTGCGCCGACCGCGACCAGTGTGTAAAGGAAGCAGGCGATTACAAAGCGCCGCTTCAGCCGCCAGCGGATTGGATGGTGCAGGCAGGTTATCGCAAACCCTACGACCGGGAAAAAGAAGAACGCCTGGGCCAGTTCCGCAGTGCGCGTAACCTGCGCCGAGAGATTGCCCGGCGCAATGCGCAGCCACAGCCTGGCTTGATGAGGTAAACCCATGACTCTCAAAACCGCAACCCCCACCCAACATCATGTCAACGACCTGGCCGTGCAGACGGCCGAGGCTATTGCTGCAGTCGAACTGCAGTCCGACAAATACCACCGGCGCATCGCCGCCGCGGCCGACTACCTGGTGAAGCAAGAGCGCGGCAGCCTGCGCTATGGCGGCCAGTACGCCAGCGGCGCGACCATCTGGCTGGATGAATCCGGCATCGGCGAAATCGTCCGGCCGCCCCAAGAGGTGACGCTGTGGGTACTGTAACCATGCCAACCGCCACCCTGCCCATCGCACCCAGCGAAACGGCCGTTGTGGAAATCGACCTTGTCCGCCACGAGCATTTCTACTTTTACAACCGGCGCGAAAACGGCCGCAGCGTCGTCAATGCC
The DNA here is from genome assembly GCA_017993775.1 of Chloroflexota bacterium. Lineage (GTDB taxonomy): Bacteria > Chloroflexota > Anaerolineae > Promineifilales > Promineifilaceae > Leptovillus. The sequence continues at coordinate 84,562 of JAGOMA010000008.1, read as the reverse complement.
CAGCGGATCAGCCCGCAGCGCGCCCAGGACATCTATGAGGCCAACGCCGACGCGCAGCAGCATGTTACCGGCCGTGTGGACTTTGGGCCAGCGTCCTGCGAATGGACGTGGACGGCAAAACTCGCGCTTTAGTACAATGTTTAGAACGGCCGTTCTGATTGGTCGGAACGGCCGTTTTTCAAGAGGGAACTATGAACGACAGCTTGCTTGAGTACAAACTTGACCTGGTAGCCGCTCACCTGGGCGTCTACAGAATTGACGAAGTGGCGGCGGTGATGCGCCGCCAACACGTCGCGCCGGAAGACGGCCGTATCGTGGACGTCGTCGACTTTTACCCGGAATGGAACGCCTTTGGGACATACGGCAAAATGAAGCTCTGCCACGAGTACCTCGACGAGGACTGGCAGCGGCAGCGCTTCGAGAAGTATGCCGGCGTCGCCTTGGACAGTTTACCCATTTACGACGGCCAGACGGCGCTGGTGCGCCGCTTCGGCCAACCCCACCGCTGCGAAACGGCCGTGCAGCCATTCCGCCTGATGGTGCAGCCGCGCACCGATGACAATGGCAACAATGCCAAGACCCTCATCCTGCGCTACCTGGCCAGCCCGAAGGCGCGCCAGGGGCGGATGGCCCAGCCACAGCCTACGGCCGTTACCCAACCCGCCGCCAATGGCCAGGCCGCCAGCGGCCCCACGCCCAACGGCAGCCCGCAGCGCCCACTAGCGCCCAACCAGAAAATCCACGCCGACCAGATGCTGGCTGAAGCCGGCGTGAACATCCACGCCCCGGCTGCCAAATCCGCGGCGGGCGTTACCCCGGCCGAATGGCTGGAGCGGGCACGGGTAGCCACCGACCCATTCGACTTTGATACCTGCGTGGCTCGCGGTCTGTACGTGGGCAATGCCACCTACTTCGAGACGGCCGACCACGCCGAGAAAGCGCGCACCGGCCTGTTTGGCGAATGGAACGGCGCGGCCGCCGCTTACCTGGCCGGCCTGAAGAAGTACGTCATTGTACGTACAGACCTACAGGCCGCCGGCGAGCCGGGAACGGCCGTGTTTGCGCAGGCCAAATCCGCCGCATTGGTGGCCTTTCGCCAGGTCGTGGACGGGGTGGCCGCATGAACAAAGAAGCCAAAGCAAAGGAACTGCTCGTCTGGTATTTTCGGCTGGCCTCCAACGGCGCTTTTCACTTCGAAGGCGATAACCGGGCGGAAGTTGAAAACATCATCGACATGATCATTGATGCGGCCGTGAAAGAATCGGTCAACAAGCTGCTGCCGCGCATTGAGGCTCTCGAAGCGAAGCTGAACGGTGGTGAAGCATGAGCGAGCAGCAAGAAAGCGCGCAGCGCCACGACGACCGCTTTGTATTCGATGCCGCTCTGGCCGAACTCCTGCTCGGCTGGCAGTGGTACCGCGACCCGCAGTGGGATTGGGTGGGCATGTGGCCGCCCGATGATCCGCAGTGGGTGCGCTACAACTTCCCCGACCAGGCCGAGCGGGTGGACGGCCCCGGCGAGCACAAGCTGATGCCCGCCTGGAACGTGGGCGGCTTCCACAGCAGCGATGGCCCCAACCGCATGGGCGTACCCCGCTTCTCGTCCGATTGGCGGGCGATGGCGACGTGCATCGAGCAGATGCGGCTGCGCGGCTTCTGGTGGAAGGGCAGCAACTTCGCTGCACCCGACCGGCCGGCGTACGCCACTTTCTCGTCGCAGACCAACTCCTGGTCCGGGCAAGCGGAAACGACGCCCAAGGCCACGGCGATGGCGGCGCTGTCGGCGCTGACCGAGATGGGTGTGCCGGGTGAGGTGAGCAGCCAGACGGTGAAAGGGCGACTGACCAGCATCCGGAACGCGGCGCAAGGCAACTCCGACCCCACGTACCGGAAATGGCTGCTCGACCGCAGTACCGGCGACACGGTGGCGGCGGCCCTGGAATTTATCGCGGAGTGGGCAACGGCCGCTCTGCGCAGTTTTGGCGAGTAGACAAGCAGATGTTGGCGCGCCAACACATGGCGCGCCAACATCCATCAACAAGGAACCAACCATGACATTAGCGACTGCACTTTTAGGGATAACGGCCGTAGGGCTGATGCTTTTCCTGGCGGGCTGGCTGTTGGCCACTCGTGACCAGAAAGCGGCGCTGTCGATGGCCTACAACGACGGCAAGGCGATGCTGCGCACGGTGGACCTGGCGCGGCTGGCCACCCTGCGGCGGATGTTGGAAGCAGACGAGCATGGCCTGGCGGCCGCCGACGCCTGCCTGCTCTTTGACGTATGCGGGGCGCTGCGCCTGACGGAAGGCGAGACGCAGCATGTGGTCGGCCCGGCTTACTGGCTGGTGCTGGACGCGCCGGTGGCTGACGCAGTGTCACCCACGGCCGTGCCCCAGTTGGCCCAGGTGCTGCGCGTCTGCGCCGGCTGCGGCAAGCTGACGCCGGTTGAGGAACTGGACGCCGTGAGCGGCGGCGACTACTGCGAGGCGTGCTGGTACGCCGGCTACGAACGGGATGATGATGGGTACAGCGGGGTGGATTGGCCATGAGCGCAGCCAACGACGTCTACGAGGAAAAACAAACGGCCGTGGCCCAACTGCTGGTTGAGTTAGGCAGTCTGGCCGAGGCCCATTGGCAGCAGCAGGCCAAACGGCCGTCAGATTGGGGCTACGTGGGTGACCTGGCGCACGTGGAAGAGCGGCTGAAGGAAGTCATCGGCTTCCTGCGGCCAGGTGGGGCAACGGAATGATTGACGTGAATGGTTTACTTCAGGGCACGGCCGTGGACGTGCCAGCCCACATCCAGCGGCTGTTCGCGCTGGCCAATGAGGCGCTGGAGCTGGAGGCGTGGCTTGAGGATTTCCCCCCCTTCGACAAGCGGGCGGACCAGGTGTGGGAGCGAGCCTGCCTTCGCACGGCGCGCCGGATTGATGCGTTGGATGCGGCCCTGCAAGCCCACAACGACGAGGAGATTTTGACACTATGTGGCTCGTAACCAAGTATGGATTCTTTAGCGTGGTGGCCCATCCGCAGGACCATGACCTGGTGCAGGTGCGCGCTCGCAGCCGTGTCGCCCTGGAACACCTGCGCGGCTTCGCCCAGGGACGGGACATCCCCATTCCCGACATTGTCATGACGCCGACGGCCGATCATGATTACTGCTGCCGCATCTTCATGCCCCGGCCTGATTGGACTCGGCTGGGCGGCGAGTTGGCGGCGGAAATTGATTACTTCGACTTTAAACTAATCGTCGCCGTTGGCGATGAAGTGACCCCACTTACCGCTACCGCGATGCTCTCCCAGGCTGATCCGGGGGTGCGCATGGTGATAATTGACACACGGCCGTTTGACGTTTCGGAAGATGACGCGACTGAAGACGAGCCGGAAGAATGGGACGAGGACGAGGTCTTTGATTTCCTGGACACGCTGCGCGACAGCGGCGTGACCAATATGTTTGGCGCACGGCCGTATCTGCAGGAGACCTTCGGCTTTGACCGAGACACGGCGGCCAGATGGCTGACGCAGTGGATGAAGAGCTACGGCCGTCGCCACGGATTGGAGGCGCAGCCATGACCCTGATAAACGGCCGTGTGGTGGGCATCAACCAGCGCGAGTTTACCCTGCGCACCGGCGGTGATGAAGAGAGCCACGGCGGCGGCAGGCTGTACCCGGTGGACCCGGCGGCCGTGGCCCACCTGAAGGCGGTGTTGGCCAGCCAGCCGCCGCGCAAGCCGCAGGCCATAAGCAGCCAGCGGCAGAAGCAAAGCGGCCGTTTGGACGCCGATTTACAGCGAAAGGTGAATGAACTGGCGGCCCGTGCGCGAGCGAAGGCGCTGGCCGCGGCGGAAAATGAAAAAGACAAGGAGTTGATTGTGGCAGAACAGAGTACAAACGTGGAATTAACGGAAACGGCCGTGCGCGAGGCGCATGGTCGGTTTGTCAAAGGCGAGAGCGTGAAAGTTCTGGCCGTGGAGCTGGGTGTGCCGTGGCAGTCGCTGCGGGCGCAGTTTCGGCGGTATGGGCTGGCTGAGGGTCGGCAAGGAACCGCGAAGCCTAAGCCGCCTGGGGCGGCGGTGAAGGTGGAAACGGCCGTTGTGCCGGTGCAGGCAACGGCCGTGGCGGCAACGGCCGTTGCCGCCAATGGCCACGCGCAGCCCACCGACCTGCGCGAGCAGTTGGGCGTTATCCAGGAGCTGCTGGGGCTGGCCGAGGCGAAGCAGGTGACGCTGCGCGGGAAAATCTGTGTGGACCTGCATGCGGAGGTTGCATTCTAAATCGGGCGCTTGGTTCAACTGAGAGGTTAAGGCAAAACGGCCGTTTCCAAGAGGGGGAAACGGCCGTTTTTTGTTAGTTAGTACATTGGTTCTGGTAGGCAACCGGATTTAATTATGTTATCTTTAAAGCCGTGTGAGTTCCATCGAGAGGAACGCGGCCAGGTTACCGAAAGTGGTGCCTAAGCAATTATTTACAGTACAATTGAATTTATAAAGCCACCCGAAACGGCCGTTACCGGAACTCACACACTCTAGGTAACCATTTTGGGTGGCTTTTTTTAATTACACTATGACCAATCCCAAACTCACAAGAACCGGTGGAGACCTCTTTATCGTCGATAATAGTGATGCAGACTGGAAAGTCGCCCAGTATTTACGTGATTGGACCGAATACGCTCACCGAATTGACATTGCTACTGGCTACTTTGAGATCGGCTCCCTCTTAGCCCTCGACGGTTATTGGCAAAAGCTGGACCACATCCGCATTCTAATGGGAGACGAGGTGTCATACCGCACCAAACGCGCCTTCACCGAAGGGCTGCAAAAAGCCACCCAGCGCCTTGATGCCAGCCTGGAAAGCGAGAAGATTCAGAACGATTTCCTTACCGGTGTTCCCGCCATCGTCGAAGCTATTCGTTCGGGCAAGATTGAATGTCGTGTTTATCGCCACGATAAGTTCCACGCTAAAGCCTATCTCACTCACGGCCGTTCCGCTGTCATTGGTTCCTTTGCCCTGGTTGGTTCCTCCAACTTCACCTATCCTGGTCTGGCAGACAACATCGAACTGAACGTTCAAATTCGCGGCAACGACGTGCAGTTGCTGCAGGATTGGTACGAACGCCACTGGCAAGACGCTGAAGATATTACTGCCGACATTTTGCGCACTATGGAGCGGCATACCGCACCGCGCACGCCCTTTGAAGTCTGGTTCAAGGCGCTGGACGAATATTTCCGAGGCCGTGAATTAGAGCCGGATGCCTGGGATGAACAAAAGTCACGCATTTTCCCCCTGCTCGATAAGTACCAGCAAGACGCTTACCGTAACCTGTTGATGCTAGCTGGCCGTAACAACGGCGCATTCTTGTGTGATGGCGTTGGCTTGGGTAAGACCTTTGTGGGGCTTATGCTCATCGAGCGGCTGGTTTTCAAAGATGCCAAACAGGTCGTTTTGTTCGCCCCAAAAGCAGTGCGCGAAGATGTATGGGAACGTGATTTGCAAAAATATCTACCAGAGGTGTTCAGCGGCTTTGTGAATTTGGTTGTCTACAATCACACCGATTTGCAGAGGCAGGGGAAATGGCCCCGCGACATCGCCCTGACCCTGGCCCAGGCCGACGCAGTGATCATCGACGAGGCCCACCATTTCCGCAATCCGGGCATTAAAGGGGAGGGGGTGAAACGGCCGTCCCGCTACCGCCTGTTGCAAGAATATCTGCAAAACGGCCGTCCCAAGCAAGTATTCATGCTTACCGCCACACCTGTTAACAACTCTGTCCATGATTTCCGCCACATGATCGAACTGTTTACCGGTGGTGATGATGGTTATTTTGCCCGAGGTACGCATAATATTCCTATCCACAATCTGCGCTCTCACTTTATCCAGCTCGAAAAACGCCTTCTCAGTGGACTGCCTGCCAATGGTGAGCCGCTAGCGCTTAGTTTGGAAACCGAGGCGTTGGTGATGGCCGAAAAAACATTACGCACCGATCCTGCTTTTGAGGCATTGGTGGTGCAGCGCAGCCGTGCCTACGTCAAGCAAAGTCAACTTCAACAAGGCGCAACCACAGTCCTGTTCCCACAACGTCAGCCGCCCCAAGTGGCTACTTACAATTTACGCAAGACATATGGCAACCTACTAGAAAGTGTGCGCAAAGCTTTTAATAAAGAGCGCCCTCTTTTTGTTTTGGGAATTTACTACCCTCTGGCTTACTGGCAGGGACCAGACGATCATCCTGCCTTGAAATCATTCGATGTAGGGCGGCAGAAACAGGTTGTTACTCTCATCCGCACCCTGTTCTTGAAACGATTTGAAAGCTCCGCCCGTGCCTTTGAAGGCTCCTGCTGGCGACTGCTGCAAAAGTTGCTGGCCTGGGTGACTGTTCATGCTGAATCCGAACATGACGAACGCCGCCTGGAGCGGTGGAAAATCAAAAATGCTGAGTTAATTGGCTACGTTCATGCTCATCAGTTAGAGCTTTGGCCGAATGACGCCGATGAAGACTTGGTAGAAGACTTTCTCTCTGAAGATATTTTAAATGCCGTTGAACGCCTGGATCCAGCGCTGTTCAAGGTGGGCGAGATCATTGACGATACCCTGGACGACCTGGACCAATTGGCCGAGTTTCTGGCCGAAGTCGCCAAAGTCAAACCAGAACAAGATGATAAGCTCAAGGCACTAATCAGACTGCTAAAAACTGATCCGGTGCTGAAAAAAGAGAAGGTTATTCTCTTTTCAGAATTTGCTGATACGGCGCGTTATCTGGAACAGGAATTGACCCGCGCTGGCTTAACGGGCATTTGTCGGATTGATGGCAGCAGTAACCAGAAACAGCGCAGCGACGTCATCACCCGCTTTTCCCCTTATTACAACGACTCCAGTTCGGCCCAATTGGCAGCCAAAAACAAAGAGGAAATCCGCATATTAATTGCCACCGACGTGCTGTCTGAAGGGCTGAACTTGCAAGACGCTACCCGCATGATTAATTATGACTTGCACTGGAATCCGGTGCGGCTGATGCAGCGTATTGGCCGTGTAGACCGCCGCATGAATCCGGCAGTGGAAGCGCGGCTGATTGCTGATCACCCAGAACAGGCGAAGCTGCGCGGCCAAATCGCCTTCTGGAACTTTTTACCACCCGACGAATTAGATGAACTGCTGCGTCTCTTCCAGCGGGTGACCAAAAAGACGATGGTCATTTCGCGCACGTTAGGTATTGAGGGGCGCAAGTTGTTGACGCCCGATGATACTTTCGATCCCATCAAGGAACTGAATGAGCAGTTCGATGGGACGCTGTCAGAGGTGGAACAACTGCGGCTGGAATACACCGATTTGGTGCAGGCGCACCCCGAACTGGCGGCAGCACTGCCCAATCTACCCTTGAAGACTTTTTCTGGTAAAGCAGCACCCAAGGCAGGCACGCAAGCCGTTTTCTTTTGTTTCCGCATTCCCCGGCCAGACCCGGATTTGATTGAAGCGGAGTCCGGGCAGCCCCGTTGGAGCGATTCGGCCGGGTTTACCTTATGGGCCTGTTATGACCTGGCTGGCGACCAGGTGCTGACTGAACCGGCGGCTATTGCTCGTTTTATCCGCTCTACACCGAAAACGCCCCGCCATTGTGTTTTAGGCCGCGCTTTGCTCAGCGAGATTCGCCAGAAGGCGGAAAAACAGGTGGTTACGAATTATTTGAAGCCGTTGCAAGCGCCCATAGGCATAACGCCGGTGTTGAAATGTTGGATGGAGGTCAATTAATCATGACAAACCCGTTACGCCAAATTCAATCCTTTGACCAATTGATCCCTTACCTGGAAGATGAACTTGATTGGCCTTTGCAGCAGTATGGCTTTGACGATTTGACCTTTGAATACACCCCGGCTGAATTGGGCTTGAAGGATGACGATGCTGTCAAAATCAAAACCATTCACCAGTTGCGGCCGTTACAGCAGGGGCAGCCGTGGGGCATTTTCTTTGTGGAGTTTGAGAACAAGAAACTGCCCGTGGTGGTACTGCGCCGTATCTTGAGCCATCTGGTCATAAAGAAACGCGCATCGGCCAACCGAGCTGACGCCGCCGCCTGGGCTGCGGGGGATCTCCTCTTTATTTCGGCGTTTGGTAATAGCGCTGCCAACAACCGGGAACTGGCCTTTGCCCATTTCCATCAGGAAGGCGGCGAATTGCCCACCTTACGTGTGTTGGGTTGGGATGGCGGCGATACCCCGCTTAAGCTGGAACATGTGGCCGCTACGCTTAAAGACAGGCTGAGTTGGCCCGATGACCCCAATGATAAATATGCCTGGCGCACCAACTGGGCAGGCGCGTTCCGCCATAGGCAGGGGCATGTCATTCGCACGGCCGATGCCTTGGCCGAGGCGTTGGCGGCGCTGGCGCGGCGCATCCGCGATGCCGCCCTGCTGCTGTTGGAACATGAGACAGAGAAAGGGACGCTGCGTACGCTGCACAAGGCGTTCCAAACTGCGCTGATCCATGACCTGAGTGAAGCAGACTTTGCCGACACTTATGCCCAGACGATCACTTATGGCTTACTGACGGCAGCCATTTCGCGCACGGAGATGAGCGATGGGGTGCATGGCACGGCGCTGATTGCTGAAAACATTGCCGATATTGTGCCTGTGACCAATCCATTTCTAAAGGAAATGCTGCAAACTTTTCTCAAGGTGGGCGGGAGGAAAGGGGGCATTGATTTTGACGAGCTAGGTATTCAGGATGTGGTGGAACTGCTGCGCGGTGATGAAACCGATCTGCCTGCGGTTTTGCGTGACTTTGGCAACAAGACCCAGGGAGAAGACCCGGTCATCCATTTTTACGAACATTTCCTGGCGGCCTATGATAAAAAGCTTAAAGTGCAGCGCGGCGTCTTTTACACGCCCAAACCGGTGGTGAGCTACATTGTGCGCAGTGTTCATGAGTTGCTGCAAACGGAGTTTGGCCTGGCCGATGGGCTGGCCGACACGACGACCTGGGGCGAAATGGCTCAGCGCCAGCCTGACCTGAAAATACCCGAAGGTACAAGCCCCAACAGCCCATTCGTGGTGATTTTAGACCCGGCAACGGGTACAGCCACCTTTTTGGTGGAAGTGGTGGATGTGATTCACCAAACACTGACAGCCAAATGGCAAAAGGCTGGGCTAAACGCCGCCCAACGCAAAGCGGCCTGGAACGACTATGTGCCGCACCATTTGCTGCCCCGACTGTATGGCTACGAACTGATGATGGCTCCCTATGCGATTGCCCATATGAAAATGGGGTTAAAACTGTACGAAACCGGTTATCGCTTTATCAGTACTGAACGTGTACGTATTTACCTGACCAATGCGCTGGAACCGGCTAGTAATGTTAGTCCACAACTTCCTGGTTTTTCACCAGCTCTGGCTCGTGAAGCAAACGCTGTTAATCTGGTCAAAAACAAAACACATTTCACAATCATTGTTGGAAATCCACCATACGCGAAAATATCATCAAACCGTAATATTTCCGCAGAAAAATTGGTTGAAGCGTTCAAAGCTGATGTCCGGAATGAGCGGAACATCCAACCTCTTTCTGACGATTACATTAAATTTTTGGGCTTAATGCTATCTTCGGCAAAACTAGTCTCCTGTTTTGTTTTTGGAATGATTACAAATCGAGGCTACTTGCCAGGATTGATACATCGTGGAATACGTAAAGTGTTCCTAGATAATTTTGATATGCTCTGGATCATAGATCTTCATGGAGATTCCAATATCCAAGAACCGTCACCAAAAGGTTTAGCAAATGAAAATGTCTTTGATATTCAGCAAGGTGTTGCGATTACACTTGGAACTAAAACGATGCACGAACAAGCTAACGTGAGACTCCTTGATATCTGGGGAACCCGTGAAGAAAAGCAACTACAATTAAATCAATTGAAATTCTCTTCTATTAATTGGACAAAATGCAATCCGTTATCCCCCAATTATTTTTTCCAATCGCAGAAGAGTATTGGTGATTTGCAGGACTTAACACTTCTAACCAAAGCGATGCCGGTTACAAGCACCGGTATTAAAACTCATCGTGATGACCTTGTGATAGACTTTAGCCCTAAAGTTCTCAAGGATAGGATTCATGAATTTGTTGATCCAGACAAAACAGTTGGAGAAATTAGAGAAAGTTTCTTTGGCCATGATCGAGGGGGGAGATATCTTCCTGGCGATAACCGTGATTGGTCATTAGTAAAAGCAAGGCACATCCTGCAAAAAGAACCCGAAAATTTAGAGAGTTTTTTTCGCCGGATAGATTATCGGCCATTTGATAACCGTGTGATTTTCTATCATCCTGCTGCAATAGATTTTGCACGTGAAGACTTAATGAATCACATGGATGGAAAGAAAAATCTTGGTCTGATAACGACACGTCAGGTACCAAATGGAAGCTTTTGCCACGCATTTGTCACTCGAAATTATATTGAAATGAAAACTGGATCCCATGATCGAGGAACAAATCTTTTTCCACTTTACCTAAATAATCGTTCAACAGTATTTAGATTTTCAGAAAGCCAATCGTTGAACTTTTCAGAACGTTTTTTAAGAGACTTGTTCAATAAGTTGGAAATAAGACCAAGGAAAGGTTTAATTTTCCCTGATGGCATTGTCCCAGAAGATGTCTTCCAATACATTTATGCAGTATTGTACAGTCCAACCTTCCGTGACTTTTATGCAGATTCCTTGAAAGTTAACTTCCCGTACATTCCCTTAACTTCAAACTTGTTGCTATTTCGTGCCTTAGCCCAATTTGGGGGCAAATTGGTGACACTGCATCTGTTAGAGTTTTCCTTGGAGGATGAAACAGACACCCCAACCGGTTGGCCGCATTATCCCCGTCTGGCGCAGTTCACCGGCAGCAACCGTGTCATTGAAAAATTCCCATCAGCCAACAAAGCATGGCAGGATGGTCGGGTAGCCATAAACGGCAGGAGTAGCTTCATTGGCGTGCCGGAAGAGGTGTGGGACTTCCATATAGGTGGCTACCAGGTGTGCCACAAATGGCTCAAAGACCGCAAAGGCCGCACCCTCACCGACGCCGACATCCTCCACTATTGCAAAATCGTCACCGCCATCCATGAAACCATCCGCATCATGGCCGAAATTGATGAGGTCATCGAAAAACACGGCGGCTGGCCAATACAGTAAACATATTCCGCCATCTCTCTAACGCTTTCAAGCAGCATAAGGCAGTCAATGTCAGATCAAGACAAAAAAGAATCTTCGGCAGGCCCGGCAGATGAAAAAAAACCAACAACTTATAAACCTACCGGTAAGTGGGCCGGCGAAGCATTTGATTTTCTTCGCCTTTTTTACCGCGTTGGCGATCAGGTTACAGGACTGATCTTAATAGAAATTAGTTGGGCCATTTTTCTGGTCCTGCTGGCTAGGCTAGGTCCAGAAAACACTGTACGCATTATCGGTATCCCCTGGATAGAAAGCGGACAGTTAGCAATTCGAGATGTACGTTTGACAAGTGTTTTTATCTTTGGCGCCATTCTTATTGCCTTCATCTGGTTTCTTAGTAGCGGCCTATATCTCTATATCACAGTACCTCTTCAAAGAATTGCTCGAAATCTGGCACTGGTTCTTTTGCAGCTTTTGTTTGTTTTGTTCGGTGCAGCCTACTTGCCTTTTTACTTTATTTTACAGCCCATTCATAACTATTTGATCAGTAAAAAATTCAAGGAGTTGCCCCCCGAAAAACAAAAAGATATCCAAGACCAAATCGCTGAAAGTGGACTGGAGTTTAAAGTAGCTATCCGAAAGGCACTGAGCAAGGACATCAAATTAGATCCGCTATGGCCTATTGATAAATTGGATGGGCCATTCGATAGAGCCGTTACTGCATTGATGTCGAGAGGGTACATAGGATTAGCTTCTCTGAACAGCTACACATTCAACGAAGAACGACTGGCAATAAAAGCGCCAATGCAAATTTTCGCCAGCGCTATAGAACAATTACGGTTTAACTTGCACGTTGCCCGTTCAACAGGTCGAGTGCGTTTTCAGATACTTCCACCTATCATCAAGATTCATACTAACAACCGGGCGCGATTTGTCAGAAAGTGGTTAGGGTATGACGCCATTGTTTGGGGTAGTTACCTTAACACCGATTCATCACTTATATGGTTAAACCTCGAACATGCACTCGATCATGGAGACTTTGCCGTAACGAAAAACCGCGATTTAGCTCAGTTGGTGCAGAATGATCCATTTCATTCATTTGCCCGCGTTCAGATTAGTCCTTCACTGGTTATCGATCAGGAAGACCCTTTAGACGCTTACATTGCCTTGCTCCTAGCTTTTGTATCTGGCCTGCAAGCCAGAAAGAAAAGGCGCTTTTTCTTGGGGCAAAGTTTACGCGACGAAATCTATACAGATGGCAACAATGACGAATTCTTGATAATTACCCATCTTGTTCAGCAGACCTTGTTTGATCTCAAGCCTCCGTTGCCGCAAAAAACACTATATGTCACAGCCAAAGATGCTTTATTAGACTTAGCAGGTAGATGGCTATCCCGTCATTTGGGCGGGAGCGGCTATCTATATGCAATCGGGAGAGATAGGACACGGCCATCTCATCACGCGCTGAGAGAGGTTGCTGCCAGGTGCGCTATGCTGGCTCCAGAGAACCCGTACAATTATTACCGGCTTGCCGCTTGCGAATATCTTGTTGGAGACGCAGAAAGTGCGGAAAAAGCAGTTCAACTAGGGCTAGAAAAAGATAGCGATCTAAAGTGGCTAGATAGCATTCGTCTATATGTAGTAACCAAGATGACCATGTTACAGCACCTACATGGTAGCAGTGATAAAGACGAATTGATTGCTGCTAAATTGTTCGTCTATTTAAACAGAGCTATCGCATGTGGAGGGCAGACCACGAAAGAACATCTCCGCGAAGATTTCACCAAAACACTGATTTATGCTCTTCACAATTCACTTGGGCAGGCAATAACCCAAAGTGAACAGCTAATATATAAAACGCTTGATCTTCCACTACCATCGAGGGATAGTCAAAGTTAGCGTTGGTCCATTCCTAGGTAAGCTTTATTCAGTGAACACCAGCTAGACGCCCTGCGCGGCATCCTCTACGGCCGTTCCCCTCAGTTTCCCCCCCATAACCTATTGCAAACTATAGTTTGCGCTGCTATACTACCAGCAAGAGAGAAGGTTATTCATGCCCAACGCCAAAAACGTCATCGTTTTCCGCACTGCCACCGGCAAAGAACCCTTCACCGAATGGCTCAACAGCCTGCGCGACCCAACTACTCGGCGGCGCATTCTGAAGCGGCTGCTGCGGCTGGAGCAGGGCAACTACGGCGATTTCAAGCCGTTAGGTGAAGGCCTAAACGAGTTACGCTTCTTCTTTGGCGCTGGTTATCGTGTCTACTTTGCCGAAGACGGCGATACCATAGTCGTTCTGCTTTGCGGCGGTGACAAAGGCAGCCAGCGGCAGGACATCCTACAGGCACAAGCCTACTGGCAGGAGTATCAAACCCATGACTGATTACCGCACCCTGGATGACGTCACAATCGAATACTTCACCCAACACCCTGATGAGATTGAAGAGTTTCTCAACGAAACCTTCGCCGATTACGCCGAAGATAGGGACTCGGCCGCACTGCTCTCGGCCCTGCGCATCATTGCCCGCGTGAAGGGCATCTCGACGATGGCCGAAGAAGTGGGCATGACCCGTCAGGGTTTGCAAAAGGCACTGTCAGCCAGGGGCAATCCCCGGCTAGACAATATCAATGCCATTATGCGGGCGATGGGTTACCAACTCATGCCCCATCGCCTGGAGAATACGGCCGTCTGAACAAAACGGCCGTCACGCACCTCTTGCTCTTGATTACCCTCATTTGCTACCCTATCTCCATAGAACACCTATTCTACGGAGATACCCATGACCCAAACCCAACGCCCCTTTGAACTCGCCTGGATTCCCCCCGGCTCGGCCGCCGTCAACCCCGACCAGTACGTCGAACACCCCGACCACCAGATGGACGCCCTGCGCGGCATTTTGTACGGCCGTAACGCCCCCGGCTGGGCCGGCGCAGTCATCGTCAACCAGCGCACGGCCGAGCAGGGCTGGCCGGCCGACCAATGCGGCCCGTACTTCATCGACGGCCACGCCCGCGACGAGGTCGCCCAACAAGCCGGCGCGGCCGAAATCCCCGCCCTCATTGGCCACTGGACACCGGCCGAAGAGAAGCAGCTCATCGCCCTCATCAACCCCCTGGCCATGATGGCCGTGCCCGTGCCGGAGAAGCAGCTGCAGCTGCTGGAGGATGCGGCGCGCCTGGCCGAAGACCCGGCCCTCATCGCCGCCCTCAAAGACCTGGCGGCCGAGGCGAAATTGGCACTAGATCAGCTCTACGTCGAGCCGCCGACCAAAGAAATAGACGCCGAGCCGCAGCTGGACCGCGCCCAGGAGCTGCGCGCCGAGTGGGGCACGGAACCCGGCCAATTGTGGCTGCTCGGCGACCACCGGCTGCTCTGCGGCGACAGCACCGACCCGGAGCAGGTGGCCAGGCTCATGGATGGGGAGCGCGCCATCCTCTTCGCCACCGACCCGCCTTACCTGGTGGATTACGACGGCACAAATCACCCCAACAAATGGAACGCTACCGAGGAGGAAGTCGAGAAGAAGAACAAGGATTGGAGCGATACCTACAAGGATTGGGACAAGGCCGTCAACGGCGACGGCCTGTACGATGGGTTCATCAAGACGGCCGTTGAGGTGGCCATCGACCCCCACGCCGCCTGGTACTGCTGGCACGCCGCCCAGCGGCAGAAGATGGTAGAAGAGAAATGGCTGCAAAACGGCGCGTTCCTGCACCAACAAATCATCTGGGTCAAGGAACGGCCGGTACTGACCCGCGCCTGGTACATGTGGCAGCACGAGCCTTGCCTGTACGGCTGGCTGCGCGGCAACAAACCGCCGCGCACGGCCGACGATTACCCGTCCACCATCTGGGTGATTCCGGGCATCCCCAACAGCGAGCGGCCGGATCATCCGACGCCGAAGCCGCTGCCGGTGTTTGAAATCCCGATGCGGCAGCACACGCGGGTGGGGGAGGTGTGTTATGAGCCGTTCAGTGGCAGTGGCAGCCAGATCATCGCCGGCGAGCGGCTTGGCCGGAAGGTGTATGCGATGGAGCTGGCTCCGGAGTATGTGGCCGTGGCGCTGCAGCGGTATCTGGATGCGACCGGGAAACGGCCGGAGTTGGCGGAGGGGTAGGTGTTGGCCAAATCTGTTATAGGTGCTTAAAGGCTTTGTAGGCCGTGAATAGTCCTCCTACTATCGCCAGTATAGGACCGCAAATGAGCCACCACACGAGTACAGCAGATTCCCCCAGGTAATAAACAATATTCCTGTTAGGCCCAATAGGAATAAAAGATATAAAAAAAGCAATGGCATAAAATCCTGTACCAACTACCAGACCCAGAAGCAAACTTAAAAATATTCGCACGGGCAAGGGCTTGTCATACATGCTCCACCGCCGTTATCCAACCCTTTGATAATGTCTACATTGTAATCGATAAAACGCCGGTATTGGCAGCGAACCCTTCGCCAGCAGCGGCAGCCAGTATGTGGCTGGGGAGCAGTTGGGGCGGTTGGTGTACGGCATGGACAATGACCCCGCGATGGTGGCGATGGTGTTGGAGCGGATGAGCTTGATGGGGCTGCGGCCGGAGATGATAGGTGGATAGGTGTTGGCGCGCCAACAGGTGAGTGTTGGCGGTTTGCAGTGTGACTTTTGTCAGGTGGGACGGCCGTGGAGGGCGTGATATATTGGGAATAATTGACGGCCGCGTCTCGTACTGCGGTTCGTCCTATTTATTGGCTCGTTTGAACTATTCCATTCTGTAAGATCAACCAACACCTATCATGATTCGAACAAACAAGACCCCTATTATTCAAGCCCTACTCGCGGCTATGTTGTTTGGGGCTAGCGCGCCCGTAGCCAAACTACTTTTAGGCGAAATAGAGCCTGTCTTGTTTGCTGCTTTCCTCTATCTTGGCACGGGCGTCAGTTTGCTGGGCATAAAACTTTATCAGAGCAAGATTCGTCAATCATCAGAGAAAGAAGCACAAATCAAGAAACCGGATGTGAAATGGTTGATAGGGGCGATCCTGGCGGGCGGCGTGGCTGCGCCAATCGTACTCCTCTTTAGTCTCCAAAACACGCCGGCGGCGACAGCATCATTACTCTTAAATTTTGAAGGCGTAGCGACAACCCTTATTGCTGCTTTGGCATTTAAAGAATCGATTAGCCGCCGCGCATGGTGGGCTATAACCTTAACAACCCTCTCCAGTATATTTCTATCCTTAGAGCCAGGCGCTAACTGGGGCATATCGGTTGGGGCGCTAGGGATTGTTATTGCCTGTGTTTTTTGGGGATTGGATAATAACTTTACGCGCAATATTTCGGCGAAAGATCCTTTTATGATTGTTCCCATAAAAGGCCTCAGCGCCGGTAGTTTTTCGCTAGGATTAGCCCTGATATTGGGTAACAAGTTCCCCGCTTTGGGGATTATTCTAGGCGCAATGGTTTTAGGTAGTCTGAGTTATGGCCTGAGCATTGTTTTATTCATTCAGGCTATGCGTGAGCTGGGAGCAGCGCGCACAAGCGCCCTGTTTGGCACAGCACCATTTGCGGGCATGTTATTGTCGTTTTTGCTATTCCAAGAACTTCCCAATTGGCTATTTTTTATTGCCTTACCTATTATGGTTATTGGGACTCTGTTTTTAGTCAGCGAGGAACACGAACATGCGCATGTTCACGAAAAGACGCTCCACGAACATGCGCACTCTCACGATGATGGGCATCACGAACATGACCATGAAGATGTGCTTGCTCAGAAACACTCACACGTCCATGAGCACAACAAATTAGTGCATACACACCATCACATGCCTGATTTACATCATTGGCATACGCATTCTTCGAAGTCTTAAAACCAATACGTTATCTCATTGAACTAATCAGAACGCCTGTGCTACCATGAATCCATGATTAGCACCGACGGCCGTCCGCCCCTCTGGGAGCGCCAACCCTGGGACACCAACGCCAGCTACAAGGCGTTTAAGGAATTCTACCTACCGGCCGAAGAACCCGGCCGGCTCGCCAATGCCTACCGCGAATATAGGCGGCAAACAGGCGGCAAACAGGCGGCGACAAAAGTGCCCGGCAACTGGTCGGCCTGGTCCCGCGGCCGCCATCCTACCTCTGGCGACCCCATCCCCGGCGCGGCCACCTGGCCCGAACGCGCCGCCGCCTTCGACGCCCACGTCGCCCAGGAAGAACTGAAGGCCCTGGCGGCCGCCAAAGCCCGCAACAAACAACAGCGCATGCGCGTCCTGGAAGGGGCGCTGGCGCAGCTCACCCTTGTCTGGAGCCAACTGGATTACCGGCCGAAACTCGGCCCCGACGGCCGTCTCTCCCAACCCGAACTGCCCTCCTTCCGCGACGCCACAGCAGGCATGAAAACCATCCTCACCGAACTGCGCACCGAATACGACGACGTCCCCGCCCAGCAGGTGCAAGTGAGCGGCCCCGACGGCCGTCCTTTACCCATGTCCGGCCCCGCCGGCTACGATTTCTCGGACCTCAATGATGACGAACTCCTCGACCGCATCCGCGAGTATGAATCGCGTCGAACTGGAACAGTACCTGGCGCTGCTGATGGAACAGGAGCAGCGGGAACGGGCACAGACACGGACCCGGTTGCTGGCCGCCCGGCAGATGGGGCGGCTGACGCCTGACGTCGTCGCCGACTTCGCCCGCCTGCTCATCACCGATGATAACGGCCGTCCCATCCGCCCCGCGCCCCACCATTGGCTGTGGCTGCACCTGATGTGCAACGAAGACATCAGGAAGCTGCTGATCGTCGCCCCGCCGGAAAGCGCCAAGACGACCTGGCTGCTGGCTTACCTGGGAACCCATGTCGCCTTCTACCCGGAATGGCCGCGCATCATGGCGGCCGTGTCCGGCGAGGTGGCCGCCAAGCGCAGCCAGTCGCTGCGGCTAATGGTCGAGTCGCCGGAATTCCAGGCGGCGTTCCCCGACCTGAAGCGCGCCTACGGCCTCAAATGGACGCAGGAGGAATGGAGCATCGCGCCGCACGGCGGGCTGCCACGGCCCGGCCGGATTCACCCCTCCTTCTTTGCCGTCGGTGTGCAGGGCGGCGTCATCGGCAGCCGGGCGCGTCTGGCCGTGGGCGACGACATCCTGGACCACGAGAACACGCGCACGGCCCACCAGCGGGAAATCGTCCACGACTGGTTTCACAAGAGCTTTCTAAGCCGGCGCATGAGCCGCGTCGGCCGCAGCATTGTCATCGGCACGGCCTGGCATCACGATGACACGTATGCGCGGATGCGCAATGGCGGCGACTGGGTGGTGTGCCATGTGCCGCTACTGAGCGAGGGCACGGCCGTTACGGCCGATGTGTGGTATCCGGAGGGGTACGAGGGGGAGCGGTTGGGAACGGCCGTGAGTGGTGATTTTGAAGTGGGGTTGGAGGAGTGAAGGTGGAGGTGAGGAACGACCGCCGTGTGTTATACTCTAGCAGATTCCTTCATTGTGTAAAAAAACCAACTAACGATAGAGGCTGAACGGAGGTACGATGTCCTTGATGGAAGTAATGGAATTGCTGGCAAAAATCGCGACTATTTTGGGTATTCCTCTGGCGATTATTCTTTTCGTTAACGAAAAAAGCAAAGAGAGACGTGAGAGAGAGTACGGCACGTATGATGCTCTAGACGAAAAATACATCGATTACTTGCGGCTGTGCATGGAAAATCCAGAACTGGACTTATACGATATTCCACTCGAAAAAAAGGTCTCCTTATCGCCTGAGCAAAAAATCCGCCAATATGCCATGTTTGAGATTCTTGTGTCCTTATTGGAACGAGCTTTTCTCATGTACCAAGATCAATCAAGTGCCATCAAAAAGACTCAGTGGTCTGGGTGGAATGAGTACATTCACGACTATGCAAGACGTGAAACGTTCCGCAATTTATGGCAGACGCAAGGCGTGGAATATGATTCAGACTTCATCCAGTACGTCAACGCTATTTTTGAAAAAGTACAAAGCGAAACCATCGCTTCCTCAGACACGGTTCAGCCTGTTCAATGACTGCTTTCGCCTGAGCCAGTCACCGGTGAATGATACGCCCCTTGCGCGCAGATATTGCCCGCTCGTATACCCCTTTACCCCAACTTCGCCAATTTGCTACCATATCTCTTAGAACAGACATTCTAGGAGATATCACATGGACCCCAACGAACCCCGGCTGCCTGCGCCCGAAGACGGCCGTTCCCCAGCCGACCTGACCAAGAAAGAACTCGTCGCCCACCTGGTGGCCGCTGAGGCCATCCCCCAATGGAAGCTCAACGTCATGACCCGCGACGCCATCGTCGCGCTGTTCGACATGCCGCGGGACGGGGCGTTGGCGGCCATCGATGCTGCCGGCCTGGCGCACGGCCGTAAACATCGTCGGCCGAAACCAGCAGCGCAAGAGGAAACGGCCGTGTACGAACACTTCCTCACGGGGCGGGTGAAGCGATGAGCGAGCCAACCCCCACCTACGACACCCCCGGCCTATCCGCTGACTTACGGCCGTTTCTGCCCACCGACCCCCACCTGGCCGACCTGGTGGAGCTGCGCGTCATCGCCGGCGGCACAGAAGCCGAGGCGTACACCTGGTCACGCCTGATGGGGCGGCTCAACGAAATGATCCGGCAGCGCCAGGGTGAACTGGACTGGCAGAAACGGCGCGATGAGGCATGGGCTGCGGCCAGTGTTGGCGCGCCAACACTTGGGGAGTAACGGCCGTTGCCCGCTTACCAGGTTCTCCTCCACAACGACGGCCCCGCCCTGTGGCCGCAACACAAGCCCCTGTCGGAAGTCTTGGAGCTGCGCGCCACCACGCCCGAACTTACCTGGTCGGGCACGTACCAGGGCGTGCCCACGCCGCCCGGCGGTTACGTCTTCAAACGCCAATGGTGGTCGAAGGAGCGTCGCTACGACGCGAGCGACAACGGCCTGCGCAACCTGGCCTACGCTCGCTACATCTCCTGGGACACCGGCCTCAAAGACCGTGAAGAAGCCGACACCGATTACACCGGCTACACTGTGGCCGAGTTGTGGCCCGACTATCGCCTAGGCGTGCGCTATGTGCGCCAGGAACGGCTGGAGTTCCCTTACCTGCCCGATGTCATCGAGCAAACGGCCGTGCAGTGGAATGTTGACGGAAAGCTGCACGGCATCCTCATCGAGGACAAATCCAGCGGCACGAGCGCCCTGCAAACGCTGGCCGCCTCCGGCCCCGACTGGCTCAAAGGGCTGCTCATCCCCTTCAACCCCACCACCGACAAAATCACCCGCGCCAGCCAGGCGGCCGTGTGGTGCAGGAACGGCTGCGTGCTGCTGCCCTATCCCACGGCCGATTTATTCTGGCTCATCGACTTCGAAGAGGAGCTGTTTTCCTTCCCCCAGGCGGCCCACGACGACCGCGTGGACTCGTTCACCCAGCTCATTCTGTACCTGGAGCATATCCTGGCCGCCGGCCGTCAGGCGCGAGGGGAAGTGGATTAAGAACTTCAACGCAAAGACGCAAAGAAGCAAAGGAAGAAGAGATATGAAGATTTTAACCAGTTTATTCGGCGGCGGTACGGGCAAAAACCTGACGCTGTCCATCACCCGCGAAGGAGCCAAAAACGAACTGCCGTACCGCGAGGTGGCCCGGCTGTTGTGGGGCTATTACCTCAACAACGGCCTTTATGACGAGCTGCGCCTGGCCGGCTACTTTCTCGACGAACCCAACCTGAAGGCCATCCGCAGCCCCGCCCAGCGGGTGGTCAAGTTCTACGCCGACGTCATCTGGCCCGGCCGGCTGCCCGACGCCCTGCCCCTGGACCTGGAGGCCACGGCCAACAAGCAGCTGCGCGACCCGCTGGAGGAACTGTGGAAGTGGTCCAACTGGCAGCAAAGGAAGCAGCTGCTGGTCAGGTGGACGGCCGTTCTCGGCGAAACCTACATCAAGGTCGCCCAGCCGGAGGGCAAACCGCGCGTCTACCTGCAGCTCAACCGGCCGGAATACGTTACCGACTACGACGACGACGAACAGGGCAACATCACCTACATCCGTGTCGATGTGCCCCGCAGCCGGCGCGACGGCGACGAGGTCACTTTTTTTCTGCACACCGAGGTTTGGGACAAAGCCGACGGCCGCTGCCGCATCTGGGAGCATGACAAAACGGCCGAAACGCCCATCGAGCAGATGGGCGCGCCCAAACAGAGCTACGACCTGAAGGCCACCTGGGGCATCGACTTCATCCCCTGGGTGCGCGCCGTGCATCTGGACATCGGCGAAGACCGCGGCGTTGGCGCGTACCTGCTGCAATTGGACAAAATCGACGAGGCCAACCGCCTGGCCACGCGGCTGCACAGCATGCTCTTCCGCCACAACGACGTCACCTGGGCGCTGGAGAGCAACATGATGGGCGCGGATGGACGGCCGTTGCCCCCGCCGCGCATGCCCACCACCGTAGACGGCGACGGCAATGAGGTCGTCGACCTGGCCGGCGAGAAGTTTGTCCGCCTGCCGGGCATGGCCAAACTCAGCACGCTCGTGCCCAACATCAACTACGAGGCGGCGCTGTCGGCGCTCAACGCCCACCTGGCCGAACTCAAAAACGACCTGCCGGAGCTGCGCTACTACGACCTGCCCGACCTGGGCGAGATGTCCGGCCGGGCGATCCGGCTGCTGATGGGACCGGCGATCACCTCCGCCCAGGAGGTGCGCGGCAACCTGGAGGACGCCCTGGTGCGCGCTCAGAAGATGGCCCTGACCATCGGCCAGAACACCGGCGTCTGGAAGGGGTTGGGCAGCTACGATGACGGCGACCTGGAACACGGCTTCCAGAAGCGGGCGATCATCCCGGCCGACCGCTACGAGGACGCCGAAATCACCAAAGCCGAAAAGGATGCCGGCATTCCGCTGTTCACCAGCTTGCGCCGCTCCGGAGCGACCGACGAGGAAATGGAGCAGTTGGAGGAAGATTACGCCCGCGAGCAGGCTATGAGCCAGGCGGGCATGGCGGCGGCGCTGCTGGAAGCGCAGAGCCAGTTCAACGCCGGGCAGCCGGGGCAGAGTACGGCCGTTGGCCGGCCCAACGACCCCAACCAATCAGACCCGACCGACACGGCCGTCGACGAGCGGCCAAAAGAGGAATAGATACCGATTCTTTAATGATATCGGTATCTATTCATCTATTTCCCTATGGCTGACAACGTCATCGCCCTCGCCGAGGGCTTCCGCTCCCAGCTCATCCACGCCGACGCGCAGGCCATCATGGCCATGACCCGCGCCTGGACGGGTGTAGAATCGGCGCTGCAAAC
Source organism: Chloroflexota bacterium (assembly GCA_017993775.1). Taxonomy (GTDB): domain Bacteria; phylum Chloroflexota; class Anaerolineae; order Promineifilales; family Promineifilaceae; genus Leptovillus. The sequence continues at coordinate 62,139 of JAGOMA010000008.1, read as the reverse complement.
GGCCGTCGCCGGCCTGGCCCAACAAATCGCCGACCTGAAGGCGAAGGGCGAGGACGTGCCCCAATGGAAGCTGTGGCAGATGAGCCAGTACCAGTCGCTCCTGGCGCAAATCGCCGGCGAGATGAACAAGTACAGCCAGCAGGCTATCGGCGACATCAAGGACCAGCAGATTAAGGCCCAGCAGATGGGCGACAAACACGCCAAGCAGATGCTCGCCGCGGCGATGGCCGGGCAGCGCTCGCTGGGCACGTCGTTCGACAAACTGCCGGCGGGCGCGGTGGAGAACATCGCGGCCATCGCCCAGGCGGGCCAGCCGCTTAACAAGCTGCTGGAGAACGCCTACCCCACGGCCGTCGCCGGCCTGACCCATGAGCTGCTCTACGGCACGGCCGTCGGCCGCAACCCCAGGGAAACGGCCCGCGTGGCCATCCGCAAAGGGCTGGCCCAGGGCCTCAACCACATCCTGCTGGTGGCCCGCGACCAGCAGATCCGCAATTACCGCGAGATGGTGCGCCAGCGTTACAAAGCCAGCAGCGTCGTCTACGGCTACATGCGCCTGGCGGCCCGCAACACGCGCACCTGCCTGGCGTGCATCGCCCTGGACGGCACAATCTACGACACCGGCCAGGTGATGGCTCTGCACCCCCAGGACCGCTGCAGCATGGTCCCCCTGGTCGAGGGCTTCCCCCTGCCGCAAATAAAGCCGGCGTCCGAGTGGTTTAAATCACTGGATGAAGATGAGCAGCGGCGCATGATGGGCGACGGCCGTTACGAAGCCTGGCGCGACGGGCTGTTCGACTTCCGCCAGCTGGTCACCGTGGGCAACCATCCCGTTTGGGGGCCGTCGGCCCACGTCACCAGCCTGACGGATTTGCTCAAAGGGCGCGGCGGGCTGGGCGGCGTGGCCATCGACCCGGCGGCGCTGCTGAAGGGCCACCAGGCGGCCAAACCGGCCAAGCCCAAGAAACCGCAGACGCTGGAAATTGACAAGGGCGACAAGGAGCTGCTGGAGACGCTTATCGAGGATTTAGCGCAGGCGCCCATTGACGCGGGAACCTACAAAGCCATCGAGGGCGCGTTGAGCAAGGTGCTGGCCGGGCAGCAGGGCATGGCCTACACGGACGCCAACGGCCGTCTCGAAGGCGCGCTCGCCTACCAGGACAAACCGGGCAACCTCAACTACCTGCAAATCACGGCCGCCGGCTTCGCCAACGTGGACGCCAACAAAAAGGGCATCCTGGATGCCGCGGCCATCGCCCAGCAAAAAGGGCAGGGGCTGGAACTGTACGCGCCCAACAGCCACCTGGCGCTGTACAAAGGGTGGGGCTTCACCGTCCACCAGCCGCTCGGCGGTGGGGCGCGGGTGCGCCTGCAGCCCGACGACGTCGGCGGCTTCCTCAAAGACCCCGATGGCTACGGTCAGGTCAAGGTGGAGAAGCTGGCGGCCGCGGCGAAGGCGGCGCTGGCCGACCCCAACAAAGCCTTCACCTTTCGCAGCGGCCAGGAGATTCCCGGCCTGCCGTTCAAGCCGGTCAAGATGACAGACGCTGACTTTCACGCCCAAACCAAAATCCTGCCCCACGACCCGCCGCTGCAAATCGACGACCCGGATAAACACGCGGCCGCCGGCATGCTGCTGTTCACCCCCGACGGCAAGCTGGTGGTGGTGGACCCGGCCGGACAGTACGGCGGCTACCAGACCACCTTTCCCAAGGGCACGCAGGAAGACGGTATGAGTTTGCAGGCCACGGCCGTGAAGGAAGTCTACGAGGAGACAGGCTTTAAGGCGCGCATCCTCGGCCACCTGGGCGACTACGAAAAGACGACCAGCGTCAACCGCTTCTACATCGGCGTGGTGGAGGACGGCGCGCCCTGGGCGGCCCACTATGAAACCGAGGCCGTGCGCATCGTGCCGCTGGACCAGGTGGACGCGCTGCTGAATGTCGGCGCGGACAAGGGCATCTTTCAGGACTTGCTGAAGCTGAAGGAGCAGGTGTTGGAGGGGAAACCGTTCTCCATTGAGAACATGGAGGCCGGGCTGGACAAGTACGCAGCGGCCGCTGGCAAGCTGCCGCCGCCGCCCGGCGATACGCCGCCGGCCGAACTGACCAAAAAGGCGATGGTCGACCACCTGTCCAAGATGCGCGGCATCGCCAAATGGAAGCTGACGGTGGCCACCAAAGAGCAGGTCGCCGCCCTGTTCGACTTACCCGAAGCCGAGGCCCTGGCGGCCATCGATGCGTTTGGGGCGGCCCACACGGCCAAATATAGCCAGAAGGGGGCCGACACGCAGCCGGAGCCAACGGCCGTGACCAAACTCCCGCCGCCGCCCGAAGACCCGGCGACCCTGAGCAAGAAAGCGCTGGTCGAGCATCTGGCGCAAATTCGGGGCATCGCCAAATGGAAGCTCAACGTCGCCACCAAAGACCAGGTGGCCGCACTGTTCGACATGCCGGAGGCCGACGCCCTGGCGGCCATCGACGCGTTTGGCGCAGCCCACACGGCCAAGTATGCCGGCAGCAGCAAAGAGAAGGCCGCGCCGCCTCCGGCCGTTCCGCCAGGCGCGGCGGCTTTTAACAAATACCAGCAAGACGCCAGCAGCCTCAGCGCCGACGAGGCGCAGCTGGCGCTGGCTTACGCCCGGCAGGAAGGTTACTCCAAGGTGGTGCTGTTCCAGCTGAAGCAGCAGTACCAGGCGCAGATCGGCGACCCGCTCGTCACCGGCATGGCGGCCACAGGAACCAAAAGCTACCTGGTGGCCCAACTCCAACAGGCGACCGGCCTGCCCATCTACCTGCTCAACAAACTCAAGAAGGATGAGCTGGTCGCCCTGGTAAGCCAGCCGATGAGCGCTGCGTTTACGGCCGTCGGCAAGGATTATGCACCCACCGTGGCTGCGCCCCAGCCAACGGCCGTGGCCACACCCACCAAAGCACCAGAGCCGCCGCCGCCGGCCGACCCGGTGGACATCCAGAAGTGGAACGCCGACGACGCGTCCCACTTCTTCACCAACCTCAGCACCGTCTTTGAAACCGGCACGCCGGCCTACAAGGGTGTGGGCAAAGCGCTGACCAACATCAATGGCGGCCACAGCGGCTTCGCCTACACCGATGCCGACGGCTTCGCCACGGGTGTGGTCACCTTTGAGAAGATGGACGGCCAGACGCTCAAGGTGACCGGCGCGGCGTTTGTGGACACGGCCGTCAACAAAGACGCCCTGGCCGACGTGGCCAACGTCGCCCTGAGCAAAGGGCTGAAGCTGAAGACCTACGTGCCCAAGGCGCTGATGGGCACGTACAAGAAGTGGGGCTTCCAAATGGATTCCTCGATTGGCAACGGGGCGTACATGGTGCTGTCGCCGGCCGACATGCCCGGCTTTGTGGCGGCGGTCGGGAAGAAGCCCAAGAGCGCGCCCAAACCGGCGGCTAAAGTCGCGGTTGACGAGGATGAGGAACATGCCGTTGACGCGAAGGGCATTCCCATCTTGGGTACACCAGGCGACATATCGGAGGAGGCGGCTCTCAAGTTGAGCAAAAGCGCCCTGGTTGGGCATGTACTCAACTGGACATACGTACCTGCTGCAAAGGTGGAGAAATACACAAAGGCCGAACTGGTCCAGTTCATGCAGATGAACATTGAGGACGTTACCAAGCTGATGAACCAGGGCGCTGCGCCGCCTCCTCCACCCCCGCCGCCCACGCCCCCTAAAGCTGTGCCCATTGTGGAGAAACGGCCGTTGCCCGCCAACCTGCCGCCCTTCCAGCTGCCTGATCCGCCCGGCTTCCCTGCCGACGTGAACAGCATGAAGGTGGTCAAGGGGCTGGGCGGCTCGACCGGCGCGAAGCTGGTGGAAGACCCGGCCACCGGCAAGCGGTACGTGCTGAAGAAGGGCAACAGCGCCGGTCACCTGCGCGAGGAAGCCTACGCCGACGCCGCATACCAGGCGTTGGGCCTGAACGTGCCGACCTATAAAATTTACGAGACGGCCGATGGGCCGGTGAAACTGGCCGAGTATAAAGGGGGCACGAAGACGCTGGGCGAGGCCTTGAGCAGCGCCACCCCGGCCGAGCGCAAGGCGATTGTGGCCGAGGTGCGTAAGGGCTTTGCCGCCGACGCGCTGCTGGGCAACTGGGACGTGATTGGGGCCAGCAAGGACAACATCCTGGTGGGCGACGACGGCAAGGTGTGGCGCATCGACAACGGCGGCAGCTTCCGCTACCGGGCGCAGGGTAAGAAGAAGGAGGATGAATTCATCTCCGACTACCCGGTGGAACTGTGGACGCTGCGCGACAAGAAGGTGGGGCCGGAGAATGCGCAAATCTTTGGCGACCTGGGCATCTACGACATCATGGACCAGGCGCGGGAAGTGGTGGCCAAGGGGGAGACGCTGCTGGCGGCCGTGCCCGACGAGCTGCGGCCGATGGTGTTTGGGCGGCTGGAAGTGATGCGCGACCTGGTGGGCACAAGCGACGCTTTCCAGGCCGACCAGTGGCAGGCAGGGTACACCGACGGCTTCCTGGAGCAGTCTACCTACATCCGCCGCCAGGGGCTGATTGACGCCCTACCCAAGCACATGAAGCAGGCGAAGGCGGGCAGCACGAGTGTGTATGACGAACACGGCCGTGAGTTTGACGTGCTGCGCGGGAAGGACAGCCACGTCGAGGCGTGGGCGGCTTACTGCCAGGCCAACGGCGGCGATCCGGGTATCATTCGGCACTGGATGGGCGCGCAGGCCGGGTCGTCATGGAGCGATGCCAGCCAGGCGCTGAAGTACCGGATAGCCAAAGACCGAGGCGGCAACTTCGACAGCTACTATTGGCACAAGGGCTTAAGCAACGCCCGCCAAGAATACGAGTCGACCATTAAGGCGGTAGGTGAGGAAAAGTACCACAAAACTTGGGCCATGTGGCACGCCTGGGTCTACGAGTCGCTGCGCCACATGGAGTTTGCCCGCAAGCAAGGCGGCGTGGTTGAGCTGGTGCGGACCGAGGGGGAGAAAGTTATGAAAGAGTATGGTGTGAAGATGGGCGCGCAGAATGTCCTGATGCCGCGTGGCGCGGCCGAATCTGCCAGCATCTACCGGGCCAAGCGCATCGTCGCCGGCGGCGAGGTGACCCGGCAGCGTGTGCCCATCCACCGTATCCTGGGGTTCTATTGGGGCGACAGGCCGGGCAGCAAGAATGACTACGGCGGCTTTCTGGGTGATAATGAGAACGAGTTTGTATTTATTCCGGAGGGGATTCCGTTTGATTACGTGGATTCCATTTCAGGTAGTAAAGGCGTGGAGGCTTATTGGAAATGACGACAGAAATTGAGACGTTAGAGAACGCACGATTTGGCAGTGATTACGCAGGGTATCCGTACTTGGAGGTGGAGGTTAACGGCCGCCGCTGCTACATCGGACGGGAAAAGGCACTCCGGCTAGATGGCGAGATAGCCGCAATAGATGGCCTTGACGAAAAATTTGACGACTTCTTCGTGATCATCCCGCCCAGCGAAAAACACGGCATCCACGGCCACATGAGGCTGCCCGGGTACACTAACGACCGGCGCTACGTGGCGCTGGTGTGGAAGTTTGTGGAGGCCGTGGATGATGGGTCATTTGTCGAGGGGCCGGTGGAGATACCTGTATGAGTATTGGCGCGCCAACAGCGCACTCTTGTGAGCCAACATATCGGCCGGGGGAAACGGCCGTTAACGACGTGCCCGCCGATGGCTGGGTGGCCGTGCGCCAGGCGGGCAAGCTGCTGTTTGAGTACCATCCGGAGCGGGAGTTGGTAAGGGTGGTGCAGAGGAAACGGCCGTTTGTGGCAGATTTGAAGGGGGTTAAGTGTGAAAGGTTGTCTTTATCATAGTAAATATGTGATGTTTATCAGGTGAAAACGAATGCTACATATATATCATTTTAAAGCGTATTTGAGTTTCAATTAATTCCTTTTTGTAGTCACTAAGTTCCAGTAAATAATTTGGGGTTATCGATACAATAGCAAAACTCCAGTTATCCAAAGAAAACCAGGAGAATATCAGGTATGAGTATTACACCTAGAGGGATGAGCGTCCAAGAAGCTTATAGGCTTTATCGAGATAATCGGCTAGTGGTTAACAGGAAATACCAGAGGAAGTTGGTTTGGACTCTAGAAGAAAAGCAGAATTTAATCGATAGCGTAATCAGAGATTACCCTATTCCTCTCATTCTTTTCGCTGATTCTTCTGAAGGTGCTGAAGCTTATTATGAAATCATGGACGGGATGCAAAGATTAAATGCAATTTTTGCATTCGTAGAGAATGCTTTCCCCGTTCATGGTAAGTACTTTGACACAAACGAATTTACGAGAGCAAAACAAGCCGCAGAAGGTGGAGCTTTCATTCGTGCGTCGAAACTAGAGGATGAATTTTTTTCGCCAGATGTTTGTGCTGATATTTTAGACTATCAGTTGGCAGTAACAATATTTCCAGTTGAAGGCGAGACCCAGGTGACTGAAGTATTTGGCAGAATCAACTCTGGGGGTCGCCAGTTAAGTGCTCAGGAAAAAAGACAAGCTGGCATGGTCGATGAATTTTCGATGCTTATTCGAGAATTGGCCTCGGAAATCAGAGGTGATGCTTCCAAAGAAAAACTGCCGTTGTCTGAGATGCCAGAAATAAGCATAGATTCGGTGAGAATGGATTTGGGCTACACCTTAAAAGCGGAGGATATATTCTGGTGCAAGCAAGGAATCCTCTGGACGAGACAGCTCCGTGATAGCGAAGACGAGGAAATGATAGCTGATATTTGCGCATCTATTGTCTTGGGAAAACCAATTGCAAGGAGCAAAGATCTATTAAACAAAATATATGACGATCAAGAAATGGACTATCAGAATGTTCGGAGGGAATTTTACAAATATGGTCCAGACAGGTTACGTGAAGAAATCAAAGCAACGATGTCTGTTCTTAGGGAAGTTATTGATGGTTACAATTCCCAGTCAAATACGCTCAGAAGTGTTGTAAACCCTGGTTCACGTAATCCCATCAAGGGAGCATTCTACGCATTATTAATGGCGTTTCATAAGCTTGTGATTGTTGAAGAAAAAACTCCCGATGATTATCACGCTATAATGAATGCTATCAAAGGGTTACAAAAACAAATGATCGCGAGTGCTAAATATGCTACCACCAACGATAGAATCAAGAATGTTGATAAAACCGTCGGTCTTATACAACGATATTTTGTCAAAAAAGATCCTCCTATGTTGAGGCATGGTGCTGGTTTAGCTCTTGATTTGGAAAATTCGTTACGAAGATCAAGAATTGAAACCACGAGGTATGAATGTAAACAGGGCATTGTTGACCTTTCATCAGACAGGAAATTGGACAAAAAGATACTAGTCAAAATAGTCGAAACAATATGCGGCATTGCTAATGTCGGACCTGATGCTGACGGTTTTATATTTATTGGTGTTGCTGATAAAAAGGAAGACGCAGACAAGATAACAGCTTTAGATGGCGTAGTCCCCGTAACCGTTGGTTCTCGTTACGTGGTTGGCCTTGATAGAGAGATCCAACTGCTTGGATTGAAGCAAGAGCAATATTTGGAAAAAATAATGGGTCATATTAGAAGTTCCGATCTGTCAGAGCCATTAAAAAGCCAGATCCTATCACAGGTCGATTATGTGATATATAAAGGACTTACAGTTATACGATTAAGGATACCGGCGCAAAGAGAAATATCATTCTTGGCTGAGAGAGCATATATTCGAGAAAACTCATCAACAATTGAAGCCACTGGTAAAAAACTCATCGCTGTGAATCAGTTGTTTGTATGAGAACGCAAAGCTCAGGTGACTAGATTGGTTACTTGCAAGATCGCAAGGTGTTTTATGAATATTGTAAGACCACTATTGAGTTCTTTGGAACACCTGTGCTAGACTAATCCCAACGGCCGTTCCTCACCCATCACCACACCCCGGCCATCAACCACATATCAGAGCGCCCAGAGCGCCCAACTTGCAGATAGCAAGCTGGGCGCTTTTTTCATTTTTAAACCACGGCCACGCAAGCCGGCAAAAACTGCGGAGGAAACCATGCTTTACATGAATCGCCACTTGTTCAAGTTAGACCCCGATAGCGGGGCTGCCACGGCCGACGCGGCCGGGGCCGAGGCGTCCACGCCAACGGCCGAAACAGCGGACAGCGACGGAACCCAGAAACCCGCCTTCACCCAGGCCGACCTCGACCGCATTCTGGCGGACCGCCTGGCGCGGCAAGAAAAGAAGCTGCGCCGGGAGTTGGAAGAGCAGGCCGACAAACAGAAGGAAACGGAACTGGCCGACGCCGCCGAGTGGCAAACGCTGGCCGAGAAACGGCAGAAGCAAATCGTCAAACTGGAAGAGGAAAAGACCGTGCTGCAGCAGACGGCCGACCTGGCCGACAAATACGCCAAAGCCCTCGACAGCTACGTCAAGCAGCTGTCGGAGGGGCTGCCGGAGGCCATCGTCGGCCTGCTGGCCGGCAAAGACGAAGCCGAAAAGCTGCAATGGCTGACGGCCAACCGGGCGCAGTTCGTCAAAGCCGATGGCCAGGAAACGGCCGTTCCTCCCACCACCAACGGCGTGCCGCCCACCCCGCCCGCCAGCGGCGAAAACAAACTCAGCGACGAGCAGAGGCGCAAACAGGCGTACACCGCCCGCCTCTAAGGAGACCCATTTATGACCGACCTGGTAATCGACTATACCCTGGTCCGCGAGATTGAAGTCATTGAGCAGTTCACCGGCCCGGCCGACGAAACCGTCGACCCCGGCCAGTATGCCCGCCTGGCCCCGGCCACCGGCAAACTCACCAAAGGCAATGCCACCACGGCGGCTGAGGTTGGCGCGGGTGAGGGCATCTGCATTACCCGCCAGGTGAACACCATCACCGTCCTGAAGAAAGGCATCCTCTGGCTCGGTGACGGCGTCCTGGACGCGCTCAACTTCGGCGCGACCCTGTATTTATCCAACACCGATGGCGTGCTGGCCGACACGGCCGGCACTGTCAGCAAGGTAGTGGGGACCGTCGTCCCCCTCTATGGCCACAGCACCTTCAAAAAGGCGCTGCGGGTGAATCTGTAGGAGGCAGCCATGACCATTGACATCGCCTACGGATTTGTAGGCATGCAAGCCTTATTCAACAAGCGCGTCAGCGAAGTGGGTGTGCGCCGCGTCTTCGACGCCATCACCCAATCGGCCGCCTACCACACCGACATGATCAACACCATCATGGGCGAGCTGGTCGAGCGCACCACCATCGCCCAGGAAGAGTTCGAACTGCCCGGCGCGGGCACACTCCAACCGCTGGATGAAGTCGGCATCCCCCGGCCGACCGACACCTACGGATTCTACCAGGTCGCCTACCCCATCCAGGGCGGCGGCGACGCCTGGGGCAAGAACCGGGTGACCAGCGCCATGATGACCGTGCAGGAAGCCAACCGCCACACCATCGAAGCGCAGAACAAAGACGCCGACTGGCTGGCGCGTCACGCCATTGCGGCCGTGTTGTCTTCTTCCTCCTGGACCTACCACGACAAGCTGGGCGCCAACGGGGCCAAAGGGCTGGGCGACATCACCATCATGCCCCTGGCCAACGGCGATGCCACCGAATACCCGGTCATCGGCCAGCAGCCGCAGCCGGCCAACCACTACACCGCCCAGGCCGCGGCCATCGACGACGCCAACAACCCGTTCCCGACCATCTACGCCACCCTGACCAACTATCCGGGCAACCGCAACGGCACGGTCGTGGCCTACATCGCCGAAAGCCTCCAGGCCAGCGTCGAGGCCCTGACCGACTTCCGGGAGGTGGAAGACCCCGACGTGCGCGCCAGCATGACCCGCGACTCGCTGACCGCCTCCATCCCCGTGGGGTTGGGCGACGAGCTGCTGGGCAAGGTGGGCAAAGTCTGGGTGGTGCTGTGGAAACGGCTGCCCGACGGCTACATCTTTGCCCACGTGCGCGGCCGGCGCGTCATGAAGATGCGCGAGTATCCGGCCAGCGAGCTGCAAGGGCTGTTTACCGAACTGCACAGCCCGGACGGAGCGCGCATGGAAAACCGCGTCATCCGCTACGCCGGTTTCGGCGTCAGCAACCGCGTGGCCGGCCTGTGCCATTACGTCGGCAACGCCGCCTACCAGAACCCGACCGACTACACGGCCCCGCTGGCCCAATAGGAGGCAGACCGATGAAACAATCCATCATGGCCGCCCGGCGGCAAGACGCCCACGACCGTTTGGTGCTGGAAGCGCAGCGCCTGACGGCCGTGCTGGGCCTGCCGGACCCGATTGGCCTGGAACCGCAGGAGCGTAATCCGGCGGTGCGCCAGCTCAAGCGTGACGAGTTTTTGGGCAGCCTTCTGGCCCAGGTGCGTGTCAGCGTGCTGGATGGCCAAACGGCCGTCACCCAACTCGCCGGCAGCCTGACCGAGGCCGAAATCCTGGCCATCCCCGGCCTCACAGCCACCAGCAAGAAGGCCATTGAAGCCTACTTCGCCGAGCAGGAGCCTGCCGCTTAGATGCCGGTTCCGACTAGCTACGACGAGGACGGCTTCAAAGCCTACCTGCACGGCCGTCTCAACCGCGGCGGTGTGGCCGATGCCTTCGGCTGGTCCGTGGCCAGCGGCAGTTATGACGAGATCGTCAACGACACGCTGCTGGCCTACGGCGCGGCCGACATCGCCGAGGCCACGGACATCGTGAAGCTGCGCGCCCTGGGCAGCCTGGCCCTCTGGCAAGCCGCCAAAGAAGCGGCCGTGCTGGAAATCTCTTACACGGCCGATGGGACCACCTTCAGCCGGGAGACGATCTTCCAGCACATCGAGGCCATGCTGGCCCAGGCGCGCAGCAGCGCCTTGTTCTATGACGCGGCCTACCAGGTGGACGTCTACGGCGTGGACCACAGCGGCGACCCGTACAGCCCCATCGAGCTAACCGACTGACCATGAGAGCCTTACCCGACCGCATCCTCAGCCGCCACCAGGCGCAATCTTCGGCCACGATGTTTGACCGCGGGCGGGTGTTGGCGCGCCAACAAACGGCCACTGACACCCACAACCGGCCGGTCTACGACTACGTCGCCGGCAGCGAGATCGCCTGTGGCGTGCTGACGGCCGTCAACCGCGAGGCCACCGACGCCGAGGGCAACGTGGTGCTGGCCGACTACGTGATCCGCCTGCCGCATGGCACGGCCGTCTCCAACGAGGACCGCTTCCGCATCACCAACCGCCACGGCTGGACCGGCTACACGGCCGTCGACTGCGAGATTGTCGGCGCGGTGCAGCATGGGTTAACGGCCGTGACCATCAACGCCAAAGAGGTGACGCATGGCCGCTAGCAAATACGGCAGGGTCGACTGGTACGCCGAGGACGTGGTGGCCCACTTCACCAAAGTGAGCGAGCGGGCCATCGAAGCGGCGGCGGCGCGGGTGGATGCCCTGGCCAAGATGAACATCGTGGCCAACGACCAGGTCGACACCGGCTTCATGGTTAACAGCGTCTACTTCGCCACCGAAGACAACAGCAGCTACATGGACTCCGGCGGGCTGTTTACCGACAAGAATGGCAACCGGGTCGAGCGGGAGATGGCGCCGGAAGCCACCCTGCCCGACAACGCGGCCGCCCTGGTCTGCGTGGGGGCCAACTACGCCATCTTTCAGGAGATGGCCAACCCCTTCCTCTACCCGGCGCTGCTGGCGGTGAAAGCCGAGATGAAGGGCATCATCGAAACGGTGGCCAAGAGTGATTGACATTGACGCGACGGCCGTCGCCCTGGCCCTGAGCGACGCTACCCTGGCCGCAGCGGTGAACGGCCGTGTCTACGGCGGCGACGCGCCACCGGCGGGATTTGACCCCGCTAACGGCTGCGTAGTCCTCAAGTCTCGTGGCGGGCAGGCCCGCTACGACCCCCTTATCGACGTCTCTATCCAGGTGAAATGTTACGGGGCTTCAGCGCCCGACGCCTGGCAAATTTACCAACTTACCTACGACGCGCTCCATGAGAAAGCCAACGGCCGTGTGGCCTTCAGCCAGTCCGAAGTGACCGGCCAGCAGCTCACCGAGCCATCTACGGGGCGCACCTTTATTCTGGCCTACTTCCGCATGATGATGCGGCCGTAGGCCGTCCGCGACGACGCGGATTGGAGGATTATCCATGAGCACAGCAGATATTATCATTGGACCGGCGCGCATTTTCTACGCGCCCATCGGCGAGGCGCTGCCGGCCGACGACCTGGCTTACGGCGCGACCTGGACCGGCAATTGGGAGGAAATCGCCCTCACCAAAACCCCCTTCACCATGAAGCGGGATTTGTCCACAGTGGACGTCATGGTGGAACAATCCACGCTGCCGGTGAAGCGCGTGGCCACCGAAGAGAAGGTCTCGTTTGAGACCACCCTGGCCGAGCTGACCGGCGACTACCTGCAGCTGGCGATGGAAGGCACAAACACGGTCACGGCCGCGGGCGTGGGGCAGGTGGGCAAAGAAGAGCTGCTCGCCGGCGGGCAGGCAGACCTGACCGAGCGCACCTGGGCTGTGGAAGGGCTGTATGAAACGGCCGCCGGCGTAAAGTTCCCCCTCCGGCTGCAAATCTACCGGGCGACGGCCGTGCTGAACGGCGACCTGACCTTCGGCAAAGCCGACGCGGCGGGTATCCCGCTGCTGATCGACGCCCTGGGCGACCTGAGCAAACCGGTCGGCGAGCAGCTGTTCATCTTCCAGAAGGTCACGGCCGCAGCGACCGCGTAACCCACTAACACTATGGAAATTCCATCGCATCCCACCATGCGCGATCTGTACCAACTGGTCGCCACACTGAGCCAGCAAGTGGATAACCAGGGGCAGCAGCTGCGGGCGGTGCGCGACGAGTTGTCACGGCAATCCGGACATCAGCAAGACAACATCAACGCCAACACCCAGGCCATCAAGCGCTTGGACGCTGAGTTGGCCCGTCTGCGTGTTGATGTAGAGGGGGTGAAGGCGTGGCAAATGGTCCACTCCTTCACCTGCCCGTTCTCCGGTATGTCGTCGCGGGCGGCCGTGCGCGCCCAGTTACAGCACCTGCTACACCAGGCGTTTAACCTGGACGAGTTATCGACCCTGGCGTTTGACCTGGGCGTGGCGCACGACGACCTGAGCGGGGACACGCTGGCGGCGCGGGTGCAGGAGCTGGTGCTGCACTGCGAACGGCGCGGCATGGTGAACCGGCTGCTGGAATTGTGCCGCAACCAACGGCCGGATGTGTCCTGGCCGCTGGCTTACGAGTAAGGAGCAAATAAACGTGAAATCCGGATACAAAACAACTGAGTTCTGGCTGACGGCCGTGGTCAACATCGCGGCGGCGGTCGTGGCCATTCTGGCGGCCCGCGGCCTGCTCTCCAACCAGGAGGGCGAATTGTGGCTGGCGCTGGTGCAGGCCATTGCCGTGGCCGTCGCGCCGCTGGTGATGGGCGCGGTGACGGCCGTTTACACCCAAAGCCGGGCGAAAGTGAAGGCGGCGGACCCGCGCATCATCGAAATATTCGATGCGGTGGAGGCTGCCGAATGAAAACGGCCGTTGTCACCATCGCCGGCAAGCCCTACACCATCCGCGAACCCAAACGGAAAGCCAACGCCAAATGGCGGCAGCGCTTCCAGGCGGAGTTCAGCGACGTGGCCGCGCTCATCGAGGGCCTGCCACGCACCGAGATGACGCCTGAAGCCCTGGGCGGACTGCTGCACCAAATCATCGCCAAAGTCGGCGGTTCGGTGGACACGCTGGCGGAGTTGGTCTTCGCCTACGCGCCGGAGCTGGCCGCCGACCAGGAAACCATCGAGGAGGAGGCATACGACAGCGAGATCATGGCCGCGTTTACGGCCGTGCTGAAGCTGGCGTACCCTTTTGGCTCGGTGGTGGAAGCAGTGAATGGGCTGGTCGCCCTTGGCCGGACGGACAGGCCGACCTCGCCGAGTTCCTCCTGAGCCAGTACGGCCTGGAGGATACGGCCGTCGACGATCTGGAAGCGGCCGACCTGCTGCTGGCCTACACGCGGCGGCGGCGCTTCGAGGCCAAACTCCTGGCCGGTGAACTGGCCGGAATATGGGGCGGCGAGCGGGCAACCCTGTCGGCAGCCGCCCCACCTCCCACCTCCCGCCGCAGCAACCACATTCACGCCGACCAGATGCTGCGTGATATGAAAATAACCATCCACTGAGAGACTCCTTATGAGCGCAGAACTTGGCGACGCCGTCGTCTACCTGTCGAGTGAAAACGCCCAACTCAAAAAAGACCTGGACAACGCGCAGAAGCATACCGAAGGCTGGCTGTCGCAGTTGGGCATGGGCATCAACATCGCCCTGGGCAACGCTCTGGTCAGCGCCGTGGGCAAAGGCATCCAGGCGGTCGGCAACCTGGGCAAAAGCGTGCTGGACTTCTCTCTCGATTCACAGAAAGCCGTTGTCTATCTGCAATCCGAACTGGGGGCAACGGCCGATGAAGCCCAAATCCTGGGCGACGTCGCCCAGGCGGTCTGGAAGAACAACTTCGGCGCGGACGTGCTGGAAGCGGCGGCTGTCGTCGGCCAGGTGCGCCAGCAGCTTAAGAGCCTCAATACCGAAGGCATCCAGGGCGCGGCGCAGCTGGCGCTGGCCCTGCGCGACGCCTACGGCCCGCAGACCCAGGAATCCATCGACGCCGCCCGGACGTTGATGGAAGATTTCAACCTCACCTACCAGCAAGCCTTCGACTTCATCGCCGCCGGCTACCAGAAGGGCCTCGACCGGTCGGGCGACTTCCTCGACTCCATCACCGAATATGCGCCGCAGTTCGCCAGCGCCCAGGCGGGCGCGGGCCAGTTCTTCAGCGCGATGGAAACCGGGCTGCAGGGCGGCATGCTGGGCACCGACCGGGCGCTGGACATGTTTAAGGAGTTCCGCGTGCGGCTGCTCGATGGGTCGACCACCACGGCCGACGGGCTGAAGCAAATCGGGCTGTCGGTGGACGACATCAGCACCCGCATTAACAACGGCTCGCTGACGTGGACCGACGCCTTCACCCTGGTGCAGAGCGGCATACGTGACGCGGACAGCCAGGCGGTGCAGATGCAGGCCGGTGTGGCCCTGTTGGGCACGCAGTTCGAGGACATGGGCGTCCAGGCGGCGCTGAGCGTGGACCTGGCCAGCGTCTCAATGGAGGAACTGGTCGGCGCGGCCGACGCGGTCAACGTGCGCTACAACAACCTGGGCGACTTCTTCCAGGGCATGGGGCGCAAGCTGACGGCCGCATTGGCTCCGGCCGGTGACGCGCTGCTGGACATTGCCAACGACGCCATGCCGGAATTGGAGGCGGGGTTCCAAAGCCTGGAAGCCAACGCCGTGCCTTTCGCCGTCGGGCTGGCGGCCATCTTTAAAGGATTGGCCGGGCTGGCGAAGGCCTTCT
The DNA here is from genome assembly GCA_017993775.1 of Chloroflexota bacterium. Classification (GTDB taxonomy): domain Bacteria; phylum Chloroflexota; class Anaerolineae; order Promineifilales; family Promineifilaceae; genus Leptovillus. Next base: position 46,718 of record JAGOMA010000008.1, on the reverse strand, counting down.
TCGGCGGCTTTCGCAAGGACGCCAACAGCGAGATGGGCGGCACGGCCAACGAGGCTGGAAGTTGGGGGCGCAACATCGTGCTGCAGCTGGCGCGCGGCATGGCGGCCGCAGCCACGGCCGTGGTGCGCGTGCTCAATTTTATCGGGGGAATTATTGCCGACTGGCTCTCCCCTGGCAGCCCGCCCAGGCTGCTGCCAGACATCGACGACTGGGGCACGGCGGCCATGCAGGAGTTTCTCGACGGCATGGGCGAAGCCTCTGTGGGCGCGCTGCGCGGCATGGGCGGCCGCATCATGGACACCCTGGGCGGTATCCAGGAGGCCGGGCTGGTGGGCCTGTTCTCCACCATCTCCGGCACGGTGCAGCGGCTCATGCAGTCCACGGCCACCGAGGATGACAGCGGCCTGGTGGGCCGCATCATGGGCAGCCGGGGCGTTGTGGCCCAGGCTATCGCCGATATCCAGGCGTACGGCCGTGTGACCGACGCCACCCTTTCCGCCATCCAACAGAGCATGGTCGGGCTGCCGCCGGTGGCCAACGACTACGTGCAGGCGATGATCCGGCTCTACCAGGCCAACCAGGCGGTCACCGACGCGCAGGAAGAGCTGAACCGCGTCACGCAAGAGTACGACGACAAACTCTCCCCGCTGCGCGCCGAATTGGAAGGCATCCAAAACGCCCAGGCCAACGAGGCCGACGAGAAGCGCATCGCCGCGCTGCGCCAGGCCATCGCCAGAGGCGCGCTCAACGATGAGCAGAAAGCGCAGGCGCTGCGCGAGATTCGCGCCCGCGAGCTGGCGATGCAGATTCGGGCCGTGGAGAAGGAAAAGGAAACGGCCGTGGACGCCGCCCAGGAGAAGCTGGACGCGGCCGAAGCGGAGCAGCAAGCGGCCGAAGATGCCGTCGCGCTGCAGCAGGCGCTCATTGACGCCCAACTGGAAAGCAACGGACTCATCCAGGAGCAGATTAGCCTGCTCGACCGGCTGGCGCAGACGATGACGGCCGTGGGCGCAGGCATCGCCGACGCGCTGGGCGGAGCGGGCGAAGGCGGGCTGGGCCAGGCTATCGCCGACGGCCTGGGGCTGGGCGGCGACATGGGCCTGGGCGAAGACCCGCTGGGGCTAACGTCGATGTTTGAAAATCTCGACATTGACCAGCTGGTTGCTGACATTACGGCCGAATTCGAACCGCTCAGGCTGGAGATTGAGGGCTTCGGCGATATTTGGGGACCGGTTGGTGAAAAGTGGACCACCTGGTGGGGTGAAAACGGGCAAACCATAGCAGACGCAGCCACGGCCGTATGGGACACTATCAAAAGTTATTTTCTTGGGCAGCTAGACGCTCTCAGACACGGCTTCAACGCGTGGGCTGCCTTTTTCAAAGGCGACTTCGATACGTTCGGGCAGGAAATGCAGCTTATGTGGGAAACCATCTGGCAGACGATGGTTGACCTGTTGGGGACCTTGTGGGAGTGGATAGAGCCGCATCTGGCCAACTGGTGGTTGGCATTCAAGACCTGGTTTGACGAGCAGGATTGGGCGGCGCTGGCGCTGTATGTGATGCAAAACCTGATCGACACCTACGCTCGATTCTGGTCGCTCGCCGTGACAACCATCAACGGTTGGTGGACGGCCCACTTGAATTGGTTTAATACACAGGATTGGAAGGCATTGGGATACAAAGTCGTCTACGGCATTCTGGAAGCGCTGACCACGTTCTGGGATAACGTCGGCCCCACCGTCAACGGTTGGTGGACCAGCTACAGCAATTGGTTCTACGAACAGGACTGGCCAGCGCTTGGCAGGAAAATTGTAGATGGCGTCATCAGCGGCCTAGAGGCCAGCGCTAGGCGGTTGGTCGACACGCTGCTGGGGGTGGCCCAAGGCGCAAAGGACGCCTGGGATGATTTTTGGGACAACCGCAGCCCCAGCCATCTCATGGAGGACAGCGCCGGGCAAATCATGGCTGGCGTTGGCGTCGGACTGCAAAAAGCACGGGACAGGCTGGCGGCAGAGATGAATGGCGTTGGCGCGGCTATGTTTGGCGGTTGGCAAGTTGGCAGCCAGAGTGTTGGCGCGCCAACAGCTGCGCCTACGGCCACAGCTGCTCCCGTGGTGGTCCAGTTTACCGGCGACATTGTGTTGAATGACCAAACGGCCGTTGCGGCCTTCCTCAGCTATCTCAGCGGCATCGATGACGCCGGAGCGTTGAACGGCGCGGCGCTGCCTTACGGAGGGTAAATGACTCTGGATATTACAGACCCCAAATACGGCGTGACCGTCAATCTCGACGACGGCGTCAACTGCGCCATCACCCGCGGCGGCTGGTCGCAGGCGGGGCCAAACCCGCTGCCCAGCGGCCTGTGGGGCGACGTTGACGAGACGGTGCTGGTTTCGCTGCTCGGCCAGGACGACACCATCTACGGCCTGCTGTCGTTTATCGCCCGGCGTGCGGAAGAAGTGCAAAGCCCACTGCATCCGGATTACCTGAATCCTGGGGTAAAGCCGTGGGCCTTTGCCCAGACGCCTGATGAGGGGAACGGCCGTTGGGCGCTGCTCAAATCGCTGTCGGTGGAGAAGCTGGACCCCAGCCACTACCGGGCCAACGGCCGGACCACGCTGCGCATTAAATTTACTAGGGAAGGGTTGTGGCGCGGGCTGGAGCCGGGCAGCACGCCGCTGACCTTACGAACCTACGGAATCCACACCTATACCAATGGCGTCCAATTCGCCAATGCGACCGTTGGGACCACCGGTTTGTTGGGTGACGCGGACCCGATGACCATCATGAAGGTACGGCCGTTTCCCGCCGCCACCCATTCGCGCCACGTCGACGTCGCCATTTTTCAAGAATCCTGGTATTCCAGTGGAACCGAAAGTGATTTCACCCCCTACTTTTGGGCAAAAGACATCACCATCGGTTCCCCCACCATCGTCAACATTTCAACCCTGGGCGCGCCGTTTGCCGGGATGCACATCTTGCCGGGCAACGAGGCCGCGAACCTGGGCCTGGCCAATCTCATCGGCTGGAGCATTCCGGCCTCCTATCACGGTTTCTTTTCCGTGTACGCCGTGCAGCTGGCCGAAGTGGGCGGCACGATGTATTTCCAGCATGGGGTGACCAGCAACTACGAGGTGGGCGGCGATGTAGCCATGACGGTCGGCTCCCCGCCCGCCTGGGGCATCGCCTACCTGGGCACGTTCAAGATTCCTTCAGTGGGCACGCGCATTTACGGAACCGGGCTGGCCAATTACACCGGCCTTATGGAGATTAATGTGCCATCCGGCAAGGCCATCTTCGGTGGCCTCATCTTTGTGCCGGAACCATCCAAACTGCCACAGCGTGTCAAGGCGTATGCGTCCGGCGGCGTTTACAACAACCCCATCACCGTGGCCAATGGCGAGCTGGAAGAAGTGTACTGGACCAATACCAGTGACATTCCCCAAATCATGGGCGCTCGTGAGGCTCCCATCGGCCCCTACCAGGCTCCAAGACCGGGCGCTGGGGTCACCAACCGTTTGTGGTTTATCCCCGTGCCGCTGGCTACCGGCGGCGACGGCTGGCTGCCCGATCCGCAGGTGGATTGGACTATTGGGGCAAAATACATCCCCCGCTGGCAGCACATCAACCAGGAGGGTTTGTGAGCGAGCAATCCTATGGGCAGCTGGCCGGCGTGGGCGACGTCACCGCCTACATCTGGCCCACCTACAAGCGGATGACGGCCGCCCAGGGCGGCGACGTATCGGCCTCCTTCCAGTTTGGCGGCCCCGACGCGCTGCTGGAAACGTGGTTTTACGAGTACCTGGGGCGGGAGTTCGAGGAGCTGTATGGCGGGCAGCGACCGTTTTACGGCCGTATCCACACCATGCGCCTGGCCTACAACCGGCTGGTGCTGACCGTTTCGCTGGATTGGCTCTACAACCGCGTGGCCTGCGCCTACACCAGCGCCCTCGATGGCAGCACGCTGTACACCGCGTTTGCCGAGGATGCGGCCAGCGTGGGCACGTGGGGCAAGCGGGAGTACCTGATCCGCCCAACCGATAACACGGTGGGGCTGGCCGAGGCCGAAGAGCTGGCGGCCGACTTCCTGGCCGAGTTCGCCCAGCCGGTGATTAGCCGGGGCGAGGTGCAGGGCAAACTGGAACGCGCCCAGCTGCAGGTGACGGTCCAGGGCTACGGGCAGACGCTCGACGCCGAATTATTCCGCGAGGAAAGCGAAGGCGACGATGACGCCGACGTCGAGGTGGGCGTGGCTTTGAGCGGCGCATCCTTCATCACAGCTGGAAACATCGCCGCCAATACGCGCCAGGTGAACATCCAGGCGGACTGGCAGTCTAAGCTGAAGCGTATTGAGTGGATTGCTGGGCGGCGGGATAGCAGCGGCCGCCGGTACACCTTTGGCTGCTTCGGCTCTCAAGCCTTCGATTACCAACCGGTGAATCTGTCGCCAAAATACCTCATCTGGACCAAGCGCCAGGCGGTGGAGCATTACACCGCCGATAACCTGTACGTGCCTGCTCCCCTGGTGATGCCTGGCGGGTATTCCAACATCCAGGATTTGCGCACGGCCGGGTCATCGTCGGCCAGCCAAACACCGGCGCTGCAGTGGGATGCCTCGGTGGTCTACGACCGCAGCGGGGCGACGCTGCGCGGCGGGGCCTGGGGGGTGCAGGAGCGCACGGCGGCGATTCAGATGAGCATTATCGGCCGGCGGCAGTAACGGCCGTCGGGCAAGGAGAACCATGAAAGCAAGACAACGCTTCCTATTAATACTCTTCGTTTTGACCCTGTTGGTGGCGGGCGTGACGGCCGTTGCGCCCATTCCGCCGAAATTTCCCAGTTCGCCGGGGATGGCCATTGTGTTGAAGCCGCAGCAGACCATCATGGTCACCTGCGTGGGGGGCGACGCGCTGATCGTCGTGCCCTCCGGTGAGTTGGACGCGGAGCTGACCTGCCGCGTATGGGTGCGCTGATGTACGAATTGCGAACTGTCACCGGCACGCTGCGTGCGGCCGACGGCGCGGTGCGGGCCGGGGCCAACGTGCGGATTGTGAGGGAAACGGCCGTGGCCGATGGGGATGCCTTTCCACCTTCGGCCGTGGCGTTTTACACCGACGCCAATGGCAACGTGCCAAATGGCACAACAGTGGCTGTGCCATCATCCGGGGCCTGGGCCTTCGCCCTGCTCGTGGACAGCGTATCCGTGTGTTCATTTGCGATGGGGGCTGGCGCGTCGATTACAGTGGCCGAGATTCTGGCCCTGGCCGGATTGGAGGCAGAGGGCGGCACGCCGCAGCAGGAGCTGCTGTTGGGGCTGTACACGGCCGTTGCCGGGGCAGATGACGACTTGCTGCTGCAAACCGCGAGCGGCAGCCTGGTACTGACCAATGCGCCGCGTGGGTATTGGATGCAGCGCACGGCCGTGCCGGAAGGCAGCATTGTGACTATTCCGGTTGGTCACCAGATGTTGGTCGCCGGGGACATTGACGTAGCCGGCGACCTGATCGTTGAAGGAACCCTGATAACCGGCGACGACGTGGACAACTACGATCCTGCGGGTGCGGCCGCTGCTGTCCAGACTATTCTGCAAGATTCCCTCGATGCCCATACTGGCGACTTCGCCAACCCGCATCAAGTGACAGCTGCCCAAGTCGGCGCGGCTGCTTTGCGTCCTTCCACCAACGAACAGGCTGCCACATCCTATACTCTCGATGTCAGCGACGAGGGCAAGATAGTGGCCAGCCTGAGTGCGTCCCCCACTACATTCCAGGTAGGGGCAACGCTTTCTGCGCTGCTGCCCGTTGGGGCAGTCATCGGGGTAGAACAGCATGGGACGGGTGCGCTGTCGGTGGAAGGGGTAGGACAAACTGTCTATTCGTTGGATGGCAGTCTTACCCTGGCTGGTCAATGGGCGTGTGCCGCCCTTCGTAAGATTGCCGCCGACACCTGGGTACTGGCGGGGGCATTGGCATGAACCCGATATGGACACATGCCGTTATGGGCAGGAAGAAACAAAGCGGTCCCTGGTGGCTGGCAGGTGACGCTCCGGCGCCGTTGGCTGCTTACCAACCTCTTGGGGCAGCATCGCAGGCCGCTAGTTATACCAACATCGCAAACCCTGGCGTGTACACCGTTGTTCCGACCGTTGAACCAGCCTGGAGTGGCACGGATGGTTGGATATTCAGCGGGTCGCAGTACATGGACACGACCCTAGCCATATCCCCGTGGACAACGAAAACCGTTCTGTGTCGATTTTCCAACGCAACGGTTCAGGGAGATGGCACGCTCGTCGGTGTCACGCAAACCACATCGGCGATAATGCTCATCCCCAACAGCGCAGTTGGAGGCGGATCGCATGTTGCACGAATCGGTCGCGCTCCCACCTATTACGCGCCACCCTTAACCCAAGGTGTACTAGGGGCGTCTGCCCAAAACGGATATGTAAACGGGGTGCTGGACGGCAAGGTTTGCAACCCGTATACCGGAGGAACCACAAAGACCGTCCACATCGGGTGTCTGTGGGCAGGGACAGCACCTACGGGTGGTACGTATTTTATCGGGCACATCCAGGCTGTTGTCATGTACGATTACGAATTGACCGCCGACCAAATGGCTGCGGTTTCGGCAGCGATGGCTGCACTACAAAAAGGATTTTAAAATGACCGTTTTTACAGATTCAATTGAGGAACGCACCCCTGGTGCTGGCGTGACCATAGACGGGTTAACCGTCAAAGATGGTGATGTGCCTGGGTTTGTGACGGATGCAGAGCTAACCGCCCTCACCCCTGCGGACATTGGGGCGGAAGTGGCGGGGGCAGCGGCGACGGCCGTGGCAGATCACGAATCTGCCTATGACCACGCCAACATCCCCACAGCCGACCAGTCGGCTGCACTGGCAGCGTACGAGATTGCCTTGGGGCTGGCCGAAGCGGGGCAAGTTTTGACGGCCGACGGCGTAGGGGCGGCTGCGTTTGTAGGGGCAAGCCCAAAAAGATTGGTCGCATTGGTAACACAATCCGGTACAAACGCCCCAACCCTATCCATATTGGAAAATGGATTGGGAGGGGCGGCTATAGTCGCCTCACGCTCGGACACTGGGACATATTCGTTGTCATCCACTGGCGCGTTTTCTGGTTCTGTCTTTGTTTTAGCGGCCCCATCACGGGTAGATAAACTTTCGGTGGTTGATGCTTACAAAGTATCGGATGACCAGCTTAATATCGAAACATACACGGTAAATTATGCCGGTCCAGAGCTTGAATTAGCGGATTCCCTACTTTACGAAAACCAACTGCTTGTTTGGGTATATTAACATCGGGCTAGGCAGCAAGGGACAGACGGCATGGAACAACGGTCGTTGCGCTGGAAGCACATTATGAAGGTAGCGGTGATATGCACGATTTTGGTACTCCTGCTGCTCCCCGCCTGCGCGCCGCAGCCGGAGCCACTGCCTGCACCGCTGCCCACAGCGGAAATGGTAGTTGCGCCACGGCCGTTGTATTTCCCGGCCGTCATCATCGGCTCTGAGCCAGTACGGGGATATGCCCGCGCTTATGGCGCTTTGCTGCCCGGCGAAGCGACCCGCCTGGGCATCGAGTGGTACTACGATTACGGCCTGCGCTGGCCGCCTACACTGTTGGACAATGGCGCAGAGTATGTACCGTTTTTTTGGTGCGACCAATATCCGTCATTGGCGTGGCCAACCAGGCACGATTATTTCGCTGCGCTCAATAAATTGCCAGACAACTACAGTGGGCCACTGCTGTTCCTCAACGAGCCGGACCTACGCGGCGGGGATATAGATGGTTTGCAATGCGACCGCACGCCGCGCCAGGCGGCCTACATTTATAAGGCGGTCAGGGCGCAGTGCCCTCGCTGCCGCATCATTGGCCCGGCGGCCAGCCACGAGGACTATCTGGCCGGCTGGCCCTGGCTGAAGGCGTTTTACGCCGAAATCACCCGCCTTCACCTGCCTTGCCCGGACGTAGCCGCCATCCACGACTACACCGATCAGCCACCAGCGGCCATTGTCGATTCGTTGTTTGCGGCCCTGGAGAATTATGAGTGTGCGCCGCAGACGGCTTGGGTGACTGAGTTCTCGACGTGCAGCGCCGACCGGGCGCGCCGCATGATGGCATATTACGAGCAGGACTCGCGTATTGAGCGATACGCCTGGTTTACGGCCGTTGGCTACCCTGCCGCGCCCTGCTACAACCTGCTTGACAAGGATCGAAATTTATCGGCTGCTGGCGAAGTGTTCGCCCCGGCCGCTTACCCGTAACGCAAAAGACCCTGGGAAACCAGGGTCTTTTGCAAATGTTGGCGCGCCAACAGCTCACTCCCGTGAGCCAACAGCCAGAACCTATAACAGCGCAGCCTGCTGCATGCCCTGCGCCCACGCCGGCCGCAGCGCTTCCTCCGGCCAGTAAACCCGCCAGATGTAATGGACCTCGGACACGGCCGTTTCCTCCCCATCCGGCAGGTAAGCCACCTCTTTCCGCTCCGGACGGCTGGCCAGCCACACGGCCGTTGGGCCAAACACCTCCACCACCGCCTCGACGATGACTCCCATCTCCGTCTCCGACGGCTGCACACCCACCCGGCTGCAACCCAGCACATTCATGCCGTTGCCTTTGGTGAGGCGCAGCGCCAGGCCGCCTGGCAGCCGACGGCCGTTCTGCGGCAGGTTCTTCAGGGTGTAGATCAGGCGGCCGCGCTCCTTATCGGTACTCATCGCAGCTCCCTGACGCTGCGGGCCTGTGGCCCCTTGCCGAAATCGTGGAGGGTGAAGCTCACCCGGCTGCCCTCGTACAGGACTCGGTAACCTTCACCCTCGATGGCTGAATAATGAACAAAGATGTCACGGCCGTCACTGATGGCCGGGTCATCGGCCACAATGAAACCGTGGCCTTTTTTGCGGTTGAACCATTTGACCGTGCCGGTGTGACGCGGCTGGGCAAGCTGGCTGCGCAAGTGGTGGGCAAGTTGGGTTATCGAAAAAACGCTCATGCTCTCATCCTCCTTAATTGACTTCAGCTAAAATTTCCGACACATACGATGGCGATGCCTCCGCCATCACGGCGATGGATTTTTGGGGCAATTCAGGCCACTGCTGCCGAATGGTTAAAATACGCTCGCGCTTGTCGGCCGAAATCAGCCGCATCAAGTCTCCGGCCGCAGCGAATCGCGCTTCGGCGTCGGCCGTACGTTGGTTCGCTGCCTGTAACTGAGCAGCGAACTTCGCTTCGGTGTCAGCGAACCGTTGGTTCGCTGCTTTAAGCTGCGAACGAAGATCACCGATGGTTCTGTTCGCTGCCACCGAATCGGGGTTCGGCGCTTCTTCGGCCTCGACGACGTTGGACAGTACGCGAGCGAACAGCAGCGAAACAAAGGGTAGTACAGCGCCGAAGACGACCACATAGACACCGAACAACCACGAACGGCCGTTCGTTAGCGCCATTGGCCTACCGAATTCGACCGCATGTGCCAGGTTGGCCAGCGCACTGACAACGACGGCCGTTACCAGTCCAAGCGAATAGGCGTTCAGGTAGCGTTCGGTAAATCTTCGGCGGGTATCCTTGCGATTCGGTACAGATTCGATGTGCTGCGCCAGTTTGTGGGTTAGTACGGCGATGGACGCCTCGAAGGCAATGGCCGCCAGCCAGGCGACGGCCGAGACACGCACACCAAAGAATGCCGATGTCTCCGGCTCAAATTGGCCAAATGCCCAGGCGGTGTGTGGCAGCAGCACGGCCAGGAGGGCGAAATAGACCAGCCAGAGCACAAGCGTTGTTTTGTCTTTCATACGGTACTCCTCAATCGTTATCGGTTGCCCGGCATTCGGTCCGCCAGCCAGGCGACCAGGAAAGCCAGAGCGATAGACGCGCCCAAAATGACGCTGCCCAACCCAATCCATGCCAGCAGCTCAGTGGCCGTGACAGTAATCACTCCCCAGTCCATTTGTCGCCGCCCTTTCGATACACGCCATAGTTGGCGTACAACCCTAATCCGATGACCAATGGCGCGATTGCGCAAACGGCCGTGCCGACCACCGCAAAAACCCACTGCATATCAATCGTGAACGTCACCTGACACCTCCTCAGCATATACAATCAAACGCTCTGCATCGCCGTTCGGAAACGGCAGGCAGGTAATCAATACCACCTGCCCCACCACGGCTTCAGGCACGTTACCGTTGGCTGGTCGAGTTTCCAGCCGCGTGACGGTATACACCCGCTCCCCGGCCGCGCTGTCCAGGGTCATTTGTTGCCCTGGCTGCACGGCGGCCAGCGGAGCGAGCGCCGCGTAATTGTGGCCAAATAGCACCACGTCGCCGCGCTGCTGCGAATCAGGCCACCAGCCGACGTTGTATGCCGGTGTCTGCGTAATCGCCGCCGATTCAATGGCTGCGTCCAGGCCAATCTCCGGCATGGTGATCCTGGTCGGCGGGCTGGCATTGGTCGGCGGCGCAAACGTGGGCGTGGCCACGATGTAGCCAACCTGCGCCGATTCCTGCGCCGTTATGGGTTGCGGCGCAACGGCCGTTACCGGCTGCGCGGCCGAGACGATGGCCCAGGCCCCAATCAAAACAATAATGCCTAAAATTCCCTTAATCATTCTGCACTTCATACTCCTTTTTTGTTCAAATCGTGTGCTACCACACTGCTACTAAATTGCTACCAAAATGCGACCGTGCTACCAGGGTGCTACAGGTGGTAGTAGCGCGCTACCAGTGCGACTGCTACCACGGAAAATCAGCCCCCAACGCCTAGTTGGTCGCACACAAATACACGCATCTCATAAGCGCCGCCGCCTTCGTACCCCCACACTTGCCGCTCGATTTCCCGGCCGCTTTCGCCGCGCCGGGTCATCTCGATAATTTGGCGGATTTGCGTTGGGGACACGAAACCTCGCGGCGTTGACAGGCCCACATTCTCCGGCCGTTGGTACGCATCGCCGGCCGGTTCGTGCAGCAGGGTGGGCGTCGGCGCGGTCAGGATGGGGCCGTGGCCTGGCGGCTGGATGTTGGGGATGATGACCGGCTGCGCGGCGCGCATCGTGCGCAGCACGGCCGGGCGCTCTTGCTGCTGCACCAGGTCGGGATATGCGTCCACCGCCGACTGCCCCAGGTAGAGGATGGCGCCGAAGTTGTTCAGCACGTCGCCCTCGCCATCGATGCCGAGGGTCTTGACGCGGGTGCTCTGCGTGCTGACGGCCAGGAACAGGCCGAACTTGCGCCCCTCGCGCACCCACTTGCGCCACACCACGGCCACGTCGCGGCTCAACTCATCGACAATGGCCGGCATCTCATCGGTGGCCACCGTCACCGGCTGGCTGCGGAAGCTGGTGTCACCAGCGGCCATCTGGCGCGCCCGGTCGTTGAGCTGCTGCATCATCCAATCCATGAACCCGCCAATCTCCTCGAAGCCGCGCCCGCCGCCGATGACACGGGCATCCAGCCAGCTGCCCGGCTCGTAATGCGGATCGAGCACATAGACCTGCTGCCCAGCTTCCAGGCGCGCCTTGATGATGGCCCGCAGCGCCGTCGACTTGCCCGCGTCGGTGGGGCCAACCACCAGGGCGTGGCCGCTGGTGAGCGCGGGCAGGTCGGCTGCGGGCTGCGGCAGCGCCAGCGGCGGCTCGTCGGGCGTGGTGATGCGCGGCTCGGAAAGCTGGCGGTAGCCGTTGCCGGAGTAGACCAGCACGGCCGGCTCGCGCCCCTGGCCACGGTCGATGACCATCGGCTGCGAACGGCGCATGAAGGCGAGGCCCACCAGCATCAGGGTAACAGTCAGCCCAATGACCCCCACGCCCACCAGCCAGGGCCACACGGCCGCCCACAATTCGGCGCTGCGAACACCCACCCGCTCCTGCTCTCTTTGGATGGCCAGGCGGGTCGCTTCGTCAGCGACCAGGCGCTGCTCGACGATGGCCACCTGGGCCACGGCCGTGGCCGTGGCGTTGCTGGCGATGGCCTCGCGGGTTCCTTCGACGGCCAGGGCCTGCATGGTGGCCTGGTGTCCAGCCGCTTCGGCCGTCAGCGTCACCATGTCGCGGGTAGACTGCGCCACGGCCGTAGCCGCCGCCGCCTGGCTGGTGGCCGCGACGTAACCCTGCTGCGCCTGGCTGGTGGCCGCCTGGGCGGCGGCCACATACGTCGCCTGAGCCACCTCAACGGCGATGCCGCCGGGCTGCGGGGCGTAGCCCGCCTGGGGCGTGGTCCCTGGCGTGGCGCAGGCCGCGGCCAGCCAGGCCAGGGCGATAAGCAGAATCATGATTGGTCGCTTTGCGTCCATTGAGGCAACTCCTGCGGCCGCTGGGTGCGCGGCAGCATGTCCATTGGCTGGGCGGGATAATCGGGCTGCGTGGGCAGATAGGGCATGGGCTGGTGATGGGGCGGCGACGGCCGTTTGCGGATCAGCCGCCACTGCTTCAGCAGGTCGGTCCCACCGCGCATCACAAAGACCATCGCGCCCACGGCCACCAGGGCCAGCGCCAGCAGCCCGGCGCCGCCAAAGGAGCGCGTATGGTCGGCGATGACCGGCGTCTGGCGGGATTGCAGCGCCAGTTCGGCTGCGCCGGCCGGCTGAGACTGCACCTCAACATAGGCGGCAATGGCCTCGTCGGCCGACTGGCTGAGGATGAATATCCCCGCCGACAGCAGCAGTAAACAAAACAGCGCGATCATGGATACAACTTTCATTTGGTTCCTTTTTGGGGAACGGCCGTCTGTGTTATACTGAAACGGCCGTTTCCCCACATTCCCCTGTGGCCACGGCAGGCCGGTGCTGATACACCGGCCGTTTTTATTATTCCCCTCAGCGTTGGCGCACCAACACGATACTTGCTCGTCAAGTTAAATTTGCGGTTCTTCGCAAGCCTCGATGGTCAATTGGCGGCCGGCAACCGATGAGAGGGTGCGACTCACCATGTCTTGCAGACGGCCGTTTATCCAATCCGCGGCGTAAGCATTGCGGGTGTAAATCACAGCGTTGCTGCCGCCATTGAGCTTCAGCTTGCTGCCTTTTAGCCAGGTGTTGAAGGTCGCCTTGACCATCTGCGGCTCTAATTCGCTCAGGACTGACTTCCAGAGTACTGCCGTTTCAGGCGGCATCTGGTAAACCTCGGCCGACGACGTGCCTGCCGGAATCGGCGTGGTTATCTCGACGTCGCCTGGCGCTTCTGCCGGCAGCAGCGCCGGAGGCAGGAAACGGCCGTTGGTGGCCGCTTGCAGTTGGTGCAGCGTCTTGCCTGGGATATCAAAAGGCCAGAGACATTCCGGCAGCGCAGCTTGAACCTCAAACAGCGGCTGGGCAGCAGCGGCCAAAGTCAGGCGGCGCTCGGAGTCGGTCATGGACAACCAGGCGTGGGCCAGGCTCAGGCAGTCCGCTGGCGGGCTGCCGCCAGGTCTGCGCCAGGCGGCAATGGTGATGGCCAACGGGTCTTTGCCTTGCTTTTCCAGGCGCACCCGATTGAGCTGCAGCCAGAAAGACCAGGCCAGGGCCGATTCGGCCGTTAGTGGCTCTTTGGCTCTATCTCCCACAAAGCCCAGCCAGGAAAGAACCGCAACAACAACATCAATTGGCTCGGCCACGTCGTTGGGCGCGGGCGCGTTTGTTGTTGTTGTTTCTGGATCAATCGGATCAAGATACGGATCAAGATATGGATCGTCTGCACTTTTAGTCGAGTGGCCTTTCCGCCTTTCGTTTCCGCCTTTTCCGCCTTTTCCGCCTTTCGTTTCCGCCTTTAGGCTCAAAATTTCCGCCTTTAGGGCTAGAATTTCCGCCTTTATTTCCACCATTTCCTGTTGAAAGGCGGAAACAAAGTCCGTTTTTGTTTCCGCCTTTCCGCCTTTCGTTTCCGCCTTTTGCTGTTGAAAGGTGGAAACGAAGTCCGTTTTTGTTTCCGCCTTTCCGCCTTTTGTTTCCGCCTTTTGCGTATCGGGAACGGCCGTTTCCGGCATGGGTAGTAGAATCTTGTAGGCTGATGGATTGCCTGGGCCGCTGCCAATACGGGTCTGCATTAGTTCGTTGTGGACCGTTAGCTCATTGAGCCGATTGCGAATTGTTCGGGGTGTGCATCCAAAGTGAGCGGCTAGTGTGCCCTGGTTAGGCGCTGGGTCCACGTTGCCTTCGGTATCGGCGAATTCGGCGAGATGGAGGATGAGCCGCAGGAGTTGACCCTCCTGCTTGCTGTGGCGGGATACGGCTGTCATGGCTTGCCAACTCATGAGACCCTCGCCTCCTGCTTCAGGCGTTGGTAGGTGGCGTTGTCGCTCCAGGCGACGCGGGCCAGGGCGTAAGCTGTTGGCGCGCCAACACGTGGCCGCCAGTGGTCGTAGATTCTGGTGTGCATGAGGGTTAATCGTTCATCGTCTATGAGCTGCTGCCGGTAAGGGTCGGCCGCTGTACAGGGGTGTGCTTCAGGCGCACATTCCTGTACGGCCGGCGGCGGCGCAACTGGCAGGCGTGGTGTAGCGGGTTTTCTCAAGATTGCTCTCCCAGGTATTCTGTGATGACGCGTTGGGCGGCTTCAAACGAGTAGCACACGGCCGTTTTGTAGCCTTGCCCGGCCAGCGCTTCCAGCCAGGCGTCCTGATCGGGCGATGTGCCATTACGGCCGTACTTCATTTCGATGTACAGGCCGTGGTGGTCGCCGCGTGGGACCGGCAGGCAGACGTCGGGGACGCCGCGCTTTACGCCCTCGGCGACCATTTTGGCGGCCACGGCCTTGTGGCGATGGCCGCCGTTGGGGATGGCGAAGAGCAGCCGCAGCTCCGGCCAGACGCCGGTTTGTAAAATTGCCCAGCCCATAAGGGCGGCTTGTTCATCGTGTTCACTCACTCGTCGTACCTATTCCTAATAAGCAGTTTGGGGGTCTCATTCCGGTTCCGTTTCTGCTCCCGCTGCCTCCAGGTGACGTAAGGCCACATGCAGGCGACGGCTAACGTCCAATAAATCCCTTTCCAATCCAGCCCTGGTAAACTCTCCGCGTTCCACGCGGTAGATGAGTCGGTCCAACGAACGCGCTGCATCATTGGTTTCTTCGGCAGCCCGGTCACGATACAACCGCATTGCATTGGGCCATTCCCTGGGCTTAGTCATTCCCTCGCTCCGCCCGCCGTGCCAGGATATGTCGGTAAATGTCACCGATAGCCATTGGCAACCCGCTGGCAGCAAAGTAAATCCCCAGCAAGATCACGGCCGTCCAGCCGATGGTGAAGCCTGCGGCCAAAATGGTGATGCCAACGCCGATCACCACCAACAACCAGGTGTAACCGTCGTTGTGACCACGCCGCGAGAGATGCAGCACCAGATAGTTGTAAAGCGTGCCGAATCCGAGTAGGGCAGCGCTTGTGACCCAAATTGCATCCCAATTGATGCCCGAAATGTTCCCCAAAGAATTCATAATGTTTTCCTCCGTATAATCGTGGTGGTAGCGTGAGGGACTGCTACCAATGGTAAAAAAGAAACGAGCCAGAGCGATTGTGACAACCTCTCTACTCGTAATGCCTGACGTTGTTAAGCAAGGTGGATAACAAACTGTTAACATTTACCGCCTTTCCGTTTGGTAAAATTGGCGTGCCTTTGAGCAAGCTTTGACACATCTAACGTAGTAGACACATACAAAGGAGTTCTCATGAAATTAAGCAAAGCTATAGCGGAGTATTTAGCTCATCTGGAATCGCGCCACCTGTCTTCCGCACACCTCACCTCTGTGAGTACGCGTCTCGGCCGTTTTCAACAAGAGTTGGGAGATCTGGAATTGGCGACCATTTCCGGGGCCGATGTTAATCGGTTTTTTGTCAATTTGGAGGAGGCGGGATTGGCCGTTGGCTCGTTAGCTGGATTCAAGTCCACATTTAGGGCGTTTTGGTCCTGGTGCGTTTCGGCCGGTATGATCGCCGAGAATCCAGCTGATGTGTTGTTGACTAATGATCGCCGTTATAGCTACAGACCTGTCCATTCTCGGCCAGCGCCGGCAGAAGATTTTCAGACGGTATTAAACGCTTTGCCGCGATTCGCAGCTCACCGCAAATATAGTCCCCGTGATGTTCGTGATGCTGCACTCGTAAGTCTGGCAATCGATTCAGCCCGACGTCGAGGTGAATTGTGGCGACTACGCCGACGTGATATTGAGCGTGCCCTCATTCGACCTGAGCAAATGGTCGATGGTGGTTTTGCGTATCGTGCCTCAGCCAATGGAAAAACCGGCCAACAGCCGGTTGTCTTCTTTGATGACACTGCGGATCTGCTGCGCCGTTGGCTGGAGTTGATGCCATCGAATGCTAGTTTCCTGTGGTGCAGTCTTCGCACTGGTGAGCGATTACGTGTGGACGCGCTTGATATCGCGTTTGTTCGGATTTGTGATTTTGCGGGGGTTCCTACGTTTCGTTTTCACGCGGTGCGCAAACGCGACGTTACTGACATTATTGCCCAAACTGGTGACTGGAAAGTTGGGCAGCTACTTGCTGGGCACACTGACGAAAGGACAACTCAAATTCATTACAATGATGTGGCTGAAGAGCGTGTGATAGCCAGCGCTGCGGCCATGTCGGCCAGGCGAAGGAGGGGTGATGGCGACGATTTGGCAGAAGAACTCTTCGGCCGTCGTTGAACGTCGATAAAAATTCCTGCCAGGTTGGCTTAGGATCAGTAAAAGTATTTGCCTGTCAAGCCGAAGATCGCGGGTTCGATCCCCGTCGCTCCCGTTCCGGGTGCAAGTTGAATCAGATTCACTTGCACCCTTTTTCATTTCTGCCCTCAAGCCCTCAATCACTTCATCCGATGCCGCCGTCTCATTGTCAATGACAATGCTAAAGTCCCCATGTAAGGCGATAGCGATGACCCGATCATCGTAGACAAAGATTCGATCCACAATCTTCGCCAACAATTGCTGGCGCGCTTCTTCCGGTTTCGGCACGTTTTCACAAGCATCCCAGTAAGATTGAAAGTTCCCCAGCAAATCAGCCGCCTCGACCAGATCGTCATAATCTACGGGTCGCAGCGAGTCAATCTCTTTCTGTAACTGGCTTCGCTTGCCGATGTAATCCTCCGGCGTCAGGAACCCCTGCTCCCAACTGAAGTCTATTCGTTTGACAACCTCCTCGATTTCCGCCATACGTCGTAATGCTTCCGCATGTTCAACCCGGCTGCGGATCGCTTCCTCAACCCGTTCCTGGAACCCTTCCGGTATTTTCACCTGTACCAAAGCGCGTACCACCTGCTCGTCTACCTTGTCTGTAGCTGCATAGCCTTGTTCGCAACGATGGTAGCCTCTGTCTCGCGCCATACAGCGATAATGACCTCTGTCACGACGATGATCCCAGGCTGGGCGCATTTTGCCATAGTTGACATCCACTAGCCCTTTGGGACGGGTGGCCACACAGCGGGCACAGTAAACCCGGTCCCGTAATACATAGGTTCGTACCGTCATGGGGGCGTTGCATAACCGGGTAAGGTGTTGACGCACTTCCTGGCATCTTTCAAACAACTCGTCGGAAATAAAGCCCTGGTGCTTGCCCTCAAACCACTGCTTGCGATGGCGGTTTGATTTCTTGCCCTGCCCCAACGTTCCGGCGTAGAGGGTTTCCGCATAGGGAACGCGACCGGTATAGATCTGGTTTTGCAGTATGTCGCGCACGGTGTCTTTACCGATGGGTTGTTTATCCTGCCGCAGTTGCTGGATCACGCGCCGTCGGTTCATCCATTGAGCGATGGTCAAATCGCTATGCTCCCCTGTTGCATACATGCGAAAGGCACGACGAACAACAGCCGCCTGCCGGAGATTGATGTGCAGTCCAGGCTGCCGTTCTTCGTCTCTGTTGGCCAGAGTAACCAGGTGATAGCCTAATGGGGGAATGCTGCCGTTGAATTCGCCTTTTGCCACCCGTTGATACTTACCTCGCTTGGTCTCACTGCTGAGGTTCTTGGAATAGAACGCTGAAAAGACGGCGAGCATCTGCTCCATCATGGCAGTATAGGGGGAGTCGCTTTCATCTTCGGAAAAACCTTCGACGCAATAGAGCTTCAGGCCATATTCGTGCCGTAACAACATTTTTATCATCACGGCATGGTCATGATCTCGTGCCAGCCGGTCGAATTTCCAGAACATCACCGCGTCGAAACGGCCGCGTTCGGCCGCGCGACGCAGGTTCATGAACCCTTCCCGTTCAAGGCTCCAGCCAGTTTTCGCGCCATCGCTGTACACGTTAACGACCACGCCACCCCGTTCGGCAATCGTCCGGCGGCAGCGGTCTTCCTGCGCCTCCAGGCTCAAGTCATTCTGAAGTTCTGAAGAATACCGGGTGTAGATGGCAAATCGGATACGTTTATTCTGATTCGGATTCTTGTCGTTCATTGCTTCTGTTCTCCTTTTTGGGATTGGGGGCGGTTTCCCGCACCATCAATAAGACTGAGATTTCTGTCGCTTGTTTGGGTTTCTTGAGGATCGGCGCGTAAGCGCTCTCATCCACGAATACTTGACCTTGAAAAAAGGTGTATTTCGCCATAGGTAATGGCCTCCTTATGTTTTTGAATTGTTGGGGGGAGCACGTGCTGTGTTAATAACAGTTCCTGAATCCGGTAGAGCCTCTACAGGTGTGTAGCGCTACTACTACCGCTACTACCGTAGAGCAGAATGCGAGTTGGTGTGGGTCGTCGTAGAGCGGTTGTTATTACCGCTCGTATCAAGGACTTCTTTCACGGCGCGGTAAGCTGCACCGCCGTTGTAACCAAAGACGGCTCGTTCCACGGCCGCTTGACTGGGCAGTTCCCGCGCCAATTGGCGAATGCGTTCCCGTATGGTTTCGGTGAGATTGTTGGGGTCGGCAAAGCCGGTTGGCTGAGGAACAGGGGCGATGAAGAGTGGTGTGGTCGAGGTTCGGTTTTCCGTTGACGGCCGTTCCTGCGGAATCAGCACCGGCCGAACACCGCGAATCGTCCGCAAGACAGCCGGCCATTCCATGCTGGTCGCAAGGTCAGGGTATTGGTTGGCGGCCAACTTGCCCAGCATCAACACATAACTGAAGTTCTCCAGCAGGTCGCCCTCGCCGCGAATCCCCAATGTCCTGACCCGCGTACTTTGTGTAGACACGACGAAGAATAAGCCCACCTTTCGCCCTTCCCGCAGCCATTCGCGCCAGACATCATCCACATCCCGGCCCAGGGCAGCGACAATAGCCGGCATTTCATCGGTGGCGACAGTTAGCGGTTCAAACTGCGCCATTCCCTGTGCCCGTTGACTGTAACGCTGGCTGAGCATGAGACGCATCTGCTGCATGTAACGGCCGATGCTCTCAAAATCCCGCCCGCCGCCAATCACCTGGGCGCTGCCCCAACTGCCGGGTGTGTTATGCGGGTCGAGTACAACCACCTGCCGACGGCGTTTGAGAATCGCCAGCAAGGCGGTGCTTTTACCGCTGCCGGTCTCGCCGGCAATGAGGATGTGTCCGAGGACAAGTGGCGGCAGCGGGATGGGCGATTCGGCCGTTTCCGACGCCACCGTCGCCGGCAGCGCCAGTTGTGGTGACCGGGTGGGCAGCACCTGCCAACTGTTGGCTGGAACCAGGACTCGTGGCCCATGGGCATCAGTCACCGTAATCGGGCGCGAGCGCTGGTACAACATATAGACAAACCCACCGGCAAGAAGCAGCAATGCACCCACTAAACCGGCCCAGAGATAGGGTTTCAGGCGGTTCATTTGCTGTTGGTAGGCCAGCTGCGCTGCTTCCGCTTCGCGCTGCAGCGCCAATCGCCGGGCCTCATCCTCAACCATGTGCTGCTCGGCGATGGCGACTTGGGCCACGGCCGTTCCGGTGGCATTGGCGGCAATCGCTGAGAAGGTGGCGTCGGCGGCCAGGGCTTGCTCGCTGGCACGGACAGCGATGGATTCTGACGTTGCTGTCTGGGCCTGACCTATGCTTTGCGCCGTGCCTGTAGCCATCATCACGGCCGTTTGGGTCACAATCAATACTTGTTGTGTAGCCTGCGCGGATTGTCGAGTCATTTCGGCCGATTGGGCGGTGGCGGCATTGGCCGCCTGCCGGCGCGCTTCGTCCGCGGCGGATAAGGTTCCGGCCGCGTTTGGCGTCAGCACATAGCCGCTGTTAGGTGGCGTGGCGCAAGCCGTCAGGAGTAACAGGCTAATCGAGAGAATCAACCACTTGTTCATCGTCCACCTCCGGAAGGTACCGCACTTGCCGCACCGACGGGGTTTGTGTCCAGGCAGTATTCGGTAGATAGGGGGCGGTGTGTTGGCGGTGTGACGGCCGTTTCCGCGCCAGGCGCCACTGCCGCAAAAACTCAGCCCCGCCGTGCATGATGAAAAACATCGCCCCAATCACCAACACCACCAGAGCCAACAAACCCGCGCCAAACCAGGCGCCGTGGCGACGGTACTCCGGTTCAACAGGCGGAGTTTGCCGGCTTTGCATGATGGTATCGGTGACGCTGGGTGGCTGCGCCGCCTGTTCGGCCCAGGCATCAACAGCGTGTTGGCCCACGCTGCTGACTATCAGGCTGAACGCTGCCAGGCACAGGCAGAGTAAGAGGAGAACTGGCCCTAGCGATTTCATGATAGGACCTGCCACCCGCTGCCGTTTCGTTGCAAACGGCCGTCCTGTTCCAATTCGCGTACATAGTTGGACACAGTCGTTTTAGACCGGTCAATTTGCTGTCCAATATGGGAGAAGGTGGCGCCGGGTTCTCGACGACGATGTGCAACAATTCGATACTGGTAGCCTCCCACCCCATCCCCCAATGATCCTATTGTCAGGCGTCCCCCCTCTTCATTATCTTAACGACAGTCTATTTTTCTTTTGCCGGAAGGCCATCAACCCAATCAGCGTTTTCCGCGCAGTACATATCATCATGTGGAGGATACAATGACAGCAAAATATAAAGTCGTGGAGAAGGTGAATCCCAGTAATCGGGAGGCCGTACGCAAGTTTTACCCTTCGTTGCAAACCAACGGCCGCGTGAATCAACGCGCTCTGGCCGCCGAAGCCGCCGACCGCTCGACCCTCAGTGACGCCGACATGGCCGCCGCCCTGGCTAATATGTTGGCCCTTATCCCCAAGCATTTGGCGATGGGCGAGATTGTAGACCTGGGCGATTTTGGCAAGTTTCAGTTGAGTATCAGCAGCGAAGGCTCCAATTCCCCCGACCTGGTCACTTCACGCAATGTCAAACGGGTTTCCGTGCGCTTTACTCCCGGTCCGGCCTTTAAGGAGGCGTTGGCGAAAATCCAGTTTGAGGAGGTTGCTGAAAAATCAGGCGATTGATAACAGGACAGGTGATTTCACCGGAAATATCCTGAGATTTTGCCTGAAATGTCGTGAGGTTTGGCCCAAAATGTCGTGAGATTTTCCAAAAATCTCACGACATTTTTAAAAAATCTCACGTGTTTTTTTTAAATGTCACGTAGTTTTTGCTAGAGGGTTGTGTGAAGGTGCTGGCCGGTTGGCTAGTTTTCTGATTGGACCAATCTTTAAGATTGGTCCAATCTCGCAATTGCGCCGGATGGCTGTCCCCTTGCGCCAACTGCTCAATGCCGGTACGATTCCCACTATCACTGGAGGAATGGAACCCCTAGCCCTTACTCAACTGGCTGAACCGCGACGACGCCCTGACGGCCGCCGCCCGCGCCCCCTACCGCCTGCTGCAAGCTGACCCCGCCCACGCCTATGGCGACCCGGAGACGGAAAACATGTTGATTCAGGGGGACAACCTGGAAGCGTTGAAGGCGCTGCTGCCTTACTATGCTGGTAAGGTGAAGTGCATTTACATTGACCCGCCCTACAACACCCGCAGCGCCTTTGCCCATTACGATGACAACCTGGAACACGCCACCTGGCTGACGTTGATGTACCCTCGGCTGGAACTGCTGCGCGACCTGCTGGCAGAGGACGGCTCGATTTGGGTTTCAATTGATGACAACGAGGGCCATTACCTGAAAGTGATCATGGATGAGATATTCGGGCGAAATAGTTTTCTTGTTTCTAATGTTTGGCAGAAAAGGTATTCACGAGAAAACAGGAGTGCTATTGGTGATAGCCATGAATATGTGATGATATATGTAAAAGACCAAGAGAAATTCAAACAGTCGCGAAACAAGTTACCGCTAGGGGATAAACAACGAAAAGTTTACAAGAATCCAAACAACGATCCTAAAGGAGCGTGGAGAAGCGTGTCATTATCTGCACAAGGTTATAGACCAAACCAAATGTATGAAATAACCTCACCTATAACAGGTAAAAAGCACCTACCTCCAGCAGGCTCCTGTTGGAAAGTGATCGAAGAAAAATACCTTGAGTTACTTGATAATGGTCGAATCTACTTTGGAAAAGATGGTAATGCCGTACCTTCCCGCATTCAATATCTTTCTGATGTTGATGGGATGACCCCGTGGACTTGGTGGCCACATGACGAAGTAGGTCACACCGATGAATCAAAAAAAGAAATCCAGACATTATTTGGAGGCAATACATTTGATACTCCTAAGCCTGAACGTTTGATACAGCGAGTGCTTACTATAGCAACAAACAAAGGCGATCTGGTCTTGGACTCCTTTCTTGGTTCCGGCACAACCGCCGCCGTCGCCCACAAAATGGGGCGGCGCTACATCGGCATCGAGATGGGCGAACACGCCCTCACCCACTGCCTGCCCCGGTTGCAGCAGGTGGTAGACGGGGAGCAAGGGGGGATTTCGACGGCCGTTAACTGGCAAGGCGGCGGCGGTTTTCGCTTTTACCGACTGGGGCCGGCCGTCTTCGACGAGGCCGGCCGCATCAACCCGGCCATCCGCTTCCCCACGCTGGCCGCCCACATCTGGTTTGCCGCCACCAAAACCCCCTACAGCGGCGACGGCCAATCGCCCTTGTTAGGCGTCCACAACGGCGCGGCCTACTACCTGCTCTACAACGGTATTCTCGGCGACCGGCGAGTCAACGGCGGCAACGTCCTCACCAGCCCCATCCTCCGCGCCCTGCCGCCTTTTGCCGGTCCTAAAGTTATCTATGGTGAAACCAGCCGCTTTGGTTCGGCGCGGCTGAAAGCGGAAAACATCACCTTCCGCCAGATTCCTTATGAGATAGAAGCGCGTTAACGGCCAGACCCTAAGGGTTTACCAAACCCTTAGGGTCTAAAATAGATACCTATGTTCAACCTGAAAACATACCAACAAAGCACCCTCGACGTCCTGCAAGCCTACCTGGAAAGCGCCCGCTTCGACGGCGCGGCAGCCGCCTTTGAACAATACGCCAGCGGCAATGGCAGCGGCCAATTCCGCCTCTACCAAACCCTGGACGGCCTGCCCGACATCCCCTACGTCTGCCTGCGCCTGCCCACCGGCGGCGGTAAAACTCACCTATCCGTCCATGCCATCAAGCTGGCCGCCACCGCCTATCTGGAGCAAGATTACCCCCTCGTCCTGCTGCTCGTGCCCACCAACGCCATTCGCCAACAAACATTGATCACCCTAAAAGACCCCGACCATCCCAACCGGCGGGTATTGGATGGGGCGTTTAACGGCCGTGTTCTCGTCCACGACATCAGCGACTTCAGCCAAATTCGGCCGCAAGACATCCGCGATAAATGCGTCATTGTTGTCGGCACCATGGCTACCTTGCGCGTCAATTCCACCGACGGGCGTAAAGTCTACGCCCATAACGAACATCTGGAACCCCATTTCGCCCGCGTCTCAGCCGATACACCCGGCCTGGAACGACTGGAAGATGACAGCGGGATCAAGTATTCCTTCCGCAATTTATTGGCCCTGGCCCGGCCACTGCTGCTGGTAGACGAAGCCCACAACGCCCAATCTCCCCTCAGCGTCGAAGTCATGCGCCGCATTGCCCCGGCCTGCATCATCGAATTCACCGCCACGCCCGCCAGCAACAGCAACAACCTGCACAGCGTCTCCGCCGCTGAACTGAAAGCAGAGGAGATGATTAAGCTGCCCGTGATGCTGACGGAACACCCCACCTGGCAAACGGCCGTGCGCGACGCCATCGCCACCCGGCAGCGCCTCCACGACCTGGCTCTCCACGATAAAGATTTCATCCAGCCCATCGCCCTCTTTCAGGCGGAAAACAAGGGGCAGGAAGTGACCGTTGAGGTTTTGCAGAAGTTTCTGGTGGACGAAGAAGCGATCCCCCGCGAACGGATCGCCATTGCCACCGGCGACCAGAAAGAGTTGGACGGGGTGAACTTGCTCGACCCCGGCAACACCGTACAGTTTGTGATTACGGTGCAAGCGTTAAAAGAGGGGTGGGACTGCCCCTTTGCCTACGTCTTTTGCTCGGTGGCCAAGGTGTATTCGGTAACGGCCGTGGAGCAATTGCTCGGCCGGGTGCTGCGGATGCCTTACGCCCAAAGCCGGACACAGCCAGAACTAAACCGCGCCTACGCCCACGTCGCCTCCACCAGTTGGCCGCAAGCGGTAGGCAAATTGTACGACCGACTGGTGAGCATGGGCTTCAACGCCCAGGAAGCGCAAACCTTCATCGAACCGCAGCCCAGCCTGTTTCCCACCGACCCGGCCGGTTTGCAGCCCAACCTCTGGCAAACGATGACCCTGACCCTCGACGAAGCGCCTGACCTTTCCAGCCTGACAACGGCGGAACAGGCGCAGGTGCAAACCAGCGCCCACCCCGAAACCGGCCAGATCACCGTCACCATCAGCGGCCCCATCTCCGACGAATTAGGCGACAAACTGGTGCGCGCCGCGCCCAAAACAAACCGCGCCGAAATCAAAAACACCGTCATGCTCTACCAGAACAAGCAGCGGCAAAAGCTGACCCCTTCGCAAAAAGGAGAGGTTTTCACCGTGCCGCAGTTGGCCTTCTGGATAGATGGCGCGTGGGAACAGGTTGACGAAGAGTGGTTCTTGGACGCCGGCGGATGGGATTTGTTGGCCTACCCGACACAACTCAGCGAAGTGGAATTCAGCATCAAAGAGACAGCCGAAAGCTACCTGATAGACCTGAACGGCAAACAGTTGATTACCCGCTATGTGGACGCCCGCGCCGAATTCGATTTAGGTCTGGCGCAAACTCACTGGACGGTCAATGAGTTAAGCCGCCGCCTGGACCATCAACTGCGCCAACCAGACATCCGGCAAGAGGTCTTGTTGGAATTTATCCGGAGCACCGTCACCCATCTAATCGAGAGACGGGGCATTCCTTTAACCACGTTGGTGCGCCACCGTTACCCATTGATCAAGGCGCTGCAAGAGAAAATCAAGCAGTATCGAGACGCGGCCTATGCGCAAGGGTATCAGGCCCGGCTGTTGGGTGGCGGCATCCCGGTGGAGACCAATTACGAGTACGCCTTCACTTTTGACCCAAATAATTACCCGGCAAAACGGCCGTATGCCGGACCGTTCCAGTTCAACAAACATTACTACCCACTGTTAGACGACCTCAACCACGACGGGGAAGAGTTTAAGTGCGCCCAGGCGATTGACCGCGACCGGGACGTCAAACAGTGGGTGCGTAATCTGGTCAACGAGCAATATGGCTACCGGCTGCGGCTGGCGCACGGCTGGTTTTACCCCGATTTCGTGGCGGAACTGCGCGACGGCCGTTTGTTGGTGGTGGAATACAAAGGGGCGCATATCGAGGAAAAGACAACGGAGCAGCACAAGCGCAGCGTCGGCGAAAAGTGGGAAGAGAATAGCGGCGGCAAAGGGCTGTTCCTGTTTGCAGTCAAACGAGATGAGGCGGGGCGGGATGTGTACGGGCAGTTGGAGGCGAAGATTTTGGGGGGTGGGTAACGGCCGTCGCCGCGTGCCGTACAGAGCCGAAATCCGCCGCGCCGTTTCCATGTCATTGGGCGGATACCAGACCTGATGGGCCGTGTTGGCGAGGATGGCTTCGGTCCCGGCACGGCCGTAGATCCCTTCCAACTGGGCGATGGATTGGGTGTAGAGCAGCATCGTGATGCCATACCCGCCCACCGTCGCCAGATACGTCTCCAGATTGCGCAGCCGCACAGCGGCCAACTCATCCACCGCCACCAACAGGCGATGTTTGGGATCTGTGTGGTTCATGTGATAACGCATGAGGCCGGCCAGGATGGCGGCTACCACGCCGCCAACCCCTTGCAGTTCAGTGAGGTTGTAGGTGATGTAGATGGTGGCGTTTTCGCGCTCCCAATATAACGGGATGCTGTTGAGGACGGTGCGCGGTGCGATGGTGTCGATGTGTTTCTGGTAGTTGTACAGCCGGGTGGTGAAGGTGCCATAGGCGGAGGCGACAAAGCGATCCTGGTTGAACAGCTCCGGCGACAAGTTGTTGGTGAACTTGCGCACCTCGCGCCGCGCCGTAGGAACACTGTCCATCGCCCGCAGCGCCAGGGTGAAATCGTCGGACGCCGCATCCAGCAAGACGCGTATCGGGTCAATTCGCCGGGCTTTGGCATAATGCCCGACTGCTTCAAACAGACTCAGGGATTTGTCGGCAAAGATGCGCTGGGTATCCTGTTCCGGCTGGAGCAGCTGGTCGTGCAGTTCTTTGATGTCATCCGAGTCCTGCAGGTTGTACAGTTTAGACAGGGCAACCTCGTGGCCGGGGATGTGGTACACCGGCCCCAGATGCTGCTTGCGGAACCCGGCCGTTCGTTTGTACTGCTCGCCTTTGGGGTCCACAATAACGGCCGTTCCCGGCCAGTGCAGCAGCGTCTCGGTCAGGTGCAGCCCCTTCCCACTCCGGGTTGGTCCAGACACCAGGACATGGCCCTGGCCTTGGGCCAGGTCCACCCCCACCGTCACCGGCTTCTTTTTCCGACCCGTTACTTTCACCGTGGCCAGCGGGACGCCATTTTCAATGGCCAGCTTCCCCGCGACCTCATCGTCGTCCAACTGTCCCTGCGCTTTGCGCTGAAGAGCGGCCTCCCGCTTCTGTACGACTTCCGGGTGAGGCGTTGCATTGAAAATGAAGCCAATTGCTCCCCAAACAACCAGGCGAAGGGCAATCAGGTAACGCCAGGCGCCGCTGGGGTCATGGCTGGTTTCCTGGATAAAACCAGTGAACTTCAGGAAACCCCACCAGAGTCCCATCGGCCCCATCAAACCAGAGTAGATTACCCGGACAACCGGTGTCTCCACAGCCCGGATGGCGGCCACCTGATAGTAGCTGACTACCGCGCCTAGCAACCACAGCAGTAGGGAAAAAAGCAACGCTGTCCGCCAGCCTTTTTTGGTTGCCGGCGGCGCGTTTTGCCACCAGCGTTTGAAATAACTGTAATTGTTTTCTGATGTGTTCAAAGTTCCATCTCCAATTGCCGGGTCAACTCCTGGACTGCGGCATGTTGTAGTTTGTGTAAAGGTAAATCCAGGTGCGCGACGTGTTCGCGTTCCTGGGCAGCCTGATACTGCTGCTGCTGTTGTTCCAATTCCTGACGAACCGCCAGCCACCACTGACGAAAGGTCGGACCGGTCACGCGAATGTCCTCATCGCCGAAGGCGAGAAGATGGGCGTGTGAATGGCGGCTGTCCTGATGGACGATGAGCCGCCACTCCGGGAACAGGTTTCCATCCGACCCACCCGCCTGCATCGCCCGGCCGTAGGCGGCCGCTTCTAGCGGCGCCTCTTTCACGGACAGGATGAGTTGGTGGGTGTAGGGATAGGTTTTGCCCTGCTCGGCCACCCACTGCAAGACCTGCTCATGGGTCAGCGGACGGCCGTCTTCGCCATGCCAGATGCCACGCTGCGGGCGTTGCGCCTGTTCGGTGGGACGGCCACGGCCGTGAGCCAGGTATTGGGCCAGCTTGCGGGCCGTCGTCGCTGAGGCGCGGCCGGTGGGGGTGCGGTTGGCGTGCGTTTGCAGCCGCACGACGCTTTGGGCCTTAGCCATCTGACGCCTCCTCCAGATGGCCGTCCAACGCCGCCAGGGTGATATCGCCCTGGGTCGCATCGGACGAGTTGTTCTGGAACTGGCTGATGATGTCGTGCAACGGCCGTTTCAACACCCGCTGCTGCCGCTGCCGCGCCAGACCACGCATTTCATCGTAGATGGCCCGGATGCGGGCGTCGAGGGTGTCGTCGGGTGCGTAGCTGACGCCCAGCCGGCTCTCAAAGTCCTGCGGATGCTTGACCGCTTCCAGCCGCACGACCTGCAAGAGCAGCATCGTGCTCAGGTCGTGGGCCATGGCGGCTTCGGCTGCCGCCAGCAGGCTGAGTTTGGCCAGCCGGTTGAAGTTGCGCTGCAAGGTCTTGTCCACCACATCTTGCAGCAGCGGCACGAGCAAGGTTGTCAGATCGGCCTTCATGCCGATGAGCGCCAGCGTTTCAATAGCCGCGCTGAAGGTCATTTGGTGGGATTGGGCAAACGCATGAATTTGCCCATGTCCCTTCTTCGTCAAAGTGACGGTTTTTCGTTGGGTTTTCCCATAGCGGGAGTGTGCGTTTAGCACGTGATAAACTCCTTGCCCTCCCAGTTATGTCGTGGGAGAGCGGGTAAACGAAACAAGGAAACAATGCGATGCGGAGGTCAGCCAGCGCCGACCAGCCGCTGGACACAGCCGATAACTGCGGCTGCGTCAGAGCAGATTATTTCGTTAACCGTTGGAGTATATTAGGGGGCGAGAAGTAAGGCGGCGCGCCCGAAGAGGAGAATGGGCGTTTTGCTTTTGGGGGAGTGCTGCGGTTGGCGCACCAGCTGTGTGGTCTGAATGGAACTGCGCAGAGCCAGAGCCACTGCTAACGCTTGCGCCAGATAGCGCAGGGATTGCAGCCAATGCAGGCACAATTGGGGCAGGTAGATAAGGGCCTGGTTTTGCAGAATCACGCCGGCGGCATGGACGCCGCCCATCAGCCAGTAGGGAGTGAAGCTGAAGGGGATGAAGGCCAGATAGCTCAAGACGGCGAACATCCAGGCGTTGCCCTGGAAGTGAACCAGCGAGCGCAGCGTCCAGAAATCTGACTGGACGGCCGTACCGACGATGATGACAAAAAGAAGAGCGGCGGCGACGAAGCGGATGGTCAGCCAGGCATTGGCTCTGGCGCTCAGGCGCAGAGTCTGCCGGAGGGTGACCGGAGGAGAGATGGTTTCAGATGGACGTCGCTTTATTTTTGTCATAATTATCAGAACATACGTTTGTAACAGGGCATACTTTGCCATAAATTGGCGCGAGAAGCAAGTTAAAAATACGTTAACGGCCGTCAGGTATGATGCGTTTGGGGCCAATCGTGCATCTCTATGTTCTAAACCACAAAATCCACGCTACTTGACGCCCCGTTTCCCCACCCACCGCCCGCATAATTTCAGCCCAAAGCTCCGACCGTGCACGCACAATTAAGGGTGGCGGGTGGGCCGGGCGGCGTGACGCAGGTCACGCTGGCGGCGTTTGCCGCCACCGGGTGGGCGGGTGGGCAATACGCGCCACCGCGAGGGTTTGGCGGATAACATAACGCTATCTCTAGCCAGCCGCCTTCTACAGCCGTACCCGATATGGGAAAACCACATTCGACTTTCAGACAGTTGCTTGTCTATCCGATGTGGTATATGATGTCTTTTTACACATCACAAGAGGTGCGAGATGGCTAGATATGCGCTGAATCTACCCCAACAATTGAAACAGGAAGCGGAGACGTGGGCGCAGCAGCAAGGCGTTTCTTTGAACCAATTCATTCTGTGGGCGACAGCCGAGAAAGTCGGCGCCCTCAAACAGCAGTTGGACGACCCCCAGTTCCCGCAAATCACCTACCGGCGCGGCGCGGCCGGCATCCCCATGCCTGTCATACGTGGCACTGGTATCCGGGTCCAGGCCGTCGCCATCGCCCATGAGCAGTGGCAGATGAGCGCCGCTGATATCGCCGCCGAATATGAGCTTTCGGTCAGGCAGGTAGAAGAAGCACTTGCTTTCTATGCCGCCCACCGGTCAGAAATTGAGACGCACATCGCTTACGAAGAACGACTGGCGGCCGAACAGCATGACTAAACCACGATTGTACCTGAGTGCCAACAGGCCTTGCCTGGTATTGCCCAGAAGCAAACAAGTAGCCCATCAAACAACCAGATAGACCATTGCTTGCGATAGCGGATATTGCTATCATAGAGATGATGAACAAACGACAGCGGAAGACCCGGAGGCCATCTTTACCAAGCCTGTGCCGACTTCTTTGGCGTGGGATCAGATTGAAGCGCTGTTCCTGGCAGTTGGCGCAAAGCCGATTGAAGGGAGAGGGTCACGAGTTCGCTTTGAATTGAATGGCGTCGTCGCTACGTTCCATCGCCCCCACCCACATAAGGAAGCAAAGCCCTATCAGGTTCGTGATGCGCGACGTTTCTTGGAACAAGCAGGAATAAAGCTATGAAAACAATGACATATAAAGGCTATGCAGCCCGAATTGAGTATAGCGACGAAGACCAAAGCTTCGTCGGCCATATTACCGCTATTCAAGATGTGGTCGGCTTTCATGGCGAGTCCGTCTCCGAGTTACGAGCCGCCTTTGAGGAGGCGGTGGATGATTACCTTGAGACGTGCGCCAAACTGAATCGCCCGCCGCAAAAGCCCTATTCCGGCAAACTGATGCTGCGCATCCCTCCCGACATTCATGCCGCCGTGGCTATCGCCGCCGAGGTAAGCGGCAAGAGCATCAACCAATGGGCCGCCGAGCAATTTGCCGACGCTGTGCAGGCGTAAGGCGGTTGTTGGTAGGCGAAAACGGCTTTTCCTTTCCCGCCTCTGGCAAAAGAAAAAAGAAGGTCTGACGGTTGCCCGCCAGACCTTCTCTTTTTCGTGTCTAAATCACGCCAAACATCACCTGGCGCGATTCGTTGATCCGCCCCAGGTTGCCCGTCGCCTCTTCGAGGAAATCCACCAGCTTCCGTTCCAGCGCCAATGACTTCTGCCAGAGCTTCTCTTTGGTCAGCAATCCGGCCGGCCCCAGATGGACTTGTCGGGAGCAGATACGGCCGTTCACCCGCCGCCCCTTCTGCAAGGCCGCCACCATCTTGCCCGGTTGTCGCCGGTCTTGCCGGTAAGTGATGGTGTAAATCCCGTGTGGAAAGACGACGATTTTCCGCTGCGCCAGTTGCAACCAGCCTTCGCTCAGCGTCTCAAACCACTGCACCCGCATCTCACCCCGCAGCCGGATGACCTCACGCCCCATCAGGGACATCTCCGCGAAAGGCAGCAGGAAATCATGGCGGTATTCCTGGTAAATCTTGACCAGCGAATCCCATTCCAGGTCGCCAACGGCCGTTGAGACCTCCTCCCACAGATGACCGGTCAGCTTCATAGCCAGGATGAGCGCGCCTCGATACATCTGCTCCGGGTACCAGCGCTCGCTGCTCATGCCTACCAGGATGATGAGCAAATCGCGGAAGAGGTCGGCCACTTCGGGCGGCGGTCCATCTTCCCGGCTCACCACCGTCCACTCTACCGGACGCGGGACCAGGTCGTAGCCGCGGTTGTCGGGCAGCCGCCAGGCCAGGTTGTCCTCGCCATTGTCATCATCGCTGTCTATGCTGTCGGCGGTGTCTATCACGCTGTAGTTGCGGGCGACGAGGGATTTCCAGCCGCCGTTCAATCCACGAATGTGAACCCAGGCGTAGTTCTTCAGGGCGGTGCGGGCGCAGGTGTAGGCGTAGGCAAGCGGCTGGTCGCTGTTTTCGAGAAAGGCGAGCAGCGCGGTCTGGGTCATGTCTTGCCAGTGAGTGTGCCACTCACGGCCGTCAAAGCCATACTGCTGCCCCAATTCCCGCGCCAGCCCACCGGCCCGCTGCTGGAGTTCAGCCAGGGGTACGTCACGGGTCAGCGGCGTGGTTGCCGGTTTGTCCGGCGCTTGTGAAACGGTTATTTCTGGATTAGAATGCGTGAACATGTTTTCGGCCCTCCATCGGCCGTAAACTTGGGAAGCCGGTTGAGGTGCGAACTCAACCGGCTTCATTTTTGGGGAAAATGGTTCTGTATCGTTGGGATTAGTAAGTGTGACCCTGCTCTTTGAGGGCGCGCAGAGCCACGCCCCAGGCGTCGAGGGCCTGGTCGCTCTGGTGAGTTTCCCATTGGGGTTGGACGGCCGTTTGCTTCTGGCTGCTTTGTTTACCGGGCACGCGCCGCTGGTTGGCTTTCAGGTAAATTACCTTTTGTGGGTCTGGTTTGTTCATGATTTCCTCCTCTGGAATGCAAAAGAGGCAGTCTGGTGTGACTGCCTCTTTTCTAAATGACATATGCGGTTGTTGGATAGGGTTGGTGGTTGTCAGCCTATAAGGGAATCTCCTTATCTGCCGGGGTTGGTGAGGTGGCGGGGAACGGCCGCTGCCACCAGACAGACCAACCGGCCCATCGTACCGGCTCTTCGCCCAGGCAGGCGGTGTAGCTCAGGTGCAGCTTGCCGCCGGGCATGGGCAGCGCCACGCTGATGGTCGCGTCCCGGTGATCTAGAACGATGCAGTAGTTGGCGTCCAGGCGGAAGGGGCCGAGAACGGCCGTGCAGGCGTCTTCGTAGGGACTGTGTTGTTCGTCGTCGTGGCGCGCCCAGCGGCTGGTCATCAGGCGGGTGATGAGGTGGAAGATTTGTTTGTTTAGCATTTGGGTTTCTCCTTTTGGCTAAATGGGGTTTATTGAGCCAGCAAGACGCCAGCCCATTCTCACCTGCCTGCGGCCGTAGGCCGCCCTGGCTGGCTCGCCCAAGGAGGCTGCAAAGAACGGAACAAGTTCTTCCTATAGTACTGATTGGTCTATTCTCTACCACAGGTGGGGGATGCAAAAAGGCCGATTTCCGTGCTGGAAACCGGCCTTTCGTTTTGTTTACGGCCGTCTTGTTTAGGTCATCCAGGCAGGCTGCTCAGATTGGCGGATTTATTTCGTGCAGTGGGAGTTTCTTGTGTAAAATGGGGAAATGGTTTACCTATGTCAACAATAAACCGTCGCTTATACCTGAATCAACAACTGTAGACAAAAATTCCAGTCAGCATCCACACAGTCAAGGAGTGAAGGTGTATTCACAAACCTAAAGTGCCTCACTATACCACTTTGAAATCGGCCTCTGTTATTGCGCCGAACGGATGCCCGATCCGCATACTGGCCCAAAATCAGCCCGGCGTAACGGTTGGGCAATCGAGTAGAAGAAATTAAGGTGGCTGACAAGGTGAGGTTAGATGTCATTTCCTTCAGCGAACATCACCAGACCGATTTTGTCTGTCTCTCCAAGGTTAGCTGGAATTCTGAGCGCAACTGATGTCGGCACGAAATCTATTCGCTTGAGTAGTGCCGTTCACCGTCTTCGGTTTCGATGAACTGCTGAACGTCTATTGAGATTTTGCCATCCTTGTTCGGGGCGCAGGAAATATGGGAAACGGCCGTATAGACCAAAACCTCATTTTCTGCTATCTTTTTGTCCACGAATTGAAGGCTACCAATGGCCATATCAGTAGGTACGACGCGGGTACAATGACAAACCAGTTTTCTTATGGGTAAACGGCCGTAACAAAGTTGGTTACGCTACAATCCGCTGCTCATCACAACAAGATCTTATATTGCCTAATCCGATGAATGCTTTATGAACATGCAACAAATCCTCGTAAAATCCACCTTCGGTGGACATGAAAAATTCCCCTTTCGCTATGGTTGGCTGAAGAAGGGAGTAGACGCTACCATCGAAGATGACACCATCTTCTCCCATGACCAGGCTCTCGTGAAGTTAGGTGTTGGTAAAAACATGGTCCGTTCTATTCGCCACTGGTGCCTTGCTACTAATCTGCTTGAAGAGACAGAAGGAAAAGGACGTGCAAAGCCATTGATTCCTACACCCTTGGCTGAACACTTCATATTGAAAAATGGTTGGGATCCCTATTTGGAAGACATTGGCTCGTACTGGCTGATCCATTGGGAGCTTACCTCCAATAAAACACGCGCCCTGATCTGGCATGTCCTTTTCGCCCAATACTACAACTCGGAATTCACCCGACAACAATTTGTTGCTTATTGCGCTCGTTATCTGGAAGGCGCAGGCATCAAGACAACACCACAAATGATTGAAAGAGAGGTTGATGGCTGTTTGCGGACCTACGTCACAACGACGCGCCAAAGTAAAAACTCTTTTTCTGAGGACAGCCTGGATTGCCCATTGGCAGAATTGGAGCTATTACGCTTTGCTTCTAGCGACAATGTATACAGCTTTAACATCGGCCCAAAGTTGACATTGCCTGTTCAAGTTTTTGGATATGCGCTGTTTATGTTCTTACGGCCGTTTGCCAGCACCCGCCGCGCCATCGCCATTGATGATTGCCTGTACCATCCAGCCAGCCCCGGACAGGTCTTTAAACTCGATGAAAACAGCCTGGTCAATTACTTGGAAGAGCTTGAAGGGCTAACGAAAGGGAAACTGCGCTTACAAGAAAGCGCCGGGCTGCGCCAGATATACCTGGACGAAAGTCTCATTGAGAATGCCACCGAAGACGGGTATACTCTGCTGGACAGCTACTATGAATAGTGCGCCAATAAACTCGTTAGCCAAATATATCCAGGTTCGCCAGAGTGGGTTACGGTCAATCAATGTCGAGCAAGACGTTGCTCAAACGGCCGTTGCTAAAGGCTACACCCTTACCCCACAAGCCCGCAGTATTCTGGCCCGAATGTTAAATCGTCTTAGTGAACTGGGAGCGCCAGCACGCGCCTGGACGCTAACCGGCCCTTATGGATCGGGCAAATCCTATTTCAGCTTATTCCTGATGAATTTGCTCTGCGCCCAACTGCCTGCTCACGAGCACGCCATCGGCGAATTGCAGCAAAATGACCCGTTGTTAGCCCAGCAGTTACGTCGGGTCATTGAGACAGCCTATTGAAAATCGCGGTTCACAATGGTTACACCGTCCAACCTTCCCCCATCGCCACGCCTTCCTGTTGAACACCTCTCCGGAAGCTTTAACAACGTCACCAATTCCTACAAGTTTTACTGGTTTCTTGCCCTCCTCGACCACTTCAAAGAAACACAATCACCCCTCATCCCCGTTAATTACCTGCTGGCGCGGATGGTGGCGGGCGTCTGGTATCCGGCTAACTATTTCCGCCTCTCATTCGGCAAACAAGACCGTCTCAGCCAGATTGCCCTGGCAATCAAAGCGGAAATCAACCTGCCCACCGATACGCCTAAACAGAAAATCATCAAGGCCACGCTGGACTACATGGGCAATGGCACGCCGCTGGCGCGGGAGATTGTCAGCCTGGGCGACTATGTCCCTTTCCGCTTTTTGCGCCCCTTTTTCGCTACAGAACTACGCGGCGAAGTGGATTGGAAAATCAACGCGCTCATCCAGCAAATGGCGGATGATTCATTCATAAACTCAGCCACGCCTTGCCTCTATCGTTTCCAACCGCAAACGGGATTGATAGAAATTCACCCACGCTGGCTGGCCTATTTGCAGGAGCATCTGACGATTGTGACCGGCTTTTGCCTGTGGCATCTGCTCAATTATCTGCAAAAGAATAATCCCAACGTTCCCAATATCGCTGCCAAGTTGTTTGAGCCGGAGACACGTAACTTGAATGCCAGCCGGAGATTCTGGCAGCAGGCGTTTGACGCGATGGGCACAATTTGCTGCATTTACTCCGGGCAGGCGATGAGCAAAGCAGCCTTTTCGCTCGACCACTTCCTTCCCTGGAGCTTTGTCGCCCATGACCTGCTCTGGAATCTCATCCCGACGCCCAAAAACGTCAATTCGGCCAAGAGCGATCAGTTGCCCGATTTTGCTCTGCACTTTGGCCCTTTCGCTCGGTTGCAATATGACGCTTTTCAAGCCATCGCCACGCCGCAAAAAGAGAGGGCGTTGGAGGATTACGTTTTGCTGTTCAAACGGCCGTCTATCCGCGACATCCAAACCATGCCCTTTGACGACTTCCAACAAACCCTGCGCGACACCATCGCCCCACAAATCCAGATAGCGCGGAACATGGGCTTTACGGCCGATTGGAGGTACGTGCCATGATCGTGCAATCGCCGAAAAACCCGCACAGCCATCTCACCATCAAAGAGCGGAAGTGGCCGTCATTTCCCACGAAGGAATTGTTGGGGCAGGGCTTTATTAAAGGAAGAATGCTGGATTTTGGCTCCGGCACAGGCATTGATGTGGCCTTCTTGCGGGAAAAAGGGTTTGACGCCATCGCCTATGATCCCCACTATGCGCCGGAGTACCCCACGGGCAAGTTTGACACGATTCTTTGTCACTACGTCCTCAATGTGCTGCTGCCGGAGGAGCAGGTTTATGTGCTGATGGCCGTTTCGGAGCTATTGCAGCCAACGGGCAAAGCCTATTTCACCGTGCGCCGCGACATTAAGCGGGCAGGCTTTAGAACCCATCTCAAGCATGATCAGAAGGTGTATCAATGCAATGTCGTCTTGCCTTTCAAGAGCGTCATTCGCACGGAGCATTGCGAGACGTATGAGTACCGGCACATCAACCAACTGCCGCAACCGGAGCCAAACGCCTGCCCTTTTTGCCACCCAACGCCAGACCGGGAGATTGTTTCGGAGTCGGCAACGGTGTACGCGCTGTTGGATAAGTACCCGGTATCGCCAGGGCATACGCTGATCATTCCCAAGCAACATGTGGGCAGCTATTTTGATCTGCCCGAACGGGCGAAAACGGCTTGCTGGCTGATGGTGGATCGGGCCAAGATGCTTTTAACGACCAGATTTCAGCCGGACGGGTTTAATGTAGGCATCAACGTAGGCGCGGCAGCAGGCCAAACCATTCCGCATGTGCATATTCACTTGATCCCGCGCTATGAGGGAGATGTGGAGAATCCGGTGGGAGGTGTACGAAATGTCGTACCGGGTAAGGGAGACTATTTAAAAAGTAAATAAGCATGGGCTTTGGGTGAAAACGGCCGTGCAGAGAGTAAAATCTCCAGTGGAGGGAGTAAAAACGGCCGTGCAGCCAGTAAAAGTGCTTATGTAGGGGGTAAGAGTGATTGAGCAATTGGTAAACGCAATCATGTAGGGGGTAAAAACGGCCGTGCAGCCGGTGAAAGTGCTTATGTAGGGGGTAAAAATGGCGGAGTAGCCGGTAAAAATGCTTATGCAATCAGTAAAACTCGTGAGTCAGCGGTCGAAAACGGCCGTGCATTATATCCAAGCGTGGGGGTAAATCGCTCGGAAGACCAGTTGCGAACCCGATACACGCGCCATCAAAATGAGGAGGTTCCCATGAGTAGATTACGGTTAAACATCAACGCTTTCTTGCAGCAGGTACATCTTGGCGTGACAAATGCCCAGGAGGTGCCGGAGATTGCGGGCGCTCTGTCCGCCTTCGGCTTCGATACCGCCCGCGTCCAGGTTGGCGCTGACTTGTTGGCAACAGCCGAAACCTTGCAGGCGGTCCAGGTTAAAGAGTATAGCGAGCAGTACCAGGCAACCACCGAGCTTACCAAAGCTCGGGAACAGGCTGATGGCCTGTACAACACTCATCGGCGCCTGGCTAAACTGGCCCTACGGGATGATCCAGAGACACAAAAGGCGCTGCTGCTTCATGAGAGCAAAAAGCGAGGGCTGGATGCGTGGCTGGGGCAGGCGGGAGTCTTTTATAAAAATGTCCTCGGCGACCCAGATTTGTTAGCGGCGCTGGCCCGTTACAACGTTACGGAAGCGCAGTTGCTTGAGGGGCAAACGGCCGTTGTTGCCGTCGCCAGTTTGAATGCCACGCAGGAAAAGGAAAAATCGGACGCGCAAAAGGCCACCAAAGCTCGCGACGAAGCCCTGGACGCGCTAGACGACTGGTATACCGAGTTTCGTGAACTGGCGCTCATCGCCCTGGAAGGTGATCCGCAGCGGCTAGAGGCGCTGGGTCTAGGCACTGTGGCGTAAAAATCACCCTACCTCTTATAACCATAATCGTGGTCAACCTTTTGATCACGATTATGGTTGTTTACCGTGTCATCAACACGATAACTGTCACAATTAAAGCCAATGTGAATGGACTGAAATGTTTAGCAACGGCCGTCGCATCCCCTACCGTGAACTATTATCGCCAACTCAAGCGCTGCGAGAGCTTGTACCCAGCCTAAGCGAGGCAGAAGCGCAAGCGATTCGCGCAGTCCTGCCTGAGCATTGGCAATCAGGCTACATCACCTGAACCTGACGGGTCTATTGCAAGCCCTTTTCCCCAATGCGTTGTGGGAGGAACGGCCGTCCACTACCCATGCTGCTAACTGGCTGCTTTGGTTGTACGCAAAGGCCCCAGACAGTGTGTTTGAGCCGCTGTTCGCAGAAAACGGCCGTCGCTGGCAGCGCGAAGTAGACAACGCGACCTACACCATCTATGCCGCTGCCAACGTTGCCAACGCCCGTCAACTGCTCGAACGTTGGCTCGGCCTCACCGATGATCCCATCTTCATAGAACTGGGCGTGTTCCCCCACACATTGCCCGAACGCCAACGTGCCCATGCCGCCAGCGACCTGAAAGATCAGATCATCGCCAAACATGGCGCCCTTATCGGTGAACTGGAAATGCAGCCGGTCCAACTCGATTTGCTACGCCTGACCGCTCAGGAAACCGTCAATTACCTGGTTCACAACCCACGCGATCTCACCCCAAATCTGCGCGATCAACTCACTCCGTATCTGACGCAGGATGAGCAAAATTGCATTTTGGCGTTAATGCCACCAGCCATGCCGGAATCGCCGCCTGAGCAACCAGAAGCCGTACTAGACTGGTTCCGTCACCAATATCTGCCCGCACGCCAATGGCAATCCGCCCACGGCTCAGACGCCGAGAGCGAAAAAATCAGCGCGGCCGCCGAGCAATTTGCCCAGTGGTATCTTCATGAATACCCTCGCGCCTTAAACGGCGGCCCACTCCAGCAGTATCTAAGCTTCAACCGCGCAGCGTTCAATCAACAGCAAAAGTCGCACATCACGCTTTGCCTTGTCCTAGATGGGCTGCACGTCTTAGACGCCAGGCGTCTGCTTGACTATCTGCATCAGGAAACTAAACGGCTTACCGTCTGGGAAGATGGGCTGGCCTTCGCCCCGCTGCCCACCATTACCGAAGTATGCAAGCCAGCTCTGTTCGCCGGTGTTCCCCCTGAATTGGCGCATGAAGTTGCCGCGTTAGGCGTCATCGTGCCAGAAAAAGAAAGCCCGGCCGAAAAATTGAGTGGCGCATCGTCCGGCGAGCTTTATCTTTGGCGTATTTTGGAGCCGGATAGCACTTATCATAAACAAAGTAATTCGGACACACTGCGCCAGGATATTAACGGGCGGTTGTCGAGCATCGCCAGTAAAATTACTGCAATCGTCAATCAGGTTCCAGCAGAACTGCCCTTGCGCCTGATTATTACCACGGATCACGGCCGTTTACTGGCGAAAGCCACCCGCATTCTGAACGTGCCGAACGAAATGCAGAGCCAGGGACGCGCTTCGTTAGGCATGTCGGGGCGGCAGTTTGATGAGCGCGGTTTTCTCATTAAAAACGATGTGGTCTATCTTCACGCCGCGCGTTTTGGCCTATCTACCGATGCCGCCGTTGCTTTCAGAAGCGACACCTTTCGCACCAATGATGGCAAAACAGGCAGCGAATGGTATCCACATGGCGGCCTGTACCCTGAAGAAGTGATCGTGCCCTGGATCGAACTGGTGCGCGATGCAACCATGCCTGCCGTTACCGCTACCCTCAGTGGCAGCGGGCAGGCAGGGCAGAGCGGCCAATTCACACTGCAACTACGGAATCCAGGCGATATTTCGGTAACGGCCGTTGCGCTCTCTCCTGATCAATGGGCAACCCTTCAAACTGCCAATCAACCAGGCCATAACGCCTTACAGCGAACAAACTTTCACGTTAAGCTTGTCACCCTGGCTAAAGCAAGCTGAAACCAGTCAAACCACCGTCACCCTTAACCTGCAATTGCCTAATGGCCTTGCCTTTACCATCACCATCGCCAATCCTGAAATAGAAAGTATCGAGATGTATCGGCGCGACAACATCTTGGGAGACCTGGACCTATGAGCTTATTCGACAGCATGACAATGGATGATCCAGCCGGAGCAGCAACAATTGAACGAGACAATACAGTTCTTTCCGTGTTCGGCAATCTGGCGATTGACAAACGCCGCCTACCCATGAGCCAGCTACAAAAACGCGGCATCCCGGCCTATGTCGCCGAATGGGTGCTGGACAGCATTGTGCCCGGACAAGGTCCCCTAACAGAAGCCGAAGCAGCCAAAGTCCAAGCCTGGGCCAATAAATTTATACCTGGGTCAGGTGATTCCGGTCTCATTAAAGAGCGTTTACTACGTGGTGAACTCGTCAAAATACTGACCCCCGTCAATGTGGAAATCGAGTTGACCCGCAAGCGACAAGATCGTATTGCCAAAATGAGCCTGATCAGCATCAACGACGGGTTAGTAGGTGAAGGGCTTGTTGGAAGCTACCCGGATTTATTGCAGCAAGGCATGTGGGGCGTTGTTGAACTTATTAATACCCAAGAGGGAATCACCCTCAGCAACTTCCACCCCATGCAGGCGACGGTAAACCTGCAATTGTACAAAGAAGCCCGCCATCACTTCACGCTTGAGGAATGGCGCGAGCTGATGCTCCTGTCTATGGGCTATAACCCTGAAGCCTTTACACCTGACGAACAAATTTTATTGCTCTGCCGTTTGTTGCCACTGGTGCAGAAAAACATGCACATGATTGAACTGGCTCCCAAAGGCACAGGCAAGAGCTACATTTACGAAAACATCAGCCCCTCAGTGCGGCTCATGAGCGGGGGCAATGTCTCCCCAGCCGTGCTTTTTGTCAACAATGCGTCAGGGCAGTGGGGGCTGTTGGCTCGCTATGCTGTTGTTGTTTTAGATGAAGTCCAAACGCTGCGCTTTGAGAAGCCAGAAGAAATCATCGGCGGTCTCAAGGGTTTTTTGGCAAACGGCCGTCTTA
The DNA here is from genome assembly GCA_017993775.1 of Chloroflexota bacterium. GTDB lineage: Bacteria > Chloroflexota > Anaerolineae > Promineifilales > Promineifilaceae > Leptovillus. The sequence goes on along the minus strand of JAGOMA010000008.1, from coordinate 5,838 downwards.
CACGTGGCGGTTTGCATGAAACAGCTAGCGATTGCGGCCTGGTGATGCTGGCGAACATCAAACTAGACAGCCGACAAAAGCCCCTGCACGATTTGTACATTCAAGAATTGCCATCGTTCTTACAAGAAACGGCATTCCTGGACCGCATCCGCGCCCTGATTCCCGGTTGGGAAATCCGCAAGTTAAGCGGCGAATGCTTTGCGCGGGGCGTTGGCCTGAAATCAGACTTTTTTGGCGATGCACTGCTGGCGCTGCGCGACGACCTGGAACACGACCAGCGGGCAGCGCGGCGAATCGAACTGCTTGGGGATCGTGTCTACAAGCGCAACGAGGACGCGGTACACTCCATTGCCAGCGGAATGCTCAAGATTCTCTTCCCACACGGGAAAGTATCGCGGACAGAATTTGAGCAGTATTGCGTGAAGCCCGCCCGCCATTTGCGGCAATTGGTATGGAATCAACTGCAAATCCTGGATGGCGAATACCGTCAGTATGAGGAGTTGATCCGCTATCAAATTTTGGACGAGTAGCTGTGTTAAGTCTTGACGACACTATCTACCTGGACAATAACGCCACTACGCCTTGCGATCCGGCCGTTGTTGCAGCAATGTTGCCCTATTTTTCCGAGTGGTATGGCAATGCCGCTACTGGTCTACACCCCCAGGGGCGTAAGGCCGCCCGTGCTTTAGTTGATGCCCGCGAGCAAACGGCCGTTTTAATCGGCGCACGCCCCGAAGAGATTATCTTCACCAGCGGGGCTACAGAGAGCAACAACCTGGCTATACTGGGGCTTGGCCGTAGAGCCGCAGGGGGGAAACGAAAACGGATTGTGACAACGGCCGTTGAACACAAAGCTGTTCTAGAACCTTGTCACGCCTTAGCCGCGCTAGGGTACGAAGTTGTTGTGCTGCCAGTAGATACCGCTGGGCGCGTAGACCTGGCATCGGCACAATCCTCAATTAACGAACACACCTTGCTCGTTTCGGTGCAAGCAGCCAACAACGAAACGGGTACATTACAACCCATTACGCAAATTGCGGCGCTGGCCCATGCAGTTGGTGCCGTGGTCCACTGTGATGCAGCGCAAGCGGTTGGTAAAATTTCGGTAGACGTTCTAGCGTGGGACGTAGACTTACTATCGTTGAGTTCCCATAAGTTTTACGGGCCTAAAGGCATTGGCGCGCTTTACATCTGCAACGGACCGAGATCCATTCCCCTTGAGCCATTGGCTTACGGAGGCGGTCAGGAACACGCCGTCCGTTCTGGCACGTCCAATGTGCCAGGTATTGTCGGGTTGGGGGCGGCGGCGCATCTGTGCGCTACTTTGCTGCTTGAAGAAAACAAGCGAATTGGCACACTACGCGCTGCGCTGGAGTCACAATTATTGGCTGCATTGCCTGACGCTTGGGTAAATGGCGCAGACGCAGAGCGGTTGCCCAACACCATTAGCCTGGCTTTGCCCGGCGTTGAGGTTGACGCACTCTTGCTCAGTATGCCGGAAATTATGATGGGGGTCGGTTCAGCTTGCTCAACCGGAGCGTTGGAGCCTTCTCACGTCTTGCAGGCTATTGGCCTTAGCCGTGAAGATGCGGGGTCAACCATCCGATTGAGTCTGGGACGGTTTAACTCGCAAGATGAAACCACAAAGATCGTCACTCGCATCGTTCAGACCGTAGAAGCTTATAAATTGCGATGACAAAATGACAATTTATGGTACGAAAATCCGTGCCGTTATTGGAGTGAAAGGGTCGCCTGTTCAGTTAAAGCCATCGATTATGTTTGTGGGGTTCCCACTTCTGGTTAGAGACGGCCTGGTCCCATATACGCACTCGCTCTTACCCTTTCTGGAATGGCGCGGGTGATGGTGTTGGGCGCGGGCGCGGTGCAGCGAGAGTGATGAGGAGGGCAACGGCCGTTTCTCATGTTGTATACTATTTGTTATGGGCACGCTGCTGAAACGAATTGACCGGGAAGAACACATCAATCGTTGGTACTTTGTCACCGTTCAGGCAACACTGTTGGATACAGTCGCTGTCGTCACGGCCTGGGGCAGTCGGGAGAATGAGTATCAACAGATTCGCGCTCTGCCAATGGCATCCTGGGCTGAAGCGGAAATCCTGGCCGAGCAGATTGTGCGGGCCAAGCTAAAACGTGGCTATCAGTTCGTCTGATGCCCTCCGATCAAACAGCACTTCCACCAACGGACTGCCCGCCACCAGATCCTCCACCGAACTGACTTGACGTTGATACCAACCCATTTCCGGTGCAGACAAAATCCGCCGCCGCTCATCGATGTCGTTGATGAACCGCGCTTGCGCTGGCAAATCCGCATGAACAGATTCTTTTAAATGAAATGTGAAATGGGGGTTTTGCAGCAGGTTGGCATACCAATCGCGGGTTCCCGGGGTGCCGGTGATGTAGATACGGCCGTCTACCTGCCGGAACCAGATTTCAATGCGGCGCGGCTGCCCGCTCTTGCGGCCGACAGTGGTGATGTCTATCGTATCGTCGGTCTGCAAGGCGCGGCGGATTTTGTCATCTATCATTGCTTACGCTTCTCTCATCGGTCATGGACCGGCTACTCCCACAGCCCCATTACCTGCCGCAAAATGCCCAACTCACCCAGATGATAGGCGTTATGGTCGGCCACGACCAGGATTTCCCGCAGGACGTTGTGCCCTTCCCAGCCGTGGGGAATCTGGGAGTAGAGGTCAGTGGTTGGGTTTTGGATGATGTCCACCAACGCCTGCCGGTCGGCCTGGAATTGCGCAATTGTTTGCTGCCAACCAGCGGCATCGGTTTCGGCGTCTTTGGCCGGCCACAAGTCATCGGGGAAGTTCAACACCTGGTAGTCTGGATTGCGAATGTAATCCAGAATGTCATGCTGGCAGATGCGCAGATGTTCCAGCAAGTGCCAGAAGCTGTAGTCTATGCTGGGCGGACGGCCGTTGATGTGCGTCAGCGGAAAATTGGCGACGGCGTCCTCAAAAATCATGTGTGTCTGCCGTTGGGAGAGCAGGTTGACCAATTGCTCGCGTAAAGCCTGATCGGGGTTCATGGGTTTGCCTCCTGATGGGTTGGGTTTGGTTATCTTCACCAATACGAATGTTTGAGAGTCAGGATAGATTGTAACTCAGGCTCCCATTCGCTCATACGGGATAAAGTCACTGACCGTCGTCTGAAAATCCAGTTGCAGGTTGAGGTAACGCATCGTCGTCTCCAGACTGGCATGACCCAACAGGGTGCTGATTTGCGTCACCGGTACACCTGCTTCGTAGCCAAGTTGGGCATAGGTGCGGCGTAAATCATGAGGCGCTAACTCCGGCTTGCCAATGCGCCCACCGTATTTAGCGACGATGCGGAAAAGGGAAACGGCCGTCAATGACTCTCCCACTGCATTCCCGCGACCTAACGAACGCAGCAGATAGCCATCCGCGCCAATCTCCTGACCCCAGACAGCAATGTCGGCGGCCAGTTTCGCCCGAATGGGCACAGCCCGATCTTTCGCACCTTTGCCCCGAACATTAACCACTGTCCTGTAGCTTTGCCCCAACGGCAGGTGTGTCAAATCAGCGAACTGCACAGACACCGCTTCTTCCCGACGCAGTCCGGCGGCAACGCACAACCCAAGAGCAATTTTATCGCGGCGACCCAGGCGGGTGCGTGTGTCGGGCAGAGACAACAATCGTTTCACTTCGGCTTGAGACAACCAGGTGTGGACCTTCTGTCCTTTAGCGGCCGAAACCTGGATGCTGTCTTGCAGCGCTTCAAAGCGGAGTAAGGTAGCCTGAGTGACCTGGATATTGTCGGGAGTGGCCTGGCTTTTAACGGCCGTAGCCATCACCTCCGTCCATTTGCGCACGGCCGATTTGAGATGGCCACGCCGTGACCGGGAAATGGTAGCTGCAAGAGCGGCTAGGGCCGGAGCATCGGTCAGGCTGCCGCCAGTTGCCAGGTAGCTTTCGACGACCCGGATATATTTTTGGCGGGTTGATTCAGCCAGATTGGCGTTTTGCAGAACGTGCAAGATGTTATGCGAATGGGGAACAAAAGAGGGGGATAGATGGCTGTTTTCCATGCCATAAGTTTACCATAATCATGTACGGAATTATATATTTCCGTACGTGATGAGGTCGTGGGCGACGGCCGTATCCGGCCCACAGTTTCAGCTTCTAGGCGCGTCACAATTCGGGGCACTTCACCATACTGGTCGGATTCGCTGGCATTTGACAACATGTTGGGGTGGTGGAGGAAGAGGGGGAAACGGCCGTTGACGACAAGCCCCTTGCCTCCGTCAAAATTCTGCACATTCTACAACGCGCCAAAGCTGACATCGAAGGATTGATCGCCGTCGCCGGTACAGATCCGCACGACGAGGCGAATATGTTGGCGGAAAACTATGCCGTGCAGTGGAAGTCAATGGCGATATTAGTGGAGGTTAGCAAGCGGTTAGAGCTAGAGTTGTCACAGTCATCGGTATAATGAGGAACAAACGACCGGTACGAAATGCAAAATCAAGGCCGTCCTGAACCGCCATTGCCCATTGTGTTAATGAAAAACGGGCTGCTGTAACTGCCCGTTTTGCCTATCATGTTACTGTCTAATACGGCCTTTCGCCTCTGTTTAGCGCAGTCATTAACCTCAGTTATGGCTATTATCTTTCACCACACCATTTCCATTCACCATCTTCTTTTACCATAATGAAGTTTGCATCAACTTGCTGTTCAAATGCAGCCCCCATTAATCCTTGTATATAAGTACCGCTTACACGCACCGTAGCGTCATCGCCGCTTTTAGCCGTAGTTTCAAAGGTGACGCTAGAAGTGTCTACCTCTGCATCAGATACCATTCCACCGGCTAACATATTAATGCCTCCCATTAGCAGTCCCATGTTTTGAATGTCTGCTTTATAGGTACCGCAAGTTAACTTAAGGGCTGTTGTTCCATCAGATGTCGCCATAGCTTGAAACCAGGTTTCAGCAGATTTCTCCGGTCCAGATCCACTACATGCCGAAAGAATGATGGTCAAACAGAGGAGAAGGACAATGTACAAAGCTTTCATAGTGTCAGTTACTCTTTCTTTAGATACTCGTATTGCATATATTTGTGGTCAGTTAGATTTACTACGACCTTAGATTGGTCTTGATAAAGTGAACCAAGCCAAAATTGTTTGAATGTTCAACAGAAATGGGCATCTGATGATACCCATTTCTGTTTATCCATATTGCTAAGCAATCAAATGGCAACGTGTCGCATCTTAGCCATATTTGGAAGCAAAGCTCTCATCGGACATACCCAGATATATCAAACCCTCTATTATTCCAATGATGAGTGGGATTCCAGTCCAAGAGAAAAGGAGGTACACAATTCCCACTCCAATTTGTTGTAAGTAAAACTTGTGTGCTCCAATACCACCCAATAAGATTGCTAATAACGCTGCGGTGACTTTACTTTTTCCTGACATAACTACCTCCGTTTGTGTAATGACCTGTAAATGTTCTTGAATAGCTGCTTTTTAATAGATTATCAAATACCAATAACACCTCCTGTAATCCCTGGTGGTTGTTCTTGAGAAACAAATGGGAGTGCCTACAGCCTGGTTCGTTATTTGCAATGTCCCAAGTTGAGAGATCTTTCCATAAATAATATGCTGGTTTATTGCCAGAATCTTACTTCGTGCGAACCGCAAAATTCACATTTTTAGTAGGACTGGTTCTTTGGGAATACAAGGGGTACACCCAGATATGGTGGTGAGGTAAAATGGAAATCATTTTCACAAACGGAGTAAAAACGATGCCCATAGCTCCCCCTGCCAAAATCAGTTTTCCCCTGGATATT
>JAGOMA010000029.1 GCA_017993775.1 Chloroflexota bacterium | reverse complement strand
TTTCCCATCACCCCACCCCCCCCTCACCCCATCACCCCTACACCCCCCCCCCCACCGCCGCCGCCCAGTACCCCCCCACCCCCACACCCGCTCACTCCCACACCGCCGCCCGGTCTGTCCACCCACTCTACCCGCCTGCTGGCTTATCTGCCCGGCATCTACCACACCGACCTGATGAGCCGCTTTCTGGCTTTGTTTGAGTCGATCCTCATCCCGATTGAGTGGAACATCGACAATTTTGACCTGTACCTGGACCCGCAAACCTCGCCGGTTGGGTTTTTGCCCTGGTTGTGCAACTGGTTTGACGTGGTATTCGACGACACCTGGAATGAACGGCAGCGGCGGTTATTTTTGGGCGAGGCGGCGGAGTTGTACGGCCGTCGCGGAACCCGTTGGGCCATGACACGTTTGTTAGAAATTTACACCGGGGCCGCTCCCCAAATCGACGACAAAGCCGAAAAACTCGACCCATTTACGTTTATAGTTAATATACCCATTCGAGAAAAAGAGTTGAATCGAACCTTAATTGAGCATATCATAGACAATAACAAACCAGCACACACCACCTACAAATTACGCTTCAAGACGTGAATCTTACAGAGCAAACGTTGCAGAAGTTACAGTGAACGGCCGTTACAACCTTTAACCTTGTAGACAATCCTTATCCCCAGACACCGACATCAGAAGAAAGATCATGGCCATGAATAACATAATCGGACAACAAATCGACACCTATCGCATCGAAGCCCGGCTGGGAGCCGGCGGGATGGGCGCGGTCTACCGCGCCTACGACATGGCGCTGGCCCGGCGCGTCGCGCTCAAGATCATGCACGAGCAGTTCGCCAGCCAGCCCCAATTCCAACGCCGCTTCATGCAAGAAGCCCAGGCGATTGCCCGTCTCAGTCATCCGGCCATTGTCATCATCCATCGCTTCGATAACAAACAGGGCTACCTGTACATTGTGATGGAGTATGTCAATGGCCTGAGCCTGGGCGCATACATCAAGCAGTTGGCGCAGCGCAACCAGGTCATGCTGCTCAGCGAAACAGCCCATATCATCGCTCAGGTAGCCGACGCGCTGGGGTATGCCCACCGTCAGGGCGTGGTCCACCGCGACATCAAGCCGGATAACGTCATCATCAAGCCGCTGGATCAGCCAGAACGCGATGGCGAACCGCCGGTTCGCTCCGTGGTGACGGATTTTGGGCTGGCCAAGCTGTTGCAAGGCGGGATTGAAACCCAATCTGGCACATTTATGGGCACGCTGCCCTATATGTCGCCGGAACAGGCATTGGCGAAGGATGTAGACGGCCGTTCCGACATCTATTCCCTGGGCGTCGTCCTCTACCAACTGGCCACCGGCAAACTCCCCTTCGATATCCAAACCCCCACCGAAGCCGTTCTCAAACACCTCAACGAAGTGCCGCCACCGCCGCGCACGCTGCAACCCGGCCTGCCCGCGGCGTTAGAAGCTGTCATCATTAAATCGCTGGCCAAAGATCCCGCCGACCGCTACCAAACCGGCGAAGCGATGGCCCAGGCGCTGCGCGCCGCCGCCGCCGGCCTGACCGCCGAAGACGTGACCGTATTTAAAACGGCCGCCGCCAGCAACGTTGTCAGCCTGATGACCCAACTGGAAACCCCCGGCAACATTGCCGAACCATCTCAGTGGGACGTGGCCGCTGCCGCGCCCGGCGCCACCGACCGCCTGATCATCGCTCAGGAAAACGAGACCACCCGGCCGCAAGACCTGAATAAAAAATCGTTCATCATCGGGCGCACGGATGAAAACGATGTTGTGCTGCCCGGTAAAGGCGTTTCGCGCCGCCATGCACGGCTGGAAAAAACGGCCGTCGGCTGGCAAGTGACCGACCTCGGCAGCACCAACGGCACCTTCCTGGAAGGCAGCAAACTCCTGCCCGACGTGGCCGAAAACTGGGCCGCCGGCGAAACCCTGCGTATCGGCTCGTTCCATTTGCAATGGCAGGCCGGCCAAAAACCGGCCGTTCCGCAAGCCGGCATACCGCTGGGCGGGCAAACCTATCAGGCCACGATGCCTATTTCGGCCACGCCCGGTTCATCACAAATCCAGAGCAGCAGCGGCCAGCTCGGCATGGTCGTCCACCCCACCCATGTGGACGTCACGCCCGGCCAGCGCGCCGATATGCAAGTGGAACTCTTTAATCAGGGCATGACCGTCGATCATTTTAATTTGAACCTGGAAGGCTTACCGGCCAACTGGGTCACGCTGCCCGCCGAATCCTTGCAATTAATGCCTGGCGCGCGCGGTTCCCAGCCGGTAGCCATTCACCCCCCGGCCGACAGCACAGCCCGTTCCGGCCAGCACCGTTACCGGCTGGTGGTCACCTCGCGTTCAGACCAGAAAGAATCGGCGGCCGTCTCTGGCAGCGTTACGGTGAAGCCCTTCACCCGTTTCAGCCTGGACATGCGCCCCAAACGGCTCAAAAGTTCAGGCGCCTGCCGCCTGCTCATTCGCAACGATGGCAATTTTGACACGACGTTTAATGTGGTAGGGCGCGATCCGGGCGAAGCCATTAAATTCCAAACGCCGCACACCCGAATCCCCATCGTTGCCGGCAATTCGTCCACACTCGATCTGGTGCTGTCGGCCAAGAAACGGCCGTTCCTCGGCCAAAAACAAACCCTGCCCTTTGAAGTACAGGTCAGCACCGCCTCCAGCGACCAACAAAGCGTCTCCGGCCAGCTAGATGTGACGCCCATCATTCCCGCCTGGGTTCCAGGGGTTCTGATCGCCCTGCTGGTCATTCTGTGCATTGCCCTGGTCGCCGGTTACGCCTACGTCAACCAGCAGAATCAGGCGGCGCAAGCCACAGCCGAGGCTGTGGCCAACGCCCAGGTTGCCGCAACCCAAACGCAAGAGGCGTTGGTATCGGCCGCGTCTTTGGGCACACGCGGCGCAGAAGAAGCGGCGGCGGCGACGGCGACATCTCTGGCGGCCACTGCCGTTGCCCAGGGCGACGACGATGGCGACGGCTTGAGCAATCAGCAAGAATTAAGCCTGGGCACGCTGCCCAACAACCCAGACACCGACGGCGACGGCCTGAACGACGGGGCCGAAGTGAACCAGTTTGGCACCCAGCCCAAAAATAAAGACACCGACGGCGACACACTGCCGGATGGCGCAGAGGTGAACGACTACAAAACGTCGCCCACCAACCCAGACACCGACAATGACGGCACGCCGGACGGCATTGAGGTTGCGGCCGGCAGCAACCCGCTGCTGCCGCCAACAGCCACGCCCACCCTGACGCCGCAACCGGACCCGGTGACGCCAACGTTTACGCCTACGCCTAGTGTGACGCCGGAAACGGCCGTTGGCCCCTGGGATGGCGTCTGGGCCAGCACCTGCGCCTACCTGGAATGCAGCGACGTCTCGCTCAATCAAGCCGAAGGCAGCGAAACCGTCACCGGATCTTTTCAGGCGGTAGCCGGATCGGGCACACTCGTTGGCATTGTTGAAGAAGATCGCCTGACAGGAACCTGGTCGCTAAACGGCAGCAATGGCACGTTTGATTTTTGGTTAGCGCCAGACGGGAACACCTGGCAAGGCAACTGGGACAGAACGGCCGGTTGGTGCGGCTCCCGAGACCTCGGCGTATTTGATTTTCCTTTACCATGCGGCCTGGCCCGTTGGTACGGCGATTGGACAACGACCTATCAGACACTCACCATCGTCCAACGTGGCACGGAATTTGAAGGCACCTATGCTGACGGACAAGGCACTGTTAGCGGAACTATTGACGGCACGCTGATCAACGGAAATTGGTTCCGCAACGGCAGTTCTGGCACATTGGAATACTTCATGATCGGCAACGGCGATCAGTTCAACGGCAACTGGGACAATAACAACGCCTGGTGCGGCCAGCGCAGCGGCGCACCGGAACCTTCCACCTGCCTGAATCAGGGCGACATCATCTTTATCCCGCCAATCATCATGGTGACGCTGCAACCGAATCTACCCATTTTACCGATTCGGCCGATTTTTATTCCGACTCCGACACCGTAAACCATTACCTCAGTCTCCGCCACGCAACCGATGGGTGGAATGAACCAATTGTTTCGCCCATCGGGAGAATCTGGTCGTTTTGGTGACATTTCAAGGCTGCCATTCGCACCAAATTCACGGGATTCGGGGGGGATCGTCATGATGCAGGCGAACGGCCGTGCAGAATCCATTCGTCAGATGATCAAAGATAGATGGTGAACCATTAACAAGGAACAGCCAACGGGTGACAGGGCGTTGTGGGCCGTTGGCTGTTTGTCGGGGAAGTGGCGATGAAGCATAAATGGTTGGCGCGATGGGTGGGAACGGCCGTCATCGGCCTGTTGTTGGGCTGTAATCTGGCGACGGCCGTCACCCCCACACCTTTCCCCACCGCCATGCCCACCATTCCCCTGCCCCTGCCGCAAACCGCTACGCCCACCCTGGTTCTGCGGCCCACGGCGACGGCGACCGCCATTCCCCTGGCCACAACGCAGCCCACGGCCACCAGCCTGCCGCCCGTGCATAATCTGGCAACGGCCGTACCCGGCCCAACCCACTTCAGCAACCTGCGGTTTGCCAGCAGCCCCGCTAACCCGCCACAAACCGATTTTCCTGTGGGCACAGAAGAAGTGTTTGCCCTGTGGGATTTTAGCGGCATGAACAATGGCGACGCAGTGCAGCGCATCTGGCGCAAAGATGGCGCGGTCTGGCTCAACCGCGAAGAGGTCTGGATCGCCGGACCAACCGGCGTGGTGACAGACGTGTCTATTTATGACCGCAGCCTGGGCGGGTTAGACCCGGGCCTGTACGAAGTGGAGCTTTATGTCAATGGGGCGTGGCAGGCCAACGGCCGTTTCACCATTTTGCCGCGCCCTGCTCCGGGGAACCCATCCTTCGCTAATTTGCGCTTTGCGGAAACGGCCGTTGGCCAACCGCAAACCAGCTTCTCCGCCTGGACGCGCCAGATTTTTGCCGTGTGGAATTACCAAAACATGGGCGTCAGCGACGTGGTACGGCGTACCTGGTTGAAAGACGGCCAGCCCTGGCTGGTGCGCGAAGATGCCTGGGATTACCTCCACTACGGGCCGCAAGGCATGGTCAACGATGTCTCCATTTTTGATTTTGAAACCGGCCTGCCGCCGGGCAATTATGAATTGCTTCTTTCGCTAAATGGGGTACAACAATTGGCGGCGTCTTTTACCATCACCCAATAGCAGTTTATGCAATCAAACCCCAAGAGGCAGTATGGAACGGTTAGAAACATTCAACGGGCCGGAGATTCCGGCAGGCTTTTACTGGTTCAATCCACCCGCCGCCAGTCGTTTGGGCAATGGCCTGGAGATTGAAACCAAACCAGAGACGGATTTCTGGCAAACAACCCACTACGGCTTTCAACGCGATGATGGGCACTGCCTGTTCACGCGCATCACCGGCGATTTCACCATCAGCACGCACGTCAGGTTTACGCCGCGCAGCCAATATGATCAGTGCGGCCTGATGCTGCGCCTGAACGCCGAGAACTGGATCAAGATGGGTATGGAGTATGAGGATACGGCCGTCAGTCGTCTCGGCTCGGTGGTGACAAATTTGGGCTATTCCGACTGGGCGACACAAGACATCAGCTCAGATGTGGGCGAACGATGGTACCGTCTCAGCCGCAATGGCAACGATTTCCGGCTGGAACAATCGGCTGATGGCCTGGCGTGGCAGCAAATGCGCATCACCCACTTACACGCCGGTCCGCCGCAAATCGAGGTAGGGCCTTATGCGTGCAGTCCTATCGGGCAAGATTTTTGGTGTCGTTTCTCCTGGGTGGAAATCAGTCCCAACAAGTGGCTGTAGGCGGGGAAATTAAACCGCTGACGCCAGCGGCAGCTCGATGGTGAACGTAGTGCCGGTTCCTACTTCGCTGGTCACGGCGATACGGCCGTTATGCTCACGAATGATTTTTTCGGCAATGGCTAACCCTAACCCGCTGCCCTCCGCCTGACCTTCGCTGCCGGGGATACGGTAGAAACGCTCGAACAGATGCGGCAGATCTTTAGGCGCGATGCCGTGGCCTGTGTCGGTTACTGCCAGCACAACAGTGTCGTCCTGGCAGCCGGCGGAAACAGCCAGACGGCCGTTTTCCCGATTGTATTTGATGCCATTGCTGACCAGATTCAACAACACCTGCTTCAGACGATCCTGATCGCCGAGCAGGCAGGGAGAATCGGTGGGCGCGGGCAAATTGGGGTGGCAGACGGCCGTTAACCCAATCCCGCGCACATCGGCCTGGGCCTGCGAGAGACGCACCACATCTTGCACCACTTCTTCCACCGCCACAGGCCGCCGTTCCAGATGCATCCGCCCCGATTCCAAACGAGCGAAATCCACAAATTCCTTGGTCATCCGCGAAAGCCGCCCCGATTCACGCTGGATCATGCGCACCACTTCGCCCTGTTTTTCCGGCGGGAAATCGGGGCGCGCCAGCAGTTCGCTGGCGGTGGTAATCGCCATGAGAGGCGTTTTTAATTCGTGCATAATCTCCGCCAGCAGGTCGGATTGCAAAAACAGGCGGGCGTTCATGATGGCCACCGCCGACTGTGAGGCCAGCGCTTCCAAAATCGCCATGTCTTGTGCACTGTAGGCACTGCTGTCGATCTTGTTGACCACTTCCAGGCAGCCAATAATGCCTTTGGGCGTTATCAGGGGAACCGCGAGCATGGAGCGGGTAAAAAACTTCAGGTCTTCATCGACGTTGGCAAAAAAACGCTCATCGGTTTGCACGTCGTCTAGCACAAGGGAACGGCCGTTGCGCACCACCCATCCGGCAATGCTGCCATCCAGCGGCACTATGATATTTTCAGGCATCAGGCTGCCCGTGGAGGCGGCGAAGTGAAGCTGGCCCGTTTTTTGATCTAGCAGCAAGATCGAAGCGGCCTCGGTATGGGTCAACTCGGTGGATACATCCATTACCAGAGCCAGCAGGGTATCCAGGTGCAGGGTAGAACTCAGCCGGGCGCTGATTTCCAACAAGCGCTGCAAACTATCGGCGCGAATGGGGGTGGGTAACGGCCGTTGCTGGCTCTCCTCACTACTTGTCATGGTACTACCTCAGATTCTTCCTCTACAAGCCATGCGGCGCATAACTGGCCGCCAAACGCGGCAAAATATCTACCACATCTGCATGAATCAGCACATCGGCTAAATAATCCAGGTGCGTCTCGCTGAAATTCACAATAATCAGTTTGGCCCCGGCATACTTTGCCAGCATGGGCAAATCACCCGCCGGAGCCACTTCCAAAGATGACCCGGCCACAATCATCACATCGCAGTCGCGGGCATGACGCTTGGCCCGATTCATAATGGTCACCGGCAAAATTTCGCCAAACAAGATGATGTTGGGTTTTAAAATACCGCCGCAAGCCGGACACCGGGGGACCTGCCCATTAACCAGATAATCGGCCATCACCACTTCTGTCTGGTACGTTTGCAGGCAGTGCATACAAGTGGCTTCACGCAAATGGCCGTGTACTTCGTAGATGGTTTTGGAGCCGGCTCTGGTGTGGAGGGCGTCTATATTTTGCGTAATCACAGCTTGGAGTGGGCCGTGGGCTTCTAATTGGGCCAGCGCCAGGTGGGCGGAATTGGGCTGGGCGGTCATGATGGTTTTCAGCAGGGGATTAATCCATTCATAAAAACGCTGGGGGGTTTGTTTGAAGGCTGTGATGGTGGCCACTTCCATCGGGTCGTACCGATCCCACAGGCCCGATTCCGGGCTGCGAAAATCGGGGATGCCGGAGTGGGTGCTGATGCCGGCTCCGGTCAGGGCAACCACGTGTCTGGCCTTTTGAAGAATGTCTAGCGCCTGATTGATTTGGGATTCTAGATTGTCCACGTCACTTTCTCTCTGTCTGCGGCTCCACAGGCGTGGCGTCTGGGGGCGGCTGGGATTTATGGATTGACAAGCTGCTGGGCCAGTTGGCGCAAGTAGGCGCCAGACTGAGTTTGTGCGCTGAGGTAGACGAGGGGTTGGGCCTTGTTTACGGCGCGAGTCATTTCGGCGGGCGGGATGATGATGACAGCCGATAGAGGATGCCCCAGGAATCCTTCAACGGCCGTGCGCGGCAGCTGCATTCCGTCCTGACCAAAATCAACCATCACCGCATCGATCTCGACATGCGGAAACACAACACTCTTCAGGTGATTGATCAACTGTCGGGCAGCAGACAAGGCCACGCGTTCTGGGCGCAGACAGACGATGATGCGATCTGCCTGTTCCAGAACTGGTCGAGTCATTTCATTCATATCCGTGCCTAAATCAACAACAATCTTTTTACTGATCTGCGCCAGAGCGGTGAACAAAACGGCCGTTTGCTGCTCAGACAAGCGCGGGAAGCGGTGAGCCTGGTTAATCTGGCTTAACAGCAGCCGTAAATGCTCGCTGTAAGACAGCAAATAATCTGTCACCTGGTCAGCAATTTCGGCGGCGGGCATGGTGGCCAGGGTGTTGAGCGCGCCGGCATTCTTTTGATTGAGATAGAGGCCAATGTGCCCCTGAACCATGTCCAGATCCACCAGAGTGGTCGGGTAGCCCATGCCGGCGTACACGGCGGCCAGATTGATGGCCACGGTGGTAACGCCAACGCCGCCGCGCGCGCCCATCACGGCGATGGTTTGCGTTTCCACCGATTTGGTCGGCGAGGCATCCAGAAACGTGGGGGCATCCGAAACTTCATGAAGTTGGGTTTCTTCGCGCGGAGACGTTTCTGGCAAGGGGCCGTAAGCGGTTTCCAGCATGGTTTTTACGCGGTCTACCAGTTCAGCAGGTTCGGTTGGTTTGTTTAAATAATCGTCGGCGCCGGCATTGAAGACAGAAAGTTTTTGCTGCGGATCGTCTACGGCCGTAAACATGATGATGGGAACCTTAGCCATTTCCGGCCGCTGGCGCAGCCGCTGGCAGGTTTCCAGCCCATCCATCACCGGCATCATAAAATCCAACAAGACAAGGTCAGGCTTCTCTTGCTCGGCCAATTTCAGGCCCTCCAGGCCGTTAACTGCGGCCACAACCTGGTAGCCTTGCTGTTCCAACACGCGCCCAATAATGCTTCGTGTTTCTGGATGATCGTCGATGATGAGCAACTTAAAAGTCATGGGTATTTTGTGTGTGAACGGCCGTCCTTAAACGGGCGGCCAGGGATAATGGCGTCCTGGGCCGGGATAATTAAATACGCCTGCGGCGATCAATGCCTGCGTACGCTCGCGCAACGCAGCAATTTCGCGGTTCGTTAACAACTGCGCCAACTGCGCACTCAGGCCATTCTGGCTGGCGCTGAGTTGATCATGAAACGCCCGAACCGCTTCACGGAGTTCATCTGGAATGGGCTGTCCGGCAAATTCCCAAATCACGGTTCGGAGTTTGGGGTCGGTATGAAAAGCAATGCCGTGATCAATAGTCCACAATCGGTTGCTGCCGTCTGGGTTGCCGCCTTCTTGCAGTAAAACGTGGCCGCTTTTGCGGTCGGCATTGTTGATGATCATGTCCAAGAGGACGATTTTTTGCAGTTGTGGCCAGTAGACGGCGTCGCCCTCAAACGTGAGGTAATGGCTTTCCGGATCATGCGGGATAAACAGCTGAACGGAGCCAATGCCGTGCGGCCCTTCACGCAAGATTGTAGGGGGCACCAGGTCCCAGCCCAGAGCGCTGCTGGTTAGATAGGCTGCCCGTTCGCGCGAGCAAAGTGTGCCTCGGGCAAAATCCCATAACGGCCGTTCCCCCTTGCGTGGTTTATAAACCGCTTCGATCGTTTGTGTTTGCCCATCAGCCAGTTGGCCACAAATTTGCACCAAAAAAGTGTAATTGGAACTCCAGGGCAGAAGTCCTTCCACTTCCAATGTACCAGCTTCTAAGAGTTGCAAAACGTCCGCTGGTGACATGCTGTCGGCCATATTAGTGAATATGCCCGTTCCGGTTCGGGCAGAAATGACCATCGGCGTCTATAGGTCGGCCACAGTTGCCACAAATCGGCCGTCCAGCTTTTACCACGCCCTGCGTGTGCCGAATGAGCGCCTGAATCTGCGTCCTTGAAGCCCAAAAACTGACAACATTTGGCTCTTCCTCCTCTTCGACCAATTCGTAAGCCACCAAAACAATTTGGTCGCTATCTTCGTTGTAACCCAACCCCATGTGTCCCACACGAAACAGAGATTCCAGCGGCTGGCGCAAGCGCAAATCGGTCCAGACTGAATCTTGAGGATCTCGAGTTTCCAGCGGGTGTTTTTGGCTTAGTTCGGTTAGCAGCGATTCAAAGCTGCTGGCTAACATGGATGCCTGCTCTTTTTCAATGACCAGGGTGACGATTTGCGTTCCCTGGCCACCTTGCAGGTAGAAGGTGCGCTGTCCCGGTTCACCCATTGTCCCGACGGTAAGGTGATGGACCGGGTTTAATTCAATATGATGAGCCATGATTAAGCCTCTTTTACTCCATCTGGTGCATGATTGGTGGCGTCGTTTTGCTCGGCGGGCGGTTGATGCGGCGGCTTGGCTGGTTCTGGCGCTTGCAGAGGCCCGGTATCGTTCAGGCGCATGACGCGCACAAACCCATTGGGCATGAGCGCAAGGATGCTGGCTGATGCTGGCGAAATATCGATGCGCTGAAATAAATCGATGTGCGTCCCCAGGTAATGGGCCAATACCAGTTTAATGACGTCGGCGTGGGAAACAACCACAATGGTGTCTTTTTCATGTTGGCGACACAGGTTTTCTAGCGCCTGGATGGCTCGAAATTGAACTTCGCGCAGGGCTTCGCCTTCGGGGAAGCGAAAGCGGCTGGGGTAATGTTGGACGGCATGCCAGGCGGGGAGTTTGGCAAGTTTTTTTATTTTTTTGCCTTCCCATTTGCCATAACGGACTTCGCCAACTTCGGGGAGTTCGATGATTTCGAGTTGATGGGGTTGAGCGATGGGCACGGCCGTTTCCACACATCGGGTTACAGGACTGCTGTACACCGCCTGAATGGGCAAAAGCGACAGGCGTTGGGCGGCATTCTGGGCCTGGAGACGGCCGTTCTCATTCAAATGAACACCCGGAATCCAACCTGCCAATCTTTTCTTTTTTACCCAATCGTTTTCACCGTGACGGACGAGAATAATGGTTGTCATATTTCAATGATAACACATTTAGAAATCCAACGGTAAGCACGGTGCTATTTGCTAAACTGACCTTAAAAACGGAGGTAACCACACAGACCTTAAGGGTTTATTCTTAAGAATTTACAACGTCTGGAACTCAAACCCTGAAGGGCTTTCCGGAGAAACCTGGGCAAATATAAGCGAAAATCGCCTGCAAGTTTTGGGTTAAGGCGCAGGAGCCTCCGGCGCTAAAACCTCTGGAACCACGGCTTCCGGCGTATTCACCGGCTGCGGTAAAATTGTTTCGTCGCCCGTGTCTTCGGGCTCTGGCGCAAAGGACGTCGGCTCCACAATCGGCACAAAATAGCGGGCCGCATCCTGAATAAACGTATTACAAGCCCGATTCTCATCGCGCATCGCTTCCTGCCACTGCGTCTGCGTTAATCCATCCGCATATTGCCCCACGCCAAAATAAGCCGCCATCACATGGCATACCACCGGCGCAGCCCACTGCGATCCTTCGCCGCCGTTAAAAATAAAGGCCATCACAGCGATCTCCGGGTTTTCGTAAGGCGCGTACCCCACATAAAAAGCATGAGTCGGCTGAATGGCTCGCTCCTCAAATCGACACCATCCTCGCTTAATGGCGATATTGTCGCAATACTCAGAGGTTCCTGTCTTGCCGGCCGTGGGGATACCAAAATCATCCAACCATTTTACATATGTCGTGGCCGTCCCAATCGGCCGTCCTTCCGCATCCACCGAATTTACCCGGCGCATCCCTTCAGCCACAACTTGAATATATTCCCGATCCACAGCCAACGAATCAACCACTTCCGGCTGAAAAATGTAATTGCCGTCGGCATCAAAACGAATGTTGATCGAGGGATCGTCTAGCGGATTGCCGTCGGCGTCCAACAGAATTGTTTCCCCATTTTCACCCGGATGCGCGCGGGCGATAATCTGGCTGTTATCGTCTACAATGACCACGTTCCCATTTTCATCGGTCATATGGTGGATGATGGTGGGCCGGTAGAGGAACCCGCCGTTGGCAATGACGGCGGCCATTTGCGCCACTTGCAGGGGCGTGGCTGTCATAAATCCCTGGCCAATGCCCAGGTTGTAATCGTCGCCGGTGGACCACGGCTCGCCATAGGTTTGCGCTTTCCAGTTTCGTGAGGGCGGCAAGTTCCCGGCCGCTTCCAACGGCAGTTCGATCCCTTGCACGCGACCAAAGCCAAACTGACGGCCGTATTTAGCAATACGATCCACCGTCAACCCCTCCACATACTCGCCATCCTGGTCAAAACCTCCGCTAATTTTATAAAAATACACATCGCAAGAGTTGGCAATGCCCAAGATCATATTCATCAAGCCATGCCCTTCTCTGTTCCAACACACAAAAATTTGCGAACGGCCAGGATCATTCGGCGCAAACCGGTTTGGAATTTCGATCTGGCCTGGGTCTTCTAACAAGCGCGAAGGAGACACGACGCCCTCTTGCAGCGCGCCTGCCGCCGGCACAATTTTGAACGTAGAACCAGGCGGATACGTGCCGCTAATCGCATGATTCACCAGAGGCGTGTAATCATTGCGCGCCAACCCCAGATAATAATCCACCGGAACTTCTGTCGCGAACCGGTTGTTATCAAAGCTGGGAAAATTGACCATCGCCAACACTTCGCCTGTTTGCGGATTGAGGGCTACAACCACCCCTTGCTCAATTTCAGCAAAAGAACGCTGCCCGGTGATTGTATCAATACGCACCGTGTCAGCGTCAGCTTCCATGTATTGTTTTAAAATTTCGGCTGCCTGACGTTGCAATTCCAGATCAAGGGTAAGGTGAAGGTTTAGCCCGGCCTGCGGCTCTTCCGCCACGCCTAACTGCCGAACTTCTCGCCCGGTCCAATCCTGTTCGATCTGGCGCTGGCCTTTTTTGCCGGCCAACTCAATCTCCATCGAAGATTCTAACCCCGACCACCCCACACGGTCGTCCCGCTCATAACCAAACTGATCGATCCAACCCTGATTGGGGATGGGTCCCATAAAGCCGATAATGTGCGAGGTGAGTTCGCTGGAGGGGTAATAACGCAGTGGGTTTTGCAGAACGCGCACGCCAGGCAGGAATATGCTCTCCTGCTCGATGGTATAGGCCAGCGTTACCGGGACATTGGCGGCGATTGTGGCGGGCAAATATTGGGCAAAGCTGTTTTCGCGCCAGATCGCTTCAATGCTGTTGGGCAGCTGCTCCACAATACCCGCCTGGTCTAGCGTCTCTTGCACGTTGGCGCCGTAGATGCTGGCGAGGCGGGTGTAGGTATTCACCAGCTCAGGATTGGCCGATTCGATGAGGGTTTGTTGTTGTAATGTGTTGGTCACCGGGACGCCGGTGAGCAAGGAAAGCCGCGCAAAGACGGCTTCTCTTTCGGCCGGATCGTCGGGCAAAAAGGCGGGGGTGATGGTGACGTTATAGCTGGGTTGATTGATGGCTACTAAATCGCCGTGTCGGTCAAAAATTACGCCGCGGGGGGCGTCGGTTTGGAGTATGGCGAGCTGATTGTCTTGCGCCAGCGTTTGCAGGTCTGGGCCACGATATTTTTGCAGCCAGTAGACGCGGTAAAGCAGCAAACTAAGAATAATGACAACGAGGGCGCGCAGGAAATAAAGACGGCCGCGCAGCCCTACATCTTCTTTTTCTTGTTCTTCTAGTTCTTCTACACGTTCCCAACCCATGCGAGACATAGTGAGTTACCTCGTTAAAATTCGACTCGGCGGGGGAATGCCCAACGATCTATGGTGTAGATTAGCCAATAAATGGGCAGCATAAACCCGGCGTTTAATAAAATGATGGGCGCCAGGGTTACGGCCGTTTCCGCCGACGGCAAAAATCCTAGAAGTCGCACAAAAAGCAGGTAAACGATTAAATACACAGCGCTGCCTAACGCCGCCACGACCACCGGAATAAAAAAGCGGTTTTCCGGCAGCGCCCGCATCAGGCCGGCCACAGCCAAAACGGCCGTCATATACGCCAGCGCCGTCGCGCCTAACGGCCCGATTGAAAACAAGTCCATGGCCAAACCGGCGGTAAACCCCCAGACCAGCCCTTGCTCCAGGCCGTGTAACAAGGTCCAGGATATGACCACCAGCAAAGGCAGCAGCGGCGTCAGGCCAAGAACGGGAAAACGTGGCAGCACGGCCGTTTGCAGCACCGCCAGCAGCAGCATCAAGGGAATCGCCACATACACCGTCGAGCGCATCGTCAATTCCCCGGTGGATTGGTAAACACATCCACATTCAACGGCTGAAAGTTCGTAATCACAAAAACCATTTCCAACGCGTCGAAATCAGCCGCCGGCTGCACCAGCGCCCGCTGCGACAGTTCCGCCTCGCTGCGATCCACTTCAATCACCCGGCCGATCACAATACCAGGGGGAAATTCACCGCCTAAGCCGGAGGTCAGGGCCACTTCGCCCACTTCCACCTGATATTTGAGATCGATCCAATCCATCAACAGCGAACCGCCCAATTCACCACCGCGCAGCAGCCCGGTAGCCCGCGAATTGACCAGACGGGCAGGGACGGCGCTGGCGTTATCGGTAATTAGCGCCACCTGGGCGCTGCGCCCAGTCGTGCGGAAAATGCGCCCCACCAGACCACGCGCGCTTTCCACGGGCATGCCCACGCGCACGCCATCGTCGGAGCCTTTGTCGATGATGATGCTACGAATGGCCGGGCTTGTGTCTCGGCCAATAACAGATGCTGTTTGTCGGGTATATTCGGGGGTTTGGCGGGCGCGATTGAACAGGTCTAACAGGAGTTGGTATTCGCCCTGAATTTCGCGGAGTTGTTGATTTTCACGTTCCAGATTATCGAGTTGGGCCTGAAGGAGAGCGATCTCTTCGCGCGCCGTTTGCAGGTCACGCGGGCCAGACAACGCCCCGACGACTGTGTCTGCGCCGCCGGATGTGAGGTTAAGAACGGCCGTAAACGGATCACGCAATATGCCAAAAGCCGTGTCTAAATTACCGGTGGCATCCAATATAGACAGCAAAACCGCTGCCCCTACAAGGAAAATCACCGTAATCCAACGGATCCGCTTTGGTGCATCATTAAGGTTCATGCTAAACGATGAGCAGTGAACGATGAACAATCAACGACGAACCTTGGGCATTCAATTCCCCGTTCCTCGTTCCTATTCATCGTTCTTAATGGTGGGTGCTGCCTCGATTGGTGCCAACCAGGACGCGAGAATAATTATTCAGGTCTTCCAATACCCGGCCGGCGCCTCGCGCCACGCAAGTCATGGAATCTTCCGCCACCCATACACGCATCTTGACCATATCTTCCAGGCGTTCAGCCAGGCCGCGGATTTGCGCCCCGCCGCCGGCCAGGCACACCCCCACTTCCATCAAGTCAGCTACCAATTCCGGCGGCGTATCGTCCAGGGCATCGCGCACAGTATCCACAATGATATTGATAGATGGCCCCATCGCCTCGCGCAGTTCGATGCTGCTGATCTCCACGGACTGCGGCAGGCCGTTGATGAGGTTACGCCCGCGCACGGTCATCGTGCGCTCTTCGGGCAGCGAGAAGGCGGAGCCAATGCCAATTTTTACCCGCTCGGCCATACGCTCGCCAATGAGCAGGTTGTATTTGCTGCGTACATATTGGATGATGTCTTCATCCATTTCATCGCCGGCTACACGGATGGAGCGGCTGACGACAATGCCACCCATGGCAAAAATCGCCACTTCGGTGGTGCCGCCGCCGATGTCTACAATCATGCTGCCCCGCGATTCGATGATGGGCAGCCCGGCGCCGATGGCCGCCGCCATGGGTTCTTCGATCAGGAAAGCTTCCCGCGCGCCAGCGGAGATGGTGGCGTCATAAACAGCCCGCTTTTCCACTTCGGTAACGCCGCTGGGAATACCCACAACCACCCGCGGCCGCGGAAAGGGCACAATCATCTGCTCGTGGGCTTTGTCGATGAAGTATTTGAGCATGGCTTCGGTAATCTCGAATTCGGAGATCACGCCATCGCGTAACGGCCGTATGGCTACAATATCGCCCGGTGTCCGGCCAACCATTTCCCGTGCTTCGGCGCCAATGGCTAACGGCCGTCTTGTCCTTTTGTTGATGGCCACCCACGAAGGCTCGTTAATCACAATCCCCTTGTCACGAATGTAAACCAGGGTATTGGCCGTGCCCAAGTCGATGCCTATATCTAATGAAAAAAGGCCTAACAGCCAATCTAATGGTCTAAACAAAGATCGTTACCTTTTAGTCAGAATCTGGTCGTCTCTTCCCGAAAATCAACCAAACGACGATTATACCATACGCCTATTGCCCTGCACGGATTACCTAATTTGCCCTCATAAACACCCACAACCGTCACCGGTTGGTCAACATCTACAGAAAAAACTACGGACTGCTATGCTTTTAACTTGATAAGATTAGACCAAGCTTGACGGTTGACCCAATCTGAAAACTCTAAAATCAACCACGAACGGACCCTTTGGATTTTACATGCGCACCATCGCTCAAGACATTGCTTAACATTACATGAATGACGCCTTTGTCAACCGCGCGGAACTTTGTATGATTTGAGGCAACCAACCGCTTAAGGACAAGATACGCACCATCTTGCCCAAACAACAAAGGACAAGTGACCCCAATGGCAAGACAAGCACTATTCTCCGGCCTTGTATACGACGAAGCAGAACAACTCGCAGAAGTCAGATTCATTGGTGGGGAGGCCCATTACGTCATCGACGACGACGGTTTCCTGCGGCACATCGACTCGGAAGAAGTTGATCGCCAGGTTTTAGGCGTTTTTTTACAGCAGCTAGAAAACAACAAAGACATGGCTGTGGAACAAATGCTCAATATGATGGGCAAGGACGATCTGTTTACCAAAGCAGCCATCGACGCCTCTCTCCGCAACATCGACATGAACCAGATCATCGATCAAGGTATCCCCGAACAGGCACGAAATATGTTGGGCATGCTCGGCTTTCGCATCATCATCAACATCCACGGCGAAATCCTGCGCATGGATCAGCCGAGTGCGCCGGATGATGAAGAGTAATTAACAGATGTTACGTACCGCAACCCCAAGGGGTTAATTGATCTCTGGAAAACGACCCTGATTCAGCAAAACCCTCAGGGTTTTCCCCAGAGGGACCGCGCAATACCATTGATTAATATGCCCCCCGCCCAAACAACATGTGGGGAACAGTTTGCAGCAAAATACGGATATCCAGGGAAAGCGACCAGTTCTCGATGTAATAAATATCCAGCAAGCACAATTCATCAAAGGTCAGGTCCGCGCGCCCGCTGACCTGCCACAAACCAGTCAGGCCGCCAATGACCGCCAGCCGCTGCCGGTGCCAGGGTTTATATTGCTCCACTTCTTCTGGCAAGGGCGGCCGTGGTCCAACCAGACTCATCGTGCCTTGCAAGACATTAAATAATTGGGGTAGTTCATCCAGGCTGGTGCGCCGGATAAACCGGCCGACCCGCGTCAGGCGCGGATCGTCTTTGATTTTGAACAACGGGCCGTCGGCCTCATTCAACGCTTGCAAGGCTTCCTTTTGCTGTTCGGCATCAATCACCATCGAACGAAATTTGTACATCTTAAATAATTTATCGCTGCGCCCGACGCGCACGCCGGAATAGATAACTGGTCCTGGCGAATCTAGTTTAATCGCCGCCGCCACAACCACGCCTACCAGCAAAGAAGGAATGGCTAAAACGGCCAGGATCACCAGATCCATCACGCGTTTTAGCAGCCGCTCGAAGCGGTTGATGCTCATTTCGCGGACACCCAAGATGGGGATGCCGCCCATATTGGTGAATTCCACGCGGTGTAGGCTGATTTGTAGCAAATCGGGCACGGCCTGGGCGCGCACGCCGTATTTCTCGCATATTGCCAGCAGGCGGACTGTGGTCTGGTGCATCTCGCCGGGCAGGGCGATGAAAACGGTGTGTAAGATGGGGAGTTCTTTCAGGACGGCCTCTAGTTCCTGGTAAGATCCCAGGTGGGGGATGAGTCCCAGGCCGATGTTGTTTTCGCGGCTGCCATCGACCAAATAGCCGATGGCCTGATAACCCAGGTCTGGTCGAGCTAACAAGGTGCGGATGAGGCTGCGGCCGGTTTCGCCGGAGCCAATGACCAGTACGCGGTCTACCCAACGGCCGTGTCGATACATATAAGCCAGCAGCCAACGCCGCGCTAACCGCGCCATGCTCACAAACAGCACCACAAACAAAAAGGTCCAGAACAGCATAAGCCGGGAAAATGGCCCATTTGGCTGTAAGAAGAAGGTGACGGCCATCATGAGGACGACGGCCGTAGCCGTGGCATAGGCTACCCGTGAAATCTCATCAACCCAAAACTCGCCCCGCCGCCTGACCCATACCCGCGACTGGGAAAATGTAAGCACAAGCAGCACGTTTAAAACAATTTGTTGGCCCAGGTAACGGCCGTATGGCTCAAAAAATTGCTGCGGAACCGGCAAAAACCACTGCCAGTTATAACGGGCAATATACGCCACTAAAAAACCCAGGTTGATCAGGATTAAGTCGGTAAGGATTGTGACAAAGCGAATGCGGCGGTTTCTCATGTTGATGGTAGTGCCTGGCGGTACAGCACGGCCGTTTCCCGGCCTGCTTGCTCCCACGAAAATTTTGCAGCGTGTTCCTGACCCTGCTGTCGCATTCTAGCCGACAACTGCGGATCGTGAAGTACGGTTGTCATACGATCCGCCAGTTCAGCCGCATTTTGCGGGTCAAACAACAACCCCGCCTCACCCGCCGCCTCAGGGATGGAGGAGGCGTTCGAAGCCACCACCGGCGTACCGCAAGCCATCGCCTCTACCACCGGCATCCCAAACCCCTCATAGACCGAAGGAAACACAAATAATTCGGCCGCGTTATACCACAGCGGCAAATCCTCATCCCGCACGTAACCGGTGAAGCGCACACGATTTTCCAGCCCCAAATCCTGCACCCGCTGAAAAATCTCGTCAAACAACCAGCCCTTCCCCCCGGCTAAAACCAGGTGAACATCCAAATCAGGCAGCCGCGCAAAAGCTTCCAGCAGCAGCGGGATATTTTTGCGCGGCTGCAATGTGCCCACATGCAGCACAAATCGCGCCGGAAGCTGCTCCCGCTGGCGGAAAGCAGCCACTTCCCCCGCCGGCAAAGGCCGATACATGCCATCCACCCCAGGATAAATTACGGCAATCTGCGCCAGCGGCACGCCAAAAAAACGATGCACATCCTGGCGGCTGGATTCGGAAATGGTGATGACGCGCCGCGCTTGGCGACAGGAACGGCCGGTTTGGCTTGTGAGGTACCAGCGCTGCAAACGCGGAAAACGATCTGGAAAATGCAAAAAACTCAAATCGTAAATGGTGACCACCGTGGGGCATGGCGCCCAAACAGGCGTGACAAAAGCCATGCTGTGCAGCAGGTCCAATCTACGCCGCCACGCCTGCCAGGGCCAGACAAGCTGCTCCCAGATAATACGCACACTGCGCCGTTCAGTCGGCCAGCGGCTGCCCACAAAAGCTAGGCCCGGCTGATTGGCCAGGTCGTCGGCGCAGCGGGTAAAAACAATCGGCTGGGGGTTGTCGCCGCCAACCGGCAGGTGGCGCAGCACCTCAGCAATATAATGATGGATTCCCGCCCGGCGATAGCCAGCCTCACCGGAAAGCAAATGGGCGTTAATGCCCACTGTCGATGTCGTATCGGAAAACATAGAGGGTGATTATAACGAAACGGCCGTTCTTGTAAAAAATGCTCCAGTGCTTGACGCTCTCCTGGCCATATGGTAGACTACTTTATGTTTACCAAAAAGCTTCACATAAAAAGAAAATCGACCCAACCCACCCATATACAAGCAAGTTAGGAGGATCCCCGTGAAACGAAAGACTATCAACCCCCTCTGGTTGGTGCTGGCAACAGCAGCTTTACTCTTCGTTTTATCCGCCTGCGAGCGCCCTGTGCCGCAGCCAGAAGTGCCCACGACAACCGCCCCAGTAGTTGTGCCCACAACCGCCCCGGAAATCATCGTGCCCACGCCCGTGCCCCCAGAACCTACCATAGCGCCCTACCCTGGGCCAGGCGAAATACCTGTTGACGCAACGGCCGTGCCCGAAGGCGGTGAAACCATTCCCCAGGCCACGCCTGTCGTCGACCCCACAGGACCACAAAGCCACACCGTGCAAGCCGGGGAAACCCTTTTCAGCATTTCCCAAAGATACAATGTCCCGGCTGCGGAAATTGCCGCCGCCAACAACCTGGCCAACGTTAATCAACTCGATGTCGGGCAAGTACTCGTCATTCCGGTTGCCGGCTCCACACCGCCCACCGGCACAACACCGCCCACCACCGGCGAACAGGTCCACATTGTCCAGCCCGGTGAAAATTTATTCCGCATTGCCCTCCGTTACGGCATGACAACCAATGAACTGGCAGCCTACAATGGCATCGCCGATCCCACGCTCATTTTTGTGGGGCAGGTCATTCGTATCCCGGCGCGATAAACGATAGAAATTCCGGCGCAGCTCAATCGCGCGCCCTATATTTAGCTGACAATACGTGATGCATGGTGTTCACCGTGCATCACGTATTTTGTTGGCGGCATCCGGCAGACTCCCGGAGGTCCAGCGCCAGAGGAAAAACTCATGGCAAACATCCGAGAGGACATCAGGAGAAGCACATGAAAACGATACAATCAGACATTCTCTGGCAAGGAAATTCGTGGCGATTTCGGGTGGATGAATTGGAAGCCGTGACCGGTGAGCGGATTAAAAAAGGCGTTATCGAGCATCCGGGGGCGGTGGTCGTGGCGCCGGTGCGCGAAAGCGTTGGCGGCCCGGAAGTGTTGATGCTGCGCCAATACCGGCTGGCGCTAGGTGAAACCATTTTGGAATTACCGGCGGGCACACGCGGCTGGGATGAGGATTGGCTGGTGTGCGCCCAGCGCGAGCTGCGTGAAGAAACAGGCTTCCGGGCAGAATCTTTTCACTTTTTAGGCGAAATTTGGCCGTCGCCGGGTGTTTCCGATGAGTTGATGCGCCTGTATTTGGCCACTGAGCTGCACGCCGACCCCCTATCTGGCGATCTGGATGAGGAAATTGAGCTGCACCCGATGCCGCTGGTTGAACTGGTGCAGATGGCTCAAGACGGCCGTCTGCGTGACGCCAAAAGCATCATTGGCCTTCTGAAAACGGCCGTTTTCCTCAGCACCCCCTAAGCGGCAGCCGCCCGTGCGTGGCGAAACCCAACTATCGGCTACAATTAGGCGGCAAAACGTCATGGGCGTTTCCCGTAGAAACGGCCACAATCCTGGTAATTACGAAGCCTCTCAAGGGTTTCACCACCGAGGCACGGAGAACACGGAGGTTTTACAGAATTAATCTCTGTGTCCCCCGTGTCTCCGTGGTAATTAGTTACCAATCCTGACGTAATTCACGGCATCATCTGGAACCCTTGCCCCGCGCAAGGCATTCTGGTTGCGGAGCAAAGCATGAGCAAAAGCAAGGAAATCAGGCAGCGCATTTTAGAACTGGTACAGGAATATTACGAAGCCGAATTCGCCGAAAAAACGTTTATTCCCGGGGAAACGGCCGTGCCCGTTTCCGGCCGTTCCTTCGATGGCGATGAAATGGTCCACCTGGTCGACGCCTCGCTGGATTTCTGGCTAACCACCGGGCGTTTCGCCCTGCAATTCGAGCGCGAATTCGCCCGCTACGTCGGCGTGCGCCACGCCATGCTGTGCAATTCCGGTTCCTCGGCCAACTTGCTGGCCCTCTCTGCCCTCACCTCGCCCACGCTAGAAGAACGGCAAATCAAACCCGGCGACGAAGTGATCACCGTCGCCGCCGGATTCCCCACAACAGTCAATCCCATCGTGCAAAACCGACTCACGCCCGTCTTTCTGGACATCGACCTGCCCTCTTACAATTTGTCGATGGCTCACCTGGAAGAAGCGATTACGCCGCGCACCAAAGCCATTGTAGTGGCCCACACGCTTGGCAATCCTTTTGAACTGGACACCGTGGTGGAAATTGCCGACCGCCACAACCTGTGGCTGATCGAAGACAACTGCGACGCGCTGGGCAGCACGTATCACGGCCGTCTGACCGGCACATTCGGCCATCTGGCAACCATCAGCTTTTACCCGGCCCACCACATCACCATGGGCGAAGGGGGCTGCGTGCTGACGCGCCATTCGCGGCTAAAAAAGCTGGTGGAATCCTTCCGCGATTGGGGGCGCGACTGCTGGTGCGCCCCCGGCGAAGCCAACACCTGCGGCACACGCTTCGAGTGGCAGCTTGGCACATTGCCCTACGGCTACGATCACAAATACATCTATTCACATGTGGGCTACAACCTGAAGCTGACCGATATGCAAGCGGCCGTTGGGCTGGCGCAGTTGCAAAAGCTGCCGACCTTCATCGAGACCCGCAAGCGCAACTGGCAGCATTTGCGCAGGGGATTGGCAGACTTCGAGGAATTTATGATTTTGCCGGAACCCACGCCAGACAGCGACCCCAGTTGGTTTGGCTTTTTGTTGACGGTGCGGCCAAACGCCCCGTTTTCGCGCAATGAGCTGATCAACTTTCTGGAAACCAATCAGGTCGCCACGCGCCTGCTGTTCAGCGGCAATATCACCCGGCAGCCAGCCTACCAGGACGTACCCTACCGCGTAGTGGGCGACCTGACAAACACAGATGTGGTGATGAATCAGACGTTTTGGATTGGCGTCTACCCGTCGCTGACGCCGGCGATGCTGGATTATGCGATTGAGGTTTTTGCGCGGTTTTTTAAGCAGTTCAGGTGATGCGCAAAGGCGAGTGATGCGACACTCGCCTTTTGTTTATCGTTTACTCTTCCCCATTGCCAAACGTTTTCAGATCTTCAGCCAGTTCCAGCAGGCGGTTTTGCACGGCATAGTGGACTGTACCCTCCGGATAGAGGCCATCGGCGTCCAATTCGCCGGCCGGAATACCGGTGAGTAGTTCGATGCCTTCGTCGATGGTGCGCACCGGCCAGATGTGGAATTTGCCCTGGGTAACGGCCGTTACCACATCTTCATGCACCATCAATGAGTCCACATTGCTGGCGGGAATAATCACCCCTTGCTCGCCATCCAACCCACACGCGCAGCACACCCGGAAAAAGCCCTCGATCTTCTCATTCACGCCGCCAATCGGCTGCACCTCGCCCCGCTGGTTCACCGAACCGGTCACGCCAATCCCCTGCTTGATGGGGATCTCACTGAGACTGGAAAGCAGGGCATACAATTCGGTGGAAGAGGCGCTGTCCCCCTCGATGCCCACGTAATTTTGCTCAAAGGTCAGACTGGCGGTCAGCGACAACGGCTGCTGTTGAGCATACGTACCGCCCAGATAACCGTTCAGGGTCAGCACGCCCTTTTCGTGGATGGGGCCAGACATTTCCGTTTCCCGCTCGATGTGGATGACGCCACCCTCACCCATGAAGGTGCGCGCCGTGATGCGCCCCGGCTGGCCAAAGCTGTAATCGCCAATATCCATCACCGACAGCCCATTCACTTGCCCGACGACTGCGCCGCGGGTGGCGATGAACAACGTGCCTTCTAAAATTTCTTCCTGGATAATTTCTTCGACGCGGTTGGAACGGTAAATGCGCTCGTTGAGAGTTTGCTGGACATCTGCGGCGGTGACGGTGGTACGGCCGTTAACCCCCGCCCAATAGCTCGCTTCCCGAATCAGGTCTGTAACCGCTCCAAACCGGGTAGACAGCTTGGTCTGCTGGCTCACCAACCGCGAACCAAACTCGATGACTTTGGCAACGGCCGTGCGGTCAAAATGGCGCAGCTTTTCCTCATGGCAGCGTGTGGCGACAAAATGCGCGTATTCTTGCATATTGTCCAAATTTCGCAGCATCGTGGAATCAAAATCAGCCCGCACCTTAAACAAATCCGAAAAATCTTCGTCCTGCTGGTACATCAGATAATACACATCCATGCTGCCCATCAGGATAATTTTCACCTTCAGCGGAATTGGCTCCGGCATCAACGACTTGGCCAGCACGCGGGTGTCGTCCATAGTGGCATAAGGCACAATTTGAATTTCCTGTCCGCGTAAAGCGCGCTTCAAGGCTTCCCAGGCCTCCGGATTCTTCAACAAATCCGTCGCCTGCATTATCAAATAGCCGCCATTCGCCCGGTGCAAACTGCCCGCCTTGATATTGGTGAAATGCGTAAACACCACGCCGGATTCCATTTCATATTCCAGGCGCCCAAACAACGTGTTATACGTCGGGTTCTGCTCCACAATAACCGGCGCGCCATCCGTTTTACTGTTATCGACAACCAGATTTACCTCATACCGGCGCAAATTGATCTCTTCATCGCTGTCTAACTGCGGCGCAAAATCGTCGATCTGGTCCAAAACATCCTGGTGAACCTCGTCCAGATAGAGCAACACCTCAGGATGAGCCTGGTAGGTCTCGTGTAGTTCGGCAAAATGATGCTGCACGGCCGCTTCAGCTACGGTGCGATCAATTTCCTGGATTTGCTGCCGCATACCAGTTTCCAACTGGTAAATCTGGTACAGGGTTTCTTCCAACTCTTCGCTCAATGCCTCTAGCAAGTTTTCCAGCTCTTGCTGTTCAGCAAGGGACATATTTTGCAGTTCGGTTGGAGTTAGCTGCTGGCCGTGCCGCACTGGTGCAATGGTGACGCCGCTGGCCGTTTTGATCAGGCCAAAGCCCTGGGCTGTCGCTTTTTCTTGCAAAGCCATGAGCAGGGCGTCTTGCTGCGCATCAAACGCATTGCGGGTCGCCTGGATAGCGTCTTTGTAGGTTTCGGTTTCGAACGCCGTGGGCAAATCTTCGCTGACCCGGGCGATGAGCGCCGCCATATGCGCCTGGAAAACACTACCCTGTCCGCCCGGCAGTTCAATGGCGCGCGGTTGATGGGGCAAACTAAAGTTGTGGACGTAAATCCAATCTTCCGGCGGGGATTGCGTGGCCGTGCGATCTTGCAAGAATCGCTCAATGGCCGTGGCCCGTCCGGTTCCCATCGGCCCTAAAATGTAGATATTGTAGCCCTGGCTTTGGATGCCAATGCCAAATTCTATGGCGTGCGTGCCGCGCGGCTGACCGATAATGTGGGTGCTAGGCGGCAATTCAGCGGTTGTTTCAAAATTAAAGAGATTGGGATCGACTGTGTGGCGGAGTTTTTCTGGCGTTAGTGGTTGTACGGGCATCAATTTTTACCTCGAAAAAAGTAAGGAATGTTACTCCTGTGCGCTCTACATAGCAAACTCTGGGAAGACCCTAAGGGTTTGAGTTTCCAAAAGGTCTAACTGCGCAAGCGCAAACCCTTAGGCGCAAATTTAAATAACATGCGAAAGATCGGACCAATCTTCTGAGATTGGTCCAATCTAAACGTGTAAATTATTCAATTCTCGTTCCTTAGGGTTTGTGCCGTTGCAACCTACTCTAAATTAATAATTCCGCGCTCCAAGGCCACCGTTACCGCCGAGGTGCGGTCATTAACGCCCAGTTTGTCGAAGATGTGGATGAGGTGGGTTTTGACGGTGGCTGTGCTGATGTGCAGCGCCTTGCCGATTTCGCGGTTGCTGTTGCCGGTGGAAACCAGTTGCAGTACTTCAATTTCGCGGCTGCTAAGTGCTTCTTCGGCCGGGGCGCGCATGCGGGTCATGAGGCGGGCGGCGACGGCCGGAGCCAGCACCGATTCGCCACGGCTGGCGGCGCGCACGGCGCGGAACAACTCTTCGCGCGGCGTGTCTTTCAGCAGGTAGCCGGTAGCGCCTGCTTCCACGGCGCGCACGATGTCGGCGTCGCTGTCGTAGGTGGTCAGGACGAGGATGTTGGCCGACGGCCGTTGCCTTTTGATCGCCTGAATCGCACCCACGCCATCCACGCCCGGCATGCGCAAATCCATCAAAATAACGTCCGACGCAAGACGGGCATCCAGGGCAATCGCTTCCGCGCCATCGGCCGCCATGCCCACCACGACAAAATCCGCCTGCCCTGCCAACATGCCGGCCAGCCCTTCCCGCACCACCGGATGATCGTCCACAATGACTATCTGAATCTGGCCTTTCGTTTCGTCTATCATTCGTCACCCATTTTGTGTTCATCGGCATCGATTCGCTGTTGATTGTTCAACGGAATCGACACGGCCACGGTTGTCCCTTCGCCTGGCTCACTTTCGATGAGCAGTTCGCCTCCCAGTTTCGTCACCCGCTCGCGCATGGCCACCAGCCCAAACCCACCGGAATGTGGATGAGCCACGGCCGTTCCCCCGGCCAGGCCCACGCCGTCGTCCTGCACATCCAGCAGTACCATATCGCTTAAATAAGAAAGCGTCACGGTCACATGCTGCGCCTGGGCGTGTTTGCGCACATTGGCCAGCGCTTCCTGCACGGCGCGCAGCAGCGTGATGTCTAGCTCTGGGTGCAGTATCAGGGTGTCGCCGGTGATGACGGCCGTGGCCGTAATCCCCGCCTCTTCCTGCCATCGCGCGGCCACCCGCGCGACCGCTTCCGGCAGTGATTGGCGCGCCAGCAAGTCGGGGCGCAAATCTTGCACCACATCGCGCGCCTGTTCCAGGCTGATGCGCGCCGTCTCTCGCGCCTTATTCAGATGCCGCCGCAGCCGCTCTGGATCTGTGTCGATGGCCTGCTCGGCGGCCTCCAGGTGCATGACAATGCTGGTAAATCCCTGGGCCAGCGTATCGTGAATCTCCCGCGCCAGCCGTTCGCGCTCTTCCAACATGCCTTCGCGCCGCTCGGCGGCGACCAGTTCGGCCTGTGTTTGCTGCAACTGCACAATCAATTCTCGCCGCTGCGCACTTTGGCGGATGATGGCGTAAATCCAGATGCCCATCAACACGGCTACGGCCGTATACCCCAGCCAATACAACAGTCCCGTGCCCCACCAGTTCGGCGTCTGGTTCATCAAATAATTATCGTAAGCGGCCAGGCCATTGACAAAAAAGGTCATTAGAATCGCCCAGCCAATCGGCAAAAAAATGTAGATGAAGGGGAACAGTCCACCCAACAAGAAGTAGAACAGGGAGTCGATGCGGACGAGCAAAAACCAGAAGATGACGCCGACAGCCACCAGAAGGACCGATATCAACGGCCGTTCGCGCAGCTCCAGGCGCATCAGGCCGTACCACAACCCGGCCTGCCACGCGGCCAAACCAATGCCCAGGGCGAGAATACGGCTCTCGTAGCCGGCGTTGTCGCTGCTGGTGAGTCCTAAAACAATGACCACGACGAGATTGAGGTGGAAAACGGCCGTCCACAACCAGCCCGTCCGTTCCCAAATATCTTTTTGCGCGCCTGCCTCTACATCCTCTTTCATCATCCCACCTGCCTGCGAAGACGGTCATGCGGCACCGTAAAAATGCCGCATGACCGATGACGTCCGTTTAACAGCACCTATTCCCAGCGGAAAGTGCGCCGCGAAATGACCAGACAAACCATCAACAGCCCCACTACCACCGCTAACGAGGTCTGGTTCCAGACGCCATCCAGCCATAATCCTTCTAACAACTTTACCACATGGGTCAACGGCAATAATTCGGAGAATTTTTGCACGCCTTCCGGCATCACCTGGCGCGGCATGGCTGCGCCAGAAAGAAACAGCATGGGATAAAACAAAGCCATCCCCACCGCCTGCGCCGAACGCGCCGTCGGCAGCACCCCGGCCAGCACAAAACCCACCGCCAGAAAGCTAAACCCGCTTAAAATCACGGCCAGCAGCAGCCCAAACGACGCCTGAGGCACGCTGAGATCGTAAACGGCAAACCCGGCGATCACCAACATCGAAGCGCCTAACAGGGTCATGATGACGTTGACAGCCACCTGCGACCAGAGGATGATGCTGGATGGCAGCGGCGTGGCTTGCAGGCGGCGCAGGATACCCTGTTCACGGTAGGTGGAGAGGGCAATGGGCAGACTGAGCATCCCAATCGTGCCGATAATCATGCCGATGTAGCCCGGCACAGAGATGTCGATGGACCCGTGGCCACCCAAATAATCTGACGGCTCGTTGCCGTAGATGCTGCCGAAGATGAAGAGCAGCATCAAGGGGAACGCCAGGGTAAAAAAGACGCCAACCGGTTCGCGCAATTGCAATTTCAGTTCTATCCAAATCAAATGCCATAAAGTTTTCATGAGAACGCTCCTTGGTTGTCTGGTTCTGCCGCCAGACGTATTCCAGACTAATCCCGAATTTGCCGGCCGGTAAGGGCCAGAAATACGTCTTCCAGATTGGCCTGCTCGACGCTGAGGTCGGCGGGGGCCAGGTTTTGGCTGTTTAAGGCCAAGACAACGTGGCTGAGTAATGGGCCGCTGCCATAGACGGTGATTTGACGGCCGTTTTGCTCCACCTGCGTCACGCCGGGTAACGGCCGTAACAGCCCGACATCAAACCCATTGTTGCTGGTAAACCGCACCCGGCTGCCCGCCTGAAGCCCCTGAACCAACGCCTGCGGCGTATCCAGAGCCACCACTCTGCCGCCATCAATAATCGCCATCCGGTCGGCCAGTTGCTCTGCCTCTTCCATAAAATGAGTCACCAGAATGACTGTCTTGCCCTGCTCGCGGATGGCGCGTACGGCGTCCCAGGTGGTATGGCGGGCTTGCGGGTCCAGACCGGTGGTCAGCTCATCGAGAAAAACCACCTCGGGGTCGTTGAGCAGCGCCAGGGCGATGAACAATCGCTGTTTCTGGCCGCCTGAGAGTTTGGCAAATTGGGCATTGCGCTTTTCAGCCAGCCCCCAGGTTTCCAGAAGCGGCTCCCAGGCAAGGGTATGGTCATAAAACGTGGCGAACAAGGCCAGCGCTTCCCACACTTTGATGCGGCTGGGCAGGGCCGCTTGCTGCAATTGGATGCCAATGCGCTGTTTCAATTCACGGCTCTGTGTCTGCGGATCCAAACCCAGCACGCGGATGTCACCGCTGTCTGGTTTGCGCAGTCCGATGACCGATTCGACCGCGGTTGTTTTACCTGCGCCGTTTGGGCCAACGATGGCGAAGATTTCGCCCGGCTGCACCGTGAAGGAGAT
The DNA here is from genome assembly GCA_017993775.1 of Chloroflexota bacterium. Classification (GTDB taxonomy): domain Bacteria; phylum Chloroflexota; class Anaerolineae; order Promineifilales; family Promineifilaceae; genus Leptovillus. The sequence continues at coordinate 35,813 of JAGOMA010000029.1, read as the reverse complement.
GGTGTCGACGGCCGTTACCGACCCATACGTTTTGCGCAAATTGTGTACTGCAATTACCGGATTCATGGCTGTCCTTCCTTCTTGCGAGATGGTTCTATAGTAGACGATGGCTGCCTTTCTAGAATCAATCCATGAGGGGAAATGACGACAACGATTGGCTGATTCGCCGCTCCACCAACAGGCGGACGGCTATCAACCGTTTGGTGGATGACACAATGCAATGAACGGTAAAAAGCGGGGGATTTCAGGAGGCAGGCGCACCACCACGAAGAAAAACCTGTCGATTATGCCAGGGCGGCAAACGTTACCTCTGCGGCTTGGCGTTAAGCAGATTTTACCCAGGCGTAACGCAAAACAACCGGCGCAGCGGCCGGTTGTGCTGGTTCAAAAGGTTGCGTGTACTTCGGGAGTCCGAGGGAAGGCATTGGAACGAGCGCTGCGTGACGATCTCGCATATCACGCAGCGCCCACACAACCAAATCTTAATCTGCCAAGATGAATTAATGATGCAAAATCTGGTTTAAGAACAGCTTCGTGCGCTCATTATCAGGATTGGTAAAGAAGTTTTCCGGCGTGTTCTCTTCCACAATTTGCCCTGCGTCCATAAAAATAATGCGATCCGCCACTGTACGGGCAAACCCCATTTCATGCGTCACCGCCAGGATGGTATACCCTTCGGTCGCCAAATCACGCATCACATCCAACACTTCCTTGATCATTTCCGGATCCAACGCTGAAGTTGGCTCATCGAACAGCAAAATCTTCGGCTCCATGGTCAAAGTACGGGCGATGGCCACCCGCTGCTGTTGGCCGCCGGATAACTGACCCGGATATTTATTGGCCTGTTCCGGGATACCTACGCGCGTCAGCCAGTGCATGGCGCGGTCTTCCGCATGGTCCCGCGACCACTTGCGGACGTGGATAGGCGCCAGGGTCACGTTATCCAACACCGTCAGGTGGGGAAACAGGTTGAACTGTTGAAAAACCATGCCCACTTCGCGGCGAATTTCCGCGATGTTGCGCACGTCATAGTTGAGTATCGTTCCTTCGACGCTTATTTCGCCCTGCTGGTGTTCTTCCAAGCGATTGATGCAGCGGATAAACGTCGATTTGCCGGAACCAGACGGTCCCAGAATGACGATCACTTCCCCTTTTTTCACTGTCAGGCTAATGCCGCGCAAGGCGTGAAAATCGCCATACCACTTTTGAACATCTTTACAAACAATGACCTCTTCGGCCTTGGTTAAGGTTGTTGGGATACTTTTTGTTGTCGTCATGATTTACCTCTTCCGCTTTTGCGGCCTATCTCTCACCAACGCCCATGCGTTTCTCCAGGCGACGACTGGAGGTGGCCATGACCCAACTACCGGTAAAGTAGATGAGCATCAGGAAAATATAAGGTTCGCGGCGTACACCCAACCAATCAGTTTGCGCTGAGATCAGGTTGGCAACGCCCAACAATTCAACCAAACCAACGATGGCGATCAGGGTTGTGTCTTTGAACAAACCGATGAATTGCCCAACGATGGCCGGGATTACCGTGCGAATAGCCTGCGGCAGGATGATGAGGCGGTATTTTTGGAACGTATTGAGGCCGATGGCATCGGCGGCTTCGTATTGGCCTTTGGGAATGGACTGCAAGCCGCCGCGCACATTTTCGGCCAGGTAAGCGGCGGCGAACAGAGCGGCTGCAACCATAACGCGCCAGGTACTTAAGATTTCCATGCCCTTGGGCAGCAAGATGGGGAACAAAATGATGGACATGAACAGGACCGTGATCAACGGTACGCCGCGAATGCCTTCGATGTAAAACGTGCAGAACAGCGCCACCACGTTCCCCTTAAAATATTTCTGGAACAGGTAAGCGATGACCAGGAATAACAAGGGCCAGAGCGAGAATAATTGCTGTAGGATGCTGGCGGCGGCGGCGAAGGCAGGCAGGGTGGTGGTATACAGGTAATAGGCGGTAAATACGGCCGCTGTGGAATAGGTGAGCCAGGGTGGGATGCCGCGAATCTGGCTGCGCCGGCCGAGCGCCAGCAGCACGCCCAGCGGAAATGAAGCGACGATGGCAAAGACGGCAATGATCAGGGTGAGTAGCAAACCGCCCCAGGCAATATCGGGGTTAAGACCCGCCATCAGGGTGCCGCTGAGGAGGGAAACGGCCGTTACCGCCGCCGCCGCCCACAACACAGTCACCAAAAACGACACGATCAGGCTGGGAAACCGCTTCAGCAGCACGCGCGATAAGAAAAACAAAGCCACCAGCCCCACCAAAACAGCCAGCAACCTGATAAGAAAATCCACCGTCCGGCCGGGAACAGGTTTAACTCCCAAAAGCAAAGCAAACGTTAGAATCGGCGTCACCAACCAGAATCCGGTCAACACCCGGCGCAGCCAATGACGGCGAAATCGTTCTTGCGAAAAAACAAAGGCACTCGCGCCTAACAATACGCCCGTATAGATGATCACAAACACCAAACGCCAACTATCTTCCTTCGGGTAGCGGAAGACCATCAAATTGCGCATATTGTCTAAGACAGCGCCCCAATTCGCTCCGGGCGAATCGAATTGCGCCAGGATGGCCTGCGCTTCCTCTGGCACCCGCGTAAAGCTGGCGCGCAAGAAGGCGTAATCAATAAAGCCCCACACGGCCGCTACAATGGCCAACACCAGCAGCAGGGAGAGCAGCGTATTGGTGATGGAGCTGTAAAGATTGTTTCGCAGCCACAATGTCATGGCATTGTGGCTGCGGGTTATTTCGTTGTATACCGTCAGGCTTGCCGTTACCAGCCACACCACCACCAGCACCCCCGTGGTAAATGGCAGGCTGCGAAACTGGCTGATGGTGTAGGCAAGCGTGAGATAAGTCAGGACGATCAGCCAGAGGGTAAATATCCAGCTCTTGGTAATATTTTCGCGGATAAAACGGCCGCTGTCGAAATGAAACTCACGGCCGTTTCCCACGCGTTCTTGCAAAGAGTGTATCCAGGTCGTCATCGTTATCTCTCCACCAGGGCAATCTTTCGGTTATACCAGTTCAGCAAAAAGGAAATGGTCAGGCTCAAGGTCAGGTAAGCAGCCATGACAATCATAAACACCTGCACCGAACGCCCCGATTGGTTCAGGGTGGTATAAGCGATGGCCCACAAATCCGCAAAGCCAACCGCGATGGCCAGCGAGGAATTTTTTGCCAGGTTCAGATATTGACTGGTCAGCGGCGGGATGATGACCCGCATCGCCTGAGGCAGCACCACCAGCCGCAGCCGCTGCGACTCGGAAAGACCCAACGCTCGCGCCGCTTCCGTTTGCCCTTTAGCAACCGATTGAATGCCGGCGCGCACAATTTCAGCGATAAACGCGCCTGTGTACAGAACCAGCCCAATCAAAATGGCCGCAAAACTCGGCGTCAGCTTAATGCCGCCAATGAAATTCAGCCCTTCAATGCGCGGCACAGATATGCGCACCGGTGTTTCGGCTACCGCGATCACAGAATGATTGGCTCCGGTTTCCAATGTGCTTCGTTCGGAAGCCAGCGCCGCCTGCGGCGCAACCAGCACTTCGCAATCGCCCGCGACATACGCCTCTGTCGCCTGGTTCAGGCGATCGCTGCGATTGACGACGAAGGGAATGCCCGCTCGGCGAAGCTGCGAGGTGAAATTGACCTCGGATGGCGCGTCTTTGACGGCGCAAACGTGAAGAGAGGCGCTGGTTAAGGCTTCTGTTGACAGGGAACCGTCGGCAACGGCCGTGTCTATATCCCCCAAATCACTCACTGGCAGCCGGCTCAACACCAGCGTTTCAATATCGCCAAACTCGCGTACGCGGGTGGCATTGGCCACCATAATCCCTTGCGAATTTGCCGTCCCCCCGGCTACGTACCAGCCAAGTACAGCCACCAGAACAAAAGAAAAGAGCGACCATAAACCACGATTGCTGCTCTTGCCCGTCTGCTCCTCCCGACGCCCTAAAAACAGCCACGTCACCTGCGCCTGGATAATCCCCAAAACCAGAAAAGCCATCCAAATGGAGAAGGATGGCATAAACACGGGTCCAGGCATATTGATACCGCGCTGGCTCAGGAAAATGGGCAGACCAAAAGGTTGAAGGGCGTCCTTAATGGCAGGAAACAAAAGAATAACGCCAAAATAAATGAAAAACAGTTGCAGCAATAACGGCGTATTTCTAAAAAAGTCCACATACCACTTGGCCAAATTGCTCACCAACCAGTTTGTGGAAAGCCGCGCAATACCCGCCAGTGTGCCTAAAATCGTGGCCAAAATCACGCCAAAGACGGTTACCTTCAGGGTGTTCAACGCGCCGACCAACAGCGCGCGGGCATAAGAATCGCTCGGCTCATAACGAATGATGGATTCTGAAATGTCAAACTGCGCGTCAATACTTAAAAAATTGAACCCACAGCGGAAGCTTTCCGTGCCATCAGCGCACCGAAACGAACCTAAAGCGCCAATATTGTCGTTGACATTCTTCAGGAGCCAGGCGGTACCCAGAACAACCATAACCACAAAGGCAATCTGCGCCAGCACCCCGATAACTCGACCATCACGCCAGAAAGGAATAGATTCCTGACCCTTTGGGGGAGTAGGGCTTAATTCTGTCATGGCTGATACCTCTCGATGGGAAGGGCAACGGCCGTTCCCTTACTTAAAGCACAGCCCGACAAGGTGCCGGGCTGTGCCTTAACTCATGAACTTACAACGTCGATTTAACGGAATGGCGGGGAATACAGCAAACCACCGTCGGTCCATTGTTGATTCAGACCACGCGGCAGGTTAAACGGCGTGTCCGGGCCCAGGTTACGCGCATAAATCTCGGCATAATTGCCAACTTGCTTAATAACCTGATAGCACCAATCATTGCTCAGGCCCATGCCAGCGCCCAAATCACCCGTTTCACCCAACACATTCTGCACAACCGGGTCATCGCCGCCCAAGAAGCTGTCAACATTAGTGGAATCGATGCCCAATTCTTCAGCCTGGAACGTGCAGTTAACCGTCCACATCACAATGTCGCCCCAGTTGTTGTCGCCATGACGAGTCAGCGGACCCAGAGGTTCTTTGGACATGGTTTCGTCCAGAATGGCGTGCGCTGCCGGATCGGCCAACAAAATTTGCTGTGAAACCAGGCCAGATTTATCGGTGGTGAAACCATCACATTGGCCGGCGTCATACGCTTCGCGGGTCTTGTCTGCATCATCAAACACAACCGGTTCAAAATCTATGCCCTGAGCGCGGAAAACGTCCGCCAGGTTCTTTTCTGTTGTCGTACCAGACTGCACGCAAATGGTGCCGCCGGCCAGACCAGCCAAATCGGTAATACCGCTGTCCTTGCGCACCATCATGCCCTGCCCATCAAAGAAAGTCGTGGGTTGGAAATCGGCGCCCAACTGCGTGTCACGGCTAAGGGTCCAGGTAGTGTTGCGGATAAGGACATCAATTTCACCGGATTGCAGAACGGGGAAGCGTTCGTTGGCGGTGGTCGGCCGAATTTCGAAGGCCGTGGCGTCGCCTAACGCAGCGGCGGCAACAGCTTTACAAAAGTCGATGTCGAAGCCTTCAAATTCGTTGGTGTCTGGGTTGATATAACCAAAGCCGGGGACGGCCTGATTACCGCCACATTTAACTGTGCCACGTTCGCGCACTGTTTGCAGGGTAATGCCTTCAGCGGCGGGAGCGGCCGGGGCGGCGGCGTCCGCAGGAGCGGCGGCCGGCACTTCCACAATACGCGTTACTTCGACGGTCACGGTTTCCACCTGGGCTTCGCCGCCACAAGCGACCAACAACAATGCTATCAGCACGAAGCTAACCAAGACTAGAAAATGTTTTTTATTCATGAAATTCTCCTCCGAAAAGTTTTTAGTTGGGGTTTACAAATATGGAAACAAATAAGCGAACTTATCGATAGGGCCTCCTTTCTTTCGCACGCTATGTCCTTCAATATCCCAAGCGGGTTACTGAATTGTATGTGTTATTGACAGTTGATTGCGGTTTTAGCGGCTGCTGTATTAAGCAGAATGGTTTGTCATGGGAATGACTTAGGCTGCTAATGTCAGTGTTTAGAGGTCATGCTGTGTTCAGAGCGATTTTTTCCAGACAAATGAGATTGCATCTCTGAACTCTGATCTGTATTACGATTCGTTTGGCCACAACCGAGCTTTCTAACTCAGATTGACTTCGATCAGGCCAATGTGGTTGCCGAGTCAGTATCAGTCAAGGGAGCAAGAATGGGTAAAACAAATTCAAATGGATGTGACTCATGGGAGCTTTTTCCTAAATTAGTATAACCAGCCTTAAGAAATGAGCAAGTCCAGGGGGGAAAGATTTTTTATGAATTTTTATATTTGCGTGTTGGCGCGGACACACGGCCGTTTCCCATTTTTATTCCCGTCGTCGCCGCCGCACATCACCCGGCCCGAACCTTATATCTATTTTGCAAATCTAAATTCCCCAAAAGACACCGTAATAACACCATAAAATACTATAATGTCACCATATTGACACTTAAATGATACTATTGTAGAATGTTCATGTCCCAAGTAGAGTCGCAGCGACTTCTTACCAAACACGTCGCATGCCCTCCAAAATTGGGCCGCCAACCGACCACTTAAGGTCGAAATTTATTTACACAAGGAGAAGAAAATCCGTGTTTTCAAACAAACGTCTGACAACAAAATTAAGTTTGTTCTTCGCCATCCTGGCGCTCCTCATCTTAGGACTGGCTGCCTGTCAGCCAGAAACAGTGGAGGTGGTAAAAGAAGTGCCGGTGGAAGTAACCCGCGTCATCACAGAAACGATCACCCAGGAAGGGCAGTCCGTGGAAGTAACCCGCGTCATCAGCGAACAGATTGTGGTCACGGCTACGCCGGAACCTGAAGCGCCGGTAACTTTCTCGCCCCCCGAACCCGGAACCTACGTTTCCCTCACCTTTGGCGACATAGACACCCTGGATCCCAACCTGGCTTATGACAGCGCCAGCGGGCAAGTCTTACAAAACGTAATGGAAGGGTTGGTCTATTTCAACAAAGGCGACAGCAGTACAGTTGTACCGGCGCTGGCCAAAGAAGTCCCCAGCCTGGAAAATGGCCTCATCTCTGAAGATGGCCTGTCCTATACTTTTAATATCCGCGAAGGCATCTCCTTCCACGATGGCGGCACATTGGAACCCCACGATGTGGCCTACACCTTCCAGCGCGGTCTGCTGCAATCGGACCCCAATGGCCCGCAGTGGCTCCTGCTGGAACCCATTCTGGGCTATAGCAACTGTTACGACATCACCGAAGGCATCGACCCCGAATGTGGGTTGGCCGGTGATATTGAAGCCCTGACGGCCGCAGATCCGGCAAAGGTAACGGCCGTTTGCGAACAAGTCCAATCCGCTATCGTCGCCGACGATGAAGCCGGAACCGTCACCTTCAATCTCACCCAACCCTGGGGACCATTCCTGGTCACCCTCGCCGGCTACTGGGGTAATATCCTGGACAGCGAATGGGCCATTGCCAACGGCGCCTGGGATGGCGACTGCGCCACCTGGGTCAGCCACTACGCCCCCGGCTCCGAAAACAGCGAACTCACCGCCATCATCAACGGCACCGGCCCCTACATGCTAGACCACTGGACACCCGGCGAAGAATTCGTTCTCGTCGCCAACCCCAACTACTGGCGCACCGCCGACATGCCCGTCTGGGAAGGCGGCCCGTCCGGTACTCCGCGCATCAAAACCGTCATTGTCCGATTGGTCAACGAATGGGGAACCCGCTTCGCCGCCCTACAAGCCGGTGACGTGGCCTCGGCCAACGTGCCGCCCGAAAACGAAACCCAGGTAGACCCCTTCGTCGGCGAATTCTGCGATTACAAAACCAACGAATGCACGCCCAATCCCGACAATCCCAACGGCCCCCTGCGCAAATGGGACCTGCTGCCCAGCGTCTCCCGCACAGACGTCTTCCTCAACTTCAACGTCGCGACAGACCAGGACGGCAACAACCCCTACATCGGCAGCGGCAAGCTGGATGGCCAGGGCGTGCCGCCAGACTTTTTCTCCGACATCCATGTCCGCAAAGCCTTCAACTACTGCTTCGACTACGAAACCTTCATCGCCGAAGTACAACTTGGCAAAGGCGTGCGTAACAACGGCCCCATTATCCGCGATATGCTCGGCTACAATGAAGATGGCCCCTACTACGAATTCGATCTGGACAAATGCGCCGAAGAACTGGCTCTGGCCTGGGATGGCGCACTGCCCGACACCGGCTTCCGCGTACAAGTAGCCTTCAACACCGGCAACACCACCCGGCAAACCATTGGCGCAATCCTGCAAAACAGTCTGGCAACCATCAACCCCAATTACCAGGTGGACATCGTTGGCTTGCCCTGGCCCACCCTCCTGCGCTCATTCCGCGCCAAACAACTGCCCATCGCCGTCAGCGGCTGGGGTGAAGACATCCATGATCCGCATAACTGGGTCCAACCATTCACCGTGGGCACCTATGCCGGGCGGCAAAATATGCCCGCCGAGTTAGTCGCCCAATTCACCGAACTGGTGAACGCCGGTGTATCAGCCACGACGCCAGAAGCCCGCGCCCAATACTACTTTGAACTGCAACAATTGCATCACGATGAGGCTCCTCAAATCACCCTGTCGCAGGCCAGCAGTTTCCGCTTTGAGCAGCGTTGGGTAAGCGATTGGTTCTACCGTATCGGCCAATCGAATATCAACGAAGGCGGCTACTTCTACGCCTACGATCTGGATGATGGCATTGATTAGGGACATTTCCTCCTTCCCTAAAAAAATTGTAACGCATTAGTAAAGCGGGTGATGGGACGTGAAAGCCATCACCCGTTTTGCTTTCCCGACAGGTATCTACAACAGGGCAAAAGCCGATATAATAGCTGTGGGTTTGGGAAGAGGTACGATGATGAACTCATGTTACGCAATCACTCTAGAGAAACCCTAAGGGCTTTACCAAATCAACACTCATTTCCAGAGGTCAGGTAAACCCTTAGGATTTTGGGTGCGTAACATGAGTGATGAGGTTAATTAGGAGGAGCGCCCCATGAAACAAAGCCGCACTGTGTTGGAATCCAAACGCTACGGTGTTTACAACTGCCACCCCACCACACCGCTGCTGTCTGCCGCCCGGCAGATGGCCGAGGAAGACATCGGCTGTCTGGTGGTTGTTGATGACGCCGGATATCTGGAAGGCATTGTGACCCGTTTTGATCTGGTTCGCGCCTGCATTGCGGAGCCAGCCTGGCAAACAGAGCCGGTTTCGCGGTTCATGACTTCCGAGGTCATCACCGTTGGCCTGGAGACAACCATGTTTGCCGTGGCTAATTTATTAATGGACCGGCAAATTCACCGTGTGGTAGCTGTGCGCGAGGAGAACGGCCGTCTCCGACCATTCTCCGTCGTCTCTGCCAGTGACCTGGTTTACCACATGCTCCAGGATGCGTAACTAAGGCCGCCAAAAGACAGGGTCAACTGCCTGCACGTAAAACACCACCCGGTCGCCATTATCGGCTCCGCTGACGGCCACGCCCTGAAACCGCCAGGCAGGCTGCCAAAGCGCGCCCGGGACAACATCCGGGTCCGCGGTGGCATAGTAACCGAGCGCCACGTCGTCGATAACGATCTGGCTGTAGGCCACGGCCGTTTCCCCCAGCCCTACCTGCGGCAGCACGGCCGTATCCATCATCTGTTGATCAATCCCCTCCCAATCCAACACCGGAAAAGCCAGCCCGGCATCGCGTACCGCCCAGGCAACCACATTCACCGGCACGCCTTCTGCCACGTCGATGGGCGCGTCCGGCAAAATGAACGTTTCCCCGCTTTGTGCGTCTTGCAGGCGCGCCTGCCCGTCTACCCGCTGGATCGTGCCGGTTTTGAAGAGTGGATTCAGTACCGGCTGAGGTTCCCAACCGGCCACCGACAGAATATTGGACACGCTGTCCAGACTGCCCCAAACGTGGACTGTTTGCCCCACCTGCGCCGCCAGCGCGGTTAAAATTGCCTCGTCCGCCTGAAGCGCGTAGCCAAGCACCTGAATGCGCGGCGGACCACTGCCATCCACCGGCGCAAAGGCTACCGGCCAGGCGTACAGATGCACATCCGGGCCGGATGGATGGGTGCGCGGCCAGTATTGGAAACCAGTGGCCTGTTCGGCGGCGGCGACGGCCGTCTGCGGCGCAATCTCAGCCACAATATCGGCCGTAACCCCGGCCTGAAGCTGCTGCCAGGCCGCTTCCGCGCTCAACAGCGGATATTCGCCCAACACAATTTGCTCCCCAACCACCTGATAATTGACAAACGCAACCTGCCCATCGCTGTTGACGCCCACGCTGATGTCCGGTTGGGCCGCCGCACGGCCGTCCACCAACCGCAGCACAAACACTTCCTGCCCCCATCCGGGCTGGAGCGTATAAGGAAAATCCAGCAAACCGCGCGCCTGCAAAAACGCTTCGGCCAGCGGCGCAGCCTGGGCAAACTCCGGCGGGGTCGTGTAATCGAACTGCACGCCGCCGTCGGTGTAATAGGCAACTCCCTCGCTGACGTTCAGCGTGCGCGGTCCGTCGAACGCGTAGAATGTCTGGCGCAGTTCTGGCGGTGGGGCCGCATCGGCCGGCAAATTGGCCGACGACTGGATGATGTCCGGGTAAATTTCGGTGTAGATGGGGCCATTAAAGCCAAAACGAAGCGCCAACTGCTGCGCTTGCTCAACCGTCAGCGGCGGCGTTGGCGCGCGCAGGACAACGGCCGCTGCCGGTTCCGTTGGCAGCGCGGCGTTTAGCGTAAAAACAGCGGCGGCAAATGCGCCAGGCGCATCTTCGGCGATGGTCAGGGCGGCGGGCGGCGCGTTGAGTCCGGCGGCCTGATTGGTGTTGGCGGCGCTGCCGGAAAAGCGGGGCAGCAACGGCCGTTCCGCCGGCGACGGCGCGTCGGCGCCTGGCGTGACTGTTTCAGCGATGGGCTGGGCAGGCGGCTCAGACGAATCGACCGGCGCAGCTTGCGGGGGGACGGCCGTTTCGATAACCGCCACTGCCGCCTGGGTGGGTAACGGATTGGCCGGAGATACGGCCGTCTGCCCGCCACACCCGATCAACAACCAGCCGCCCAGTAACAATACCGTCAGCAAAAAAGTTCGTTGGTTCATAAAACACCTCTCTACGATCAGTTATAACAGCGATTAAACGATTTGCCCGTAGAATTGCCCATCGTCCGGCAATCCGGCACAATACAAAGCTTGCGATTATACAGACCCCAAGGGTTTGCTCCCGAGACTTTAGAGTATGTGGGTCTCAAACCCTTGGGGTCTTGCCTGAAAAACCTGAGTAATTACCAAAGCTTTAACTCATTTTAGGAGATGATAGATGGATGTAACGGCCGTACTCAACACCCTGCTTCACGGCAACCAACTCAAACGCACCGCCCGCACTGGCTGGGTACAGCGCGGCGTGCCCAATGCGGAAAACGTGGCCGCCCACAGTTTTGGCGTCGTCTTCGTCGCCCTGGTATTGGCTCCGCTCGTTGAAGAACCCATCGACCTGGGCAAAACGCTAGCCATGGCCGCCCTGCACGATCTGCCCGAAGGGCTGACCACCGACATTCCCACGCCAGCCTGGCAATACCTGCCGCCAGACATCAAAACCAGCGTCGAGCGCCAGGCCATGCATGTGATGCTGCCCCAGGCGGATTTTACCGCGCCGCTGCTGGCCTGGTGGGAAGAATTGCACGCCGCCGCCACCCCGGAGGCTCATCTGGTCCACGACGCCGACAAGCTAGACATGTTTTTGCAAGCTGTGATGTACGAAGAGCAGACCGGCAATCGTCAACTGGCCGAATTTTGGCACACGCCGCACATTTTCCACTATCCGCAGTCTCAGGCGATTTACGCTGCGCTGCGCCAACGTCGCGCCGGAGACCCGACGCTTAACAGTTGATGGGCAATTGGGAATTACAACCGGCCCCGTTTGCCCGGTTTTCAGGATTGTCTATACTTCCCGATATGGTTACCTACCGTCAACTAAAGCAGGTGGAAAACGGCCGTATCCTGCCTCCACGCCTCAAATGGTGCGATTCTTTTGGCAGCAAACTGCGCGGCTTCACCTTCCGCCGCACCCTGGCGCCCACCGATGGCCTGGTTTTGGTAGAAAAAGCAGATACCCGCGTTAATACCGCCATCCACATGTTTTTCGTCTTTTTCGATTTGGGCGTTATCTGGGTGAACGATGCCGGCGAAGTGGTAGACATGGTGGTTGCACGGCCGTGGCGGCCGTCATACGTGCCCCAGGCTCCGGCGCGCTACGTCATCGAACTGCATCCCAGCCTGCTGACGCAGGTGAAGATAGGCGACCATCTACAATTTTTAGAGAAGGAAGTGTAACGATTGCCACACGCAAGTCGTAAAAAATTCGTCGCCAGCCTGCTGCTGGCGCTGCTTCTGTTAGGCGGGCTGCTGCCGCTGGCGCTTTTCGCGCAGGACAACACACCTGCCGCTCCGCCAATCCCATTTGTCCACCGCGTGCAAGAAGGCGAAAACCTGACGGTCATCGCCACCACCTACGGCATCAGCGTAGCTGAACTGTTGGCAGCCAACGGCCTGGGCGAAGACGCGCTGCTGGCCATTGGTCAGCCACTCATTATTCCTGGCCGCGATGGCACGGCCGTAGAAACCATCTACACCGCGCAATTGGGCGATTCTCTGGCCGGCATTGCTGCCAGTTTCAACACCACCCTGCCAGAATTAGCCCGGGCCAACCGTCTGATCAACCCCCGGCAAGACCTGCTGGTGGGGCAGATAATTTCCATCACCAGCCGCACGGGATCGGAAACGCCGCTGCCGCAGACCGGCGCGCCTTACGTTGTCGCCCCCGGCGAAACGCTGGCTATGATCGCCGCCCGCACGCTAACGACGGTGGATGATTTGCTGGCGGCGAATGGGCTGGACACGGCCGTTGTCTTTCCTGGGCAGCGGCTGCGTATTCCAGGCGACCAACCCTACCGCGATTTGCCGGGAACGTGGGTGGATGTTCGGTTACGGCCGTCTTCTAGCCTGCGCCAGGGATTTACAGCCTCCGTTTACGTCGAAAACCTGCTGGATGGCCTGCCTACCGGCCAACTGGCCGGTCATTCGCTGCACTTCACCCCCTCTGGCAGCGGCTATATCGCTCTGGTTGGCCTGGATGCGTTCACCGAGCCGGGACAATACGAGCTAGAACTGAGCGGATCCGGCAGCCAACCCTGGTCGCCATTTTACCAGAGCGTCAGCCTGGCCTCGGCCGGATATGGCACGCAATACATCACCATCCCCGAAGAATTAAGCGCCCTGCTCGACCCGGCCATCCGCCAAAACGAAGACCTCTTTTTAGACGGCATTTACACGCGCTTCAGCGATCAGCAGCTTTGGGATGGTTTGTTCCAGGCTCCGGTGACCACAACCATTGTGACTGCGCCGTATGGCGACGGCCGTTCCTACAACGACGGCCCCATCGACCTTTTCCATACCGGCGTCGATTTTGCCGGCGGCATCGGCACGCCCATCCTGGCGCCGGCCAATGGCGTGGTAGTATTCAGCGAACCGTTGGAACTGCGTGGCAACACCGTCATCCTCGATCATGGCCTGGGCGTCATGACCGCCTACTTCCACCTCTCCGAGATTCTGGTCGCCGCCGGCGACACCGTCACCGCCGGACAGGCAATTGGCCTGGGCGGCAACACCGGTTTGTCCAATGGGCCGCACCTGCACTGGGATTTACGCGTCAACGGCGTCGCGGTCGACGGCATGCAGTGGACCACAACCTCCTTTCCGTAACGGATCGGTGAAGGTGAAGGTCTATTGGAAGATCGTGGAAATACGCAAAACGTATAGCCATAAAACCCTTTGAGTCTACGTCCTTAAGCAGCCAAATAGCCGAAAACTGCGCCAAACTGGCAACTACAGCCTAGAATTGGTATAATTTTCCTATCTTGGAGAACAAATTTTCCCCTTGCGACAGGAGTTTGATGTGATACAACCCCAAACACAAAATCCGGACTACTGGGGGTCCGCTTTCACTTTGACTGAATCTGACGTCGAGCAAATCTACAACCATTTTTTGGAGGTAGAAAAGCCGCAAACGGCCGTGCAGATTGCCCGCATCATCATTGCCCACCGAGTAGCCGAGGAACAAAATCGCATTGAACGCCTGATGGCCGACCGTCTGATTTACCAACCGAAAGGCAGTTTTGCGGTTGGCGACGAGCTGGTTTTCCCGGTTTTGAAGTTTGCCCACGGCAAAGTAACGGCCGTACGCCCCGGTTTTAATCCAAACTATGGCAAATTCAACGTCATTGCCGTCAACATTAAAGGCAAAACCCGCGAATTTGCCGCCGATCTGACCATCGACCACGCCCTAAACCTGGTCAACGGCGATCAAATCGACCTCATGGAACAGATAGACCTGGACGCCTTGCAAACACAAGTAGGCAAACTGGTCGAAGATAAAGTCGCCGCGGTACTCGGCGAACGCCCAGAATTTGTGCGTCTGGCCAACCAATGGTTTGTCAAAGCGCTCATGGCCGACATCAACCTGGGACACCTGCACCTTTCCGAAGCCATTTTGGAAGTCAGCGAAGGCGGCCCGCTGGGCACACAAGAAATCTTGCCTCATCTAGACCTGGACCCGGCTATTGACATCGAAACGCAAACCTTTTCGCTCAATTACGCCCTGCTAAACGACAAACGGTTCGACGAAGTTGCGCCCAAAGGTCAGGTAGCCTGGTTCCTGAAGCGTCTGGAACCAGATGGCGTCAAGGCCGTGCCGGAACGCCTGATCAACAAAACGCCCTCCTATGACACCGCTCTGTTAAGCCCACAACTGCTGCTGCTAGAACGTGAATTGGATGACGAATGGTCGAACATTCCGCCGCAGACCACAGCGCAGCCGGTTGTGTTTACCCTCATGTATCCCCATCGTTACGCCGGGACATTGCCGCTCAGTTCGCGGATACGGCCGTTGTTCCCTCCCAGCAACTCCCCCCGCCAGCGCGTCCTCTTCATCGACGACGAAACCAAGGAAGAAATCGTCGGTTGGGTCGTGCAAGAACACCGCTATATTTACGGCCTGGGCAGCTGGTACGAAAACAACGAAATTCCCATTGGGGGCTTTGTCCACCTGTCCCCAGGTCCCAAACCCGGCGTCATCCTCATCGGTTTTGATCGCCGCCGCGCGCAGCGCGAATGGGTACGCCTGGCTACGGCCGCCGACAATCGCATCAAATTTGAACTCATGCGCCGCGCCGTCAGCTGCGGCTACGACGATCTGCTCATTGTCGGCACCGATGTCGTCGCCGCCATCGACGCCCTGTGGCGGCGCGCCGAAGCCAACCAACGGTCAGTCGCCTCGCTGCTGGGAGAAATTTTCCCAGAACTGGCCAACCTGAACCCGCAAAACACCGTCCACGCCAAAACTATTTACAGCGCCATCAACATGCTGCGCCGCCTGCCCCCAGGCCCCATTTTCGCCGAGTTAGTGCGCCACCCCGCCTTCCAGGCGGTCGGCGACCATTACTGGCGATTCGACAGCAGCCGCTGGCAAGGCAGCAATTAACCTAGAGAGTACAAAGAGGAGTTATCTTGTCCAGTAATCCACGTCCACAATTCAAATCCCACTCGTTAAAACGAGTTTCAGCCGATACCAGGTTTTACGTGGACTATTCATGGTGGGATGAGTCTAACCTGGATCTCAAAACCTATTTGTTCAACCGGTTAAACATCGGCGCCGATGTTGAAATGGATGCCGGGGTGGATGAGGTTGATTTGGTCGACGCCAATACGGGTGAAGTTCGCCGGGTTGATGGCTTCCAGTACATGATTCAATCTTACTTCAACCAACTACCGGATGATTTTATGGCGCGGACGTCGCTGGTGGATGCCGCTTTTTGTGTTTTGCTGGCAAACGGCAACCAGCCATTAACCGGGCGCGAGTTGGCGGAACGGCTGGAACGCCCTATCGACGTTGTTATTCGCACGCTTGGCGGAGCGCGCATCTACCAGGGCATTCGCCCGATGCTCGATGACGATTAACCGTTTTGGAAATTGAAATCCGGCTTTACGGTATGTTGCAACCATACAAACCGACTCTGGCGGGTGGTGCTCCACATCACCCGTTTTCTTTTGCTGTGGAAACCGGCGACACAGTCGCCTCGGTGGCGGCCCGGTTGGGAATTCCGGAAGGCTTGTTAACGGCCGTATCTCTCAACAATACGGCCGTTCCCCTCAACACCCCCCTCCACGCCGGCGACCAACTCACCCTTTTCCCGCCCGCCACCGGCGGCGCCCCCACGAGGTAGCCCTATGCAAGTGTTTATTGCCGGCATTATGCAAGGCACACGTCTGGACAACCAGATAGACAGCCAATCTTACCGCGCCCAAATCTCCGATGCGCTGCGCGCCCACATTCCCGACATCTCCATTTTTGATCCCTACGCCCTGAATCCCAACAGCGTCAATTACGACGAAGAGACGGCGCGCCACACATTCCTCTCCATGACCCGTCAGGCCGCCAACGTGGACCTGATGATCGCCTATTTGCCTCGCCCCAGCATGGGAACGGCTATGGAAATGTGGGAAGCCTTTAGCGCGGGCATTTACATCATCGCCATTACGCCCATGATGCATCATTGGGCCGTGCGCTTCACGGCCAACGAAATTGTGCCGGATCTGGAAACGCTGCTGGCGGACATTGCAAACGGCCGTATCGCCCAAATTCTGCAACAACGCAAACCGGTTGACGCGCCTCCTGTTGCCGATTAGAATTGCGTTTGCCTTCACTGGCCCCAGTAGCTCAACGGACAGAGCGCCGGACTTCTAATCCGTAGGTTGGGGGTTCGATTCCCTCCTGGGGTGCCTGCCAAAGCAAAGACGAAGGACCGATGATTGACACATCAGGTCCTTCGTCTTTTTTCTAACGCGGAGAAGTATGCGCATGATCCTCGTCACTGGAGCCACCGGCTTTTTAGGCCAACATCTCATCCCCCAACTACACGCCGCAGGGTATCCGGTGAAGGCGCTCGTGCGCCCCAGCAGCGACACCCGCTTCTTGCAGGAACTTGGCGTTTCCCTGGCTTATACCGACGACATCAGCGACCCGGCAGCCGCGCTGGTTGCCTGCCAGGAGTGCGATCAGGTAATTCACGCCGCCGGGCAATTCCGCTTCTGGGGCGATTCGCTCTCTTTCTGGCGCACCAATGTTGGCGGCACAAATGCGCTGCTGCAAGCCGCCACGGCCGTTTCCGTTCAGCGCTTCATCCACATCTCCACGGCCGTCGTCGTCGGCAAAACGCCAGAACAGGGCGTGCTGGACGAAACCGCCCGCTGCTACCCACAAGAACCCTACCAGCGCACCAAATACGAAGCCGAACAATTGGCCCTTACCCATCACCGCGAAAACAACCTGCCCGTGATTGTGCTGCGGCCCGGCGCGTTTTATGGCCCATACGGCCGTTACGCCTTCAATCGTCTCTTTTTCGAGGAACCCCTGCGCGGCTGGCGCATCAAGGTCGATGGCGGCAAACGCATCACCTTTCCCGTTTATGTGCCAGATGTGGTACAAGGCGTGATGCTGGCGCTGGAAAACGGCCGTATCGGAGAAATTTACAACATTTGCAGCCAATCTCTCGATCATAACTCGGTCAACAGCGTCGTCAGCGACCTGGCCGGCATTGGCCGCTGGCGCGTCAACGTCCCCAAATGGCTGGTACTCACATTGGCGCGATCCTGGACGGCCGTTTCCCGCCTCACCCACCGCGAACCCTTCTACCCCATCAACATGGCCCCCTACGTGTTCCAAGATTGGCACGTCAGCACCGCCAAAGCCGAAAAAGAACTGGGATTCCGCCCCACGCCCTTCCGCATCGGCGTCCAGGAAACCTTGCACTGGTACCGCCAATCAGGTATTTTGTAGAGTTAAAGCACCCGATAAGACCCGAAGGGTTTTGCAAACCCTTCGGGTCCTATCACGAATAAACGCCAAAAGAGGTTGTTATGCTCAAAGTGTTTACCGTTGCCGAAATGGTAGCCGCCGAAAAGGCCGCCGATGCCTCCGGGGCCACAACCTACGCCCAAATGATGGAAACAGCCGGCAAAGCCGTCGCCGATGCCATCATGGAGCGGTATCCGGTGGCCGGACGCAGCGTACTGGTGTTGGTTGGACCGGGCAATAATGGCGGCGACGGTCTGGTAGCCGGTCGCTATCTGGCCGAAGCCGGGGCCAACGTCGCCTTTTACCTCACCAAAGCCCGCAATCCCGAACAAGATGAAAACTTTGCCAAAATTCTGGCTCTGGGCTTGTTTGCCGTAGAAGCCAGCTTCGACCAGCGCTACCGCGTTTTACGCACCCGCCTCGCCATCACCGACCTGCTGATTGACGCCCTGTTGGGAACCGGCGTGGCGCGCCCCATCGGCGGCGAACTGGCCAGGCTCTTGCAGCAAGTGGCCACGGGTCTGGCCGCTCGCCGCGCTGATCTGGCTCCTCAGACCACCAATTTAACGGCCGTAACCCAATCCCCGCCCAAAACAGGACTCACCCCATCTCCCCGCGTGCCGCTGATCGCCGTAGACTGCCCCAGCGGCCTGAACTGCGACACCGGCGCGCTGGACCCGCTGAGCCTGCCCGCCGATCTCACCGTCACCTTTGCCGGGCCAAAACGCGGCCACTTCATCTTCCCCGGCGCGGCGGCTTGCGGCGAACTGGTTGTCGCCGACATTGCCATCTCGCCAGACCTGGAGGCAGTGGCCGGCGTGTCCGTTCAGGTGATGACCAGGGATGATGCGCGGGATTTGCTGCCGGAACGGCCGTTGGCCGGCCACAAAGGCACATTTGGCACAGCGCTCATCGCCGCCGGGTCTTACCGCTACTGGGGCGCGCCGGCGCTGGCGGCCAAAGCCGCCTACCGCACCGGCGCTGGTCTGGTCGCCCTGGCCGTGCCCGACGCCATCCGCGCCACCATCGCCGGGCAACTGCCTGAAGCCACCTATCCGGTCGTGCCGGACCGCCACGTGTTGGGCCGCGACAGCGCGGCTGTGCTATTGCAAACCCAGGCCAGCGCTTTGCTGATCGGGCCGGGCAT
The DNA here is from genome assembly GCA_017993775.1 of Chloroflexota bacterium. Lineage (GTDB taxonomy): Bacteria > Chloroflexota > Anaerolineae > Promineifilales > Promineifilaceae > Leptovillus. The sequence continues at coordinate 16,688 of JAGOMA010000029.1, read as the reverse complement.
GGATAACGCGGCTGAATTTATGACGGCGCTGTTGTCTGAAAAACAGTCGCTTCCCCCGCTTGTGGTAGACGCCGATGGCCTGAATGTGCTGTCCCAACTGAGCGGTTGGCCGGAGCTGCTGCCGCCTAAGACCATCCTCACGCCCCATCCCGGTGAGATGGCTCGATTAACGGCCGTTCCGCTGGCAGCGTTAAAGGAACTGGACCGCGTGACGCTGGCGCAAGACAAAGCGCAGGCGTGGGGGCATGTGGTTTTGCTAAAAGGGGCATATACGGTGGTGGGGTCGCCAGACGGCCGTGTAACCATCATCCCCTTTGCCAACCCGGCGCTGGCTGTGGGCGGCAGCGGCGATGTGCTCGGCGGGGTGATTGTCGGGCTGCTGGCCCAGGGGCTGGAGCCGTATGCCGCCGCCTGCCTGGGCGCGTATCTCCACGCCGCCGCCGCCGAACGTTACCCGGCCCAATCCGGCTTGTTGATGAGCGAACTGGCCGATTTGCTGCCAACCGTCATGGAAAAATTGCGCCAGGGATAAGCCGATGTCGCCCGCTGCCGGCTGCGCCGCCCGCAACCTGGCAGGTACGAATCGCTTGACAAGCGGCCGTCGAAATCTATAATTCCCCGAAATCTGCAAGGGCATTTGCCCCCAACACGATGACCGGGACGAGTAGCGGCTGAGTCTGTTCTAGAGAGCGCAGGGCCAATGGGCTGGAAGCCGGCGCAGCAAAGACAGCGGCAAAAACCCCCCGGGAGTGGTTTTCTGAACGCAATGTGCCAGTAAGAAAATCCGGCTGGCTCCGTTAACGGCCGTTTTGAGTGTAATCCGTCGCGGCAGCATGGGTTACAAAACTTGGGTGGAACCGCGAGCGCCATCGCCCCAATGTGGGCTTTGGCGCTTTTTTATTGGCGCTAAGGAACGAGAATTGAATAATCTACACGTGTAGATTAGACCAATCTCAGAAGATTGGTCCAACCTTACGCATGTTATTTAATTTTCAAGCCTATGGGATTGACGATTGGAAATCGCTCCAATCGTCAATCGTCAATCCAAAATGGAGAAAGTGATGAGCAACAAAATTCCTGTCGGTATTCTGGCGGCGACGGGTTCCGTCGGCCAACGATTTGTCATGCATCTGGTAGACCATCCCTGGTTTGAAATTACCGCGCTCACTGGCTCTGACCGCACGGTGGGACGGCCGTATGGCGAAGGCGTTAACTGGCTCTTGGACGGCGACCCGCCGGAACAGGTGGCCAACATGATTGTGCAGCCCACAGAGCCAAATCTGGAACCGAAAGTGCTGTTTTCCGCCCTGCCCACAGCCGACGCGCGCGAATTGGAACCGAAATTTGCCGCCGCCGGTTATGCTGTGCTGACCAACGCGTCGCCGTTTCGCATGGACCCTTACGTGCCGCTGCTGATTCCAGAGGTAAACCCGGACCATACCGGTATGATTCCTTATCAGCAGGAGGCTTACGGCTGGCCCGGTTACATTGTCGCCAATGCCAACTGCTCGACGACGAGCATTGTTTTGCCGCTGAAGATTTTGCACGAAGCATATGGGGTGGAAACGGCCGTTGTCGTCACCATGCAGGCCATTTCCGGCGCTGGCTACCCCGGGGTCCCTTCGCTAGACATCATGGACAACATCATCCCCTACATCGGCGGTGAAGATGGCAAATTGGAAACCGAACCGCGCAAACTATGCGGCAAATACGCCGATGGCAAGTTTGAATTAGCCGATTTCAAAGTCAGCGCCCAGGCCAACCGCGTGCCGGTGATTGACGGTCATCTAGGCAGCGTATCGGTTAAACTGCGGCAGCATGCCTCACCGGAAGAAGCCATCGCCCTCTTCCAAAACTGGCAGCCGACAGAACTTTGCCAACAGCTACCCACCATGCCCAAACCTGTCCTCATCTATCGCCCTGAGCCGGATCGGCCGCAGCCGCGCAAAGACCGCGACGCCGGCAACGGACTGGCCTGGACGGTCGGCAAAATACGAGAATGCCCGGTCAATACCGTGCGCTTCCTGGCCATTGCCCACAACACCTTGCGCGGCGCAGCCAGCGGCTCCGTACTCAATGCCGAACTGATGCATTTGCAAGGCTTTTTTTAATGTAACCGTGATTCTTTAGAAATGGGAATCGCATAAGCTGCGTAACCCCGACTGGAGATTGGCAATTCGACCAATCTCCAGTCGCCATTATCTTGCCAATAGCTGCACCGTCTCGTGCCCCCACATAGTTCGAACAGCTGCCCTGAAGTACGGTAATAAAAATAGTAAGGAAAATGGCCTATAATAAGCGGAGGTATTGAACCGTCATGACGATATGTCAGATCGGTTGTTTAGATTTCTCCTTCATCATCGACCACATTCCTCCCATCATCAGGCAAATTGAGTGTACAGCACCAAGTTCATCGGCCAAGCAAGCACCACCGACATGTTTGTCAACTTTAGAGAATAACCCGGAAAAACGCATCAAAGCGAACTGTTTTTAAGAAAAGATGTAATGGTCAACTGTTGGTTAAACCGCAAAGAGCGCGGAGAACGCAAAGAACTAAAGAGAAAAACTTTGCGCCTTTTGCGGTAAAGTTTTGTTCAAGGAACTAGTGACCATTACAGTTTTTAAGAAAAGAGCAAGTGTTATTATGTTACGGCGTCGTATATGGATCATCGGAATTGCCTTGGTCACGGTTCTGCTGGTTAGCGCGTTTGTGGTAGCTCAACCAGTGCAAGGGACAGAAGCCACGCTCGTTATTTCCACAGGGGAGGCGACTGTTATCCAACCTGGCGCAGTGCCACTGGTGTCTAGCAAGTCTAGCGTGAGCGTGTCTGCGGGGCAGGCTTTGGCTGTGTATACTGGCGATAAAATTTCTTTGGGGAAGGGATCAATTGGGGAGCTGCGATTGTATGGCGGCAGCGTTGTAGACCTGGCTGGGGGCACATCGTTAGAGGTGACAGAACTTAACACGAATGAGAATACGTATCGGGTGCGGTTGAATTTGCTTGCCGGGCGGACCATGAGCCGGGTTGTGAAGGCGTTGGGTATTGGCGATGCGTTTGAAATCAGGACACCCTCGTCAACGGCTTCGGTGCGCGGCACGGTGTTTACTGTGGCGGTTATTGCGCCGGATGCGACCTATTTTTCTTGTGATGAAGGGGTGGTCCATATTGTCATGGGCGACCAAAATGTGGATATTTATGCCGGGGAAGAGGTAGATGCGGTTGTTGGACGGCCGTTACTCGTCCGACTGCAAACTGGCCCGGAACCCACGGCCGTGCCTGCGCCAATAACTCGCCTTGCGCCAACGCCCCAACCCACACCGACTGCCATACCCGCGCCGATTGTTCGCGGAAAATCCGCTGACAAGGCTGTTTCCGAAGTTATCGTCGCCGCAGCAAACCCTATCATCAGCAAAGACCCACTCGCCGGACCAACCACCGACGCGAACAACCCCGCTCCGAGCGACACTCCGGATCCCGAAAAAGACAAACCTGAAAATTTGCCCAATTCACCATCCCAAGTCCCTGGCAACACACCCGCCGATACACCTGGTAATGGAAATCCCCCGGATGCTGGCGGTATCCCGCCAGGGCAAGGCGGCACCCCGCCAGGGCAGGAAAACAAGCCGCCAAACGACAACAACGGCAACGGGGGCGGTGGCGGAAAAAAAGATTAGATCAACAATTGTATGGGTTCTGGTTGAATTTTAAGCCGGCATTTTCTCTGCCGGCTTTTTGTTTTCTCTGTTTATGCCCGTTCTGACCACACGGCCGTTTCCAAACGAGTGGTGATTTCTTGGCGACGTCGCGCCTCAAGAGACAACTGAAAAGCCATCACAACCACATAGCTGGAAACAATGGTGAGCAGCGGAAACATGATATCTAGCATGATCCCCGTCAGGTCGAACAGCCAAATTGCGGCCACAAAAAAAGCCATGCCCAAACCCAAAGCGATCCCCAAACCCGACCAGGGACGGACGCAAAGCAGGCCGGTTACCAATCCAAATATCATGAGGATGACCAGTTGCACCAGGCCGCTGGGGCGGCTGATGAACCGACCGGACCAGATGGATTCGATGACATTAGCCAGAATTTCGATACCATACATGGGACGGCCGTTACTTACCGGCGTCAGGTATCTATCTGGTTCCGCGGTCGCCGTCATGCCAATGAGGACAATTTTGTCCTTAAACGTTTCCGGCGGCACATCACCTACCAGGGCATCCTGGTAACTCACTGTGCGGAAAATCGATTCTCCTTGCGCTCCTGGCGGTCCTGCATAATAAATCAACATCTCGCCGAAATCTGAAACCGGTATTTCGCGGCCTAATATATTCAGCCGGTTGCCCACAATTGGCGGCAGCGGCTCAGATTCAAGACCCAAATAGGTTTGCAGGGCGCTGATGGCCAGACTAGGGTATTGTTTGCCGTCGGCGGCGGCTATAAGAGGAATCTGCCGCACGTAACCGTCGTCATCATGGAGGATATTGGTATGGCCAACGGCCGTGCCCGCCGCCAAAAGCCGTAGCTCAGGGTAGAAAAACCGCTCGTACTGGATTTCGCCCGGTTGATCACGAATACCATCCCCAAAGCCCAAGACAGGCTGGACCACATTACCGGCCGCCTTCATAGCTTGCTCAAGCGCAGCATCATCGGCGGTTTCCGCCTCAAACAAAAAGTCGAACACAATGGCTCCAGCGCCATCGGCAACCAACCGCTCAATTAAATCGGCATGAAGCATGCGCGGCCAATTATCCCAACGGCCGTAAGCCGCCAGGCTGGCATCATCCACCGACACCAACGTGATAATGCCACTCACCGGATAGGGATTCAACAAACTATCACGCATCTGCGCGCTGGGCTGTGTAAACCACCCGGTCCATAACAGCCAATAGAACAAAACGCCTATGCTCAGGCCGATAATTCCCCGCGCCGCCATTTGGTTTTGACTGTTCCCCAGCAACCGTTCTTGAAATGCGCGGCCGCGTAACTGCAGGCGTATTTTTGCCGGAACCTGCGGCGGCAGCCTGACGGCGGCGCTTTGCACAGCTTGCAAAGCGGTCATGGCCTGCTGCGCGGCGGCCGTGGAGGAAAAAGCCTGGAGCAGAATGGAAACGGCCGTTTCACTCCTCACTTTGCCAATAATCTGCGCGGCGCAATCCACACCGTCAAGAGCCATCCTCGCCAAAGAAGCATCTTCATCAACCCCAAAACCAACGGGCTGCCAGGCAGAGACCGAAGGCGCGGTGTACTTGACAATCTGTAAGGTTTTTTCCTGAACAACAGAACCGGCCGGGTTGGCAGCGATCTGGATCAGGCGCTTTTGGGCGGCGGTTGATAGGACTGGCGGCGGCGCTTCCGACAAAAGCATTCGGCCCATTTGTGTGATAGCCAGGGCAACGGCCGTTTCCTCTTCCCATAAAAGCGTTTGTTCAGCAGCTTGCCACAGCCATTGCAGTCCAACCAATTCCTGCCACCAAAAGTCTACGTCGTACCCATGCGCCAACGCCCCCCGCAGGACAAACAATTCCCAACCCGCATACGCCTGAAACGCCATGCGGTCATGCCGGTAAACAGCGCCAATCAGCGCCAGATGGCTCAATCTGGCAGGGAACGGATCGGCGTCCGGCTGCCAATTCGCCAGGAATTGGCCGAAAATATACTGCGCGTCTACAACGCCCACCCCTTTATCATCGGCCCTGTCCCAAATAAGCGCCAATTCTTTGTTGTAGGCATCTGGCTTCTGCCCAACCGCGTCAAGCACCATACCCAGAGCCGCTTCAGCCGTTGACGGCCGTTCGCCCCAGGTAAACGCTGTCAATTGGCGCAAAACCAGGGTCAACGTCGCCGGCAGCGATGGATCGTAATCTTGCAAATCCGGCAGTTGTTCATCAAATTGGTATTGCTGCGTCGCCAGGTTGTTGGTGCCCTCCCAGGGTAATTTACCAGTCAGCAGCTCAAAAATAAGGATGCCCAAACTATATACGTCGGACTGAGGCACAATAGCTAACCGGTTATGCTGTTCGAAAGGCGCGTACGCCTGCGTGCCACGACCAGTATGCATAAGCCGCGTATCCGCCGTCAATTGCTTCGCCAGCCCAAAATCAGACAAATACACCCGGTTCTGGCTGTCAAGCAAGATATTGCTGGGCTTTAAATCCCGATGCACCATCGATCTTGCATGCAAAAATGATAAAGCAGATGAAATCTGAACGATAATGGGCAGCACTTGTGGCAAAGATAATGGCCCAGCCAGCAGCAAATCGGCCAGCGAACCCATCGAAGCATACCGCATAACAAAATAGTAATAAAGATTTGAGATGGCTCCGAACGTGTAAATCGGCAATATGTTAGGATGATTGAGGTTAGCAACGACTTGCGCCTGGCTTTCAAACGCTTTGATTGTCTCAGCGGCCGAAAAAGGATCATTACCAGCCACAAGCACAAATTTGATGATAACTACCCGCTCGTCGGCGTCATCCCAAGCCGACCAGATCTCCGCCTCCCCACCCAAACCCACACGCTCCAGCAATGTATAAACCGCCAGGCGATACCCACGCTTAAGAAAATCCGTTGAGGGTGCAGTCGTTTGAGGATACATCAATGAGTCTGCCCAACAAGTCTGGCGCTGCGACTTGTTTTTGGAAATCCGTTGGATTTGTGGCAATTTACAAATCTAGTGGACCGTAGTCATATAAATAGAAAGAAAGTTGTGTAACAATTATACACAAATGCTCTTACACGGTGTTTGTTCTATTGTTCAATCCAGCCATAATCAGGAAGGATTTGAGATCAGATAGGATGGTCTTCTCGGCAGAAAAACCCTACAGATTTTAAAAAGCGCAAAGATAATGCTCTTCTATCACAGGTCAATTTCCTATTAAGCACAATGGTCCCAGAAGTTTTTTGCCACCGGTGTTATCGCAAAAATGAATCGGGTTTGGAAACCTGCGCTTTTTGCGGTACGCCACTCAACCATAAGAACACCCAAATTCGGACGACGATCAATATTCCGAGCGGCACAGAAATGCCGGATGTTGACGCTTCCGATGGTGAACCGCACCTAAAAATCCCGTCTGGGGGCATCGGTTTTTCATTCGGGGATCATGAACCGATTATTCGACAATCGGCCGACAGCTTTATTTTAGGGCGCTATGGACCCTCGTCTATCACATCTTCTGCGTTTGTTGATCTCATGAATTATGACGCTGCTAACCTGGGGGTTTCGCGCAGTCATGCCCGAATTTCTTTTGTGGATAACGCCTTTGTTGTGGAAGATTTAGACAGCACGAATGGTTCCTGGCTCAACGACGTAAAGCTAATCTCAAGGCAGAACTACCCATTACACAACAACGACCGTTTGATGCTGGGACGGTTGATGATGCGGGTTCATTTGGGGGAACGGCCGTCACCCAACAGCGTTACCTTTTCCTTGCAAAACGAATCCTTAGCCCTGACAGACGGCCAACAACTTATCACCCTGGCGGCCTTAGAAACGGATATTTTGCCCTACCTGGCGGCGTTAGAGCGTTTGCAGCAAACACTCGATGCGTCTGTGCAACGGCCGTCTCCCTCCGCTGCCATCCTCTCCCTCACAGCCGACCCGGATAACACGCTAACCATTCAAGCTGACGGACTGGCCGAAGCCGTTGCCGCCATTCGCGCCCGCGTCTCGCCCTGGCGCAGCTTGCGTCAAGAGATCATCGGTTCAGCGCCCAATACCATCGACCCCGTCATCTATCAAAGCGTGATCCAGGTGACCGCAAATATCCTGCTTGACCACAATCCAGCGATGTCCCAGGATGAAAAATTCTCCGCCGTGGAAAATTTAACACCCCATATGCTCCTCATCGCCCTCAATCCCTTTACCCTCACTCTCTAATCCCCTAAAAACCAGCATAAACCAGCCCGTTTTGCGCGTAAAGCAATAGAACCAGTGATTTTTGTGTAATGGTCAACTATTGATTAAACCGCAAAGAGCGTGGAGAACGCAAAGAACTAAAGAGAAAAACTTTGCGCATTTTGCGGAAAAGTTTTGTTCAAGCAACTAGCGACCATTACAGAACCAGTGATTTTTGTGCAAACAGAGGCGAGAGCGGCGCGATATTCATCTCAACAACACGCAGAAAATCTGTCGTTTTCAGGCATCCACCAATTGATGGCTGGCAGTGAAAAACTGGCGGTAAGACAACCAGGCAGCGGCCAGACCAGTCAACGCCGCCGCCCCAATCAACATATACATCACAATCATTTGCAGCTGCACCGCTTCCAAAGGAGACGCCCCGGCCAGGATCATGCCGGTCATCGCGCCGGGAAGTTGGATTAGCCCTACTGTTTTCGTGCTGTCCACGATGGGCATCATACCGCTTTGGAGCGCCGTTTTCAGATGAGGCCGCACCGCCTGCTGGCGCGTTGCTCCCAGAGCCAGCGCCGTCTCAATTTCCAACTGCCGCCCCTTGATTTCATCCTTCATCCGGCGCATCACCAGAGAACACACATTCATCGAATTGCCGATAACCATACCGGCGATGGGGATAATCTGCTGAGCTGAGAAGGTGAACACCCGCAGGCCAACCAATAACCCCAGCGTCAACGCCGCGCCAAAGGTGATGGCCAGCGCGGCGACGCGCGTGGCGTGGGGCGTGCCCTCGCCGCGTTTGCCGGAAGTATAGCTGGCGATACTCGTCATCACCGCCAAAATAAGCAAAATCGCCGCCGGATTATCGGCGGCAAAGATGAGGTTGAGGGCGTAACCAATGAGCGTCAGTTGGATGAAGGCGCGCACGACGGCAACCAACATCTGTTTTTCTAAATCGAGGTGCTGCCAGCGGGAAACGCCCGCAGCCAACACAACCAAAAACAATGCCGCCAAAATACGCGGCAGTTCGCTGAGCAGGGTCGTACCGGTCATGATCTTGCGCCTCCCAGTTCGCCGGCGGCGAACACGGCCGTTAAATGCTGGCTGCCCGGTCGAAACAAATGGTCAGGTGTGCCTTCGTCTTCGATACGGCCGTTTACCAGCAAATACACCCGATCCGCCACCCGCTGCGCCTGTTCCGGGTCATGGGTTACCCACAGCACCGTCAACCCCAACGATTGACGCAATTTAAGCATCGTGGATTCCACGTTGCGCGTAGCCGCCGGGTCCAATGCGCTCGTCGGTTCGTCTAACAGCATGGCCGCCGGACCGGTGGCCAGCGCCCGCGCCAAAGCCACTCGCTGCGCCTGCCCGCCAGACAGCTCCTGGCTGTCCCGTGCGGCCAATTCCTCTGGCAAATCGGCCAGGGCCAACAGCCGCACAATCTCGTCCGAGGACACAGCCTGCCCTTGGAGGCCAGGTCCATAGGCGATGTTGTCGGCCACGGTTCCGGGGAACAGGGCCACCTGCTGAAACACCATGCCCACCCGGCGGCGCAAAGCCAACACATCCATCGCGGTCACATCCTGCCCGTCCAGGTAGATGGTTTGAGGCGGCGGCTCCGTAAGGCGGTTCAAGCAGCGCAGCAGGCTGCTTTTGCCGCCGCCGCTTGGCCCCAGCAAGCACACAATTTCACCAGGATCCACGTAAAAAGAAACATTGTCCAGCACCGGCTGCCCATGCCGGTTAAGCGAAAAATGGGCTATATCAAACCGAGGTGATGTCACTCACGCCTCCGTCCCGCTCCCGATCTTTAATAACTGCGCGTCAGCTTCCACTGTGTCGCCGGGCTGAAAATAAATCGCCTCGACAATGCCGTCGGCGGCGGTGCGGATGGTATGTTCCATTTTCATCGCTTCCAACTTCATCAGCGGCTGCCCTTCGACCACCTGGTCGCCTACCTGCACCAACACGGCCAAAACCGAGCCGGGCATGGGCGCGCGCAGCGAGCCGCCCGCCTCCGCCGACGGCCGTGGCTTGGGCAGCAGCGGCACAATCTCCAAGGCCACCACGCCGGTTGGCGTGTGCGCCCAGGCGTGGGTGGACGTAAGAACCAGAGCGAGCGATTGACGACGGCCGTTCACCGTTAGCGTCAGCGCGTTGTCCGCAAATGCCCCATGGTACAGGTCATAAACTGCCAGCGGATTGTCGGCCGCGATGGTGGCCTGAAATCCACCGGCGCGTCTCGCCGCCGGAAAAAGCTGCACTTCCATCGTTTCGCCATTCATGGCAAAGCGATACCGCTGGGCGGCGTTGGGGTTATTGCGCCAGTAGCCTGTGCTGGTGGCCGGCTGTGGTTGGCGGCTGGCCTGCGCCACAGCCGCCGCCAGCAGCGCCAAATCCACGTCTCCGGTGGGCGGCTGCCAATCGGGCAGGTGTTGGCCAATGAAACCGGTGTTCAGGTCGCCAGATTGGAAGGCCGGGTGGCGCAGAATGTCTTGCAAGAAGGTCAGGTTCGTGATCAGCCCCAGCAGGGTGGTTGTTTGCAAAGCGCGCAGGAGACGGCGCACGGCCGTTGCCCGGTCTTCACCATGCGCAATCACTTTCGCCAGCATCGGGTCATAATGGATGGACACAGCATCCTGCGGCAGCAGGCCGCTGTCTACGCGCACGCCGTCGCCGCCCGGCTCGCGCCAGAGCAAAATGTCGCCCGTCACGGGCAAAAAGTCGTTGGCCGGGTTCTCGGCATACACCCGCGCCTCGATGGCATGACCGCGCAGGACAATCTGCTCCTGGGCCAGTGGCAGCGGTTGGCCTTCGGCCACCTTAATCTGCCATTCTACCAAATCCACTCCGGTGACCATTTCCGTGACCGGATGCTCCACTTGCAGGCGGGTGTTCATTTCCAAGAAATAATAATTGCCATCGGCGTCTAGCAGCATTTCCACCGTGCCGGCGTTGGTATACCGGACAACCTGGGCAGCGGCTACGGCCGTTGCTCCCATCGCCGCCCGCAGTTCCGGCGTCAGCGCCGGGGAGGGCGTTTCCTCAATCACCTTTTGGTGGCGGCGCTGGATGGAACATTCCCGCTCGCCCAGATGGATCACCTGGCCGTGGGTGTCGCCTATCACCTGAAATTCGATGTGACGCGGCCGGACGAGCAGCTTTTCCAGCAGCAGCTCACCCGAGCCAAAGGCCTGCTGCGCTTCGCGCCGCGCCGAGGCCAACGCCTCGACGAGGTGGGCCGGGTCGGCCACAGCGCGCATGCCTTTGCCGCCGCCGCCGGCCGCCGCTTTGACCATCAATGGGTAACCGATGTGCGCCGCTTCTTGTTGGAAACGGCCGTCAGACTGATCTGCGCCGCTGTAACCCGGTACGGTAGGCACGCCGGCCGCCGCCGCCAGCTCTTTGGCCGCCCGCTTGTTGCCCATGGCGGCCATCGCCGCCGGAGTCGGGCCGATAAATATCAGTCCAGCGTCGATGACGGCCTGAGCAAATGCCTCATTCTCGGCCAAAAAGCCAAAGCCGGGGTGAATGGCCTCGGCGTCAGCGCGTTGGGCGGCTGCGATGATTTTATCCATCGCCAGATAAGAGTCACCCACGGGCGACGGGCCAATATGGATGGCTTCGTCGGCCAATAAGACATGGCGGGCCTGCGTATCGGCGTCGGAAAAGACGGCGATGGTGCGGATGCCCATGCTGCGGCAGGTGCGAATGATGCGACAAGCAATTTCACCGCGATTGGCGATGAGGATAGAAGTGATCATGGCAGTTCCCCCAAGATGGAGATTGGAGACGAGAGACTGGAGATTGGAGATGGCGAATTACCGGTCTCCAGTCTCCAGTCTTTAAACTTTTAGGCCGGCGCGATAAACGAATACCCTACGGGCACGTCGTCGCGGGTGAAGGTGCCGGTGAGCCAGATGCGGCGAATGGTGAGCAGCGGGGAAATGGCGGCGTGTTCGTTGTTGGATAACGGCCGTTCCGAATAATACCCGGCAAAAAATGCCTCTGCCAGATTCTCGGAGGTGTTGATCAGATCGGTATTCTGTAAAAAGGCGGCGATGTCATAAGCGCGCCAACCCGGTCCGCACAGGTCAAAATTGAAGAACGTGGGTGACATATCATCGCTAAAAAAGGTATTGGTGCTGTGGAAATCGCCGCCAATCGGCCCCCAGCCATCGGGCGTATGTTCGGGATTGTTGATGATTTCCAGAATTTCTGCTTTGGCTTCTTCAGCCGACATGACCAGGAGGTCCAGGTCTGTCAGGTGGTCGGGGTCGCTGCCCCAGGCGCGTTTGATGCGGGCGATTGGCCGATCTACCAGGAAATCCAGGTCCATTTTTTGGCGGGCGAAGGGGGCCTGATATTTGTTGGAGATGACATGGATTTTGGCCATATGCGCGCCGAGGGTGAAGAGTTGTTCGTCGTTGTCGATTTCCATCGGCCGACCGGGAGCAAAACTGAAGAGGGCGAAGTAGCGTTGGCCTTCCGGCGCGTTGAGGCTGCCCAGGAAACGGCCGTCCTTTCGCGGCAGCGGATAAGACACCGGCACGCCTTCCCCTTTGAGGAAGTTCAACCAGTCCAGTTCATATTCATAATCTGACTCCTGGCGGCGCAGGTGATCGCCTAACTGGTAAACACGGGCGACGTATTTATGGCCGCCAGCGATCACTTTGTAATGATCATTGTCCTGCGTGCGGAGCATTTTGCTGAACAACTTGCAGCTCGCCGGCCCACCTAAATCGTATTCCTGGTTGATGATTTCAGCCAGGGCCGAGCTGGCAATAAAAGAACGAACGACGCGGATGTGTGACACTAGGTTCCTCCAAAAGAGGGAGATTGGAGATTGGTTATTGGAAATTGAGATTGGCGACGGTCATAATCTCCGGTAATCTCGAATCTCTAATTTCTCGTCTCTAATCTCCGATTTTTTCTACCCATGACGACGGCCGTTTCTGGATAAAAGCCAGCATCCCTTCTTGCCCTTCGGCGCTGGTGCGCAGGTGATGGAGAAGTTGGACGCGGGTGACGGCCGTTTCTGCCGGGGGTAATTCGTTGACAATAAAGAGCAGCTTTTTACAGGCGGCCAACGCCTCTGGGGAGGCTTGCAGAACAGTGTTGGCCTGTTCCAGTACCGCGTCGTCTAGTTTATCAGGTTGTACGGCCGTCGTCACGAGGCCAGCTTCAGCGGCCTGGGTTCCATTCAGACGCGCGCCGGTCAACATGAGGTAGCGCGCCTTGGCCAACCCCACCCGCGCCACCACATACGGCGAGATAACCGCCGGAACCAGACCCAGCCGCACTTCGGGCAGTCCCAGGCTGGCATCGGCGGCGGCCACAGCGATGTCGGTAACGCAGACCAGACCCACGCCGCCGCCCAGCACGCTCCCGTGGATTTTGGCGATGGTGACTTGCGGGGCGGTGGCAACGGCCGTTAACATCTCATCAAACACCTGCACCTGCGCCACTTGCGTCGCCTCATCCTCCATAAAACCAGCCTGCATCTCCTTCAGGTCGCCACCGGCGCAAAAAACCGATCCATTGGCGCCCAACACCACCACCCGCACAGTCCGATCGTCGCGGATGGCCCCAAAATAGTCCAACAGGTCACGCACCATCTGCCGGTTCATCGCATTCCGCGCTTCTGGCCGGTTCAAGTTCACAAAAGCCACACTACCTGTGCGGTTAATTTCCAAAGTTTCGTAGATCATCGGTATTTATAAAGACCCCAAGGGTTTGCTCTTGAGGCCTTAAACCCTTGGGGTCTCCCTGTTCAATTTACGCCTCACGCCTTCTTCCGTCGTGGCAAAATATCCTCATATTTAGCGATGATGCCCAACATAATCTCGTCTGCGCCGCCGCCAACCGACATGAGCCGAGAATCGCGGAAGTAACGCGCCATCGGATATTCCTCCACGTAGCCCATGCCGCCATGAAATTGCAGGCAGGTATCGGCCACCTCGCGCGACAACCGCCCGCCCTTCAATTTGGCCATCGACACCTCTTTGGTCACATCTTCCCCGGCAATGTACAGACGCACACAGTGATAAGCAAGCTGGCGCAGCGCCTCCACCTCCGTCAGCAGCTCGGCAATACGAAAATGAATGTACTGGTTGTCGATGAGCGGCTGGCCAAATGTTTCGCGTTCGCGGCAGTAAGTGATGGTGCGGCGAATCATCTTTTCCATGCCGCTCACGCCCATCAGCGTGCCCGCCAATCGTTCCCGCTGGAATTGGCGCATTTGCAAAATGAACCCCATACCTTCCGGCCCAATACGATTGGCTTCTGGCAAGCGCACATCATCAAAAGCCAGGATGGCCGTATCGCTGCTGCGATGGCCTAATTTGTCCAGTTTCCGACTCACGCTAAAACCCGCCGCCTGCGTCGGCACAACAAACAGCGACATACCGCGAAACCCCTTCTCGTCGCTGGTACGCGCCAACAGGCAGAGAAAATCGGCCTGCGTGCCGTTAGTAATCCACATTTTGGAGCCATTAATGAGGTAATCGCCGCCATCCCGCCGCGCCCAGGTTTTGATGCCCGCCACATCAGAACCGGCCCCTGGTTCACTGATGGCGATAGCCGCGACCAAATCACCAGCGATGGCCGGGGCCAGGTATTCACGTTTTAAGGTATCAGAACCGTTTTCGGCCAGAGCGGGAGTGGCCATATCGGTTTGCACGGCAATGCCCAACGGCGGCCCGGCGGCATCGGCCTTGCCAATTTCTTCCATCAGGATGGTCTGGTACCAATAATCAACCCCGCCGCCGCCATATTCTTCGGGGTAGGTCAGGCCCAACAGCCCCAGATTGCCCATTTTCTTAAACAATTGGTGCGCCGGGAAAATACCCGCGGCCTCCCATTCTTCGACATGAGGATTGATTTCCGTCTCGACAAATTTTCGGACCATTTGCCGGAAGGTTTCGTGTTCAGCATTAAAATAAATAGATGACATGGCTGACTCCCTGTTGGTTGGTTTGTGGGTTTAGTAGTTGGTTGGTTTGAAATCGAACCAACCAACTTGTAAATTAATTTTGTAACTGTTCGGGTTTCTCTTGCAAGACCCCAAGGGTTTAATACCCCGATCATCCAAATTCTCAGAGGTAAACCCTTGGGGTCTGTTTGGGTTTCTCTGGCAAGACCCCAAGGGTTTGATACCCGATCATCCAAATTCTCAGAGGTAAACCCTTGGGGTCTGTTCGGGTTTCTCTGGCAAGACCCCAAGGGTTTAAGACCCAAATCATCCCAATTCTCAGGGGCAAACCCTTGGGGTCTATTTTTTTGTCTTTAACAAGTCGCGGATTTCGGCCAGAAGTTTCTCTTCGGCGGATGGTTCCGGGGGCGCTGCCGGGGCAGGCGCTTCTTGTTTTTGGGTTTTGTTGATGCTGCGGATGATGAGAAAAAGGGCAAAGGCGACCACCAGAAAGTTGACAATAGCCTGAATAAAATTGCCGTAGGTCAGGGTGGCCTTGCCAACTTGAAAGGTCAGCGCGGTAAAATCTACGCCGCCCAGAACAATGCCGACCAGCGGCATGATGATGTCATCGACCAGTGATTTGATGATGGCGCCAAAGGCAGCGCCTAAAATCACAGCGACGGCCAAATCAATCACATTTCCTCGACTCACAAAGGCTTTGAACTCTTTTAACATAATTTTTTTATCTCCTTTGGTACATTTCCAGGTAATTTGTCGAAATTCAGCGGAATACCAGATGTCATGGTGCTGGAAATTGATGGGTTCTGTGGGACCAGGCAACTTTACCACAACGGAATGAACAGCTGGGGTTATTGATTTTTGAAGGCAGCAATGCTGGTTTGCCAGCCAGTTTCGTTCTCGCCGGGGGTGAAGGGCAGGTAATAGCCGACGCGGTCGAGGAGACGGCCGTATTTCCCCACAATGATTCCCGGTAATTCTGCCCACGTGCCGGTAACCGCCAGGGTTTCCAGAATCTCGTCAGTGATCAGGTCGGGCATGGCGGCCCATTGGTTGCTGCGCGCCATCTGGCTAAGTTCCTGCGCCACATCTTGCCAGCCATGCAAATCGGCGACCACGCGGTAAGCGGGCGTGCTGAGGTAAAAAGAGATTTGTTGTTTGGCGTGGCTCTCGGCCCAGGCGGCATAGGGTGGGTCGTCGGTGGGGATGGCGAACACGGCCGTATTCAACGCAAAATCCGCCCGTGTTTTCCCGCGCTTCGCCAGACCCGCCTCAATGTGGGGCAGCGCAAATTCTTCAATGTATCGCACGCTGTGCAAGGCGTGCAAATGGACGCCGTCACATTCTTCGCCGGCCAGACGCAGCATCTGCTCGTTCACCGCCGAGACATAAATAGGAATATTGGGTTGGGCGATAGGGCCGGGATTAAAAAAGGGGGTCATGAGCTGCAATTTGAAAAACTCACCCACGAAGTCGAGCGGTTCGCCAGTCTGCCAGCACTGCCACAGAGCGCGAATGGCGCGGATGGTTTCGCGCATTTTCTTGATGGGTTTTTCCCATTTCACGCCGTAGCGCAGCACATTGTGGGCTTTAACTTGCGAACCGAGGCCGAGGATGAAACGGCCGTTGCTAAACCGCGCCAGATCCCAGGCCATATACGCCGTCGTTGTCGGGCTGCGGGGGAAGGCCACGGCAATCGCTGTGCCCAATTCCAGGCGGCGGCTGTGTTCGGCGGCCAGCGTCAGCCCCAGAAATGGGTCGCCTTTGGTTTCGGCCATCCACAAGCCATCAAAGCCCAGACGTTCGGCGGCCTGGACATGCGCCGGGATTTCTTCTAAAGCAAACGATAAGAGCGTGACGTCAAATTTCAATTTCCACCTCCGATCATTCCTGT
>JAGOMA010000007.1 GCA_017993775.1 Chloroflexota bacterium | reverse complement strand
TGCCGGAATATCTAGCAGACCGCTCTGCCGACCTGGGAATTGTCAAACGAAAACGAAAAAACGAGACATCTGTGTTTGAATCATGGACCTTGACAATGGCTTCAAACCCTTAACTTGTAACCGATGCTCTAATGGCTATGTCAGGCCCTCTTTGCTGTTTTTTGGGAAGCAGATTGTTACCATTTTCTTTTAGGGTACAAGCAAGATACATTTCCCAAAAATGGTTATGAAAGGAGTTTGCTATTTTTTGAGCAAAATTTTTGTCTGCATGGTCTTGATAGTAGTTCCACAGGTTCTCAACAAATGATCTTGCATCAGGATTATCTCTGGCATATTTATAATCTTCATCAGAGCTAGTAGAGTTAGCAAAAAACAGTTGAGACATGATATTTAATTTAGAAAGCCTAACGCCCCGATAAGCCGCGCCAACCGGCCACGGCCGTTTCCAACCCATTCATGCGCCGGCTTCATCGCTTGTTAGACGGCCGTTTCCTCACTATTTCTCTTTCTTTTCCCTGCTGCCCGCGGTCTTCTTGTAGAACATTTTTCCTTACAATGACTGCCAGATTGCCATGTGCGACTGAGCACTGGACGCTTCATGCGCTACAATACATCAGCCCATCTCCCCCTGTCAAGCAAAATCGCCCCGCCCGTTCCCCCGGCCAAAAAGCGGTCCGCGCTGCCCCGCCAACCCGCCGGTCCCCCCCATCCGTGTTCATCCGCGTAAATCCGCATCCCTTTCCCCAACGGCCGTCAACGCCACCCGGCAGCCGAAAAAATCTTCCCCTTCCTCCGGCCCCTGCTTCAGCCGCGCCGCGCTGCGGCAAAACTCCGGTGGATCATGCCAGCAGCCGCCCCGCAGCGCCCGCCAAAACGCGCTGCCGCCTGCCCACACACGGCCGTCTCCCGGCGCCCCCTCATACCCATGATGCCAGGTGTCGGCGCACCACTCCCACACGTTGCCGTGCATGTCATACAGCCCCCAGGCGTTTGGCGGAAAACTGCCCACGGCCGTTGTCACATGCCGGTATACCCCCGCCGCTTCTTCCCCATACCGGTACTCCCCCACGTAATTAGCCAGGTCGGTGGTGATCGTCTCCCCAAAATAAAACGGCGTCGTTGTGCCCGCCCGGCAGGCATACTCCCACTCCGCCTCGCTTGGCAGCCGGTACGGCCGTCCCGTTTGCGCCGCCAACCGTTGGCAAAAGCGCTGCGCCGCCGTCCAGGACACCCGGTCCGCCGGCCGTTCTGCCCCCCGGCAGCGATACGGCGGCTCGTCGTCCAGCACCGCCGCCCACTGCGCCTGCGTCACCGCAAACTGCCCCAGCCAGAAAGCCGCCACGTCCACCAAATGCTGCGGCCGTTCGTCCGCAGCCCCCTCGCCGCGCCCCGCGCCCATCAAGAAACGCCCCGCCGGAATGCCCACCAGCGCCAGCTCCACCCCGCCCGCCAGCCGCTCCACCAACTGCCGCGCCTTGTGCGTCCGCCGTTCGATAATCTCGCCACGGCCGTTCACCGTCACACACTCAAATGCCACAGTCCGAAATTGCGCCATTCTATCCCCCAACATATCGTGCTTCGTACGGGCGGGGCAGATTGACAATCGCCTCCGCCCATCTCCACAACCTCAACCTCGTCTGTCTCGCACCTCCCCGTCATCATACCATAGAATCAGACCCGGACAGCGCTGCGCATTGCCCGACCACCTACAACCTCCATGCACGTACCTTTGTTTGCAAAACAATCACGCAACTAGGTTGGTTTTTCCGTAAATCCTTTTTAATGTCTTCGTAATCGCTTTTTGATTCCTTTTTAATCCCTTTTTGATTCCTTTTTAATTCTTTTTAATTGCCATGGCGCAACCATCGCTGTGTTTGCCGATTAATGAACGAGACACTGACAGACCCCAAGGGTTTTCTTCAAACCCTTGGGGTCTTGCCATAGGAAACCTGAACAGTTACCGTGGCGAAATAGGTTGAATATCCGCGTTCATCCGCCGCATCCGTAAAAATCCACACCCCACATCTAAACGTGTCAAGGTAGTGACCCATCCTCTCCCCCCTTCTAATCAACCAATCCCCGTTCCCCATTCCCCACTCTTCCCGCTTTCCTGTATAATGACCACACCACAAACCCAACATCCCTCCATCCAATCCTGACCGCAATCGGAGGAATCATGGCCCAAAAACTGCAAACTATCGACGATTACCTGCAAACCCTGCCCGAAAACCGCCGCCGCTCCCTGACCATCCTGCGCGCCTGGATTGCCGATACGCTGCCCGACGCCCGCGAAGTCATCGCCTACAACATGCCCGGCATTGAGCAAGATGGTCTGATTTGCAGCTATAAAGCACAAAAAAATTACCTCAGCCTGTACATGGATACCGAAATCGTCGCCGCGCATCAGGCAGAACTAAGCCACCTCAACTGCGGCAAAAGCTGCATTCGCTTTGCCAGCATCGACCAGCTTCCTGAGGCCGTCATCAAACAAATGCTGCGCGAAACGGCCGTCAAACAGGCCGCCGAACAAGGAAAATAATGGATAATTCAGCGCAGCTCATCGAAACTTTTTACACCGCTTTTCAACAGCGCGATTACGCCGCCATGAATGCCTGTTATCATCCCGCCATTCATTTTTCTGATCCCGCGTTTGGCGATTTGCACGGCCGTCACGCCCAGGCCATGTGGCATATGTTGTGCGAGCGTGGCAAGGATTTGCAAATTACCTTTACTGGTGTGCAGGCCAACGGCCGTACCGGCCACGCCCACTGGGAAGCCGCCTACACCTTCTCCACCGGCCGCCCCGTCCACAACCTCATCGACGCCGCCTTCCAATTCCAGGACGGCCTCATCATCCGCCACCAGGATCGGTTCGATCTGTGGCGCTGGACGCGCATGGCCCTTGGTCCCACCGGCCTCTTTCTCGGTTGGACGCCAATGGTGCAAAAGAAAGTAAGGCATACGGCCGTGTCCGGCCTGCAAAAATTCATCACCCAGCACCCGGAATATCAAGAACCCACCCACTAAAACAACGAGGAAAATAGATGTCCCTGACCGCCAATCTCATATCCCAATGGACCCCACTGACTCAAGCAGGAACCCATGGCGTATCTGTCCAGGTCTTGCTCACCAACGATCACCTGCACCTGGCCATGCTCTCCTTATTGCCCAACGCCACCATCCACGAACACGCCGCCGACCACCACATCGACGTCATTTGTCTGGAAGGCTCCGGCTATGCCAGCATCGGCAGCCAACGCCTAACATTACGCGCTGGGGAAAAAATCCATTGGCCCGCCGGTCACCCGCACCGCCTCTGGACCGGCTTCGACCAGATGAAAACGCTCATGGTCGAACACACTCAGATGTATTAAGTGGCGCAGATTGGACCAACCTCCAAGATTGGTCCAATCTAAAAAACCGCTAACTTATTTTTGCCTGGTGACCAAAGGTTTGTTAGTTGGAGAGATTGGTTAGTTTGCTACTCCACCAACCACCAAACCAACCACCAATCAAGGAAACCTTTTATGCGTCAATCATTCTCAATTTAGATCAGGCATTCATGCGAACAAGGTAATTTCTTTGCAATTGACGCTGAACTGTCATGCTGAGCAGAATCTTCGGCCCTGAGCAACGTCGAACGGGGAAGCATCCCGCTCCACCACAAGAAGGAGATGCCTAGGAGGATGCTTCGGCAGGCTCAACACAGGCTCTCAGCATGACACATTTCTGGTTAAATTGAGAATTGCTGTTTATGCGTCAAGGCGCACCACGACAAATGAACACAAGCGTATCATCAATACGTCGACATGCCCTCCGCGCCTTTGCGCCTTTGCGTTAAAAAATTCCCAAAGGAGTTTCTCATGATAACCCCAGACCGCATTGTCAGAACCACCTGCCCCTACTGTGGCGTCGGCTGCCAGCTCCACCTCAACATCAAAGATGAATTCATCTACGCCGTCGAAGCCCCCTTCGACGCCGCCCCCAACTACGGCATGTTGTGCGTCAAAGGCCGCTTTGGCACCGACTACGTCAAACACCCCGGCCGCGTCAAAACCCCCCTCCTCCGCGCCAACCGCGAGCAAGGGCGCAGCGCCAAACCCATCTGGCGCGAAGCCACCTGGGACGAAGCCCTCGACTTCGTCGCCGACGAACTGGTGCGCCTCACCAAAGCGCATGGCGGTGATACGATAGCCACCTATGCCAGCGCCAAAGCCACCAACGAAGACACCTATATCTTCCAAAAATTCGTCCGCGCCCTGCTGCATACCAACAACGTCGATCACTGCGCCCGCCTCTGCCACGCCGGGTCCGTCACCGGCCTGCAATTGGCCATCGGCTCCAGCGCCATGTCCAATTCCATCGCCGAAATGGAACACCTGGACACCTTCATCGTCACCGGCTCCAACACCACCGAAACCCACCCTGTCATCGCCAACTTCCTCAAACGCGCCGTGCGCCAAAACGGAGCCAAACTCATCGTCATCGATCCGCGCCAGATTGGCATGACCGACTTCGCCACCCACTGGCTGCGCCAGAACCCCGGCACCGACGTCGCCGTCTTCCAATCTATGGCCCACGTCATTGTCAAAGAGGGTCTCTACAACCAGGACTTCATCGGCCGGCGCACCGAGGGCTTTGAGGATTACGTGGAATCGCTGGAAACATACACGCCTGAGTGGGCTGAAACCGTCACCGGCGTACCTGCGGACAGCATCCGTGACGCTGCCAGGCTGTACGCCAAAGCCAAACGCGCGGCCATCTACTGGGGCATGGGCATCAGCCAATCCACCCACGGCACCGACAACACCCTCACCCTGGCTAACCTGGCCATGATGTGCGGCCACGTCGGCAAAGCCGGTACCGGCCTCAACCCGCTGCGCGGCCAGAACAACGTCCAGGGCTGCTCCGACAGCGGCGGCCTGCCCAATGTCTACACCGCTTACCAAAATGTCGCCGCCCCGGCCGTCAAAGCCAAATTTGAGCAGGTTTGGGGCATAGAACTGAATCCTCAGCCCGGCCTTACGGCCACCGAAATGGTGGACGGCGCCGTTTCCGGCGCGGTGCGCGGCATGTACATCGTCGGCGAGAACCCGATGATGAGCGAACCCAACCAGGAGCACACCCGCCACGCTCTGGAAAAGCTGGAACTTCTCGTCTGCCAGGACATTTTTATCAACGAAACCGGCGAGCTGGCCGACGTGATTCTGCCGGCTGTCAGCTTCGCCGAGAAGGACGGCACGTTTACCAATTCCGACCGGCGTGTGCAGCGCGTGCGCACGGCCGTCGCCCCCGTCGGTCACTCTCGCCCTGATTGGGACATCATCTGTGATTTGGGCCGCCGCGTGGAAGCGCGCCTCGGCGTGCGGTTGGCCTCCGGCTTCAGCTTCAGCCATCCGTCCGAAATCTGGGAAGAGATGCGCCAGCTCACGCCCGATTTTTACGGCATCGACTACGCCCGCCTGGACCGCGAAGGCGGCGTGCATTGGCCCTGCCCCAGCTTCGACCACCCCGGCACGCCCTTCCTCTTCGCCGACGATTTCCCGCGTGGGCGCGGCAAGTTCTGGGAAGTGACTTTCGGCACGGAATCGGAGCAGCCGGACGCCGACTACCCCTTTAACCTGAGCACCGGGCGGGTGTTATACCATTGGCACGGCAGCACCATGAGCGGCCGTTCCCGCCTGGAAGAGGTCTATCCGGAGGCCACTTGCGAGATGCACCCGGACGACGCGCAAGCGTTGGACCTGGAGACCGGCGACTGGATTGAGGTCTCTTCGCGGCGCGGCTCGATTAAACTGCGCGTGCTGGTCACCGGCCGCTCGCCGCAGGGCACCATCTTCATTCCCTTCCACTTTGCCGAAGCTGCGGCCAACGTGCTGACCACCGTGCAGCTAGACAAGCGGGCCAAGATACCGGATTACAAGAACACGGCCGTTGCCATTCACCCCACCACGCCCCCCGAAGGCTGGGACCCCGGCTACCGCGAGCTTTTACTCACTCGCGGGGCCATCAAAGACCCGGTGCAGGTGCATTAAGCGCCCTGTGGCCATGCTGCCATGCTGCGTGATGCGTGATGCGTAAAATTCACGCATCACGCAGCACCCATCACCCATCCGTTCTCCCTCCATCACCACCCACTCCCAAATTCACATGCCGTTCGTCATGGCATTTTTATGACCATCCACACTTACCCAAATCCCTAAAATAGTGATAATCACTCACATGAGCCAATTGTGAAGACCTTCACAATTGGCAAACTTTTTGTATAGGCGATCCAGGGGAAAATACAGGCCAGCCGAAACCGCGCACAGACTCCAGGCTGCGTTTACCGGCAAAATCTGTAGCCCAGTTTATCAGGAGGTTTTAGGGATGGTTTCCAATACGCGCAAATTAGAGCCGCCGTCAGACGACAAACGATGGCGTATCGTCGTCGGTACCATGCGGCGGAATGGCTTTGCGCGGCACTCCTTAATCGAAACGCTGCACACTGTTCAAGAATCTTTTGGTTTTCTCGATGAAGACTCATTGCAATATGTGGCCGAATCGTTGCGAGTGCCGTTAAGCCAGGTTTATGGCGTTTCCACGTTTTATCACCTGTTTAGTTTAAAACCGGCCGGCAAACACACTTGCGTTACTTGCACCGGGACTGCTTGTTACATCAAAGGCGCGCCCCAACTGCTGGCCGCCATTGCCGACAAGCACGGCATCAACCCCGAAGAAACAACCGAAGACGGCAATCTCTCGCTGCTCACAGCGCGCTGTGTCGGTTCGTGTGGGTTAGGCCCGGTAGCGGTGGTAGATGGGGAAGTGGTAGGCAAGCTGACGCCCGACGAACTGTTGGCCAGATTGCAGGAGGTGATGGACCACCATGATGATTGAACGATTTGAAGAAATCACGACTGAAGAACAAACGGCCGTTGCCGAACATGACCATACCGTCAAAGTATGTGTCGCTGCGGGCTGCCTCTCTTCACAAAGTGATCAGGTATTAAGCGCGCTCAAAAATGGCGTCGGCGAACATCGCGGCTGCCATGTCAAAGGCGTGGGCTGCATGGGTCTTTGTTCGCAAGGACCGCTGGTCGCCGTCGAAAGCAAAACCGGCGCCAAGTCTGGCTCGGTGATGTATCAAAACGTCAAGGCCGAAGATGCCCCCGACATCATCCAATCTCTGGGCAAAAAGCCGGTCGCCCGCCTGGAACTAAAAACCAACGTGCCCTTCTTCCAGCGCCAGACAAAGATTGTGCTGGAAAATTGCGGCGAAATCGACCCGGAACGGATTGAGGAATATATTGCGGTAGAGGGGTATCAGGGGTTGTTAACGGCCGTTACCGAAATGTCCCCCATCGAAGTCATCGACGAAATCGTCCGCAGCGGCTTGCGCGGGCGCGGCGGCGGTGGTTATCCCACCGGCCTCAAATGGACCACAGTCGCCAAAATGGACGGCCCCACCAAATACGTCATCTGCAACGCCGACGAAGGCGACCCCGGCGCGTTCATGGACCGCTCCGTACTGGAAAGCGATCCCCATCGCGTCTTAGAAGGCATGGCCATCGCCGGCTACGCCGTTGGCGCCACCGAAGGCTATATTTACGTGCGCGGCGAATATCCGCTGGCCGTAGAACGCCTCAAGATCGCCATTCGCCAGGCCAACCGACTGGGCGTGTTAGGCAGCAAAGTCTGCGGCACAACCTTCGATTTCAACGTCCACATCCGCCTCGGCGCAGGCGCGTTTGTCTGCGGCGAAGAAACCGCCCTCATCGCCTCCATCGAAGGCAAGCGCGGCACGCCTCGGCCCCGTCCCCCTTATCCGGCGGAATATGGCCTGTGGGGCAAACCCACCCTCATCAACAACGTCGAAACCTTCGCCAACGTGCCGGCCATTGTCCGCAAAGGCGGCGCCTGGTATGCCGGCATCGGCACAGAAAAGAGCAAGGGCACCAAAGTCTTCGCCCTGGCCGGCAGCATCCAAAACACCGGTCTCATTGAAGTGCCGATGGGCATGAGCCTGCGCGAGATTATCTTTGAGATTGGCGGCGGCGTGCCCAATGGCAACTGCAAAGCTGTGCAAACCGGCGGTCCTTCCGGCGGCTGCATTCCCGCCGATTATTTCGACACCCCCGTCGATTACGAGTCGCTCAAGGCTCTCGGCTCCATCATGGGGTCTGGCGGTATGATCATCATGGATAATTCGTCTTCCATGGTGGATGTGGCCCGCTACTTCATGGAATTTTGCATGACGGAATCGTGCGGGAAATGTGTTCCTTGCCGTGTCGGCACGGTCCATATGCATACCCTGCTGAACAAAATCTACAAAGGCGAAGCCCGGCGGCATGATCTGGAAACGCTGGAAAAGTTGTGCGACCTGGTAATGAATACCAGCCTGTGTGGTTTAGGCCAAACGGCTCCCAACCCGGTATTGAGCACACTGCGCTACTTCCGTCATGAATACATGGACTTGTTGGTGGATGGCGCGGAAGACGGCCGTGGCGCAACGGCCGTTGACGCACACCTTTTGGAGGCCCAATCATGAAACGACAAACACAAGCGCGCATTATTACCCTAAAAATCGACGGTGTAGATGTCGCCGCCCGTGAGCATGAAACCATTCTGGAACTGGCCCAGGAAAATAACATCTTCATCCCCACCCTCTGCCACCTGGATGGCCTGTCTGAATATGGCGGCTGCCGCATCTGCGTCGTCGAGGTGAAAGGCTCCAACAGACTGTTCCCGGCCTGCATGACCCCGGCCACCGAAGGCATGGAAGTGATCACCAACTCGGAGCGCCTGCGCCTTTACCGCTACAGCATCCTGGACATGCTCTTTTCCGAACGCAACCACGTCTGCTCCGTCTGCGTCTCCAACGGCCACTGCGACCTGCAATACCTGTCGGCTAAACTGGGCATGACCCGCGTCGAAGTCCCCTACCTGAATCCCAGAGTGGAAGTAGACGCCTCCCACGAACATTTCATCATGGACCACAACCGCTGCATCTTATGCCAGCGCTGTGTGCGCGTCTGTGGCGAAATAGAAGGCGCGTTCACCAAAGGCGTGATGGGACGCGGCGTCAATACGCGCATCATCCACGATCTAAACGGCGCCTGGGGTGATTCCGATACCTGCACAAGCTGCGGCAAATGTGTCAATGTTTGCCCAACGGGCGCATTGGTAGAAAAAGGCAAGTCGGCCGGCGAAATGGTCAAGCGGCGGGATTGGCTGCCCTACTTACGATTAATGCAAGAGGATTAAGCCATGAGTGAAAAAGCAAAATTAGCAACAGTCTGGCTGGATGGCTGCTCCGGCTGCCACATGTCTTTTCTGGACATCGATGAACGAATTCTGGCCGTCGCCGAACAGGCGGACCTGGTCTACAGCCCACTGGTAGACTTGAAGGTGTTCCCGGATATGGTAGACGTGACCCTGGTGGAGGGCGCGGTCAGCAGTGAAGAGGATTACCATAAAATCCAAAAAGTGCGGGCGCATACCAAGGTGTTGGTATCTCTGGGCGACTGCGCCGTGACGGCCAACGTGCCCGGAATGCGCAATCCGTTCAAAGTCCAGGATATTCTCAACCGCGCTTACCTGGAAAACGCAGATCTCAATCAGCACATTCCGGTAGAAGTTATCCCGCCTTTGCGTAAAACGTCTGTGCCGGTGCATCAGGTGGTCGATGTGGATGTATTTGTCCCTGGCTGCCCGCCTTCGGCTGACACCATTTTTTATGTGCTGACGGAACTTCTGGCAGGGCGCAAGCCGGCGATGCTGGGCAAAACGAGGTTTGGCATTTAATTAGGGACTAGGGATTAGGGATTAGAGAGAGGCTGGAATGACCAATCTTCGACCCCCAACCCCTACCCCCCAATCTCTTCTGGAGAAATACAATGGGTTCGACAATTACAATTGACCCCGTGACCCGGATTGAAGGTCACAGCAAGATAACCATTCAACTCGATGACGACGGCCGTGTCGCCGATGCGCGTTTTCATGTAACTCAGTTTCGTGGTTTTGAGAAGATGACCGAGGGACGGCCGTTCCACGAAATGCCCTCTCTCACCGCCCGCATCTGCGGCATCTGCCCTGTCAGCCACCTCATCGCCTCGGCCAAAACCTGCGATGCCCTGCTGGCCGTCACCGTACCGCGCACGGCGCGCAACCTGCGCCGCATCATGAACCTGGCGCAAATTACCCAATCCCACGCCCTGAGCTTCTTCCACCTCTCCTCGCCGGACCTGGTGCTGGGCATGGACGCCGATCCGGCGAAACGTCACTTGTTTGGCGTCGCTTCGGCCGCGCCCCAATTGGCGCAAGACGGCATCGCTTTGCGTAAATTC
The DNA here is from genome assembly GCA_017993775.1 of Chloroflexota bacterium. Lineage (GTDB taxonomy): Bacteria > Chloroflexota > Anaerolineae > Promineifilales > Promineifilaceae > Leptovillus. The sequence continues at coordinate 172,528 of JAGOMA010000007.1, read as the reverse complement.
GGCCAGCAAATCATCGAGCTGCTGGGCGGCAAACGCATCCATCCCTCATGGATCGTGCCCGGCGGCGTCAGCCACCCGCTGTCGCAAGAAGACCGCGACGCTATCCTGGCGATGATTCCCGACGCTCTGAAGCGGGCGCAGCGCACCATCGACTGGTACAAAGGCACCTTCAGCCAGTTCAGCGATGAGATCCGCACCTTTGCCAATTTCCCCACGCTGTTCATGGGCATGGTCAACCCCAAGGGCGACCTCTCCATGTACGCCGGTCGCATTCGTATTATGAACGCGGTAGGCGAAATCGTGGCCGACCAACTTGAGCCGGCAACGTATCAGAAATGGCTGGCCGAGTCGGTGGAACCGGATTCTTACCTTAAATCGCCCTATTACAAGCCGATGGGCTACCCGGATGGCATTTTCCGCGTCGGGCCATTGGCGCGCATGAACATCATCGACCGCTGCGGCACGACCATCGCTGACCAGGAATGGGCGGAGTTCCGTTCGTTACAGCGCGGCGCAGTGCTGAGTTCCTTCCACTATCACTACGCCCGGCTGATCGAAATCATTTACTGCATCGAGCGCATCCGCAATCTGCTCAACGACCCGGACATCCTGAACGACCATGTGCGCTCGTTTGCCGAGCCAAACGCCTTCGAGGGTGTGGGCATGTCGGAAGCGCCACGCGGGACGCTGCTGCACCATTACAAGATTGATAAGAACGGCCGTATCATCTGGGCCAACATGATCATCGCCACCGGCAACAACAACCTGGCGATGAACAAAGGCGTCTACCAGGTCGCCAAGCACTTTGTGCGCGGCGAACAAATCCAGGAAGGCATGCTCAACCGCGTCGAGGCCGTCATCCGCACCTTTGACCCGTGCCTGAGCTGCTCCACCCACGCCGTCGGCCAGATGCCGCTGCAAGTGCAGCTTTTGGCCCCGGATGGCGCGATCTTGGACGAGCGGTTCCAGGGTTAAGGCGGTATTTGGAATGGGACGCGGATAAACGCAGATACGGCGGATTTTTTGAAGATTTATCCGCGAAAATCCGGTCCATCCGCGTCATCTGCGTCCCATTTTCCTAAAAGAGCCAGAGGTTATTCTCTGGCTCTTTTTTGTTGGGTTTGTTATGGTTGAGGGCATGGAAATTTTACTAATCGGCTACGGCAATCCACTGCGCGGCGATGACGGCATCGGCTGGCGCGTCGTAGAAGAAATCGCCAATCGCCAATCGTCAATCGCCAATGGTCAATGGGATACTCCGCACTCCGCACTCCGCATTCCGCAATTGATTGCCGTGCACCAACTGCTGCCGGAGCTGTCCGAGCCAATCAGCGAAGCGGACCTGGTGATTTTTGTGGACGCGTCGGTGGAAGGAGAGCCGGGGGCGATTGCGGTGCAGACGGTGGAACCGGCGCCGCCGCAGATTGGCGCGTTTACCCATCATTTTGACCCGGCGGGACTGCTGGGGTATGCGCGGGAGGTGTACGGCCGTTTCCCTCGCGCGTATTTGGTGACGGTAACGGCCGTTTCCCTCGGCTATGGTGAAGGGTTGTCAGAGATGGTTGAAGCTGTTTTGCCAGAGGTATTGAATCAAATCGAAAAGTTAATCGGCTAACGGCATTCCGTAAATTCATTCATTTTCTGATAAAATGGTAACGTGTAGGTAAATAATCTCACACTTTAGAGTGGATACTGCTATGACATCAATCACAATTGCTGTTACCGATGATGTAATGATGAAATTGAAAGCGTTAGCCCAGCGCCATAATGTCGCGCCGGAAGACCTGGTACGCGCCAGCGTCGAAGAATTGGTGGCTTCTCCAGAAGAATCGTTCCAAGAAGCGCTTGATACCATCTTGCAGAAAAACGAAACACTTTATAAGAGACTTGCAGCCTAATTGCGCTACCTGACATTAAATGAAGTGCTAACCTTGCACGATCGCTTGATAGCACAGACGGGCGGCTCATTTGGGGTGCGTGATATTGGCAGGCTGGAATCCTCTTTGGCGCAACCTCGCATGACATTTGATGGCGTCGAACTTTATCCCACACTCGTTGAAAAAGCAGTTACCCTCGGTTTTTCCATTATCCAAAATCACCCGTTTTTAGACGGTAATAAACGCACCGGCCATGCAGCTATGGAGATTTTTTTGTTTCTCAACGGTTTTGAAATTCGGAGTTCAACCGATGAGCAAGAAAAGGTTGTTTTGCAAGTTGCATCCGGGAAGATGTCGCGTGAAGAGTTTTGCGACTGGGTGAATTCTGTGGTAGTGAAGCGGTGACGATAACGGCCGTCAGCCTTGGCTACGAAGAAACCCTGTTGCCCACCGTCGAAGCTGCGCTGCCCGCCCTGCTGGCCGAGATTCAAAACTTGTGCCGCACCTGAGTGGGAAACCCCCTCGCCTACAAAACACCCCCCACATCGAGTACAATACCCTTAAACACGGATTGCCCCACCATTCCGCGCGCCGCAATCCAAAAGGATTTTCCCATGACTATCAACCGCGTGATTGTGATCGTTTTAGACAGCGTCGGCATCGGCGAACTGCCGGACGCCGCCGCCTTTGGCGACGTGGGCAGCCATACTCTGGGCAATACGGCCGTCGCCATCGGCGGCCTGAACGTGCCCCACATGACCCAAATGGGCCTGGGCAACATCGCCATCTTGCAGGGCGTGAACCCGCAAACCGCGCCCACGGCCGTTTACGGCAAAATGGCCGAAGTCTCCGCCGGTAAAGACACTACCACCGGGCATTGGGAGTTGATGGGCGTGCAGTTGGCACGGCCGTTTCCCCTTTACCCCCACGGCTTCCCCCCCGACGTCATGAACCGCTTCGAGGCCGAAATCGGGCGCGGCACGCTGGGTAACTATCCCGCCTCTGGCACCGTCATTTTGGATGAGTTGGGCGCAGAACACATGGCCACCGGCAAGCCCATCATCTACACCTCCGGCGACAGCGTGTTCCAGATCGCCGCCCACGAGGACATCATCCCCATCGACGAGTTGTACCGCATGTGCCACATCGCCCGCGCCATTTTACGCGGCGAGCACGAGGTGAGCCGCGTCATCGCCCGGCCGTTTGTCGGGCAACCCGGCAGCTTCACGCGCACCGCCAACCGGCATGATTTTTCCGTCGTCCCGCCGCAGCCGACCCTGCTGGACGCGCTCCAAGAGGCCGGGCTGATGGTTTACGCGGTGGGCAAAATCAACGACATCTTCGTCGGCCAGGGCATCACCGATTACGTCTACACCCAGGACAACAACGACGGCGTGGACAAAACCCTGGCCGCCATCCGCGAGCGGCGCGAGCGCGGCCTCATCTTCACCAATCTGGTGGATTTCGACGCCCAATTCGGCCACCGCAACAACCCGCAGGGTTACGCCGACGCCCTGGCCGAGTTCGACCGGCGTCTGCCGGAAATCCTGGCGGCGCTCGCCGCCGACGATCTACTGGTGCTCACCGCCGATCACGGCAACGACCCGACCACGCCCAGCACGGACCATTCACGCGAGTATGTGCCGATTTTGCTGACGGGGCCGGCGGTGAAAACGGCCGTTAACCTCGGCGTGCGCGCCACCTTTGCCGATTTGGCGGCGACGATTGCGGATGTGTTTGCGGTGGAACGGCCGTTTCCCGGTCAAAGTTTCAAGTCGGCGCTTCTTCATTGACTTGTGCATAAATAAATGCATAATCTCGCGCATGCGTGAGGCAAGTAAAAATGAGCGAATCCTATTCTTCTCCAACTTTTAATGATGAAGATGATTACCCGGAAATCACTCAGGCTGACATGGAACGGGCTGAGTTTCGCGTAGGTTTAAAACCTGCGCCGCGCAAACGGCGGATTACAATTTCGCTTGATACGGTCTTGATTGAATACTTCCAGGCCAAGGCGGGGGACCGTGGCTACCAGACGTTAATCAACGATACCTTACGTCAGGCAATGGAACGCGATACCTTAGAAGAAACATTGCGCCGGGTCATCCGTGAAGAATTGGATCATCCCTACTCGGCAACCTCTCAGTGACTTCATAGTTTTTACAACTACGGTTATTAACAAAAGGTAATCCCATGAATCCCGATACCATGACCCAGGCTGAAATCTTGGCCGCGCTGGAAAAAGAGCCGGGCTTTATCGCCCGATTGATCGATCACACCATCCTCAAAGCCTTCGCCAGCCAGGCCGATGTGGCCCGGATTTGTGACGAGGCGCTGCAGTACAATTTCGCCTCGGTGTGCGTGAATCCGACGCACGTGGCTTTTGTAGCCGGAAGACTGGTCGGCTCGCCGGTGAAGGTGTGCAGCGTGGTTGGTTTTCCGCTGGGCGCAACCACGACGGTCGCCAAGGTGGCCGAAACGCAGCAGGCCCTGGCCGATGGCGCGCATGAGATTGACATGGTGATAGACATTGGGGCGTTGAAAGACGGCCGTTTCCCCCACGTTCAGCAAGACATCGCCGCCGTCGCCGCCGCTGCCCACGCCGGGCAAGCCCACCTCAAAGTTATCATCGAAACCTGCTATCTCAGCGACGCCGAAAAAGAAAAAGCCTGCCAGCTTTCGTTGGCGGCGGGCGCGGATTTTGTCAAAACTTCCACCGGTTTTGGCACTGGCGGCGCAACCGAGGCCGATGTGGCCCTCATGCGCGCCGTTGTAGGGCAGCAGGCGGGCGTTAAAGCGTCCGGCGGCGTACGCAACCTGGCCGATGCTCTGGCAATGGTCCAGGCCGGAGCCAACCGCATCGGCGCCAGCAGCGGCGTGGCCATTATGCAAGAAGTGGGGGATAGAGACTAGAGACTAGAGACTAGAGACTGAGATAAGCAATCTCCAGTCTCCATCCCTCAGTCGCTCATTACAAAGGGGGAGCGAATAATGGCGCGGTTACGCTGGAGGGGCACATCCGTGCTGCCTGGCTCGAACTCCTGGAGCGTGCCGGCATCCAGATGCAAGACCGCGTAGAGAGTGGGCGTGATTTGTGCGGCGTCGATGGGCACGATGACGTCGCGGTTAATGCCTGCCGGTACCCACGCCTGCCCAATGATATCGCCCAATTCGCCTTCATCGTCGGTGTGAATAACGACCCAGACGGCCGTCTCGGCAACCACCAACGGCACGGTAACGGCCGTCTCCTCCCCATCCACCGCCAACGCCTGATCCCGCGTGGTCAGGTAATTGCCAGGGTCCGTGCGAAAGCTGAAAGGGTTGGGGATGCGCCCCTGATAGATGATTTGCGGATCGGCGGCCGGGAAATTGAAGCCTGCGCCGGGTTCTGTATCTTCATGCAGGAAAATAAAAAGCTGCGGGGTGACGCCGGATTCGCGCAGAGAGACCACAACTTGCTCGTTCAGGCCATCGACCAAAGGCGCGGAACCGATGATCAGGCCAGGGCTGCCGCCCTCGTCCTGATAAACCACCAGCCAGCCTGGACCATTGCTGATCACCCGTTCCACAGTAATCGTGCCGCTGATGACCGGTTGATCCAGCACCAACACGTCGGGTGGATAAGTGACCTGGAAACTGGTCACAACCGGCTCGCCGGATACCAGGACAGGTAAATCATCTTCCGGGAAATCGAAGCGATTGGCACGGCCGTTATCCTCATGCAGCATGGCGTGTAAAACCGGCGTGCCCTGTCGCCAGGGAATATGCGCCACCACGTCGGCCGTTTCGCCAGCGCCCACAAACGTAAAGCCCAAAATCGGACCAATCGCGCCCTTGTCATCGGCGTGGATGACCACCCAGCCCGGGTTTGTCAGGGTGACGCTGTCTATTCGCACCAGGCCGTCCTCGCTGATGTCCTGGGCGGCGGCGGTGATCGCCGGAAGCCGCATGTCGCGGGTAATGGCAAAGGATTGGGAGATCACGGCCGTATCTCCCCGCAGCGGCTCGTCTACCCCAGGGAACTCAAATTCCCCTTCTGTCCCGGCATCCACATGCAGCATCGCCATTAATTGGTCGGTGGCCGCCAACGGGTCGATGGTGACTTCGACGTCAGGGGTTGTGCCGGGGGCAACGGCCGTATACCCCAACACTTCGCCCACCTGCCCATTCCGCTCGGCGTGGATGACTACCCAGGCCGGTTCCAGCACCGTGACACTGGCAATGCGCAAACGGCCGTCTTCCTTCAAGCTCTGATCGGCTGCCGTAAGCGCCGGTTTTTGCGCCGTAGGGGTTGGAGCGGTGGTTGGCGTGGCGGTGGGTTGGGGGGGAAGCGTGAGGGTGGGAACGGCCGTCACCGTTGGGGTGGGCACGGCCGTTGGCTCTTCGCCACAAGCTGCCAGCAGCAGCAATAAAAATAGGGTTAACAGAATCCGTTTCAACACACAATACCTCATCCAAATTGGCAATTGGCCTCTGATATTGAACCAATGACAATTATTCAGATTGTATGCTGTAACGAAGAAATGCCAAAATGAGGGGGGTATCGACATCAATGATCGTTTGCCTGGGGGCTATGATTTTGGCCCGGCCTGCCACCACATCACCCGCCCATCGGTGATCACTTCAATGGGTCCCAGTTCATCGGTACGCAAAACGGCCGTGCCCATCGCCTGGGCGCGTTCCAATACTTCCGGGTGTGGATGGCCAAATTTATTGTCCGCACCAACGGAGATGATGAGAATTTGCGGCCGCACCGCTTCCAGAAAAAGCACAGAGCTGGAGGTGTTGGAGCCGTGATGCCCGGCTTTCAGCACAAGCGAGGAGACGACACGGCCGTTGGCCAGCATCGCCTGTTCCGCCGCCTCATCCGCATCCCCGGTCAGAAGCAGCGAAAAATCCCCATACACCAGACGCAGCGCCACCGAATTTTCGTTCCGGTCGTCGCGCAACACCGCGCCCGGATTCAGCACCTCCAGGCGCACGCCATCGCCAATTTGCACCACTTCGCCCGCCTGAGCCGGATGCACCGTCGTTTTGCTTTCGGCAGCCGCTTGCAGAACGGCGTCGTAAACGGCCGATTCGTTTTGCGCCTGGCCATTGGTCATGAGTTGGCTCACCCGATACCGATCAAACACGCCGGTCAGCCCGGCGACGTGGTCGGCGTCTGGGTGAGTGGCGATCAGGATGTCGATTTCGCGGTCCCAGAAGGGCACATGGCGGCCCAACTGGTCGGTCAGGATGCTGGGAAAGTTGCCGCCATCGACCAAAATCTGCCGTCCCGAAGGCGTTTGGATGAAGATGGCGTCGCCCTGGCCGACGTCTAAAAAGGTGATGTGTAAACGGCCGTCTGGCTGCGACCCTACCCAGAAGAACAGGAGAACGGCCGTCAGCGCAGCCACGCTGAAAACTAGCCGCTGCGAAACATTCTGCCGCAAAAACGCCACAACACCCATGCGTTTATTCGCGTCCTGCTTTGCCCACCAGGTGATCAGCCCGATGATGGCATAGCTGGCGAGAATCGCTGTTGGTCCCACCGTCACCGGCACAACCGCCCCGGGTACTGTGGCCAATGCCCGCACCAGGACAATGGTATAGCTGAGAAACAGCCAGGCTACCCAGGCGAAAATCTGGCCGACAACTGGCGCGGCCATGCCGGCCAGCGTTGTTAGGCCGCCCCAGATCATCACGCCCGGCTGCGCGGGCAAAATCAACGCATTGGCCACCAGGCTAATCAACGAAAGCTGCTGAAAGTAGACCATCATCAACGGCAGCGTCAGGATTTGCGCGGCGATGGTGATGAGGACCGCTTCGCTCAATACGCCCATGGACGCATCCAAAATCGGTTTGTCCAGCCACTTGTATAACCGCCGCCGCGTCCACTGCACAAACGGATCGGCGTACAGCATCAGCCCCAGCGTGGCGGCAAAACTGAGCTGAAACCCGACATCCCACAGGAGGTGGGGATTGAGCAGCGTCATCGCCAACGCCGCCAGGAAGAGCGAAGCCAGAGCAAAATTCGGCCGTCCCAACCAACGGCTGGTGAGCAAAAACAGGCTGCCCATAATGGCTGCCCGCACCACAGAAGCATCCGCGCCGACCAAAATTGTATAAATGATCACCCCAGCTACCGCCGCCAGAGCGGCCGCGCGCCGGGGCAGAAATCGTTCGCCCAACCCGACAAATAAGCCCACCAACAGGGCAATGTTGAATCCTGATATGGCAATGACGTGGGTCATGCCGGTGGCCCGGAAATCATCGGCCAGGTCCGGTGGGATGCCGTTGTCGCTGCCCAACAGAATCCCGCTCAGCAGCGCGGCCTGCGGATCAGAGATCGAGGTGTTGATGGCGGCCTGGGCGCGGGCTTTGAAGGCGAAGATGGCCTGGTAGAGCGGATTCCCTTGCCCCTTGGCCAGGATGCTGATGCGCGGGGCGTTGATCAGGGAGTACACGCCCTGGCGGGCCAGGTAATCTTTGTAGCTGAAGGTGTCGAATTCGGGTGGGGTTTCGAGACGGCCGTTTACCCCCACCCGTGCCCCATACGGAATCTCCGGGAACCGGCTGGCGCGCACCAGCACCAGACCCGTCACCGGATGAGTCGCCCCATCGGCAAAGGTGATCTGTTCGGCGGCGACCTGCAAATTGGTGTAGCGGTCGCGCACATCTGGCTCTCTGACCACCACGCCCAGGATGCCGACTTCCCCGGCCGTGTCGTTGTAATAGGCGATGTGGGTTTCGTTGATGGTGGGCAGCGAGAGGGTGTAACGCGCGCCGCCCAGGGCCAGCGCCGCCAGAGCGGCAAGCGCCAGGGCGGGCTGTCCCAGTCGGCGGGTAAACAGGGCGATGAAGAGGGCGAAAACGGCCGTGCCCACCCACGCCAGCCACGACCACATCACTTCTGAGGCCAGCCAGATACCCGCCAGCCACGCAACGGCCAATACTACAAGGGTCATAGTTTATATGCTGCCAACATGTTCAGTAACGTTAAATCAGGTTCCAGCAAATTCCCAAAAGATGCGCTCAACTACGTTTTGGCGACCCAGACCATTATAATGGACCCTACTGCCTTGGGAAATAGTCAATTCGGCCCGATCGCAGCCTCCTAACACCCCGCCGTCCACAACCTGCCGGTTTGGGTGATCGGGACTATACTTTGCCATGAAACATAACGGCCGTTAAGTGAGACCCGAAGGGTTTTCCTGACACAAAGCTGCAATTTCAACGTCTAAAATCCTTCGGGTCTGTAAAGAAATTGGAGTTTTAGGTATGAAGCTAAAAGCATTGATTTTCGATGTCGATGGCACCATTGCCAACACCGAATATCGTGGCCACCTGCCCGCCTGTAATGAAGCCTTCGCCACCCTGGGTTACCCCATTAAGTGGACCTGGGACGAATTTGTGGCCATGCAGGCTGTTCCCGGTAACGCGCAACGCATGCGCCTTTCCCTCCAGGCCTGGAACCCGCAGCTATCCGACCAGCAGTTAGACGAACGAGTCGAGCAGCTTGTGGCGTTAAAGAAGAAATTTTACATCGAAAAATACCTTCCCGACCTGCCGCTGCGAGATGGCGTGATCAATATCATGCAGGAAGCGCTGCGGCGCGGCATCCGGCTGGCCGTGGTTTCTATGTCTTACGAGGCGCAGGTTAATGCGTTACTCGCCAGCCGCTTGCCAGACATCTATGTCCATCTGAACCCCATCCTGGGCAAAGAAAGCGGCCCCAAAACAGCGCCAGATTCGCCGCTGTATAAACGCTGCCTGGCTGAATTGGGCACAAAGCCGGAAGAAACCCTGGTGATCGAAGATTCTCAAGAAGGGTTTGAAGCCGCCAAACGCGCCGGTCTGCCCTGTGCCGTCATGTACAACGACTATACCTTTGGCAAAAACTTTGCCGGGGCGCAGCTTGTGGCCCGCAGCCTGGCCTTTTTCTCGCTGGAACAGCTTGAGGCGCTTTGTTTACCGTAACCGGATAGGCCAATCAAGGTTTTTTTAGCCAGCGCAATGGGTTCCGCTTCAGTTTGGAATTTCATGATGGGCATACGGCCGTCACTTGCTACCGCGAGATGGCAAAAAAAGCGCCGGCTTTAGCGCGATGAGCGGCGGCTGCCGACAGTCGGCTGTGCTTGTCAGAGGGTGGGGGCAATGCTAAACTACATCCATGTCCCAAGCTCTTTATCGTAAATGGCGGCCGGCGCGTTTTCAGGACGTAGTCGGTCAGGAACACATTACCCGCACCCTGCAAAACAGCGTCGCTGCTGACAGGGTGGGTCACGCTTACCTGTTTTGCGGGCCACGCGGCACGGGCAAGACCACGTCGGCGCGCCTGTTGGCCAAAGCGGTGAACTGCCTGGATGAGGATCCGGCGGAACGGCCGTGTAATAAATGCGAAATGTGTGTTTCTGCAAATAGAAATGCTAGCTTTGATTCTCTGATTGAAATTGACGCGGCGTCGAATACAGGAGTTGATGATATTCGCGATTTGCGTACAGCGGTAATGACTCGTGGCAAGGCGCGCTTCAAAGTCTACATTATCGACGAAGTCCACATGCTCTCGACGGCCGCTTTCAACGCCCTGCTCAAAACGTTGGAAGAGCCACCGCCACATGTCAAATTTGTCCTGGCGACCACCGAAGAACACAAAGTCCCCATCACCATTAAATCGCGCTGCCAGCAGTTTAATTTCCGCCTGCTCACGGTGGCCGAAATTTCCGCCCGCCTGAGCTGGCTGGCCGACAAAGAGGGCTTTGTCATGGAGCCGGAGGCGCAGGCGATGATTGCCCGTCAGGGTTCCGGCAGCGTGCGTGATGCGGAAAGTCTGCTGGACCAATTGGTGCTGGCTCCCGGCGATGTGATCACGCTGGAGCGGGCGCAGATGGTGTTGGGCACGGCGTCGGATACGGCCGTTGCCCAACTGGTTGATCACTGGTTGAGCAAAGACGGCGCAGGTGGGCTGGGACTCATCCACGAGGCGTTGGCTTCTGGAGCCGATGCGCGCCAGTTTTGCCGCCAGATGGTGGTGTATTTGCGCGAACTGCTGCTCTTGCAAGCTGGCGGCGTTGAGTTGGCGCTGGATGGCACAGCCGAACACAAAGCGGTGATGCTCGCTCAAGCGCAGCGCGCCCCCCGCGAAGGTCTGATCACCGCGATCAAGCGTTTTAACGAGGCAGCGCTGGTTCCAGCGATTAGCTGGCAGCCACAGCTGCCGTTGGAACTGGCCTTCATCGAACTGCTGCCGGCCGAACCTTTACCGTTGGTGGTGGTAACGGCCGTTCCCCAAACACAAACGGCCAGCCCAAAAGCGGAAATTAGCCAAAAGCCAGAAAGTGTAAGCGCCAAGAAGGAACCTGCCAGCCCAAAACCGCGGGTTGAAGCTGTTGGCGGCCAATCGGTAGAGGTTGGCGTTAAGCCGCAGCCCGTAAGCTCGCAGCCACCCAGCACAAAACACCTGACTCTTGGCGCCGTGACGCCCCATTGGCGCGAAATGCTGGCCCGCGTCGAGCAGGCCAATCGCAATTTGCCGGCGCTGCTTAACATGGGCAAACCCCTGGCCGTCGAAGGTAAGACCATCATCTTAGGGTTTGATTACCCCATCTTTAAGGACAAATTCGACCAGACTGCAGACGCCATTCAAGTTGTGAGCGATATTTTTAGCCAATTGATCGGTGCCAAATGTTTGGTCCGGGCTGTTGTCACCAGCGAATACACCATTCCCATTCAAAAAGAAGAATTCGATGCGCTGGCCCAAGAACTGGGCGGCGTCATGCGTGAAGAGTAATTGACCCTAAGCGTTTTTCCTCGAATCAGCCAACACGATCTCTTGTTAACCCTTAGAGTCTCTCTGGTAAACCCATAACCCAAAATAGTGATAAAGGATAAATCATGTCAAAACGATCATTTCAGCGGAAAGCAGGCGGAGGGAAAAGCAGCTCCATGAACCCTAAAAACATGTTATCGCAAATGCAGGCGATGCAGCAGCAAATGGTTGAAGCGCAGGAAGCGTTGGCCAACGAGACGGTTACCGTCACGGCCGGCGGCGGCGCAATCACCATCGTCATCACCGGTCATCAGCGAGTGCAGTCGATGACCATTGACCCGGATTTGTTGAACCCGGAGGACGTGGACATGCTGCAAGATTTGTTGGTGGCCTCGGTGAATGCGGCTATTGAACAGTCGCAGGCGCTTTCGGCGCAGCGGATGGAAGGTATTACCGGCGGCCTGGGTGGTTTGGGCGGCGGTTTGGATTCGCTGCTGGGCGGTCTGTAGCCGTGGCGCAAAACGTTCTGCCGCAGCCGGTGCAAAAGCTGATCAATGAGTTGGGCCGTTTGCCGGGCATTGGCCCGAAGTCGGCGGCGCGGCTGACGTTTTATTTGCTGCGTGCCGGCGATGAGCAGGCGTTGGCGTTGGCGCAGGCTTTGGAGGATTTGAAGCAGCGCACGCGCTTTTGTTCGGTTTGTTTTAATATTACGGAAGATGATCCGTGTGTCATTTGTCAGGATGACGGCCGTGATCCCACCATGTTGTGTGTGGTGGAAGAACCGTTGGATGTGGTGGCGATTGAACGGTCGCGGGCGTTTAACGGCCGTTACCACGTCCTCCATGGCGCAATTTCTCCGGTGGAAGGCGTTGGCCCGGAAGATTTGCGGATTGCCGAACTGGTTGCTCGGGTGGATGGCAACCAATTTAGCGAAATCATCCTGGCGACCAATCCCACTCTGGAAGGGGAATCTACTTCGCTTTATTTGCAGCGCCGCCTGACCCGCCCCGGTTTGCGTCTGACCCGTCTGGCGCGTGGCCTGCCGGTCGGCGGCGACCTGGAATATACAGACGAGATCACTCTGGGCCGGGCGATGGAAGGTCGACAGGCGATGTGAGATTGGCAATGATGCTCTTGCCTACTCTGCCGCCTTGTGTTAGCATTCGCGTCGATTGATGCGGTGTCGCCAAGCGGTAAGGCAGCGGACTTTGAATCCGCCATTCCTAGGTTCGAATCCTAGCACCGCAGCACCAAAGGATCGGTTCAGGGCACGCCTTGAACCGATCCTTTTTGTTAAGGAGAGTTATGCCCCATCCCCTGGTTGAGCAACTTCGGTTTACGCGCAGCGAATTTCGGCGTGGCCTGGAAGGTTTGAACGAGGCCGACGCGCGCCAGCGCCTGATGCCCATGAACTGTATCAGTTGGAATATCGGTCATCTGGCCTGGCAGGAGCAGCGTTATTGGCTTGTGTATGGGCAAAACAGGCTGCTGCTGCCCGATATTGACGCGCAGTTTGCTTATGGCGCGCCGGCTTCTACGCCGCCATTGGCCGGCATGTGGCAGGTGTGGGAAACGATCACCACGGCCGCCGATCCCTGGCTGGACACGCTGACGACGGCCGATCTGCAAAAGCAGGTTGTCCGCGACGGGCAGGTGACATCTTTTATCTTCGGTTCGTTGTTTCAGCGTATGATTTATCATTACTGGTATCACACTGGCGAAAATATGGCTATTCGTCAAGGACTGGGACACGGCCGTTTGCCCCAATTCGTGGGTAATCTTGATGAAGAAGCGCCCTATCGACCGGAATAAAGGAAGGTAATCATGTCAAACTTAGACACCGCACTGGCCATCGCCATTCAGGCCCATGCCGGACAGGTCGACAAGGCCGGCCAGCCCTATATTTTGCACCCCTTGCGGTTGATGTTTCAAATGGAAACTGAAGAGGAAATGATAACGGCCGTTCTCCACGACGTTGTGGAGGACAGCAATGTGACGCTGGATGAGTTGCGGCAGGCCGGGTTTAGCGAAGACGTGGTAACGGCCGTAGCCGCCGTCAGCCGCCAGGACGATGAAACTTATGAAGAATTCATCCGCCGTCTGCGCCCCAATGCCCTGGCCGCCAAAGTAAAACTGGCCGACCTGACCGACAACATGGACGCGCGCCGCCTGAAGACCATCACCCCAAAAGACCTGGCGCGCATCGAAAAATACCATCACGCCTGGATCGCGCTCACCAATCCGATAGATGCGGCTATGGGCGAGTAAGATTCCGCCAGATTTGTGGCATACAACTTTTGGAGGTGTTCCCAGATGAACCGATCCCTATTTCTCTTGTTCTTTGTGATGCTTTTGATGCTTACGGCCGTCGTTGGTTGCGATGTGCTGCCGTCTACACCAACAGGCGCGGCCGCTGCCCTGCTGCCGGACCTGCCCGGTTATCAAACCATTGAAGGGGAAAGCTTTATAGACGGCCTGACCACATTGGGGGTAATGGCTACGCTTGGCGGGCTGCCCGAATTTGGCGCGCCGATTGCTGCCATCAGCGAAGTGGTTGGTTGTTACCAGGAGGCTGGCGCGGTGAGCGCCCGCATCTACAGCGACGAATCTGAACCGCGGAACAGCGGCATTATCGCTATAGGCGACCGCGACGCGCTGCAAAATCCGGTTACGTTTTTGCGCTGCGTGCCCGGAGCAACCAGCGGCGCGCAATCTGGCGCCGTGTTGCAACCATGTGCCGCCAGTTACACCCTCAGCCAAGATGATAACGAGTTCTATGTATTGTATGCCGGGCTAACGACGGATATTTGCCACACGTTCTGCGCCAATTTGGAGGGCTGTACCGCGCATTGAGATCTGGAATGTGAGGGAAACGGCCGTTAATGGGACAAATTTCCTAGTCGTGCTTCTTGAAATTGGCCGATGTTGGCTAAGCGTTTTACAATCTCTTTAATGTGTTTCTTTTAAAGTTAGTAGTATAGCGAGAACCCACCGACACAAATCATTCACAGACCCTCGCTGAGGAAAAATTGAAGAATGTGCGCCAAGATCATGGTAGTTGATGACGATCCTCATACCCGTCAACTGCTGCGTATTATTTTTACACGCGTAGGGTATGAAGTTATAGAAGCCCAAGACGGATTGGATGCTTTGGGGCAGTTAGAAACAAACTGCTGCCCCCATCTCGTCATTTTGGATGTGTTAATGCCCAATCTGGATGGATTTACGACCATGCACTATATTCGCGCCAATCCTCAGTTTGCGCGTTTGCCGGTTATGATGTTGAGTTCCAGGGCAGATGTTGCGGCAGAATCCATTGGTTTGGAAGCCGGCGCCCAGGATTATTTGGTTAAACCGTTTAATCTGACAACCCTTTTGCAGCGGGTCGACAATCTGATCGGGATGTTTAATTAACTTGCTTAACGGCCGTAGGGAAGGTTTGGGATGTTGCTTCGCGGGATACTTCTCATCTTCAAGGTTGTGCCGATCTACCATTAAAAAAGGACACAAACATGAATACCACAACCCTGGCTGTCATTTATCATGATCCTCAGGGAAGGTTACTGGATCAATTAAAGCGGACGCTGCCCAGGCTGATGGGCATTTTTGCCGGCGTTGCTGTACGCGCCAGCGCCGCCGCCTATCAACCGTCGCTAGATTTTCTGGCAGCAAATGGGGCCATAATTTACCGTGAACCGGACAATGAGACTCAGGCGTCGTCGCCACACATTGGGCGGGGACGGCGGAAAGCGGTGGAATTGGCGCTTACGCTGGGACACCCATTTGTGATGTACAGCGATGGCGACCGGGCGCTGCATTGGGCTGAGCATTACCCTGAAGAATTAACGGCCGTTACCCACCACCTCCCCACCTACGATTTCACCGTCTTTGGCCGTACCCCACGCGCCTTTGCCACCCATCCCCGCTGCCAACAAGAGACTGAAATCCTGGTAAACAACCTGTTCCGGCAGCTCAGCGGCCAGGATTGGGATATGCTGTCTGCTGCTCGCGGCTTCTCCCGCCGCGCCGCCGAATTTATCGTCGCCCACAGCGAGGATAACGAAATTAGCAACGACGTGTCCTGGCCGCTGCTTCTGCGGCAGCAGCGCCCCACATGGACGCAAGGCTACATTCTCACCGAAGGCATGGAATTTGAAACCATCGAACAAGTCCGCCAGGAAGCGGCAAACCTCGGCGGGTCCGCCGCCTGGCTCGCTCAGTTAGACGCCAGCCCATCCGAATGGGCCAAACGCCTGGACCTTGCCCGGTTGATGGTGGCGGCGATGACCCCCTTCGCCCACCAGAACATGGTCCATGAAACGCTTGTATAAGCAAAAAACAACTCCCATAGTGACGAATTTTGATCAGGAAGGAACGATGAGCAAACTTGCAGTTGTCTTATTAGCTGCCGGGCAGGGAACCCGGATGAACTCCAAAACGCAAAAGATATTACATGAAGTAGGCGGGAAACCGATGATCATGCACGTCTTTGAGGCCGCCGAATCTGCAGCGGACCGACGACCTGTGCTGGTAGTGGGGCCGGGCAAAGCAGGCGTGCAAGCGCTCATCGGCCAGCGGGCGGATTATGTGGTCCAGGCAGAGCAAATGGGCACCGGCCATGCGGCCATGATGGCCGAAGCAGTTCTGCGCGGGCAAACGGAGCAGGTAATCGTTGCCTATGGCGACATGCCTTTGCTGCGCGCCCAAACGTTGGCCCACCTTTCCCAAACGCAAGCGCGCAGCGGCGCGGCTGTGGTGATGCTTTCAGTGATGGGCGATCCGGATTCCTCGTTTGGCCGGGTGGTGCGCGATACTCACGGCCGTGTCCGGGAAATTGTCGAAGTGGCCGAAGCCAAACAACGGAACGACACGGCCGTTCTGCTGGCCATCAACGAGTTAAACGTTGGGGTTTACTGCTTCGCCGCCGATTGGTTGTGGCAAAACATCCACAACCTGCCCCTGCGCCAGGCGCGCAGCAGTCAGGAATATTACCTCACCGACATGATCGGCATGGCGATTGAGCAGGGGCAGGTGGTCGAAGCCATCCGCATAGACGACCCGGACGAATCCCTGGGGGCTGGCACACGCGCCGAAATGGTGGCTGTGGAAAAAGCCTTTCGCCGCCGCGCCAATTGCCGCTGGCTGGAAAATGGCGTCACGCTGGTCGATCCCGACGCCACATACATCGACCCAGACGTCGCCATCGGGCAAGATACCGTCATCTGGCCAAATACCTATGTGCAGGGCCGCACGACTATCGGCGCCGATTGTGTGATTGGCCCCAATACCATCTTGCGCCAGGCCCAGGTGGGCGATAACTGCCGCATCGAACAAGCGGTTGTGGAAAACGCCACGATCCCCGATAATACAAAGATTCAACCCTTTACAGTAATCAATGGCTACCAACCAACAACCAACAGCTAACAGCTATTGGCTGTTAGCCAGCGATGAATGATTCGTATGATTTCTCCTGAAGAGCGTGATAAATTGATTCGATCTGCCTGCGAAGCGCGGCAGAATGCGTATGCGCCTTATTCTCATTACCGGGTAGGGGCGGCGATATGGATGGAAGACGGCCGTCTCTATACCGGCGTCAACGTAGAAAATGCCTCCTACGGCCTGACCATCTGCGCCGAGCGCACGGCCGTGTACAAAATGGTGTCCGAAGGCGTGGGGCGTATTACGGCCGTAGCCGTCTGCACCGAAAACGCCGGGTCGCCCTGCGGCGCGTGCCGCCAGGTGCTGGCCGAATTTGCCGGCGATGTGCCGGTCTGGCTGGTGGATGAAGCAGGAAACGGCCGTCAAACCACTCTCTATACGCTTCTCCCCGATCACTTCGGCCCGGAGCACCTGACTTGATAGAGATTAGAGATTGGAGACGGCTTGCCAGTCTCCAATCTCTAATCTCCAGTCTCCAATCTCACCTATGGCCAGAGAACGCACCTTCCGCACCGAGGGCATTGTCCTCAAACGCACCGATTTTGGCGAAGCCGACCGGCTGCTCACGCTCTACACCCGTGATTTTGGCAAACTGCAAGCCATCGCCAAGGGGGCGCGCAAGCCGCAAAGCCGCAAGACCGGCCACGTGGAATTGTTCATGCGCACCCAATTTCTCTTTGCCAAAGGGCATGATCTGGACATCATCACCCAGGCGGAAATGATTGAATCGTACCCCGCCCTGCGCGACGATCTGGTGCGCACCACCTATGCCGCCTATATCGTCGAACTGCTAGACCGGCTGACGATGGAAGAAGGGCCGCACATCAGCCTGTACACGTTATTGGCCGATACGCTTTCCCGGCTGGCAGCCACCGACGACGTGCGTCTGGTAAGCCGGTATTACGAACTGCGCCTGCTGGGAATGTCTGGTTTTCAGCCGCAGTTGTTTAACTGCCTCTCTTGCGACGAGCCAATTCAGGAGCAGGACCAATTTTTCAGCGACGATTTGGGCGGTTTATTGTGCCCCAACTGCCACGCCGCCGACCGCCGCGCCCGGCCGATTACGGCCGTCGCCGTGAAAGTGCTGCGTTATTTGCAAACACGGCCGTGGGAAATGGTTCAGGCGCTGCAATTGAAACGGCCGTTACACCACGAATTAGAAACCATCATGCACGGCTATATCGCCCACATTCTGGAACGCGACCTCAAATCGGTGGATTTTTTGCACCGCCTGCGCCGCGAAGCCGCCCTGTTTGCCCCGGAAGAAATAGACAGAGAATAAAGACCGGCGGCCGGCCGTTTCCTTCCCACTCCTCACCCACAGCCAAAAAATGCCCAGATACCATGCCCATGTTATAATTCGCCACTTTGGCATCGATTCTTACGCGGCGGCTTCATGCGCCGGTTACAAAAGGTATGTATGAGCAGCAAACTCAGCTTTCAAGACATTATTCTCCGCCTTCTCGATTATTGGAAGGAACAAGGTTGCCTGGTGCAGCAGCCTTACAATGTGCAGGTTGGCGCCGGAACCATGAACCCGGCCACTTCGCTGCGCGTGCTCGGCCCGGAATCGTGGAATGTGGTGTATGTGGAACCCAGCATCCGGCCGGATGACGGCCGTTTCGGCGACAACCCCAACCGCATGCAAATGCACCACCAACTCCAGGTCATCCTCAAACCCGATCCCGGCAACCCCCAAGAACTGTTCCTTAAAAGCCTGGAAGCCATCGGCATCGACCCGCTCCGCCACGACATCCGCTTTGTGGAAGACAACTGGGAAAGCCCGGCGCTCGGCGCGTGGGGGCTGGGTTGGGAAGTATGGCTCGATGGGCAAGAGATCACCCAATTCACCTACTTCCAGCAGGCTGGCGGTCTGAACCTGGACCCGGTCGCCGTAGAAATCACCTATGGCCTGGACCGCATCGCCCTGGCGCTGCAAAACGTGAACAGCGTCTGGGAAATCAACTACGGCTCAGACATCCCCTACGGCAATTTGCTGCTGCAAAGCGAAATCGAGCACTGCCAGTATTACTTCAACGTGGCCGACGTAGAAGCCATCCGCCAGATTTACGACCATTACGAAAATGAAGCAAAACGCTGCATTGAGGCCAATCTGGTCATGCCAGCCCACGACTTTAATCTGAAATGTTCCCATCTGTTCAACATTTTGGATACACGCGGGGCAATTGGCGTGACCGAACGCGCCAATTATTTCCACCGGATGCGCAATATCGCGCGGCAGATTACCACGCTTTACCTGGCGCAGCGCGAAGCGTTGGGTTTCCCATTTACGCAGGCGTGGTCGGAAACGGCCGTTGCCAAACCCGCCTACCTCCTGCAATTTGCCCAGATCGAACAACCGCAAACCTTCTTGCTGGAAATCGGCACAGAAGAACTGCCGGTTGGTGACCTGGACTCGGCCATGCGCCAATTAAAAGAACTTGTTCCGGCCACATTCGACCGGCTGCGCCTGACATATGACCGCGTCGAAGTCAGCGGCACGCCGCGCCGGTTGGCCGTGCTGGTGAACCGGCTGGAAGGCCGCCAATCCGACCTGGAAACGGTGGTAAAAGGACCGCCCGCCGACCGCGCCTTCGACGCTGACGGCCGTCCGACAAAAGCCGCCGAGGGGTTTGCCCGTGGCAAAGGCGTCGATGTCGCCGATCTGCAAATCGTCGACGAAGGCGACAAGCGATATGTGGCCGCCGTCGTGCGCGAAGAAGGCCAGCCCACTGCCGCCGTCCTGGCGCAAATGCTGCCAGACCTGATTGCCGG
Organism: Chloroflexota bacterium; assembly: GCA_017993775.1. Lineage (GTDB taxonomy): Bacteria > Chloroflexota > Anaerolineae > Promineifilales > Promineifilaceae > Leptovillus. The sequence continues at coordinate 152,686 of JAGOMA010000007.1, read as the reverse complement.
GCTGAAATTTACGCGCAGTATGCGCTGGAATCGCAGCAACGTCGCCTTTAGCCGCCCGGTGCGCTGGTTGGTAGCCCTGTACGGCCCGGATGTGGTCCCCTTCGATTTTGCCGACATTGTAAGCGACCGGATCAGCCGTGGGCTGCGCCCCTACGATTCGCCCGAACTGCCCATCATCGACGCGACGCAGTACGCCGTGGTGATGCGTAAAAACGGCATCGTATTGGACAAAGAAAAGCGCAAAGAAGCGATTACGGCCGTTGCCAGCAAATTGGCCGCCGAAAAGAAAGGCGTCATCCCCGATGACCCCGATTTGCTGGACGAAGTCGCCAATCTGGTGGAACGTCCCACGCCGATGCGCGGCCAATTTGAAGAGCGGTTCCTGGCCCTGCCAGACGAAGTGCTGGTGGCAGTGATGCGCAAACACCAGCGTTATTTCCCGGTTTATAACGAAGACGGCCGTTTGCTGCCCTACTTCATCGCCGTGCGCAATGGCGACGAGAAACACCTGAACACGGTCGTGGATGGCAACGAGCATGTGATCCGCGCCCGTTTTGCCGACGCCGCCTTCTTCTACAACAACGACATCAAATTTACGCTGGCCGATTTTTTGCCGCGCCTGGAGACGTTGACGTTCCAGGTTGATTTAGGCTCGATGCTGGACAAAGTGCATCGGCTGGAAAAATTGACGCCGATAATTGCTGGGATGATGGGACTGACGGCGGCGGAAACGGCCGTGGCCACCCGCGCCGCCGGTCTGTCTAAAGCGGATCTGGCGGCCGAGCTGGTGGTGGAAATGACCTCGCTGCAAGGCACGATGGGCGCGCACTACGCCCGCCTGAGCGGCGAGCCGGAAGCGGTGGCCGTGGCCCTGGCCGAGCAGTACAAAAGCGTCAGCGGCAGCAAACCCGGCATGGCCCTGGCTTTGGCCGACCGCCTGGACAGCCTGACCGGCTTGTTTGCCGCCGGATTGGCGCCCAAAGGCTCCAATGATCCCTTTGCCCTGCGCCGCGCGGCCATTCAGCTAATTGAAAATCTGGTAGCCCACGAGATGTCGTTTGATTTGCAGGCGGCGTTGGCGGCCGCCGGCGCCCTGCAGCCGGTTCCGTTTAACGAGAAAGTGCAGGCGGATGTGCTGGCGTTTGTGAACGGCCGTCTGGAAGGCTTGCTGCGAGATCTGGATTTGCCAGCCAGCGTGGTGAAGGCCGTGTTAACGGCGCAGGCTCACAATCCTTACATGGCGCAGAAAACGGCCGTTGCCCTACAGCAGGCCATTGCCGCCGAGGATTGGGAGAATTTGTTGGATGCCTACGCCCGCTGTGTGCGCATCACCCGGTCTTTGGATGTGGCGTTTGCGCTGCGTCTGGCAGACTTTGCGCTGCCGCAAGAGCAGGCTCTGGCCGCTGCCTATGCCGAGGCAAAGGCGGCGCAAGATGGCTCCGTGGCGGCCATGGTCGGCGCGCTGCGGCTTTTGCAACCGGCAATCAGCGCGTTTTTTGCCAATGTGTTGGTGATGGATGAGGACACGGCCGTGCGTGAAAACCGCCTGGCGCTGCTGCAGCACATTGCCGCTCTGGCCAATGGCCTTGCGGATTTGTCACAGTTGGAAGGGTTTTAGGGGAAACGGCCGTGCCGTTTGGCAAGGGCTAAACTCAGGGTAAATCGGGGGGGACAACGGCCGTTGTCCCCCTTTTTTGTTTCTTCTCTACCCGGGCAATCCGTTTGGCAACATCAAAATGATCTTCAGCGGCGATGAGCAGCCGGTTTAAGACAAAAGCCAGCAAAGCCACGACCACTGAACCGGCTACAATTTTGTCGTAACGGTTTTGCGCAATGCCGTCGAACAACAACGTTCCCAGCCCGCCCGCGCCAAATTTAGCCCCAATGGTGGCAATGGCTACGGCCACAACGGCCGCAATGCGCACACCGGCCAAAATAACCGGCAGCGCCAGCGGAAGCTGCACTTTTGTCCACCGCTGCCAGACATTCATGCCGACCCCTTTGGCCGCTTCCAACGTTGGTTCGGGCACGCCTTTGAGTCCGGTCACCATGTTGCGAACCAGAATGATTTGGGTGTAGATGACCAGGGCGGCGATAACGGCCGTTTGGTTCAGCCCAAATATCGGCAGCAGCAAAATGAGCAGGGCAATGCTGGGGATGGTATAAAAAACGCCCAAAACGCCCAGCACCACCGACGCCAGCCGCTCATTGCGCACCAAAACCACGCTCAAGGGTAGGGCGATCAGCGTGGCAATAAGCAAAGAGACGACTGTCATGTAAAGATGTTGGCCCGTCAGCCGCAGGATAACTTCTGGATGGTTCAGCAGGTAGCCCATGCGCCTTACGTCTCTCCGGCCGAATTTTGGATGCCCGCCAGCGTCAGCCGCCCAACTGGCTGCCCGGCGTCCAGCACAGTCAGCGCCGGAGCCGCCGAACCGAGCAATGTCGACAGCGCGCGGCGCAAATTATCGTCGCAGGCGATGGTGGGGTAGCCGTTTAGATCATCACCCGGCGGCAAAGGCTCCATCGCCGATTCCACGCGAATCAGGCTTAACTGGCGCACAATGTCGTCTGCGCCGATGAGATCGCGCACGAACTGGTTGGCCGGGTGGCTGAGGATGTTGAACGGGGTGTCGTATTGAACGATACGGCCGTCACGCATGATCACAATTTTATCCGCCAGCCGCAGCGCCTCTTCCACATCGTGGGTGACAAACACAATTGTCTTTTTGAGTTTGCGCTGGAGACGCAGCAGCTCGTCTTGCAGGCCGGTGCGCGTGATGGCGTCGATGGCCCCAAACGGCTCGTCCATCAGAATCACGCCGGGGTCGCCGGCCAGAGCGCGGGCTACGCCTACGCGCTGCCGCTGCCCGCCGGACATTTGTGATGGGTAGCGGTCGCGGTATTCAGCGGGCGGCAAATCAACCAGGGTCAACAGTTCGTCCACCCGCGCCGTGATACGTTCCGGCTCCCAGCGCAGCAGTTCGGGCACGATGGCCACATTTTTCGCCACCGTCAGATGGGGAAAGAGGCCGATTTGCTGGATGACATAGCCAATTTGGCGGCGCAAAATGGTGGCATCCATCTGGCGCACGTCTTGTTGGCCCAGGTAAATCGCCCCGGACGTTGGCTCGTAGAGGCGATTGATCATTTTGAGCAGGGTCGTCTTGCCGCAGCCTGACGGCCCCAGCAAAACGACAAAGCCGCCCTCGTCTACCACAAAGCTGATGTTGTCGACGGCCGTGCGTGAAGCATTGGCGAATTGTTTGCTGACGTTTTCGAAGCGGATAGTGCTCATAAAAATAGAAAGACTGGGAGACTGGGAGGCTGGTTAGAAACGAGATTGAATAATTTACACGTTCAGATTGGACCAATCTTCTGAGATTGATCCAATCCCCAATCCCCAGTCCCTAGTCCCTAGTCCTCAGGTCTCAATCGTTATTCTTCGATCAACCCCTGGGCGACTAAAAATTCTTTGGCGACATCGGCGGGTTCACGGCCGTTGCCGCTGACTTCGTTGTTCAGGCGCTGCATCGTTTCATTCGTCAGCAGCGGGGCCACCTTGTTCAGGATGTCGGCGATTTCCGGGTTGGCGTCTAACACCGCCTGGCGAATAACCGGAGCGACCTGATACGGCGGATACAGCCCTTTGTCGTCGATGAGCGAGAGCAAATCATAGGCCGCCAGTTCGCCATCAGTGCCAAAAGCCACTACCACGTCCGCTTCGCCGTTCAGCAAAGCCTGGTAGCGCAGGCCGGGGTCGACCGTCAGGAAATCTTTGAACTGGAAATCGCCATACACGCGCTTCAGACCAGGAACGCCGTCCTCGCGTTCGGCAAATTCCGGCGGCCCAATCAGGACAAGCTGGTCGGCGTTGGCGACCATATCGGAGAAGGTGGTGATGCCCAACTCGGCGGCGCGGGTTTTGGTCATGGCCAGCGCCTGGGTGTTGTTCATGGGAGCGGGGTCCAGCCAGACCAACGAGAATTGGTCGGCGTAGCCCTGTTTTACGGCGTCGAATACAGCTTGCGGATCACTCATTACGCCCAATTTCAGGACGGTGAGCAGGCCGGTGCCGGTGTATTCGGGATAAACGTCGATCTGGCCGTCGAGCAAGGCCTGGTGGGCCACGGGAGTGCCGCCCAGATTGAGCTTGCGCTCGACGGTGAAACCGGCGTTTTCCAGCAGTTGGGCGTACATTTCGCCCAGAATGAACTGTTCCGTAAAATCTTTGGAAGCGACGGTGACCGTTTTATCACCGCCACCGCCGCAGGCAGCCAGACCCAAAGTCAGGATGATGACTGCTAAGAAAAATAACCAGGGTGTTTTTTTCACGTTTTGCCTCCTAGCAAATTCAGAATGTTCAATAAAACAACGACAGGCTTTTTAGCAGAGAACGGCCGTTGCCGCAGTCTGGAAAAAACGGAGAGAGAAGCCATCAGGAAGGCGGCTGCAAGCGATTTTGTAATGCGCCTAGAAGCAGATCGGCCGATAAAGCCAGCAAGGCTACCGGTACAGCGCCTACCAGCAAGATCGGGATTTCATACAGGGCAAAACCGCGCACAACAAAGAGGCCCAATCCGCCAATTCCAATAAACGCCGCCAACGTGGCGCTGGCGATGACTTCGACTGTTGCCGTGCGGATGCCGGCCACTATGACCGGCAGCGCCAGCGGGGTCTCGATGCGCCACAGGCTTTGTCGATTTGTCAGCCCCATGCCGGCCGCCGATTCATGGATAGCCGGTTCGATGGTGCGGTAAGCGGCGTCGGTATTGATGAGAATGGGGGGGAAGGCCAGAATGGTGAGGGCGATGATGGCCGACGTACTGGAAAGGCCAAAGACCGGTATCGCCAGAAATAAAATGGCAATGCTGGGCACAACCCGCAGCGCATTGAAGGTGGTGATAACGGCCGTTGCCGCCGCACGGGACCGCGAAGTCCAAATCCCCAGTGGCACGCTGGCGGAAATGCTGATAAGCAGGGAGATTGTAACCAGCAGCAAATGCTCACCGAGCGCGTTGGCAAACTCAACCGCGTGGCTTTGGGCATAGAAAAGTGTTTCAGACATGATGTTGATCATAAAACCAGAGCGCTGTTTGTGCCGGTTAGCGGGTGGAGAGTATGGGATTGTATTTGATTGTATAATGTTTTAGCTGAGTGATTTGTGGATAGCGAGGGAAAGCGGTGGGGGGAGGTGGTTGAAGATCGGCAGCGAGTACGGAATGCCTGTTTCGGGCAGCAGGCGAGTGTAGGAGGCGTTTATTATAGGTGCGAAAGTTTGAGCCTGGCAACGTCATATGTAAACTCCATATCGTGCGGTAGTGGTTGAAACGGCCGTCTTCCATTAAGCCATTACAAATTTTGTAACACCCGAAGACCATCACATTATAAAGAAAAATTCCCCATTTGTCAGTTTGGTGGCAAATGGGCCGGATTGGCCCTTAAAGAGGCTGTGTGGTCTGGAAATAGTAGTACTTTGGTACTTATTTTCTATTTACCTCCCCGATTTTTCTACTAAACTATTCATGCTGACAGCCAAAAGGCAGCTTCTTTGAAATGGCATCTTGGGTTTATACTCGCTTAGGCTCCATATAAACATGAAAACAATCGGTACACGCTCCCAAAATATTGGCCAAATTAAGCGCCTGACAATTTTAATCGGCACGCTGCTGCTGCTGATAGTCGCTGTCGTTAAAATCTATTTTTTGCGCCAGTCATTCTGGATTACCCTCATCGACTCTTTGTTTAGCCTGGGTATATTTATTTTAATTTTTACGGCGACTTTTTATTTTGCCGATAAGTGGCATCAGACCCTGTTACAAGAAATTGGGGCACGCGGCGATATGGCCACACAACTACGGTTGCGCAGTTCAGCTTTGGAGGCTGCGGCAAATGGCATAGTAATTACCAACCGAGATGGGATTATTATTTGGGTAAACTCGGCGTTTACTTCGCTTACGGGTTATGAAGCCGCTGAAGTCATCGGCAGAACTCCCCGAATCCTTCGCTCTGAGGCGCATTCGCCTGAGTTTTACAATAATATGTGGAAAACTATTCTGAGCGGGCAGCCGTGGCATGGGGAGATTATGAATCGGAGGAAAGACGGCCGTCTCTATGCCGAAGAACAAACCATTACCCCCGTTTTAGACGAATCTGGGCAGGCCAGCCACTTCGTTGCCATTAAACTCGATGTCACGCAGCGGAAGCAGGCAGAGGCAGATTTGCGCGAATTTGCCGAACGGCTGAGGGTGATGCACGCCATCGATCAGGCGGTTTTGGCGCGCCGTCCGCTGGAAGACATGATTCAGGTGGCTTTGCAGTATTTGCATCGGGTGATTCCCTGGATGTGGGCAGGCGTTTTTATGCCAGACCCGAATACGGATACGGCCGTATCCTTCACCGCGCGCTATCATCAGGAAGCCGGTTTAGAAGTTGGCAGACCGTTTCCTTTAACCCTTGAAGAAGTTGAAAACAATGCCGGCAGGGGGGAGATAGGCTCGGTATCGGAGGTTGATGCGGGAGACGGCCGTTCCAAGTTAGACCAAATTCTGCAAGCGGTCGGCGTCAAAGCCTACGTCAATCTGCCGCTGCTGCTGCCCCAAGGCACAAAAACAAAGGGCGTTATTCTGTTGGGGGTTGAAGATCCAGCGATGGTTGCCCCGAAACAACTCGATATTACCCACGAAATTGTCGATTCGTTAGCGGTAGCTGTCTTACACACCCGCCTCTACGACGCCGAACGCCGCCAACGAGAACGGGCTGAAGCCCTGCAAGAGATGGGCGCGGCGCTCAGTTCCACCCTGGATTTTGATCAGGTCCTGGGGCTGGTAATCGACCAGATCGTGCGGGTCATATCCTGCGACGCAGCCAACATCATCTTGATTCATGGCAATTATGCGCGTCTCGTCCATTCCACCGGCTACGATAAATACGGCGCGGCCGTGGTATCCAAGGTTGCCGGTCTGGCCTTTGAAATTAATAACACGCCCAATTTGGACCACATTTTAAAGACAAAAAGGCCGCTCATCATTGACGATGTTTACACATACCCCGGTTGGCTGCACGACAAAGGAGTTTCGCACACTCGAGCATGGGTAGGTGTGCCGGTATTTGTAGAAGGAGAGGCAACGGCCGTCTTCGCCCTCTCCAAAACCCAACCCAATTATTACAACGAAACCCACATTGACTTGCTGCAAGCCTTTGCCGCCCAGGCCAGCCTGGCTCTGGAAAATGCCCGACTTTACGAAAAATTACGCGCTCATGCCGCCCAACTGGAAGACCGCGTCGCCGAGCGCACCCGCCGCCTGGCCGAAGCCAACGAACGTCTGACTGAACTGGATCGCCTTAAGTCCAAATTCATCTCCGATATCTCCCATGAACTACGCACCCCCATCACCAACATGAATATGTATCTGGACCTGCTGGAACGTGGCAAACCGGAAAAACACGAGCGCTACCGGCAAATCCTGAAACAAGAAACCATTCGGCTCACGCAACTTGTGGAAAGCATTTTTGATGAGTCACGGCAAATGGGCCACCTGCGCCAAACCCAATATGCTCCGGTTGACCTAAACCATGTGGTGGGCGAGGTGCTGCCTGTCTACGAAAAACAAATTGCCGACAAACAACTAGCCTTAAATGTCGCGCTCGATCCCGAGCTGCCTCTGGTATTCGGCGAGCGTTCGCAGTTGGCCAGAGTCATCACCAATCTATTGCTCAACGCCATCAACTACACGCCTGAAGGATCCATTACCATCAGCACGTTCAGCCAGTCCGGCGACGTTCATGTGCAGGTAGAGGACACAGGCGTGGGCATCGACAAAGAGGATATGCCCCACTTATTTGAGCGTTTCTACCGTGGGCGTTATGCCAGTCAATCGACGATTCCGGGCGTGGGTCTGGGCCTGGGGGTCGTGCAAGAGATTGTTGGCCTCCACCATGGGCGGATCAATGTTTCCAATCGCGTCACCGGTGGGGCCGTGTTTAATATAGCCTTCCCCGGTAAAATGCCGCTGCCGCGAGATTGAACCTAGTTTGATTTTGCCTGAATATGTCCTACAATGGGATTTGTTTTACCCCACTATTATTTTGATGTTACGTTTCCAACACCCTAAGGGTTTATTTGACCTCCGGATAACGATCCGGATTCAACAAAACCCTTAAGGTTTCCATCAGTAGAACCGCGTAACATGAGTTATTGAAAGAGGTGATCCTGTGGAAGCGACCTCGACCCACGCAATAGACCTTGCCCTGCTAGAACCTGTGCTTGTACGGTATCACGGCCGTTCCCGTTCCGCCCTCCTCCCCCTGTTGCATGAAGCTCAGGCCGTCTATGGCTGGCTGCCCCGCGAAGTTCAGGAAGCCGTCAGCCGCACCCTGCGCGTCCCCCTGGCCGATATTCATGGTGTGGTCGAGTTTTATACCATGTTCTACAACCAGCCGACAGCCCGGCGCGTGGTCCGCGTGTGTGAAGATATCGCCTGCACCTTGCGCGGAGCCGACGCTGTCGCTCAGGCCATCGAAACTGAATTAGGGCTGCAACCAGGCGAAACAAGCGCCGACGGCCGTGTCACCTACGAGCGCGTTCCCTGCCTGGGCATGTGCGAACATGCCCCCAACGGCCTGAATGGAACCCGCCTCGCCGGTGACCTGACCCCAACGGCCGTGCCCGATTTTCTGGCCGGCACCCACCCTGAACCCGAGCCTAAAATCTACGGCACACCCCTGCTCAAACTCGGCCGTATCGGCAAAATGGACCCCCTCTCCTTCAAGGATTATCTGGCTCACGATGGCTACGTCGGCTTGCGGCGGGTGATGCAGTACACGCCCGAACAAATCATCCAGATCATGGAAAGCAGCGCCATTTTAGGACGCGGCGGGGCCATGTTCCCCATCGGCTTAAAATGGAAATTTACCCGTGGCGCGCCCGGCACACCGGCCGAAAAACACATCGTCGCCAATGCCGATGAAAGCGAACCCGGCACATTCAAAGACCGCGCCATCCTGGAAGGCGACCCGTACAGCCTGATCGAAGCCATGAGCATGGCCGCCTACGTCGTCGGCGCGGAAAATGGCTGGATTTTTGTGCGCGGCGAATATCCCCGCGCCTACCAACGCCTCTGCCACGCCGTCCAACGCGCGCAAGAAGAAGGATATTTAGGGCGCAACATTCTTGGCCGCCAGGGGTTCCATTTCAACATCGAGGTGCGCCTGGGCGCTGGCGCATACATCTGCGGCGAAGAAACGGCCCTGTTTGAAGCCATCGAAGGCAAACGTGGTTTCCCGCGCATCAAACCACCTTTTCCCACCACCAACGGCCTGTTTCAGCAGCCCACCGCCATCAACAATGTCGAAACATTGGTGGCGGCGCTGACTGTAGCGCGAATTGGCGTGGACGAATGGCTGCGCTTCGGCACAGACGAATCGGCCGGAACCAAATGGTTTTGCCTCAGCGGTCACGTCCAGCGGCCCGGATTATACGAGCTGCCCTTTGGCGTCAGCATCCGCGAACTGGTTCAGATGGGCGGCGGCGTGCGGCAAGGCAAACAAATTCAGGCGGTGTTGATTGGTGGCGCGGCGGGCGCGTTTATCGGCCCGGAGCAGTTAGACGCACCGCTGACGTATGAAGGCGCGCGCCAGCACGGCTTCCCGATTGGGTCTGGCGTGGTGATGGTGCTGGATGAAACGGCCGATATGCGCCGCATTCTTTATAAACTGAGCCACTTTTTTGCCCATGAGAGCTGCGGTAAGTGTTTCCCCTGCCAGATCGGCACGCAGCGGCAAATGGAGATCCTGCGGCGTATTTCGCACGATGGCGGCCCGCAGCCCGGCGATCAGGCGGCGCTGATGGATATTGGCTTTACCATGACCCAAACATCCTTGTGCGGTCTGGGGCAAACGGCCGCTTCCGCCATTATGAGCGCGATTCAATTATGGCCGGAGCTGGTCGGCTAACGGAAGAGGATAGACAAACCATGAGCGAAACTGTCACTTTAACGATTAACGGCCGTTCCATCACCGTTCCCCGCCAGACCACCATCCTCGACGCAGCCCAGCAGTTGGGCATCGACATCCCGGTTATCTGCTACCACCCACACCTCACCGCCAATGGATTGTGCCGCGTTTGCTCGGTGGAGGCCGGTGGGCGCACCCAGGCTGCCGCCTGTGTCACAGCCTGCGCTGAAGGCATGGTGGTGCAGACAGACAGCCACAATGTGCGACACGGCCGTCGCACCATTCTGGAAATGCTCGCCGCCACCGTCAATTTGGCCGAAGCGCCAGAAATCCTGGCGCTCATCGCCGAATACGGCGCTGACGCCGCCCGCTTCCCCGACGCTGTGCCTCGTGAATCCCCCATCCACGACGACAACCCCTTCTACCTGCGCGACTATAACCAGTGCATCAACTGCTGGCGCTGCGTGCAGGTTTGTGCCAACGATGCCCAATTCGCCTTCGCGCTCAATTTTGATCATCGGGGTTATTTCACCACCATCGGCACCTTCATGGGCGATGGCATGATGGACACGACCTGCGTTTTTTGCGGCCAATGTGTGGGCGTTTGCCCCACTGGCGCTTTAAAGCCCAAACGGCAGGCGCTTTTAGAGCAGGGCGTAGACCCGGACGACATTTTTTACCAGACGCGACAAAAGAGGAAGCGCCAGTCATGATCCGTGGACTGCTGCGGATTATTTGTGCTTTTGCAAGACGAGCAGATGAGATAAACCCAAGACGGCCAAGGGCGTTTTTTCGGCGGCGTACAAGGTTTTTTTGATGCTTTTGCCCAGCCTGGGCAGCCGATGTTCGATGTTGTCGTAGCCGCCAAAGATACGGCCGTGATACACCACCGTCACCCCCAATCCATCAAACAACCTGATCAGGCCGCCTTTGGTGTATGCCCGCACATGCGGGGCCAGTTTGTTGCGCCACACATCCGGCAGGTAATTCACCAGCGGTTTGTTGCCAAATTTGTATTCGCCTTGCCAGTAGATGCCGTGCTGCTCCACCGGATACCAGCGGTTGGGGCAAAAGAGGAGGATACGGCCGTTTCCCCTTACCACCCGCACCATCTCCGCCGCATAGGTGGCATCGTCGGCCACATGTTCAATCACCTCGTTGCTAAACACAAAATCGAACGAGTTGTTGGCAAAGGGCAGTGTTTCGCCGACGCCTTCGACAACGGCCGTTGCCGTGGTCATCGCCTTCTGTGCCCGATCATGCTCTAATTCCAGCCCAAACCGATGCGGCGAATACGCGGCAAATGCTTCCAAATACGTGCCCAGGCCGCAGCCGTTGTCCAAAATAACCGCGTTTTCCAAATCTACCCACTGGCGGATCATCGCCAGCCGCCGCTCTTGTCCGGAGCGCCACACATAACCCGGTTCGCCACGAAGGGCGGCTTTGTCTGAATAGTTGTTGGTCATAAGCTGTTGGCTCTCGCCAGTTCGTCAAACTGACGACGCACCTCTTTCATGTCTTTCCAGGTCAGCGCTTTGGGGCCATCTGGCGTGCGAACCGGGTTGCGGAGCAGGTAGGAAGGATGGAAGATGGGCATGACGAGACGGCCGTTCCATTCCCGCCACTCCCCTCTCAATTTTGTAATACCGGTTAATCCCAACAAAGACTGTGTGGCCACGTTGCCCGTCAACAGCATAATGGCCGGGTCTACCAGCCGAATGATCTCCAACAAATACGGCTTATAAAACTCAATCTCTTCAGTGGTGGGTTTGCGGAAATTCGCCCCGTTCTCCCCAGGCGGCATCCGAAAAACGGAATTGCTAATGAACACGTCCTGCTCCGGATCAAACCTGGCTGCCTCTAAAATCTGGTCCAACAATTGCCCTGCCCGCCCGACAAACGGCTTGCCGATTTTATCTTCCTGGGGGCCAGGCGCTTCCCCGATGATCATCAATTTGGCCTTCGGATTGCCTCGGCAGATGACAACATTGGTGCCCGCATTCGCCAGCGGGTCATCGTTCATCTTCATCATCACATCAACCAATTCATCTAGCGAAGCATAATAATTGGGTCGGTCTTCAAACAATCCAAATTGCATTTCATCCTCCAAAAAAGCAGGACACAGAGTAAATCCGTGAAAATCCGTGTCCTTTAATTCCTTTCGCTGCGCTCATTTTACCGCAAAAGACGGCAACACTCTATTTTGTAGCCCTCGGAATAGTGCGCGCAAAATGTGGCTGCAGTGGATTTTCGCGGAGGAACGGGCATAAAATCTGCGACCCGCTTCGCCTCCAGAATCATTGGGATTTGCGCGGGTTTGTGGTAAGAATGAGCCATGAACACAAACCCTTCCCCCAACACGTTATTTCAGCAGTTGGCCGAAGTAATTCAGGCCGAAATGGAGCATTGGCATGTCCCCGGCGTCGCCGTGGGCATTTGGCATGAGGGCCAGGCCTACATGGCCGGTTTTGGCGTGACCAACATCGAAAACCCCCTGCCGGTGGATGAGAACACGCTGTTCCAGATCGGCTCCACCACCAAAACCATCACCACCACGGCCGTTCTCCGCCTCGTCGAGCAGGGCAAACTGGACCTGGACGCTCCCGTGCGCGCTTATGTGCCGGATTTGCAGCTGGCCGATGAGGACACGGCCGTTCACGTTACCACCCGCCATCTGCTCACCCACACTGGCGGTTGGGCCGGCGATTTCTTTAAAGACACCGGTCTCGGCGACGATGCCCTGGCCCGCTATGTCGCCCAACTGGTCGATTTACCACAGGTCGTGCCGCTGGGGACTATGTGGTCCTACAACAACGCCGGTTTCAGCCTCGCCGGGCGCGTCATTGAAGCGGTGACCGGGCAGGATTACGAAACGGCCGTGCAAGCCCTCGTTCTCGACCCCCTGGGCATGACCCAAAGCTGCTTCTTTGCCCACGACGCCATCACCCACCGCGTCGTCGCCGGGCACACCTACGACGATGCCAACGAAGCCGTCAAAGTGCTGCGCCCCTGGGCGCTGGCCCGTTCCGCGCACAGCGCCGGTGGCGTCACCTCCACCGTAGGCGACCAACTGCGCTACGCCCGCTTCCACCTTGGCGATGGGACGACCGAAGACGGCCCGCGCCTGCTGTCACCGGAAACCATGCGTTCCATGCAAACCCCGCAGGTCAGCGCCAACCTGGATCGCCAGATGGGCCTGAGCTGGTTTCTCAACGATGTGGCCGGCACGCGCCTGGTTTCCCACGGCGGCGCTACCCATGGGCAATTGTCGGCCTTTATGGTGGCCCCAGCGCGCCATTTTGCCTTTACCTGCCTCACCAATGCCAACCGCGGCCGCAAGCTCAACGAGGCAGTTACCGATTGGGTGCTGGCTCATTACCTGGGTCTGGCTGCGCCAGAGACGCCGCATCTGGCCATGCCGGAAAGCAGCCTGGCGGAATATGCCGGTTGGTATGAGGCGTATATGTCTGACCTGGAACTGGTGGTGAGTAACGGCCGTCTCCTGCTGCAAATTGTCCCCAAAGCTGGCTTCCCCGATAAAGACTCGCCGCTGGAACCTGCGCCGCCGCCGTCCCGTCTGGCTTTTTACCAGCCGGATCGCGTTATCGCCCTGGACCCGCCCCTGACAGGCGACAAACTGGAATTTTTGCGCGATGAGAACGGCCGTATCCTCTGGCTGCGCACCTCCCGCCTGCACAAACGCCTGTAAGACTTCAGGAGATTGGAGACCGAAGATTGGCGATTGACGCACTCTTCAATCGCAAATCGTAAATCTCCAATCTCCCTCTTTCACGTCAACTGCCGCCAATTTTGCTCAATTTGGTCGAAACGGCCGTACAACGCCGTGACCGCTTCCGCTGCAATGGGCAGCGACGAGGTCGCCAGCGCAATATTGGCCGCCAGATGGCGCGGGTTGTGCGTGCCCACAATGGCCGTGTCGACCGCTTCGTGGGCCAGGGCAAAACCCAGGGCCAGCAAAATGCGGTTTTCCGGCGCGTCAGCGATGGGACCGGCAGCCAGCATTTGCTGGGCGCGGTGGAAATACTCGTCGGCGTACCCGCTGGGACTGGATTCCGCGCCCCAGGCAGCATTGGCAATCGGCCGTTTGATGATGATGCCCATATTCTGCGCCTGGGCAGCGGGGAATAGTTCCCGGCGCGCCTGCTGTTCGACCAGGTTATAACTGGTTTGCAGCGTGTCGAAAAGGCCGCTGTTCACCGCCCACCACGCCGCTTCGTTGTCGCCGCTGTAGCCGACAAAGCGCGTTTTGCCCGCCTTTTGCGCCGCCAGCAGCGCCTCAATCGCTTCCCCCTTTTCCAGAACACTCACGCCGCACGAATGCAGTTGCACCAGGTCCAGGCGATCGGTTTTCAGGCGTTTCAGGCTGCGCTCAATGCTGTCGGTGATGGTTTGAGCGGTCCAATCGTGGCCCTGGTAGCCGCCCGCCACATGGCCGCATTTTGTCGCCAGCACAAATTCATCGCGGCGATGCGCCACCGTGCGCCCAATCAACTCTTCGCTGATGTTGTAACAGGCGCTGGTGTCCAGAAAATTGATCCCGGCGTCCAGGGCGCTGTTTAATACTTGCGAGGCCTGCGCTTCTTCGGCCAGCGTCAGGCGATAGCCAAGTTCCGACAGGCCCAGGCCCAGGCGGCTGATTTCCAGGTTGGTTTTTCCTAATGTGCGTTTTTCCATGGGTGTTTTATCCTTTGTCATGGTTCTAAACTAATTGTGGTTTGGGCGCTTGAGGCCCGGTGCTGCTCCCGACCTGCGGCCAAAGTGTACCACCGATACACGGCCGTGCCCCCATCATTAACGCTTCCTGACCAAGGTCATCTGCCTTTCCTGGTTGGCAACCGTTAAAATGTGAACGGTGATACAACTAGGCTAGATTTCATCACCGATGAGGCAAATATCTTATGAATGTACGGCAGGCAGGCAAACGGCAAACGGCCGTAGCCACGCCATCCAACGAACCCATTATCCGTCTACAGGATGTGGGCAAAATATATACCACCGGCTCCGGCCATTTTACTGCTCTCAGCGACATCAACCTGGAAGTTTATCCCGGCGAGTTTCTGGGCGTCATTGGCAAATCGGGCGCAGGCAAAACCACCCTGCTGAATATGATCTCTGGCGTCAGCGAGGTTACTAGCGGTGAAGTGCAGTTTTATGCGCCAGAACAGGTCAGCGCAAACGGCCGTTCCCCCTTCCTTACCCTCAACGACCTGGACGAAAACGCGCTCGCCCTGTGGCGCGGCCACAACCTGGGCATTGTCTACCAATCGTTTGAGCTGCTGCCCAGCCTGGATCTGGTCAACAACATCATGCTGCCGCAGGATTTTGCCGGCGTCTACCAACCGGCCATCAGCAAAGAACGTGCCCTGGAACTGCTGGAAATTGTCGAACTACGCGAGCACGCCTACAAACTGCCGGCCCACATCTCCGGCGGGCAAAAGCAGCGCGTAGCCATCGCCCGCGCTTTGGTCAACGACCCTCCGCTCATCGTCGCCGACGAGCCGACCGGCAACCTGGACACAGTGACCGCTGAGACGATTTTTCAGATTTTTGCGCGGCTGGTGGCTCAGGGGAAAACCGTTGTCATGGTCACCCACGACCAGAATCTGGCCGCGCGTTTCTCGCGCCGTGTCCACATCGCCGATGGGCGGTTGGTGGATGAGGCCGCAGGGGGAGAAAGGGACACGGCCGTTCCCCATCCCCACATCCATTTGCCTGCCAACCAACAAACCAACCAACCCATCAACTCCGCGAACCAACCCGCCATCCACCTGCGCCGCGTGGTAAAAACCTACGAAAACGCCGCCGGTAAATTTACCGCCCTCAAAGACATCGATCTGGAGCTGCACTACGGCCAGTTTGTTTCTATTGTCGGCAAATCGGGCAGCGGCAAATCAACCCTGCTGAATATGCTCACCGGCATCGACCATCCCACTTCTGGCCAGGTGTGCATCGGCGGGCAGGATATTTACAAAATGAGCGAGAGCCAGCGCGCGCTGTGGCGCGGGCGCAATGTGGGCATCGTTTTCCAGTTTTTCCAACTGCTGCCCACGCTGACGCTGTTGGAAAACACCATGCTGCCGATGGATTACTGCCGCGTATTTCCGGCTCAGGAACGGCCGTCACGCGCGCTGGAACTCCTGACCATGGTTGGCCTGGCCGACCACGCCCACGCGCTGCCCGCTTCGGTTTCCAACGGCCAGCAGCAAAGCGCGGCCATCGCCCGCGCCCTGGCCACCGACCCGCCCATCATCGTCGCCGACGAACCGACAGGTAATCTGGACTCGCGCGCGGCGGATGTGGTTATTGACGTTTTTCAGGAATTGGCCGCGCGCGGCAAAACCATCCTCATTGTCACCCATGATCCGTCGTTAACCAGCCGCACGGACAAAACCATCCACATTGTGGATGGCCGGATTGTCGATCTTGTTGCTGGCCAGACTGCGCCGCGGCTTGAGGAACGGCCGTACACACTCCCCACGCCACTGGTGCAGCCATGAAACCAAACCCCTTAAGACCCCGCTGGCGCAAAGTAATCGCCGATTTATGGGCCAGCAAAACGCGCACGCTGTTGGTCGTGGCTTCCATCGCCGTGGGCGTGTTTGCCATCGGCACGATTGCCGCCACCTACGTCATCTTCTCGGAAGACATCAACATCAGTTATGCCCAGGCGCAGCCGGCCAATATCGAGATCATCACCGACAGCTTCGGCGAAGATTTCGTTCATTCGGTGGCCCGCATGCCCGGCGTAGCCGACGCTGAAGGGCGCAGCGTGATGACCGTGCGCGTCAGCCGCAATGGCGAGACCTGGCAAAACCTCCAGATTGTCGGCAACGATGATTTTGCCGCTTCGCAAATCAATTTGCTGCAAGCCATCGACGGCGACGCCCAACCAGGCGATCACCAGATGCTGGTGCGGCAGGATATTATGAACGACACCGGCTTGCAGGTGGGCGATCTAGCCCACATCCAACTGGCCAGCGGGGAAACGCGGAACCTGTCGGTGGTCGGGCTGGTGGGCGATCAATCGGCGGCTGGTGATTTTATGTCGCCGCCCAAGGCGTATGTCACGCTGGATTCCATGCCCTGGCTGGGCGGAACAGACGGCTACAACCGGCTCTATGTGCGCGTGAGCGACCTTGCCGATGACGAAACGGCCATTCAAGCTGTCGCCGACAGTGTGCAGGCCAAAATTGAAAAAAGCGGCCGTCAGGTTTACCGCACCCAAATCAGCAAAACCAACGAACACCCGCTGGCTTATCTGGCGCTGGCAATGTTGGGGGTGTTGGGCGCACTGGGCGTGCTGATCTTGCTGCTCAGCAGTTCGCTCATCGTCAACACCCTGAACGCTTTGTTGGCCCAGCATTTGCGCCAGATTGGGGTGATGAAACTGGTGGGCGCACGCAGTTTCCAGATTTCTGGCATGTACATTTTGTTGATTCTGGCTTACGGCCTCATTGCCCTGGCGATTGCAGTGCCAGCGGGTGTGGTGGCCGGGTATGGGCTGGCGCAGTTTATCGCTAATTTTATGAGCGCCGGGCTGCAAGGGTTTCGGGTTGTGCCGTCGGCGGTGGCGCTGCAGGTGGTGGTGGCGCTGTTGGTGCCGCTGGCGGCGGGTATTTTTCCGGTGAATCGGGGCGCCAAGACGACAGTGCGTCGGGCGATCAGTCATGATGGTTTGAGCGAGCAGGGGGCAACGGCCGTCTGGCTGGAACGTTTGGGCGCGCGGTTAAAGGGAGTGGAACGGCCGTTAATCCTTTCCATTCGCAACACCTTCCGCCGTAAAGGGCGGCTGGCCCTCACCCTTTTCACCCTGACGATGGCCGGCGCGATTTTTATCGCCGTATTTAATGTGCGCATCTCGCTCAATCATTTCCGGGCGCAGTTGGCCCAGCACTTCATGGCCGATGTGATGGTGACGTTTGAGCAGCCTTATCGCCTCGCCGAAGTAGAACACGCCGCGCTCCAGGTGTCGGGCGTGCAGTATGTGGAAGGCTGGTCGGGAGCCAGCGCGGAAATTTTAGACGCCCAAGACAACGTGCTGGAAAATGTGCAGCTTGTAGCACCGCCGCCCACCACGAAACTGCTAAAACCGGATATGTTAGACGGCCGTTGGCTCCTCCCCGACGAAGGCAAAGCACTGGTCCTCTCCGATTCGATATGGAGCGCCCTGCCCGACCTGAAAGCTGGCGACATGGTGCGCGTCAGCATCCAGGGGCAGCGCGCCGAAGAATGGCCGGTTGTAGGTATCTTCCGCTTCACCGATATGTTTGGCGACACGCTGGGCTATGCCAGTTACGATATCATCGTCAACATACTCAGCTCCCCCAGTCAGGCGGCCTCCTATCGCGTCGTAGCCGACGAATCCACACTGGAACGCCAGGAACAGGTCAGCACCGACCTGGATGCCCACCTTCGGGCGCTCGGTTTCCGTGTCAGCGACATCGAGGCAGGATTGGTCACCCAAAAACAAACTTCCCAGGCCATGAATATTTTAATTACTTTTCTAGTGCTGATGGCTTTGCTGACAGCCTTCGTCGGCAGCATCGGCCTCACCGGCACGATGGGCATGAACGTCCTGGAACGCACCCGCGAAATTGGCGTGATGCGAGCCATTGGCGCGGTCGATTTGGAAATTATCAAGTCGGTGGTGGTAGAGGGCGTGCTTATTGGGCTGATTAGTTGGGCGACGGCCGTATTGCTCTCGTTTCCCATCAGCTATCTGCTGCTCAAAATCATCAGCGAGGCCATGATCAATGCCACAATGCCTCTGGCGTTTACCATCTGGGGATTTGTGATCTGGCTGGCAGTGGTGGTAGCGCTGTCGGTTGTCGCCAGCATGTGGCCGGCGCGCAATGCCGCCCGGCTGACCATCCGCGAAGTGCTGGCTTACGAGTAGATGAAGTGTGATGCGTGATGATCTCCGACTCACGCATTACGCATCACGCTCCGCCATGCAAAATTTCCTTCACCCGCCCTACGGCCCCGCTCTCCAGGCGTACTTTAATGCCGTGCGGATGTGTCGCCGAATTGGTGAGGATGTCTTTAATGATCCCTTCTGTCAGTTTGCCGGTGCGCTGGTCTTGTTTTAGTACGATGGCCACGCGCAGGCCAGGTTTAATGTTGCTGCGTTTTTGTCCGTCCATAGAGCCTGATTCTACCATCATTGGAGCGGAGTATGAGCAAAGTTGGCGCAACGGCCGTCACCCGTCTATACTCCCTCGTCGGATTGCAGCCACTTCTTGGCTGAATCCACATCGGGTGCCACTCTTTTGGTTAACCCCAACACTACTAATTTCGGGCTGAGAGTGCGACTTGGCTCAACGAAGTCAAGGAGACTTTCAGTGAATTTTGAACAATTTTCTCTTGATGCGCGCTTAAATGCCGGCATCAAATCTGTGGGCTATACCATCCCCACCCCCATCCAACAACAAGCCATGCCCCATGTGCTGCAAGGCCGCGACGTTCTTGGTCTGGCACAGACCGGCACCGGCAAAACGGCCGCTTTCATGCTCCCCATCTTGCAGCATCTGACCACCGGCCCCCTGCGCCAGGTACGCGCCCTAATTGTGGCCCCCACGCGTGAACTGGCGGAACAAATTCACCAAACGGCCGTGGACCTGGGCAAACACACCAAAATCCGCAGCGTCACCGTCTATGGCGGCGTCAGCAAAAATCGCCAGGTGGAAAACCTGAAGCGCGGCGCGGAAATTGTGGTGGCCTGTCCCGGTCGCCTGCTGGATCTGGTTGGCGATCGCAGCATCGACCTTTCCCACGTGGAAGTGTTGGTATTGGACGAGGCCGACCGCATGTGCGACATGGGTTTTCTGCCCGACATTCGCCGCATTCTCAAACTGCTGCCCCAGCAACGGCAAACCCTTTTCTTCTCGGCGACCATGCCCGACGATATTCGCCAACTGGCCAATGATATTCTCA
This sequence comes from Chloroflexota bacterium, assembly GCA_017993775.1. Taxonomy (GTDB): domain Bacteria; phylum Chloroflexota; class Anaerolineae; order Promineifilales; family Promineifilaceae; genus Leptovillus. The sequence goes on along the minus strand of JAGOMA010000007.1, from coordinate 132,778 downwards.
AGCAGCCCATCACGGTGCAAGTAGACGTCATCGCTCCGGCCAAAACAGTGTCTCATGCTCTTTATCCGGTGCCTGAGGGTCTGAAGAAAACCTTGCTTTTTTCCATGCTGAATCAGACGGCCACCGGGCGGGTGCTGATTTTTACGCGCACCAAACGACGCGCCCGCTTCCTGGCCCGCGATCTGGAAAAAGAAGGCCACAACGTGGAAGCGCTGCAAGGTAATATGTCGCAAAACCGGCGGCAGCGAGCTATTGATGGCTTCCGCGACGGCAAATACGATATCCTGGTAGCCACCGACATCGCGGCGCGAGGTATTGATGTGGCTGACATTTCACATGTGATCAACTTTGATATGCCGGATACTGTTGACGCCTACACTCACCGCATTGGCCGCACAGGCCGCGCCCAAGAATCGGGTGAAGCGTTTACGTTTGCCACGCAAAATGATGATCCGATGGTGCGTGACATCGAAAAGGTGTTGGGGACGCGGATCGAGCGGCGGCAGTTGGACGGATTTGATTACAATGGGTATGTACCGAAACAAACAAACGGCCGTGCCCCCACTGCTTCCAACGGCCGTGCCCCCCATTCTGCTCCAGGCCGTCCATCCAACCAGCCACAAAGTCGCCGGCCACCACAAAATCAACGCATGAGCGGGATGCGTGGGAACGGCCGTTAACCCCACCTCACCCTAAACAGCCCTCATAAAAAAGCCCCTGCCGCGTCACGGCAGGGGCTTTTTTTATGAGTCAGATGACTGGCCTTAATCACGCACAAACCACGGTTCCTGCGCCCGTTTTTCCAGAATGTAGCTCAGCCACACAAAGAGCAGCACCGACAAAACACCCAGCGTCGCCAGATAAATGATCGTATCGATCAACGTCATCGATTGGGACAGCCCATACTGCACGCTGGTATCAGCCAGGCGCAGCGGTGACAATTGCGCGTGCAGCATGCTGTCATACCGCGCCACTAAAACCGTCCGAAAGAAGCCATACAGCAGAACAAACACCATAGAAGTAAAAATACGATTGCGCATGTCAACCTCGCAGCTCACACAGAAACGGCCGCCCGCAAATGAGCGCCGCACAGATAAAACAAAAATAGTGACGGGAACGGCCGTCTGCCCGCAGACAAGCATCAAGCACAGACCAGGCATAAAGCCATCCGGCAAACAGCCAAAAACCTATAAAATTATTCGCTGGTTAAAGCATTCAGGGGGGAAATTGTATCGGCACGTTATCCATCCTCCACCGGGGCTACGCCACATTATTAAAGCCCGGCTGCCGCGCCCCTGTTGGCAGCAAGACTCATTATTCTTCACGCTTGTTTGCAAAGCGTATGCCTATATATGCGGGTATGTTACCTTTTTTACCCTATTTTGTCAATATATACGGGGTAGATTTGGATGATTTTTTGCCAATAGATCAGTTGACGCACGGCCGTTCGCCTGTTAAGCTATGCGCATGTGGAAAACGCAAACCCCTTATTACCGCAAGTACCAATCTGCCGCCGCGTCGCGTGGGCGAAAGGTGCTGCTTGCCTGATGTAACCATCGGCAAACAAAACTGGTAGCAAAAGACGCGGCGCAAACCCGCGTCTTTTTTGTATCCGTGAAGCAGGCGTTGACAGCCCTAAAGCCTGTGTTACGATTTAAATTGCAATAATATGATTGGGAGAAAGACACCGTGACAAATGCATATGAAGAATTAAAATGGCGTGGCCTCGTCTACGACCATACAGAAAGCGTACCCGACGTTCTGGCAAAAGAGAAAATCAGCGTTTACAACGGCTTCGACCCCACGGCCGATTCCCTCCACATTGGCAATCTGGTTCCCCTCATGGTGATGGCGCGGTTGCAGCGCTTCGGCCACACGCCCATCTTGCTGGCCGGCGGCGGCACAGGCATGGTTGGCGATCCCAGCGGCCGTTCCTCCGAGCGCAACTTGCTCACCATCGAGGAAATTGAAGCCAATCTGGTGACGGTGAAGCAACAGTTAGCCAGCGTGCTAGATTTTGAGGTCAAAAGCAATCCGGCCGTCATGGTGAACAACGCCGATTGGCTGAGCAAGCTCAATTTGCTGGCGTTCTTGCGCGATACCGGCAAGCATTTCACCGTCAACTACATGCTGGGCAAAGATTCCGTCAAATCGCGCATCCAGCGCGAGGACGGCATCTCCTACACCGAATTCAGCTACATGCTGCTGCAAGCCTACGACTACCTGCACCTGCACGATTCCCTCGGCTGCACCATGCAGACCGGCGGCAGCGACCAGTGGGGCAACATTGTGGCCGGTGTGGAGTTGATTCGCCGTGTGCGCAACGACAAAGTACACGCGATGGTTTTCCCGCTCATCACCCAGGCGGATGGCAGCAAATTCGGCAAAACGGCCGCCGGCACCAACGCCTGGCTGGACCCCAAACGCACGTCGCCCTATCGCTTTTACCAGTTCTGGTTCAACGCCGACGACGCCGACGTGATCAATTACCTGGGTTACTTCACCTGGCTGGAGCGCAGCGACATTCAGGAATACCAGCAGATGGTCTATGAACGGCCGGAGCAGCGCGAGGCGCAGCGGCGGCTGGCGCAGGAACTCACGCGGATGATTCATGGGGAAACGGCCGTGTCCAAAGCCGAAAAAGCCGCCCAGGTCCTCTTCGGCGGCGAACTCGATGGTCTCGACGCCGGCGACATCCAGGACATCTTCGCCGACGTGCCATCCAGCGAACTGCCCCAAACCGTGCTGGCCGGTGATGGCTTCTCGGTGGTTGACCTACTGGCCGACTCCGGTCTGGCCCAGTCCAAAGGCGACGCGCGGCGCACCATCCAGGGCGGCGGCGTCTACCTGAACAACCGCCGTATCGAAGACGCCAATCAAATGGTCACGATGAACGAAACCATCGAAGGTCAGTTCCTCATCTTACGCAAAGGGCGTAAGAAGTATCATTTGGTGAAAGTGTTGGCCTGATAGATTGGTCCAATCTCCAAGATTGGGTCAATCTGCACCACATCTGCCTACCATTAACGAACTGAAGGCGAGGATTTAACAAAATGAGTTCACGACAGGTCACAATTGAGATTCCCGAAAAGGTCTTGTTGGCCGAAAAGAGCGACGAAGTGGCTTTTGCCCGCGAAATACGTTTGTTGGCAGCGATTAAGCTGTATGAACTCGGCCGCCTCTCCTCCGGCCGTGCCGCCGAATTGGCCGGCAAATCACGGGTAGAGTTCTTGTTGATGTTGGGCGATTACAAGGTCTTTCCTTTGTTGAGTGAACTGGAAGAGTTGGAACTAGCTGATGAACGAGGCGATTAGCAACACCTCTCCTCTCGTTTATCTCCATCGAATTGACGCGCTGGATTGGTTGCCACGTTTGTTTGCCACTATTTGGACGCCTCCGGCGGTGGTGACAGAGTTGCGGGAGGATCTGGTGCGAGGATACAACGTACCTGACCCTGACCATTTTAGTTGGTTAGAAGTCGTTGAGCCTAAACAAGTGCCTTCTGAATGGTTTGCCCTGGACTTGGGGCCAGGTGAAATCGCCGCCATGTCGTTGGCACTAGAAAATCCTTCGCGTACAGTTATTTTGGATGATTCTCTGGTGCGTCATGTTGCTCAAGCAGCGGGTTTGAATGTGTGGGGTACGCTGCGAATTATTCTGGAAATGAAAACCCAGGGGCATGTTCAGGCGGTGGCGCCCTTTGTGACACGGTTGAAAGACTCGGGTATGTGGATTTCGGACGAGGTGCGATTGCGCATTTTGCGCCTTGCGGACGAGTAATTGCGACACAAGAATTAGCGTTTGAAGGTGTTGACTTGATAGATAGGAATCTCCTTGTGGGTTAAAAATAAATCCGGTAATAGAGAGACATGTCATGCTGAGGTCTTCCGAAGCATCCCCTTAGCCTGAAAGGCTCAAGTCATGGGGATGCTTCGCTCCGAAAACTCCGCTCAGCATGACAAGTCAGTTACCCGGTTGTTTTCTTAAAACCCAACGAGATTGGACCAATCTTCAGCGATTGCCAAAACGGCCCAGGCACCCCGCCTGGGCCGTTTTACTTACGGCAGAGCCGCGCAAAAACGGGTAAGATACAGGCCATGCAACCGCAATCAGACCGCCAACTTCTGTGGCGCGCCTTTCGGTATTTACGGCCGTATACCCGCAAAACCATCGGCGTTTATGCCACCATGCTCATCATCAATGTCATTGTCATTCTGGTCCCGCAGCTCATTCGCTGGGCCATCGACCAGGGTATTTATGGCGGCGATCTGGCGCGCCTGGGGCAGGCTGTCTTGCTGCTGCTGGGCATCACGCTGGTCAAAGGCGTGTTTGTCTACTACCAGGGCAAATGGACCGAAGAAGCCTCGCAGGGCGTGGCCTACGACCTGCGCAACGACATCCTCACCAAGTTGGACCGCCTGCCCTTTGCCTACCACGACCAGACCGAGGCCGGGCAAATTCTCTCGCGGGCCATGCAGGACGTGGAGCGCATTCGTTTCCTCACGGGGCGGGCGGTGCTGCGACTGGTGGAAGGGGGCACGCTGCTGCTGTTAACGGCCGTTACCCTTCTCTGGATGAATACCACCTTAGCCGCCCTCATCATCCTCACCATGCCGCTGCTGCTGCACCGCGCTTACCGCTTTGGCCGCCGCTTCCGCCCGCTCTCCTTTGAGATTCAGGACCAGTTGGGCGTGCTGACCACCCAGCTAGAGCAAAACCTGCGCGGCGCGCGCATTGTCAAAGCCTTTGCCCAGGAAGCCAACGAATCGCGCCGCTTCCAGGCCGAAAACGAAAAATGGTTTGGCCTTTCAGCCGAATCTACCCGCCTGGAAGCGATCAACGTGCCCATGCTGGACATGATCGCCAATTTCGGCACGGTGATTATCTTTTGGTACGGCGGCTGGCTGGTGGTGCAAAACCAGATGACCCTGGGCGAACTGGTGGCCTTCACCACATATCTGGCGCTGCTCATCCGCCCCATCAACCTGATTGGCCGCATCATCCCCATTTTGGCGATTGCCGCTTCGGCCGCCGAGCGCATTTTTGCCATCCTCGACGCGCCGTCGGAAGTGGCCGACCGGCCGGATGCGGTGAGTGCGCCCCGGCTGCACGGCCGTGTCGCCTTCACCGATGTCTCCTTCGTCTATGCCGGGTCCAAAAAGGTGCTGCACAACATCACCTTCACCGCCGAGCCGGGGCAGATTGTGGCCCTGATGGGCGCGACCGGCTCCGGCAAGTCCACGCTCATCAACCTCATCGCCCGCTTTTATGATCCGACCGGCGGGCAAATCGACCTGGATGGACAGGATGCGCGCCAGTTTACCCTGGCGTCGCTGCGCGGGCAGATTGGGCTGGTAATGCAGGATACCATCCTCTTCGCCGCCACCATCCGCGAAAACATCACCTTTGGGCGGCCGGACGCCAGCGAGGACGAAATCATCCGGGCGGCCAAAGACGCGCAGGCCCACGAATTCATCAGCGCCATGCCGGAGGGGTACGATACGCCGGTCGGCGAGCGCGGCGTCACGCTGTCTGGCGGGCAGAAGCAGCGGCTGTCCATCGCCCGCGCCCTGCTGACTGACCCGCGAATTCTCATTTTGGACGACGCCACGGCCAGCGTGGACAGCAACACGGAGCGGCTCATCCAGGCGGCGCTGGACCGGCTGATGGAGAATCGCACGACGTTTGTCATCGCCCACCGCCTGAGTACGGTGCGCCGCGCCGACGTGATTTTGGTGCTGGAAAACGGCCGTATCGCCGCCCGCGGCACGCACGAAGAACTCCTGGCCGCCTCGCCGCTGTATCGGCAGGTGTATGCCTTGCAGGTGGAGCCGGAAGCGGAAAATGCACCACAGAGACACGGAGAGCACGGAGATTAATACAACATTTGGAGGAAACAAGGGGATCACGATGTTTGCACTTTTAAGAAATGGGACGCAGATTTTCACGGATGTGGCGGATAAACACGGATATAGTTGGTTTTTATCCGCGAAAATCGGCCGCATCCGCGTTTATTCGCGTCCTATCTATCAATCTGCAAACATAGTGGGGATGTTGGCTGTGCAACTTACCTTAAAATCCTCCGTGTTCTCCGTGCCTCCGTGGTGTAATACAAAAGGAAATAACCGATGAGTTTCAGCTTCTCCCCCGGCATGGGGCCGCGTGGGGCCATCAACCAGTTTGGCGCGGAAGGGAAAGACGGCCGTTTCTTCAACAAAAGCGTCGTCTCCGGCATGATGGTGTTTATACGGCCGTACGGCCGTAAAATCGCCCTGGGAACCCTGCTCATGCTCGGCGCCACCGGCTTCACCCTGCTCGCGCCCTACATCATCAAAATCACCATCGACCAGCACATCGCCGTCGGCGACGCCAACGGCCTGACCCAGTTGGCGCTGCTGCTGGCGCTCTGTTACGTGGGGCTGTACGCCACCAGCGCCGGGCAGCAGTACTTGCTGGGGCGCGTGTCGCAGCGCGTGCTGGCCGATTTGCGCCAGGAGCTGTTCGACCACCTGCAAGCCCTTTCCCTCAGCTACCACGACCGCACCATCGTTGGCGTGACCGTGTCGCGGGTCATCAACGACGTGGCCGTCATCAACGACCTGCTGACGCAGGGCCTCATCTCGCTGCTGGGCGATTTGCTCATTCTGATAGGCATCATCGTCATCATGCTCACCATGAGTCCGCGGCTGGCGCTCTTCACCTTCGCCGTGCTGCCGCTGATGGCCCTGGCGACGGTCTGGTTCTCTTACCGGGCGAAGGGCGCGTTCCGCCAGACGCGGCGCAGCGTGGCCGCCCTGGTGGGCAACCTGGCGGAAAACATCAACGGCATGCGCGTCATTCAGGCGTTTGCGCAGGAAACGGCCGTCGAAAGCCGCTTCAACACCGTCAACCGCAGCAACCGCGACGCCAACGTCAACGCCATGCGCCTCTCCTTCATTTTCCTGCCGACGATAGAGTTTTTGAGCATGTTGTCCACGGCCGTGGTCCTCTACTTCGGCGGCCGGGCCGTGGCCGGAGATACCGTCACGCTGGGGGTGATGGTCGCCTTTCTGGCCTACGTCACGCGCTTCTTCCAGCCCATCCAGGAACTCAGCCGCCTCTACACCACCATGCAGTCGGCCATGGCCGGCGGCGAGCAAGTCATGCGCCTGCTCAACACCACCCCCGACGTCACCGACCGCCCCGACGCCGCCGAGATGACGCCTATCACCGGGGCCATCACCCTGGAGGGCGTCACCTTCCGCTACCGCGACGACGCCCCGGACGTGCTGCACGCCGTCCAGCTCGCCATCCAGCCGGGCCAAACCGTCGCCCTGGTCGGTCCCACGGGCGCGGGCAAAACCACCATCGCCAACCTCATCCCCCGCTTCTACGAGGTCACCGAAGGGCAGGTGCTCATTGACGGGATCGACGTGCGCGGCGTGACGCAAACCTCGCTGCGCCGCCAGTTTGGGCTGGTGCCCCAAGACCCATTCCTCTTCGCCGGGACCATCGCCGAGAATATCCGTTACGGCCGTGCCGCCGCCAGCCACGAAGAAGTCGTCGCTGCCGCGAAGTTAGCCAACGCCCACGACTTCATCCGCAACCTGCCCCTCGGCTACGACACGCCGATTTTGGAAGGGGCGGTGAATGTGTCGGTGGGGCAGCGGCAATTGTTATGCATCGCCCGCGCCGCGCTGGTGGACCCACGCATCCTCATCCTCGACGAGGCCACAGCCAGCATCGACACGGTGACAGAGGTACTGATTCAGGAAGCGCTAGAGCGGCTGATGGCCGGGCGCACGGCCGTGGTCATTGCCCACCGGCTGAGTACCATTCGCCAGGCGGATATGATTTGTGTGGTGGATGGGGGGCGGATTGTGGAAAACGGCCGTCACGACCAGCTTCTAGCCCAGGGCGGCCTCTACTATGAACTCTACCAGCGCCAGTTCATGAGTGAAGACGAACTGGAGGAAATAGGACGCGGCTAAACGCGGATTATCGTGGACTTATTAGCGGGAACGGGAAAGAAATGGTAAAAGTTTTGAAACTCTTTATCTTAGGCTTAACGGTATGGCCACTGCTGTATTTATGCATTTTTGTTCTGAGTGGGACTATAGAACTCTTTTATTCACTCAATCAACTTGTACTTTTCCCAGTGATGACAATAGCTATCTCGTTAAGCACAATCATTTTTTACTTTGTTGAACTTTATCACAATCAAACGATGAACAGACGATCTAAAATGAAATGGCTCCAACTGTTTCTTTTCACAGGTCAGTTTGGGATGATGTTTTACTGGAAAAACATATTTGGTAAGCATTGGGGCTATCAGTTCGAAACCGAGCTCGCGCTTTCTCCCCTCCCTTTTCTAATGAGTGCTGATAGGTAGTGGCCGTTCCTCTGGTCGTTATTACCTATTGTTTGTTGAGAAACGGCCGTAAAGTTACTTCAACAGAGCCACAAATTCATCGCGGCTCAGGTCCGCGTCGCGCAAAATTTTGCGCAGCAAACCCCGCCCACTATTCTGCCCCAGGTGATCTGGCACGGTCACAACACGGCCGTCTGGATGCCGCAGCCGAATGTGGCTCCCTTTTTGCCGCACGCTTTCAAAGCCGGCTTGATGAAGCGCCGCCACAACCTGACGGGCCGTAAGAAGTGGTAATGGCGGCATTACATGGTGATACGCTGAACGCCAACAAACTCAGAAATGGAAACATCGGTCATTTCTTCCAGACAAAGCGCGATAACTTCGCGCATGTTGGCCATCAGTTGGTCAATTGTTTCGCCCTGGCTGTAACAGGCCGGCAACTGCGGCACTTCGCCAACATACATGCCATCTTCATCCCGCTCAATGATCACGTAAAAATCTTGCTGATTCATAAGTTGCCAACCTCCCATCGTTTCACGGCATTATAACATGGATTGATGGTGACAGACGGAGAACGGGTAACGGCCGTTACGGTCAACTTTCACCAGTTGATGCCCGTAGACGAACCGGGGGAAATGGGACGCAGAAAAACTCGGATGGCCCGGATTTTAAGCGGTCTCAGCGAGCAGGGCTTGTTCAGCACGCTTGGGCAGATCAATCGGCACAAACATGGATTCCGGGTAAAGATACCCTTCCGGTTCAGATTTGTCCTCGTCAAGAATGCGCAGCAAATGATGGCTGGCGGCCTTGTCGTCGGGCAGCAGGCGATAAACCTTACCCAAAATCAGGCTGGCCGGATTTCCTTCGTTATCAATGCAAATGACAAATTTGCTCATGAGATCACCTTCTTGATTTTGAAGTCTTTACGGTCGATGCCGTGCGCCTCAAACCAATGAATTTCAGCTTCACACAGCGTGCCATCCGCAAGCTGCACGGTAGCGATTCCTTTCATTTTGCGCCAGCGTCCCTGGCCATAAGTGCGCACCAGATAGCGCCGAATATAAACGCCTTGACCCGTTGCAATGGTTTCGATGTTCCTTATTTCGCCGACGACCTCGAAATTCACTATTGTTCCCCCATGACGCTTTCATTAAATCGAAAATCGGCTCAGGATGATTTTGTCACTATTTTACATGGTTTTGGCTACGGCCGTCACCCTCATCGACAATTGTCCATTAACAATTGTCCTTTGCCCATTCCTACAACTCCCTCGCCACCTTTGCCAGCCGCTCCACCGCCCGCTCCAGGTCGTGCATGGCCGTGGAGATGGCAAAACGCACATGCCCCTCGCCGCTCTGCCCAAAGGCGATGCCCGGCACGCCAGCAATTTGCGCCTTGTCCAGCAGCGCGTCGGCCAGTTCCAGGCTGTTTTTGCCGCTGCCGGGAAAGCTGGGGAAGAGGTAAAACGCCCCCTCAATCGAGCGGCAGGCGACGCCCTCAATCTCGTTCAGCGCCTGCACCATAAAATCGCGCCGCGTCTGGTAGGCATCGCGCATCTCGGCGATGATGTCTTGCGGGCCGTTCAGCGCCGCCACGCAGGCGTGCATGGAGAAGGTAGCCGCGCAGGAGACCGCCTGGCTGTTCAGGCGCGTCGCCAGCTTGATGATGGGTGCGGGGCCAACCAGCCAGCCCAGCCGCCAGCCGGTCATGGCGTAGGATTTGGTCAGGCCATTAACGGTGAGGGTGCGCTCGGCCATGCCGGGCGCGGCGGCGATGGAGAGGTGAGAACGGCCGTCAAACACCAGCTTCTCATAAATCTCATCGGCAATCACGTACAGGTCGGCTTCCGTGGCGACGGCCACAATCGCTGCCAATTCTTCAGGCGTCAACACGCGCCCGGTGGGGTTGCACGGGTTGTTGACCATCAGCGCCTTCGTGCGCGGGGTGAGTCTGGCCCGCAGCGCGGCGGCGGTGATGCGGAAATTGTCGTCGGCGGGCAGGCTGACGGGTACGGGCACGCCGCCCGCCAGCGTGACCATCGGCGGGTAGCTGACCCAGTGGGGTTCGAGGATGAGCACTTCGTCGCCGGGGTTGAGCACGGCCGTTAACGCCAGAAACAGCCCCCACTTCCCCCCCGGCGTGACGATGATCTGGTGGCGCGGATCGGCCACCATCACGCCGTTTTCCCGCTCCATTTTGGCGGCGATGGCTTCGAGCGCCGCCGGAATGCCAATCATCGGCGCGGGGTAATGGGTGGCCCCATCTAGCATGGCGCGGTACGCCGCCTCGACAATGTGCGGCGGCGTGGGAAAATCGGGGTCGCCCCCGGCCAGGGCGATGACGTCGTGACCGGCGCGCTGCAGCGCTTTGGCCTTGTCGTTGACAGCCAGCGTGGGCGACGACGGGATATTGTGGAGCAGGTGGGATAGGTTTTGCATAGGAACCTCGGTTGGTTGGTTTGATGGTTGGTTGGTTTGTCAGGTGGCTGGTGTTTTTCAACGAACCAACCAACTGGCCAACGAACCAACTTCTGACAATTTTAACAGGATTGGATAATGACTGGAAATGGAGAGAATGACGGCGTAACGGCCGTTGTATTGGGCATCATGCAGGATGGCGGGCTGCCACACGCGGGCTGCCGCTGTGCGCAGTGTATGGCCGCGTTCGCCGATCCCCGGCGAGCTGAGTATGCGGCGTGTCTGGCGATTGTGGATGGCAGGGGGGTGGAAACGGCCGTTACCGTCCTCGACGCCACGCCGGACATCAAATACCAGCTCAACCTGCTGGCCGATTGGCTGGGGCCGCACCCGCAGCGCCTGGAGCGCCTGCGCCCGCCGGACGCCATCTTCCTGACGCACGCCCACATGGGTCACGTGGGCGGGCTGCCGCAGTTGGGGCCTGAAGCGATGGCCGTGAGCGATTTGCCGGTCTACGCGCTGCCGGGGTTGGTGGAAGTGCTGCGTGGCAATGCGTTGTACCGTCCGCTGAACGCCGGGCTGCGCTGGCGCACGCTGGAGCCGCAGCGCCCCATCGCCCTGGCCGCCGACCTGACCATCACTCCCATTCCCGTGCCGCACCGCGACGAGTGGGGCGCGGGCACGCTGGCTTTTCGTGTGCAGGGGCCGCGCCGTTCGCTGCTCTATCTGCCCGACATTGATAATTGGGAGGTGTGGCCGGAGGCGGAACGTGTGCTGCGTGGGGTGGACGTGGCCCTGGTGGATGCCAGTTTTTACAGTGTGGGGGAATTGAACGGCCGTGCCCCCGTCGCCCATCCCCTCATCCCCGATACGCTGGCGCGCTTTGCCAGCATCCCCGGCCAGCTCGTCTTCACCCACCTCAACCACACCAACCCGGCGCTGGACGCGGGCAGCGCGGCGCGGGCGGAAATTGCCGCCGCCGGGGCACAGGTTGCCTGCACCGGGCAAACGTTTGCGTTGTGAAGAGGATTTTTACCGCGGAGGGCGCGGAGATCGCGGAGGTTTTTCTGGCGCTCTTCACACTCCGCGCCTTCCGCGCCCTCTGCGGTTAACCTCTCAGTTCTGCCAGCAGCGCTTCGCCGATGCGCAGGACCGGTTCCCAGCCGCTTTCGTTGTCTTCCATGCTCCACCAGACGGACAACACGTTTTGCACGATGCCCCAGCGCAGCAGCCGCGCCCGGTCGATGGCCAGCGTCTCGGCCAGGATGTCCAGGCGGCGGCGCAGCAAATGGGGCATGTCGGGGCGGGTGGGGAAGGTTTGGATGGGGTTGTAGAGCAGCGAGGCGGGTTCGTAGGCCGGGTCGCCGACGACGCCTTTGGGGTCGATGGCCAGCCAGGGCTGGCGTTGGGCGGTGAGCACGTTGTAGTGGTGGCAGTCGCCGTGCAGCAGCAGCGGCGTTACGTCATCGGCCAGCAGTTCGGCGCGGAGGGAAACGGCCGTATCCACCAATTGCGCCGGAAACGGGCCGGTCGCGCCGCCAAAATGCGGCCGCAGCTGCAAAATGGCCTCGGTCCAGCGGGCTAAACTGGGAAACGCATGATTGGCAGGCGCGGGCTGCCAGAGCTGCCCCATCACCTGGGCGGCGATGATGGTGGCCGCGTCGTCGTCGGGCAGGGTGTCCAGGGTGACGCCGGGCAGGACGCGCTCCAGCAGAAACGCGCCCTGGGCTTCGTCGGCGGCCAGCAGGCGGCAGACGCCACGGCCGTTATACACCCGCAGCGCGGCGATCTCCGACAATAGTTCGGGATTGGGGTAGCCTACCTTCAGGACGACCGGTGTGCCGTCGGCGCGGGTGGCGGCGGTGACGTAGTTGTAGGAAAGGGGGAACGGCCGTGCCAGCGTCAGCTGCCAGCGCGCGGCGCAGTCGGCCAGGATGGCGGGCAAGCGGGCCAGCCAGTCGCGCCCAGCTTCGCCATACATTTCCAGCATATGGGCGGTGAAATCGGGTGGGATGTGCATAATGATGCGTGATGCGTGATGAGAGGTAGAAGCCAACAGCGATTAGCTGTTAGCTAGCAGCTTGAACACGGGAATGTCGCGGGGGGTGCGCTGTTGGTAGGCGGCGTAGCCGGGGTAGAGGCGCACGGCCGTTTGCCAGGCGGCGGTTTTGGCCTCGCCGGTGAGTTCGTGGGCGGTGTGGGGGTGGGCACGGCCGTTGACTTCCACCGTGCATTCGGGGTAGGCTCTCAGGTTGTGGTACCAGGCGGGGTGGCTTTGGCCGCCCCAGTTGGAGGCGATGAGCATCAGACCGGCGGCGTGGGGGATGGCGATGAGGGGCACGGCGCGGGGTTGGCCGGATTTGGCTCCGGTGGTGGTGAGGATGATCATGGGCAGAGCGGTTAACAGGCTGGTAGCCGTGCCCCGCCCATTGCTCAGGCGGTAGACTGGCCGGTCGAGGTGGTGGAGGGTGCGAGAGAGAAGCCAGGCAGACGGCCGTAACGCCGCCACGCGCTGCACGGATCGCTGGATGAGATTGGGGTTATAACGCAAGTCATTCATGGGTCGCTCTTATTAATGGGACGTGGATTTTCGCGGATGCGGCGGATTTTCACGGATAAAATCACTGAAATCTGCGTTTATCCGCGTCCAATTATCCTCTCACGCCGGGCGGTCCATGCAGATAAATTCGTAGACGTCGCCGTTGGTGGCCTGCTGGTAGGTTTTGCCGCGCATAAAGCCGGCTTGTTCGTAGACGCGAATGGCGCGCTGGTTGAATTGAGCCACGCGCAGGCGGAAGGCGCAGGGGCAGTAGCGCTGGCGGGCAAATTCTAGCCCGGCGAGGACAAAGCCTTCGCCCATCCCTTGCCCGGTGTACGCCGGGGCCATGCCTAAGCCCACCTCCACCGTGTCGCTATCCTGCGAAAACACAAAAAAGCCCACCAGTTCGCCCGCTGCGTCTAGCACGGCAAAATAAGCGTCCGGCCAGTTTGCCGCGTCTAGCAAATCTTCCAGATCGCCGGGGTCCTGGTCCATGTCGTAGAAGGCATAGCTGCCTTCGTAGTGCCAGTTGGCGATGGCCTGGGCGTAAACGGCCGTCATAGGGGTGAAGTGGTAGGTCATGGTGGGAAGGGAGATTGGAGTTTAGAGACTACGAATTGCACGACTCTCCAATCTCCAGTCTCTCTAAAATGTTGTTCGCGCCTCTTTTTTCGGCGGTTGGACGGCCAGGAAATCTTGGGCGAAGCGGTCGGCGTATTGGCCCATGAGGTATTCGACGCGGCCAGGGTCGGGGGAGACGGCGATGAGGCCGGCATGATGGTCTTTGGGCAGTCGCCAGACGATTTCCGGTTCCTGGTAGGCGGAGAGGTCGGGGCGCTGTTGGTGGGAGAGGCAGATGAGCAGCCCGGCGTAGTCGTGGCGCAGGGGCGGGAGCTGGTACTGCTGGCTGCGGGCGTGGGCGATTTCGATGCGCGCGGCTTCGGCCCACAGTTCGACGCCGGTGGCGGCTTGGACGAGCTTGTCGATGTTGGCTCCGCCGACGCGGGCGGCTGTTTCCAGGAAGTAGAAACGGCCGTCGGCCAATCCTCGAATAAACTCCGAATGGGACGCGCCGCGTGGCAGTTGCAGCCCGGTGAGCAGATCGCGGTTCAGGGCCAGCAGGGCCTGCGTTTCCGGATCGGTGGGGTCCAGGGTGCGGGTGCTGAAGATGCCGCCGCCATGCGAGACGGCCAGTGGCGGCGCGCCATATTTGCTGGGGCTGGCAAAAATCACCTGGTTGTCCCAGACCAGCGAATCCACGTGGTACACGTCGCCGGGGATGAACTGCTCGACGAGATAAAACGACTGCTTGTCGCCCAATTCGTCCAGGGCGCGCCAGAGTTCTTCGCTGTGGTGCAGCTTGCGGATGCCGATGGCTCCGGCGTCGAAGCGGGGTTTGAGCACCCAGGGCGCGGGCGTGCGGGCCATAAAATCGCGCAGATCGTCGTAGTTGAGGATGGGGGCGAAGTCGGGCACGGGCAGGCCGGCCTGGCGGGCGCGCACGCGCATGGCCAGCTTGTCGCGGAAGTGGCGGGCCAGGCTGTCGCCGATGCCGGGCAGGCGCATGTGTTCGCGCAGGGAAGCGGCCGTGGCGACGTCGTAGTCGTCCAGGGCGGCGATGCGGTCTATTTTGTGGCCGCGTGCCAGATAGCTGACGGCGTGGGTGACGTCGGGCTGGGTGGAGATGTTGGGCATGAAGAAGCGTTCGTCGATGCTGTCCCAGGGCCAGGCTTCCTGGGCGGTTTTTTCGGCGGCGAGCAGCAAGACGCGGCAGCCGGCTTCTTTGGCGGCGTGAATGAAGGGCAGCCCTTTAAATTCTGAGGCGAGACAGAGGATGGTTAACGGCCGTTCGTCAGACATGGTTTACTCCTGCGTGGTAAGTTGGTTGGTTTGATGGTTGGTTTGGTGAACGGCCGTAATTGTAGCCTTGAATGTCATGCTCTCCAACAATTCCGTCTGCCTGCGGAACCGCTGCTACGGGCTCCTGAACCGTTGCTACCGGCTAGTTGAGCGAGAGATTGGACCAATCTCC
The DNA here is from genome assembly GCA_017993775.1 of Chloroflexota bacterium. Taxonomy (GTDB): domain Bacteria; phylum Chloroflexota; class Anaerolineae; order Promineifilales; family Promineifilaceae; genus Leptovillus. Next base: position 117,440 of record JAGOMA010000007.1, on the reverse strand, counting down.
CAGATTGGACCAATCTGTGGCCTCGCCGTGTGCTCTTTTTCCTGATACAAATAAGCGTCTTATAATCAGAGGTATATTTCCAAGCGAGGCATGATGTACACTGTAGCTGTTAAACGAGATTTTGTCGCCCAACATTTTTTAATCGGCGGCGATTGGGGAGCGGAAAACGACTGGCATTCGCACCATTACCAGGTGGAAGTACAGTTAGTGGGCGAATCGCTGGACCAACATGGGTATCTGGTTGATATTGTTGATATTGAAACGAACTTGAACTTGTTAGCGGCTTATTTTCGGGATAAAACGCTCAACGATCTGCCGGAATTTGCCGGCCTGAATCCTAGCATTGAGCATTTTTCCCGCATTTTTTGTCAGGCAATGGCCGGCCGCATTCAGGCTCCCAACTTGAACCGGATGATCATCAAGATTTGGGAGAACGATATTGCCTGGGCGAGTTATGAACAGGGATTGTAAGAGGATTAGAGATTAGAGGTTAGAGATTGGAGATTATGTGTATCGTACTCTCCAATCTCTAACCGCCAGTCTGCTCTCCATAGAACAATGCGCATTGGTTTGGTTATTTACGGCCGTTTAGACACCCTCTCTGGCGGTTATTTGTATGACCGCAAGTTGGTGGATATGCTGCAGCGGCATGGCGACGAGGTGCAGATCGTGTCGTTGAAGCCGTCTAGTTACGGCCGTCACCTCACCCACAACTTCGACAATACTGTCTTCAATCATTTGCGCGACGCCGATTATGATTTGCTGCTTCAGGACGAACTCAATCATCCGTCGCTGTTTTACCTGAATCGGCAGATACGGCCGTTGGTTCGTTACCCCGTCGTCAGCATTGTCCACCACCTGCGCAGCGACGAACGCCATTCCCCCTGGCTGCTGCCCCTCTATCGGGCCATCGAGCAGCGCTATCTGGCTAGCGTCGATGCCTTCATCGCCAACAGCCGCACCACCCGCATTCGCGTGGAAAATTTATTACCCGACCAGCGCCCAACGATGGTCGCCTACCCTGGCGGCGACCGTTTCAACCCGGACGTCAGCCCGCACACCATTGTGGCCCGCGCCCAACAACCCGGTCCGCTGCGCATCCTCTTCGTGGGCAACCTTATCCGGCGCAAAGGGCTGCACACCTTGTTGGCGGCGCTCAGTTATTTGCCGCCGCGAAGCTGGCAGTTAGACATCGTGGGCGACCCGGACGTAGACCCGGCATACGTGAAGCGTTCCGTCACGCCGGCCATCCGGCAGGTCAACCAGGGACAAATCACACTGCATGGAGTCACCTCCAACTGGGCCTTGTCGGCATTGTACGCGCAGAGCCACGTCCTGGCGGTTCCTTCGGAGTACGAGGGCTTTGGGATTGTGTACATTGAAGCGATGGGTTTTGGCCTGCCGGTGATTGGTTCAACGGCCGGAGCAGCCAGCGAAATCATTCAACATGGCAAAAACGGCTTCCTTTTGCCGCCCAATAACGTGCTATCTCTGGCCAAACACCTTCATTTGCTCAGCCAGGACCGGCGTTTGCTGCTGCGGCAGGGGCTGGCAGCGCAAAAACGATACCTGGCGCATCCCACCTGGGATGAGAGCATGATGTCTGTGCGTGTGTTTTTGCAGGAAGTTGTCAGCCAAAATCGCGCCCTGCAGCAAGCCGATTGATGGAAAACAAAACCCACATGCCCTTCACTCCTTCGTTCCCGCGCTATCTGGCCGCCAAAAAAACCGTCGATGACCGTGCCCTGAACGCGCAGGTTTGGCAGGCGATGGCGCAGGCCGCCGCGCCGTTGGCCGATTTGCACGTCTTGGAGGTGGGCGCAGGCATTGGCACGATGGTCGAACGGTGGCAGGAGCGTGGTTTGTGGCCGGTGGGGAGTTATACGGCCGTGGACGCCTTGCCGGAAAATGTGGCTGCTGCTCGCGGGCGATTGGGGCCGTTGGTGGCGCGTGGGTTGGTGGAGGTAACGGCCGTCGATATCTTCGATTTCATTCCCCAGGCACAGCAAACCTGCGATTTGCTCATCGCCCACGCCTTTTTGGACTTGTTGGACGTGCCCACGGCGCTGCCGCAGTTGTTTTCGCTGCTGCGGCCGGGCGGATTGTTTTATTTCACGCTCAATTTTGATGGGGCGACGATAGTGCAGCCGACCATTGACCCGGTTTTCGACGCGCAGATCGAGGCGCTGTATCACCGCACGATGGACGAACGGCTGGTAAACGGCCGTGCCTCCGGCGACAGCCGCACCGGCCGCCATCTTTTTAGCGAGTTGCGCCGCGCTGGCGGCCAACTATTGGCGGCCGGCAGCTCCGATTGGGTTGTGTTTGCCGGTGAAAATGGCTACGAGGGAGATGAAGCCTACTTCCTGCACTTCATCGTCCATACCATGCACGATGCTTTAAGTGGTCATCCTGAACTGGATACAACCTATTTCGACGCCTGGATTGCCCATCGCCATGCCCAAATCGAAGCCGGTGAACTGGTTTACATCGCCCACCAACTGGATTTTTTAGGCCGGCTGCTTTAGCTCTGCGCCAGACGGCAATCTCCTAACTCATATAAAACAGCAGTGCGGCCGCCAGTATGCCGCTGATAAAGCCCCAAAAGTGACCAGCAACCGACGCATTTTGGCGATTTCGTAACGTTGCTAAAATGCTTTGCCAGTAAACCACAAACGCCAGAATGGCGATCAGGCTTTGCCAACTGTGGAGCGCCAGACCATACACAACCACAAAACTAAAATAGCCGGTGACAAACCCACTCGCGCCCAGATGGCTGGTTTTTTTGCCGCCAAACCACCAGATGCCCACACCTTGCACAAGCAAAATGACAAACGAGGCTAACAGAAAGGCCTGGAGATTGGGCGTGATGACGACGGCCAGCGCCGCCAGAAGCAGCAAAGCCGAGAGATTGCCCCATAAGTGTTTAGAATCGCCGTGCAGCAGAGGGTAGGCGGCAAATTGGGCCGGCCGTGGCGCGCCGGGTTTCAGGCTATATTCGGCGTTGAGGCGATTTTTGTAGACGGTTCGATTGAGGAAGAAGATGGTGATGAGCAGGAAGAAGAGAACGGCCGTTACCCAAACGGCCGTGCCCATATTAGTCACAACGGGATAATCCGGCGCAGTTTGCGCCACCCAGCCATCCAGCGCCGCGCTGTTTACAAAGCGCAGCGTCAGCCAGATCAGCACGACAGCCAGCAGCAAAACATTGGCTGCCTTTTGCGCCCGGACAAACAGTTGGTCTAGTCCGCCTTTTCCAGCCATAACAAAGCAACCAGGACGATTTCAATGGCTTTGTCGACCAGGCCAATCACACCCCAGATGTTTGGCCAGTTGAAGACAAAGTAGAGGATGATGGTAACGGCCGTAAACCCCATAAACGCCCAGCGGATCAACGGCCGTTGCCCGGCCAACTGCGGAATAAAATACAAACCGGCCAGCAGCGCCAAATAGCCTAACGCATTCAAAATAAAAATGGCGCCAAAAAAGCCATCACCCAGACTGCCAATTCCCAAAAAAAGGTGAATAAGCGCCGTCAGGACTGTCAGAACAATAATACCAAGCTGCTTAGGGGTAAATCTGGACATACGTATTTCCTCCATAATTCAGATGCATGACAAATTGGACTTCCAAATGGGTAAACAGCGCGTCGAGGAGAATGGAGAAGTTGGGAACATAGACACGCCTTTCATTTTCAAGGATACCCACCAACCCCTATTTTTGTCAAAAAAATCACAAAAATTCGCCCAGATTCGCCCACACCGCTGGATGATTTGGGCCTGTTACTCCTTAACGGCGTGTTGCAGTGTCAGATAAGCCGGGCGCGGTTCGCCAGCCCGATTGAGCAAACTGTACCCGGATTCAGAGAACGCCGACCCCAACAACGGGCCAAAATTGAGATTCCACAGCACCATCGGCCCCATCCGTTCCGATGCCTGGCCTATTTCGAAGGCGCGGGTAATGTATTCCGCCTGCTGCCAGGCGGACACGTAGGCCATGAATTCGGCTCCGGCAGGCGGCGACGCCGGGTTTCCGGTCTCATCAAAAAAGCCGTCAAAGCTGCCCCAGCCAAATTCCGTTACCCACAAAGGATTGGCGGCCCCAAATTCGTCTAATAAAGCCCAATAGTCGGCGAGGGTGTCCTTGAAAAAGAAGCTGGGGTGGTTGTTGTGGGAGGGTACGGCCGTTTCCCCATCCATCACACTGCTGTCCGGCGAATTAGCCCACCCATACGGATGCGCGCCAATGCCATCCACCACCTCAGCCACGCCCGCCGCCAATAGTTGCCGCAAAAACACTCGGTCGTCGATGGCGACCAGACCGTCGTTGATGCCCGTTGTCGCCGGCGCGCCGCTAATTAGCAGCGCCGCCGGGTCATTGGCCCGTACACCGGCAGCCCCGGCGCGTATCAATTCGACCAGATCGGCGGCATTCAGCGGCGCGCCGTTCCATTCGCGCTGCAAATTGGCCTCGTTCCATAATTCGTAAGCCGCCACTCGCCCCTGGTAACGCTGGGCTAAAAACGCCATAAACGCCGCAAAAAGATCATACTCTGAAGGCGGGCCGTCCAATTCGGTTGTCGGACGGCTCCATTCCGGCGCTTTAGCCACGTTCAGCAAAACGGCTACCTGACGGGCTTGCGCGGCGGAAACCAGGGCGTCCAGTTCCGCCAGCAGCACGTCGTCGTATCGGTCTGGCGCAGGCTGGTACAGTTTCCAGGAGACTTGCACTTTTACCCAGCCTATGCCTAGCGTTTGCAGATGGGTCATGATGGCGTTTATGTCTTCATTGTGAATGTGTATCTGGACACCCATTTTGCTTCGATCCAGAGGCGCGCCTGTGTAGATCGGAAAGGCAGGCGTTGGCGATGGCAGGGTTGTGGGTACAGGGGGTATTGTGGGCAAGGGGGTCGCAGTGGCTGGCACGGCCGTTGCCCCCAACGTCTGCGTGGGCAGCGGGACGATGGTTATGGCCGGCGGTGGTGTGGGAAAGGGAACGGCCGTTACCGTCACCGTCGGATCTCCCTGCTGGCAGCCGGCCAACAGAAGTAGCATCAGAGAAAACATCAAAATTCGCATCGCCTCATTTTAGCAGCCAGCCACCACGCCACGACACATTCCGAGCAAAAGCTCATTTTTTCACCGAACCTCAATGACGTTCTGGTCGGGCGGGGGAACGGCCGTTACAATATCTTCATGAGCATCCGCTACCCCATCCCCGCCGCCGAAACCCGCGCCGAAATCGAGGTGAAAAACTCCCGTTTCATCGCCACCGCCGCGCCAGTTTTCAGTGTCGACGAGGCCAAAACCTTCATCAAACGCATCAAAGAAGAATTCACCGACGCCAGCCACAACGTACCCGCCTACCAGATCGGCTTCGGCGCGTCTGTCACCGCCCACTGCAACGACGACGGCGAGCCGTCCGGTACGGCCGGGCGGCCCATGTTGGCCGTCATTCAGGGCAGCGGTCTGGGCGATCTGGCAGTGGTGGTGACGCGCTATTTTGGCGGGACCAAATTGGGCACGGGCGGTCTGGTACGCGCTTATGGGGATGCCGTTAAAGCCGTCCTTGCCGTGCTGCCCCTGGCGGAGAAGGTTCCCACCCATCTGGTACTGTTGGCCTTGCCCTACAGCCACCTGGATCGGATTCGCTTGTTGGTGGAGGCGCACGACGGCCGTGTCATCGAAGAAGAATTTGCCGCCGACATCACCCTCACTGCCCAATTCACCGTCACCCGGTTCCCGGCCTTCCAGGTCGCCTTGCAAGAAATGACTCACGGCTCTTTAGAAGCTGAAATTATCGGCACCAACGAAGAAACCATCTTGCCGCTCAATAGTTTCGCTACCTCTGGTGATGGGTTCTGACCCGCCCCGCGTAGGTAAACCGTTGATTAAAATTACCCAAATGACCTATTGACGTGACCCCTTTAAACCGTTATGATGTTTTCAGGTTAACCTACACATTTACAAAGTTTCGTTCCATATCAGACAAGGAGGCGCCTATAGAAGCGATCGAGTGCATTCCGAACCGGCTAACAAAAGCGGCCTCAAGTAGGGTCAGGTAGATTAGTTCAAGCCTCTGACCAACACAAACCTGGTGAAGACGGTAGCGTTTAGTTAGCCGTTAGAAAATTGATAATGTGTTAATGAGTTTTGTAGAAGTTAGATTCAGAAGACAGAAAAATAGTTAAAGTTAAATCTAGGACTAGACAAAGTTAGAAAGTTAAGATTTAGAAAGTTAAGAAAAAGTTTTTGAAGAAACACAAATTTTGTGAAAAAAGAAAGCCCAGCTAAGACTGGGCTTTCTCTTGTTTAAAGACGGAAAAAATCGAAACAGTTACACTAACGCCAGGTACCCGCCCACCGACAGCGCGATGAGCCATTGCGCCAGCCAATAAGTACTCAACACGATCACGCGCGCGCTGCGGAATTTTGCCCGAAAACGATCCAGCGCTAAGGTCGAATCCGACAGGACAAATAAAACTGCGCCCACCGCCGCCAATAAAGCGCTGCTGGTTGGCTGAACTGACCAACGCCCCAATGCTTGCCAGGCCATTGTCAGGATGGTTATCATGTAAATGATGACCGGCAAACGCATGCTGCCCAAATGGGGATTAAGCAGGCTGTAAATGACGCTCCCATACACCAACAGCGGCAGAAGCCACAACGGCGAAAACTGAAAGCCGGCGTCTGTGACAAAGGCGACGATGTATAGCAGGTGCCCAACAAGAAAACTGATCAATCCGCCAATGAAGTATCGCGCTGGCAGCATGAGCAAGATGTCGCCGCCGAGGCAAAAGAGTAGACCGGCGATAATCAGCCCTTTGTAGAGCGGGGGCGTTACGCCGGTTCCCAATAAGGCGATGAGGATAATCAGCCCTGTGGTGACGGGTTTGAAGATGTAAACTTGCCTGCGAGTGGGTTTATATTCGCCTTGCGTGGCTAACACGGCCGTTACCACGCCTACTACCGTTAAAATCAAAATACTCATTCAATTCATTCCTTTTTCTGCGTAAACATCTGGCCCAGAGCCAGCACAAAATCATCTCGCACAGCTAATTCTTCCGGCGAAAAGTGGGCGGCCAACAGGTAATCTTTAAAATCTTGTGGGTCCTGGTCGTCTGGCACAACCCAGTTTTGTATTGGCGTGCAGGCAAGGCTCTGATCTTGTCCGGAAATAAACACTTCGTTTACCACCAGCCCGGTGTCTTTCGCGCTCGCGGGCCAGGTCGCATCTACCACCATGTCACCATCAGGCAGTTCCAGAATAAGATAGTTATGGACGTCTACAAAACGGCCGTTCCCCCGTTCCATGATGGGTTGTAAAAGTGGGTCCAGGCTCTCCGGCGCAATCTCCGTCACCGACGTGCAGGCGATCAACCGCGAGGGTATGCCCATCTCGGCATACAACGCTTTCAGCAAATAATGCTTGCCGGAACACGTGCCGCGCCATTCACGAATGATGGTCGCCGGTTCCCGCGAACTGGCCCGAATATACGGCATATCGCGTACCAGATAAAAAGCCGTCGCCTCATCGATCGCTGCCTTTTCATCCAACAGCCCTCGCTTTACCGCTTCTGCATGCAATTGGTTGTTTAATTTCATGACTCCCCGTTCTCTTGTAGTAATTCTCAATTTAACCAGAAATGTGTCATGCTAAGGTCCTCCGAAGCATCCCCTTCTTCTGGTGGAGCGGGATGCTTCCCCGTTCGACGTTGCTCAGGGCCGAAGACTCCGCTCAGCATGACAGTTCAGCGTCAATTGCAAAGAAATTACCTTGTTCGCACGAATGCCTGATCTAAATTGAGAATTACTGGTTCGCTTGGCAGACACTTGCCGGCAAACATCTGCTCTAAACCAGGCACTGTTTGACCATAATTATATCAGAAAGGGCACGGCCGTGCGGGGAACGGCCGTGCCCCGCGTGCATCGATCGCCGCCAAACCATCATGCGCCATGGCCAATTTCCCGTTACACTCTAAATTGGGTGTGACCAACGGCTGAATTGGCCGACATATTACATGAAACCACCCGGGTTGGAGATTTTTATGGTACTGGAACCACCTTACACCGAAATAGATGACCAGGCCCTGGCCAGGGCGGCCCTACGCGATGCTCAGGCGTTTGATGGGTTGTACCGCCGGCACGTAACGGCCGTCTATCGTTACTGCTTAGTCCACATCGGCCACCAGGCTGAGGCAGAGGAAATTACTTCCCAGGTCTTTCTGACTGCTCTGGAAACCCTGCCCAGCTACCGGAGTCGTGGTCCGTTTGCCGCCTGGCTGATGGGCATTGCCCGCCATAAATGCGCCGACTACCACCGCCGCCAATACCAAAACCCAGAAGTTGCCATCGACACGGCCGTTACCCTCACCGCGCCCGACACCCACCCCGACGACCGCATCGACCAGGCCAGGCTGCTCGACTGCCTGCGGCAAGCCCTCCGCCAGCTCAGCCCGGACAGGCGCGAAGCGCTCCAACTGCGTTTTTGGGGCGGACTCAGCGTGCGCGACACGGCCGTTGCCATGCGCCGTGGCCAAAGCGCCGTCAAAATGCTCGTTGCGCGGGCCATTTCCGACTTACAAACGAGGTGTTTACACGATGGGTAACTCTAAACAAGAAGCCGAAACCCTAAACAGTTACATCGACGGCCGTCTTCCCGCCGACGCGACTCCCGATCCGGCCGCTCGCCGCGTCATCGACAGCTTGCAAAGCCAGGTCGAACAAATCAGCCCGGATCCCCGCTTTGTCAACCAGCTTTCCGCGCGTCTGCAAACCGCCGCCAACCAGCGCACGGCTCCGCCTACCGGCCTCGATTGGCTGGTAATCCGGCTGGTGCCTCGTCTGTTGTGGGTGGGAGCGGTTACGGCCGTTCTCGCCCTCCTGCTCTGGGGACTGCCGCAAATCTTGCGCCAACAAACGGCCGTCGAACCGGCCGTCGAGCAATTAGCCATTTCCCAAACCGCCGCCGGCGCGCCAAACAGTCAAGCATTCAATCTGCCAGACTCGCCCGCCCAACTGCCCATCTACCAACTGATATTGGAACCGCTGCCCGATACAGATCAGGCTGCTTTAGCCTGGGCCAAAGAATTTGGCTTGATGGATCCCCAACTGTTCACCGACTTGTCTCAGCCTACGCCCACCGCTCGCCTTGTTCTGGGCAGCGATGGCCAACAACTTGTTTTCCCCTGGACTTCTGGCAGCGCCATCCAATATACCCGCCAACCTTTCCAACCTACCCTGGGCGTGCCGCTGCCCTTCGACGAGGCGGCGGATATTGCCATCGCCTTTTTGGCGGAGCATGGACTGCGCCCGGCCGAACGAGCAGTTGTCAGCGAAAACAATGGGCAAGGCCCCATTCCACCCGCTGCGGCCGTGCGGTTGGTGCAAATTTCGCCGCCCACAGGCGGTTATCCGTTGGCGACTGGCGGGGTTGTGCCGGGCATGTTGGTGGCCGTTGGTCCGGATGGCGCTGTGCTGCAAGCGGCCTTTCTTCCGGCAGCCATCGCGCTGTCGGCAGAGTCGGCGGCCATTATTCCGGCCGCCGAGGTGTACCAGGCTTTTGTTGATGGCGAGACACGGCCGTTTCACCTCTCTCTGGTTGGCGACAACACACCAGCCGCCGGCCTGTCCTTCCGTCAATTTACGCCGCCGCTGCCCACCCATACGTCTGGCGAGGTTGTCACGGTGAGCGGTTGGGTGAATGCGCTGCAAAGCGCCAACGGCCGTATCACCCAAATCACCCTCTACAGCAGCGTTGACGGCGCGGCCTACCGGCTGCAAGGGTTACGGCTCGATGCCTTCCTGACCGACTTTCGCGCCACGCCCCTTGTCAGTTCTTACCACGTCCAGGGAACCATTCGTGATGCCCTGAGCGGTAATTTGTGGGCGCTGGACCTGGCTTCTTGGGAAGCTGGTCAGCCGTTAACCAGTTCGTATGCTCCATTTTCCTGCCAGATTGGCGTGTTTGCCTGGGTGGCTGGCGAAGGTTGGCTGACGGTAGAAGGGGATAACGGCCGTTACGCCCTCCCCAACGCGCCCACCGAATTACAAACTGGCGAGCGCATCGAAGTTTGCGCCGAAACCTACCCGGCCGATGGCCTATCTCTCAGTTGGCAGTCTATTACCCAGCCGCCCGCTTCAGAATTTCCGGCCGCCGAACCGGGGCTGGTCCTGTATGACGAGGGCGCGGCGCTGCCTACTCCGCCGGCTCTGTCCGATTTGGCGGCCTACCCCGCCCATCAGCCGGCTTACCCCGCCGCCGAAAGCAGCTATCCTGCGCCGCCCGACCCTTATCCCGGCCTGCCCGAAGAACTGGCCTCGGCAAATGCCACGCCTCTGGCGGTGCAAGCCGTGCCGCTTGGCAGCGCGGGTGAATTGGCGCAGGTGGTGATTGACCACATGGAGCTGGTTTATTTTTACGACCCGGCGGTCAACCAGACTGCGGAGCAGCAGTTCATTCCGGCGTGGGCGATACACGGCCGTATCGCCGCCAGCAACGAGTCTTTTACGGCGTATTTTTACGCTGTTAAGGAGTAACGTCTCATTTCCTCCCCTTGCAAAACCCGGCAGGTCGAGGGGTCTGCCTGCCGGGTTTCCCTTTTAATTACGCATATCAGGAACCCTAAGGGTTTGAAAAACCCTTAGGGTTTTGGTCGCTTAACATCAGCTATTTGTTCAAATTGGCAAGCAGCGTTTGCATATCCGCCGGTAAAGGGGCCGTTAACCGCACGGCCGTGCCGCTGACCGGATGCACAAATTCAGTTTGCGCGCAGTGTAACGCCTGCCGAGCCATCAAATCCATTTGCCCGGCATGGCGGCCTTCGCGCCGCCATGCCAAATAGGCTTCATCATCCATGGTGTACAGCGCGTCGCCCACGATGGGGTGGCCGAGAGCCGCGCAGTGGACGCGCAGTTGGTGCGTACGGCCGTGTTCCGGTCGCAATGTCAACAAAGCATACGCGTCGCCAAATGTTTGCTGAACGTGGTAGTGGGTAACGGCCGTTTTCCCACCATCCACCACGCCATGCCGCATTACCTCCCCGGCCACCTTGCCAATCGGCAAATCAATTACCCCAGCTTGCGTTAATGGCACGCCAGTGACCACCGCCAGATACGTTTTGGTCACTTCGCCCAGTTCAAACTGGCGCGCCAGCGCCGCCAGTGTCGCCTTGTCTCGCGCCAGCACCACCACGCCGGATGTGTCGGCATCCAGCCGGTTGACCAGATGGGCTTCGGGGTAAGGCGGTTGGTGTTGATGGCGCAGGTGGTAGATGAGGTTGGCAGTTACAAATCGGCCCTGGCTGTGAACGCGCAATCCGGGCGGCTTGTTCACGCCCAGCAGCCAATCATCCTGGTAAAGAAGGGTGTAATCCAGATTGACGGCGGGCGGCGCGAAATCGGGCAGGTCGCAGGTGACTACGTCGCCGGGCGAGACGCAGGTGGTTAACGTGGCGGGCGCGTGATTGTGGGTAATACGGCCGTCTGTCACCAATCCTTCCCACTCTCGCAGCGGCAAATAGGTAAACCGCGCCGCCAGATATTCAGCAACGGTGGCCGGCGCAAACCCGGCCGGAACGTTAGACGATACCAACATAGTGAGAGATTTGTACCGTTTTTTGGTAGAATAAACCAGCAAGCGAGCGCCTATGACAAACTTTCTGCCTCCCGATTTCATTCGTACTACATCCGCCGTGCCGGGCATCGACGTGTACATGCCTCGCCTGCCGGCCGAAACCCATCAAGAAATGGTCGATTTTCACTGCCCGCAGTGTGATGGCGTGACGGCTTACAGCGCGGAGAACGGCGGCCTGACCTGTACGTTTTGCGGCTATTACGAACCGCCGCGCCAGAAAACGGTGGGCACAGCGGCCCAGGCGTTTGAATTTACCGTCGAAACCATGGATCGCGCGGCCCAGGGTTGGGGTGTGGAGCGGTTGGCCTTTCTGCCCCTGCTCCTGGCCTGGCTGATGAATCATCAACAGAAACCATTCACCTTTAACGACAAACAAAAAGTCCAGTAAACTATATCTATGTCCAAACGATTGGCACTCCTGATCGGCCACAGCAGTTACCAGGATGACCGGCTTACGATTCCCCATACCGGCAGCGGCGACGTTACCGCCCTGGCCGAAACGCTGCGTGACCGGCAGCACGGCCGTTTCGATAACGTCCATGTTTTGCTAGATAAAACGGCCGTCGATGTCCAGCTGGCCATCGCTGCTTTTTTGGAACAGCCCCTCGCTCCCGACGACCTGATCTTGCTCTATTTTGCCGGCCACTGCCTGCTCGACAAGCGCGCCGTCTATCTGGCAGCGGCCGATACCTTCACCGAAACCTACCTGGACGCCACCACCATCGACGCCGATTTTATCCGGCGGCGGTTGGCCTACTGCCCGGCGCAAAAAGTAGTGGTTTTGGACTGCTGCGTCAGCCGGTTTGATGGCGCGTCTGCGCCGGACGCGCTTGCGGTTTTGGCGCAGGCGTTTGGCGGGCCGGGGCAGGCGATTTTTTTGGCGGCGGCATCCGCGCCGCTGCCGGAACCATCCTCATTTACCCAGGCGCTGACCATTGGCTTGCGTGGTATGGCCGCAGACAGGAATCAGGACGGCCGTTTAACCCTCCAGGAATGGTTTGCCGCTGCCCAAACTGACAACGCGCCCTGGCAAAAAGTGGCCGACGAGTCCCAGGATGGCTGGGTGATTACGGCCGTTTCCCCCGACAAACTCCTGCCGCCGCCGCCCATTCCGGCGGCCATGCCATCAAAACGGCGCAGTTATCTGCTGCCGGTTCTGCTCCTCATTTTGCTGCTTGGTTTGGGCGCGGTATATGCGCGGGGCGGCTTTGCGCCGGCGCTGCCGCCGACGCCAACCAGCGAGGCGGCGGGGATTGCCAGAGTGACAGAAACGGCCGTGCCCGCCACCGAAGAACCGAGCCTAACGGCCGTGCCCGCCACACCAACGACACCGGCAGCACCCACCCCAACACGCACGCCTCCTCAAACCCCGACCCCTTCTCCCGCGCCGTCGTTCACGCCAACCACGCTGCCGTCGGCGACGGTTTCACCCACCCGGACGCCATCGGTTACGGCCACGCCCACGTCATCGGCAACGGCAACATCCGTGCCGACGGCCACGCCAACCGCCGCGCCCATCCAGATGCAGATTACCGCCGAGGCGGCCTTCTTACGCGCCGGACCGGGCGTCAATTACAAGATCATCGGCTTTCCGCTGCAAGGCACACCGGTAACGGCCGTGGCCCGCAACAGCGACGCCACCTGGTACAACGTCGTTTTGGCCAATGGCACATCCGGCTGGATTTATACCGACGTCATTCGCCCGGCAGATATCGCCGCCGGGCCAGCCTTGCCGGTTGCCGCCACCATCCCGGCTCCGGTCAACGAGTTTTACGATTTTTTTGCTCAGGATACGGGCAGCACGCTCATTGCGCAAGTTTATCATGCCTATGTGGGCACACGCGGCGAAGAAGCATTCTTGCGCGCCCGCCTCCTGCCGGAGACCGATCAGGTGCAGCCCGCTTATCTGAACGGCAATGATTTGGGCCTGGGGCTGCGTATTGTGCAGTTTACGCGCACCGGCAGCGCACCCTACACCAGCGACAGCGTTGAGTTTTGCATGGTAGATACCGCCGGCGAAGCCTTCTACTGCCAGATATTTCCGGCGCGCAAAGTGTGGTAATGGGCGTCTGGTGGTTGGGAAACGGCCGTTTCCTCCAATTGGCCCTATAAATAAGTAAATACATTACCATACACCAGGTCCAATTCCCTTGTTTTACCCCCCACCCATCATTACAATCAAAAATAAGATGATATAAACGGCCGTGTCCGAACGCGGGGCGCCCCAATGGCTTCTGCGCTCGGCACGGTTCAAATTCTGGAGGAACACATGAGCAATAAAAATGGACATAGCACCCAGGGTGGTGTTGGCAGCTTCAAAGTAAAAACAGGGTTGGCGCAAATGCTAAAAGGCGGCGTGATTATGGACGTGGTGACACCGGAACAAGCCATTATCGCCGAACAGGCAGGCGCAGTAGCCGTGATGGCTCTGGAGCGTGTGCCCGCCGACATCCGCGCGCAGGGCGGCGTAGCGCGTATGTCTGACCCCGGCCTGATCAAAGAGATCATTCAATCGGTGACGATTCCGGTGATGGCCAAAGCGCGTATCGGCCACTTTGTGGAAGCGCAAATTTTGGAAGCCATCGGCGTGGACTACATCGACGAGAGCGAAGTGCTGACCCCGGCCGACGAAGAGCACCACATTTACAAGCACCCCTTTAAAGTGCCGTTTGTCTGCGGCTGCCGCAATTTGGGCGAAGCGCTGCGGCGCATTGGCGAAGGCGCGGCCATGATTCGCACCAAGGGCGAAGCAGGAACCGGCGACGTGGTCGAAGCGGTGCGCCATGCGCGCACCGTGTTGGGCGAAATTCGCCGCTTGCAGCTGATGCCCGACGAAGAGCTGATGAGTTATGCCAAAACCATCGGCGCGCCCTATGCGTTGGTGAAGGAAACCAAGGATTTAGGACGCTTGCCGGTGGTTAATTTTGCCGCTGGCGGCATTGCCACCCCGGCCGACGCGGCGTTGATGATGCAAATTGGCGTCGATGGCGTGTTTGTGGGGTCCGGCATTTTCAAGAGCGCCGATCCGGCGCCGCGCGCCAAAGCCATCGTGGAAGCGACCACGCATTACAATAACCCGGAAATTTTGGCCCGCGTCAGCGAAAATTTGGGCGAGCCGATGGTGGGCATTAACGTCAGCAGCCTGCCGGAAAGCGAACAATTGGCCGTGCGCGGTTGGTAATCGGCTAGAGCAAGAGGCAGAGCGAGAGCGAGCGGCGGTTTGGGCTGCCTATCGCTCTCGCTTTATGTTGGAGTGAGTATGAAGATTGGGGTTCTGGCGCTGCAAGGCGCATTCATCGAGCATATTAAGATTCTGCGCGAGTTGGGCGTGGAGGCAGTGGAAGTGCGGCTGCCGGAAGACCTGGAAGGGCTGGATGGTCTGATCATCCCTGGCGGCGAAAGCACGACGATTGGCAAACTGGCGACGATGTATCATTTTATGGAGCCGCTGCGCGAGTTTGCGGCGCGGAAGGCGATGTGGGGCACGTGCGCGGGCATGATTTTTATGGCCAAGGAGATTGGCGACGGCCGTTCCAATCATGGCCAACCGCTGCTGGCTATCATGGACATTTTGGTGGATCGCAACGCCTTTGGTCGGCAGGTGGATAGTTTTGAAGTGGACCTGGATGTGCCGGTTATCAACAATGGCGCAGTGGCCCCATTTCCGGCGGTATTTATTCGCGCACCCCGATTGGTGGCGGCGAAAGGGGACACGCAGGTTATCGCCAGGCTGGCGGACGGCACGGCCGTTGCCGCTCAGGAAGGCAAGTGGCTGGTTACTTCATTCCATCCGGAGCTAACGGGCGATAATCGGTTTCATAAATATTTTTTGAAGTTGGCGGCGTAGTTATTGTCGCGGGAGCAGCACGGTGAAGGTCGCGCCGCTGGTGGGGTTGTTTTCGGCCCAGATACGGCCGTTGTGCTGCTCCACAATTCGCCGGGTAATAAACAAACCCAGCCCTGTGCCAGAGCCGTTCGTTTTGGTTGTAAAAAAAGGTTCAAAAATCCGGTCTAGAATTTCCGGATCAATGCCCTGCCCTGTGTCGTGGACCGACAGGGCAAAATAATCGGTGGTCGCCAGTTCCGACGGGAAAAATTCTAGCGGCCCCGGCAGCAGCACGCCTTGTGGGATGGACCAGGTTTTCACCTGGATCGTGCCGCCGTTGGGCTGCATGGCGTCTCGTGCATTGGTGAGTAAGTTGATGACTACCTGGGTTAGCCGATTGTGGTCGCAGACGATAGATTTCATGTTAGGCGACAGATCGGTCTCTATCCTCACGTTGAACTGCCCCTGAAACTGCTGTTTTACCAGCGTCAATGAATCTTCGACGATGCGATTCCAAACTGTGACGGCGATTTGCGGCAGGCCGTCCAGCGAATAATTCCGCAGCACTTCCACAATCCGCACGCAGCGCCAGGCGCTTTGTTCGATCATGGCGATGTAATGTTGCAAGCGATCCAGGCTGAGGGCGTTGTCGTCAACGTCCAGGTTTAGATTGGCGCAGGCTGCGGTGATGATGCTGATGGGGTTGTTTAGCTCGTGGGCGATGCTGGCGGTGAGGGTGCCCATGCCGGCCAGGCGTTGGGTGTGGGTAAGGGATTCGTTCAGTCGTTCCACATCGCGCAGGCTGGTGAGAGCGATGAGGTTTTGAGTGCCGGTTTCGGTGGCGATGGGCGTGATGGTGAGGGCGACGGGAAAGGAACGGCCGTCGCTCCGGCGCAAAACAGTCTCTCGCTGAATCTCCACATCACCCGGCAGTTCCAACGGCAGCAAATGTTCCGGCCAAAAGGTGTGAAAATGGCAGCCAACCAGATCACGCATCGCCATGCCAAGCATCGTGGCCGATGTTTGGTTGGCCGAGGTAATCATCCCTTCATGATCGATCACCAGTGTGCCTGAAGACATGTGTTGCAGCAGGTGGTTAAAAAACTGCGCAGTTGAATCGGTTTTTTCAGCCACCAGGGGGTTCATCATCGGCATAATCCTCATTCCGAGCATCTTTCGTCCGTATAAGCGGACTTTCAGTTCGTCTTCGCGAACTGTTAGTAGCATACGCGACCGCTGCCCCATCGTCCGTATGCTTGCCGTAAATTCATCGTGAAGGGGACGTGAAGGGAAAGCCCCTTGTTTTGCGGTAAGCAATAGGGATGGCAAATAGGTATAATATGCGAGGTATCGATTCCCCAATAATTTTTTTCTGTAAAGAGAGTGTGATGGTGGCTCGCCAAAAACTGCGTCATTTCAATTTATCGGGTTATCTGGAGGCACGTTCGCAGCGATTTTTAGGGGCTTTGGCGGCGTTATTGATTCTGATAGTTGTCATTCTTGACTGGGTGACCGGACCAGATATTTCTACCTCTATCTTTTTTCTGCTGCCCATTGCTTTGGGCTCGTGGTATATGAATCGTCGTGCAGGCCTGGCGTTGGCACTGATCGGCGCGGGGGCCTGGTTGGCGATTGATTTGTTAACAAACTCAGCCCTTCGCTCGCCGCTTATTCCTTTTTGGAATGCGGGGGTTCGGTTGGGTTTTTTTATTGTGGTGGTGATCGCGCTTGCCTCGTTGCGCACCAGCCGGCAGCGCCAGGACGATTTGTTGACTTTTGTTGTGCATGATATTCGTTCGCCGTTAGGCAATATGTTGACGGCTTTGGAACTGCTTGAGCAATCGGTTGGCGGCCCGGAGGCCACCGTCCGGTTTGCCATTGCGGATCAGGGGCCGGGTATTCCGGCCAAGTGGCAAAGCCAGGTGTTCGCCAAATACCGGCAGGTTGGGAGGCAGAAGGGCCGAGTGGCTGGTGGCAGCGGGTTGGGTCTGACCTTTTGCCAACAGGCGGTATTGGCGCAAAACGGCCGTATCTGGCTTGAATCCGACGGCGAAGCAGGAACGGTGATGCACTTCACGCTGCCCGCAGGTGCGCCATGAACCGGATCGTACCTTTACACGCCTGGCCGCCATCTCGCCGCCGCCTGCTGGCGTTGTTCAGTGTGGCCGGCGTGCTGCTGGTTATGGGCTTTTACAGTGTGACAGACACCGCCCACCTGGTGCACAACCACACCCTGAACGGCGCGGATTGGCTGGGGTATGCCGTATGCCATCGAATTACGGCGCGGTCTTTTACGATAAACGGCCGTCAATTCCCCCTTTGCGCCCGCTGCACAGGCATGTACCTTGGCGCGTTCCTGGTCTTTTTGATGTTGTGGCTCACCGGGCGGCAGCGCTGGAGTTTGCTGCCGCCGTTCCCCATTTTGTTAACCCTGATGGTTTTTGTGGGTCTTATGGGCATTGATGGCGTGAATTCCTACCTTCATTTTTTCCCCAACGCCCCGCATGTTTATGAGCCGCGTAACTGGCTGCGCTTGCTGACCGGCATGGGGACCGGATTGGCGATGGGGCTGATCACCCTACCCATGTTGGCGCAAACTTTATGGCAGTCGCCGGTTTGGCAGCCGGTGGTTGGTAATTTTCGTGAGTTGTCAGGGTTGATAGCGGTGGTTGGCACGGCCGTTTTGCTGCTGTTGAGCAACCAACCCACTATTTTGTACGTATTAGCATTGGCCAGCACGGCTGGCCTTTTGCTGATTGTGGTAGCCTTGAACACGGTGGTGGTGTTGATTGTGCTGCGGCGCGATGGACGAGCGGTAGGTTGGCGGGAAACGGCCGTGCCGCTTCTGGCAGGCCTCTTACTCTCCATCGCAGAACTCAGCGCCATCAGCCTGGTTCGCTTCCACTTCACCGGAACGATGACCGGTTTCCCGGGTTTATAAAGCAAAATAAAAAAATTTAAGAGGAAGAGGAGTGATTTGACTATGATAGAAGCATTAGGCGGCATTGGGGCTGCCTTTGGATTGGCAGGCAGCGCCGGGTTAAATGCCTACATTCCCCTGCTCATTGTGGCCGTTGCGGCTCGTTACCCATTAGCCGACCCCGTACTCAAATTATCAGCCCCGTATGACATATTAACCAATCCCTGGATCATCATCCTGTTGTCGGTTTTGCTGATCATCGAAATGCTGGTAGACAAAATACCGGCCGTCGATACCCTCAATGACGGCATTCAGACCTTCATCCGGCCGGCGGCAGGGGCGATTTTGTTTGCCGCCAGCGCCAATGTCATCACCGATATCAGCCCGGTGATTACTCTGGCCGCGGGCTTATTGGTGGCCGGCAGCGTCCACACGACCAAGGCCGTTACCCGGCCGTTGATCACGGCGGCAACAGCCGGAACAGGCAACTGGGCTGTCAGCATCGTCGAAGATGTGGTGGCCTTTTTCACCTCAATTTTGGCCCTGCTGCTGCCTATCATTACCGGCATTGCTGCGGCCGTGGCTTTGTTCTTCGCCGTCAGGCTCTATCGCCGACGGAAGAAAAAAGAAGGTATTGTGTTTCATTAAAAACAGGAGGCTTAAATGATTTTGCAACGGATTAAAGGTGTCTTTGGTTTAACGCGAGACGTGCTTCGAGAGATCGAGGAAGATGAGTCGGCGACCGGTCAGGCAGCGCTTATTGTCTTGGCGGTAGCGCTTTTGGCGGGGGCTGGCGCGGCCATAGGCGTGGTCATGGGGGCAACGGCCGCCCAAAGCCTGGCCGAGCTGGCCGGTGATGCAAACTTGCCGGCCCTGATGATGCCCTCGTTTGGCGCCCTTGGCGCATTTTTTAATGCGTTTATCGTCACGTTTATATCCTGGATAGTCTGGTCTTTAGTGACTTACGTGATCGGCGTCAAATTATTTCACGGGGAAGCAACCGTCGGTGAGATGCTGCGCGTGATCGGTTATGCTCAGGCTCCCAGACTTTTGAGCGCGTTTGTATTTATTCCCTGTCTCGGCGCATTGCTCAGTTTTGTCGGCTGGGTTTGGGCAATTGTCGCCAGCTTCATCGCCATTCAAGAAGGATTGGATCTGGACGGCGGCAAGTCGCTGGTGACCATCCTCTTGAGTATTATTGTTGTCATTATCATCAACGCATTCTTAATTGGCCCGATTTTGAGCCTCGTTTTTTAGGGGTGCAAATCGTAGTAAGCCCTAAGGTTTTTTAGACCCTTGGGGTTTACTACGCCCCATTCCCACTTTTTGCGGCCGACAAGCGCCGCGCCGTGCGAAAACTCACCAGTTTCTTTCTGTCTTCATCCCACAAACTTAAAAAGGTTGTTCGCAAACTAGACGAAAGCGTCAGCGTGGACACCTGCTGCAATTCCGGGTTTTGTTTGTGGCACGCTTCCAGCTGGTAATTGGGGATCTTCGGGCTGAGGTGATGGATGTGGTGAAAGCCGATGTTGCCGGTAAACCATTGCAACACTTTGGGCAGCTTGTAAAACGAACTGCCTTGTAAAGCGGCTGTGGCATAATCCCACTCTTCGCCGCCGGCCCAATAGGTGTCCTCAAATTGGTGCTGGACGAAAAAGAGCCACGTTCCCACGGTGGAGGCGATGAACAACAGCGGCAAATGCACCATCAGGAACGGCCGAAACCCAATGATCAAACTTATCACCAATACCAATAACACCAGTGCCAGATCGTTTAACAATACATTGACACGTTCTTTGCGGCGTGAAAGTGGTCCGGGGAAGCGGTAGAGCACCAAAAAAAGCGTCAACGGCAAAATTAAAAACAGGGTGATCGGGTTGCGATAAAGCCGGTATCGCAGCCGAGTTTTCAGCGGGGAAGTATTATATTCCTTTACTGTCATGGTGTACACATCGTGGACGTCACGCCGGGCCAGATTGCCGGAGGTGGCGTGGTGGACGGCATGGCTTTTGCGCCATTGGTAAAAGGGGGTCAGGGTGAACAGACTGCAAACGTTTCCCAGAGAGTCGTTGAGTTTACGCGATTTGAAGAACGAGCCATGCCCGCAGTCGTGCTGAATGATGAACATGCGCACCATTAATCCGGCGGTGGGTAAAGCCAGCAACAAGGTTAGCCAGTACCCAATCCGCAGACTGTAATACATGGCCAGCCACAATATAAAAAATGGCGCGAAGGTGTTAAGAATTTGCCATGTGCTCTTTTTGGTGTCGGCGTTTTGAAACGGCCGTACCATACTCTTCCAATTCAATTGTCCGGGTGTTTCTGTTTGGGAAACGTACATAACGCTAATTTTTCTCCATGCTGGTTTTAGACGGAACCTGTTTGGGTATGCAGGGGGCTAATAGTTTTGGCCGCCGCTGGGGAAAGTAAAACCATTTTGCGGCCAAAGCGGTTCAATCATCTGACTGTAACACGGGCAGTAGAATTAGCAAATGGAGGGCCTACGGCCGTTTACCTTCTGTTCATACTGGCACAGAAAACCGTCACCCGTCGCAGTGGTATCTTCGGCGGGTGACGGTTTGGGGTTTGGTTTATTCGTGGCGCAGCGCTTGTACCGGGTCCAGGCGCGCCGCCCGCGCCGCCGGATACAAACCGGCCAGCAGGCCAATCAGCGCCGCAAAAATGAGTGAGCCGATGGCCAGCCACGGTGGCACCACCGAAAGCTGCCCAATTCCGGTCACGCCCTGGTTGATCAGGTAGCGGTGGGCAGCCCAATCGACCACGCGCCCCAGCAGCGTACCTAAAATCAGGCCAAACGCACCGCCAATCAGGCCGATCAGGGCCGCTTCTGTGGTAAACATCAAGCGGATTTCACCTGACGCGGCCCCCAACGCCTTCAGTACGCCGATTTCCCGCGTGCGCTCGTAAATGGCCATCATCATGGTATTGGCCACGCCCAGCGCCGCCACCAGCAGCGCCAGCGCGCCCACCGAACCCAACAAGGCTTGCAGCAGTGAGAGTACCTGGTTGGCGGCGTCGAGGATGGTTTCCAGCGATTGGGCTTGCAGGTCGAGTTCTTGGATGGCTTCGGACACGGCCGTTACCATTCCCAAATTTTGCGCGCGCACCACAACCATGTTGTATCCGTCCTCAGCTAAAATGTTGGGGCGGTCATACCACCAGGCCAAAATCGCCGCTGTTTCGCCCAACCCCAGATCAATGGTGCGGCTGCTGAAACTTTCGCGCACGCCGACAATCTCTGTTGTGAAGGTTTGCGATTCGCCGCGTGGCAGCTTGACTGTGAGCGTCGCCGTCTGACCCACCAGATCGGCATACCCCTGGCCGTCGGCCAGCAGGCCGTCGGCCAGCAGGCGGTCGGCCAACCCAGACGTCAGAACCATGCCGGCGTTTTCGCCATCACCAAAAAGTTGGCCGGCCAGCGGTTCGTTGACGCCGCCAAACTGGAAGTTGCGCTCGCCCATGTCGGACGAGACGCGCACTGGCAGCGATTGGTCTTGCAGCGTCATGGTGAGATCGACGCCGCTGGGGAGTTGGAGCTGAGGGGTAACGGCCGTTACCCCCGGAATCGCTCGCAGCCTGGCCACAATGTCTGGCGTGATGGGCTGCTGGGGTTTTGGCGGGGCAAATGGATCAAAACTGTCCAACGCCGCTTCGTCATACATCGGGTTGACAAAAATGTTCTCCAGGCCGATGGTCTCGAAGTTGCGCTGCACTTCCTTTTGCACGCCCACGCCAAACGAGACCATGGCTACCAGGGTGATGATGCCAATCAACACGCCGCCCGCCGTGAGCATATTACGTACTGGCCGCCGCCCCAGGTTGCGTAACGCCGTGCGGGCAATATCGGCAAAGGAAAGACGGCTGGAGGCGGAGTGGGGAATAGGTTGTGGGGCGTGCGAAGTATCGGCGTCCGGCCGCCTTTCGCGTTCTGCTTTCTGCGTTCTGCGTTCTTCCTTGGCCACCTGCCCGTCCTTCAGATGGACAACCCGATCGGCGTAGGCGGCCACGTCGGCGTCGTGGGTGACGACGATGAGGGTGATGCCTTGCTCTTTGTTGAGCGTTTGCAGCAAGCCCATGACTTCGGCGCCGGTGGCTGAGTCCAGGTTGCCGGTCGGTTCGTCGGCCAAAATGAGCGAGGGGTTGTGGATGAGGGCGCGGGCGACGGCCGTGCGCTGCTGCTCGCCGCCCGATAGTTCTGTGGGGTAATGGTCCAGGCGGTGGCCCAGGCCTACTTTTTGCAGCATGGCGGCGGCGCGTTCGGCGCGTTCGGCCGGGTTGACGCCGGCGAGGGTGAGGGGTATGGCGACGTTTTCGACGGCCGTTAGTCGGGGCAGCAGGTTAAAACTCTGAAAAATGAAACCGACGCGGTGGCGGCGATGGGCCGTGCGCGCTTTGCCGTCGGCGTTGTGCAGGGGCAGGCCGGCCACCCACAGCTCACCCGAAGACGGCCTGTCCAGGCCGCCAAGCAGGTTGAGCAAGGTGGATTTGCCAGACCCAGACGGTCCGACGAGAGCGACAAACTCGCCCGGCGTGATGGTTAGATCGATGCCGCGCAGCGCCCACACGTCCATCTCGCCGCGCTGAAAGTGGCGTTCGAGGTTTGATATTTGAATTGTATTGTCCATGGAGTTGAAAGAGTTTGGAGTTTGGAGCTTGGTGCTATCTCCAAGCTCCATTGTGTTGACTCAAGAGACCTAAGGGTTTGAACGAGCGTAAAGTTGAATTTCTCGAGGCCAAACCCTCAGGGTCTTTAGTTAGTCAGTCTATTGCAGCGCTTCGGCTAAGGCGAGTGCTTCGGCCGGGGTCAGGTCGCCGCCAATCCAGTAGGAGGTGTTGCCTTCGGTCCAGGTGAGCAGGCTTTGTGTGCCGTTTTCGTCGCGGTAGAGGGTTCCGTCTACGCCGCGTACACTCACGGTTTCGCCGGTTTGGTCACGTTCGGGCACGGCCGTTGCCGGACCTTGAGCCACCGTAAAGCCGCCATCGGTGCGCGTGTAGCGCTGCACAACGGCCCCGCGTATTTCTGTCGCGCCAACAAAGGTGGCATCGGTGGGCAGAGCTGCCGGAGAAAGGGCGTCCAGGTTGGCGGTTTGTTCGGCCGTTAATTCTTGCGGTTTAAGGTCGGCCAGGCGAACCACTTCTGCGCCTTCGGGAATGACAAAGGTGAAGAGGCTGTCATCGACGCCCTGGTTGAGGTCCAGGGTTGTGGCCGTGGCGCTGCCGGAACCCATCGCGCCTTCGGCGTATTCCACGGACAGCGGCGCGCCGTCTTCAGGGCGCACGAAAACTTTCAGGAAGCCACCGGCGGCGCGGACCTCATCGGGCATTTGTTCCGGGATGGGGATCAGGCGCAGGCCGTGGGCGTTGGTGCTGCCGATTTGGGCATCGGTGATGCGTTCGGCGGTGAAGTATTCCAGCAGTTTGGCGACAGCTTCTTCCGGTGTTTCGGGATGGTTCATTTCGTCGGGGTTGAAGTTGGGATCAGCCTCGAATTGTTGACCGGCCATTTGCTCGGCGATGTAGGCGGCGGCTTCGTCAGCGTTGCCGACGAGGACTTTGTTTTCTTGTGGATTCCAAAGCCAGAAGTTGTAGCCATCGGTAACGGCCGTTGTCCCCACCATCGCGCTTTCGGTCGCATCTAGCACTTGGGCGCGGAAGGCAGGTTCGCCGTTTGGTCCTACGGCCAGTTTGCCCCACATCTCCACGGTTCCGCTGGCGCTCATATCCGGCGTGCTTAGGGTAAACGTGGCCACGGTGTGCCCGTCGGTAACGGTTTGCATGGTTTCCATGGCTTGCACCAGCAGGTCTTCGGCGGTGGGCTGCATGGCAAAAGCGGCCAGGCCCAGGCTGACCAGCAGCAGTAAGACAATAGAACCGATCAATAGTTTTTTGTTTTGCATAGGTGACTCCTTGTGTGGCGCTTAAAACGCATTCCCGTGAGTGCCTTGTCTTAAGCGCGTGTTTGAGAATGCCTCATTTAGATTTTAGAACGTTCACCCCTTAAACACCACACTTAGATGCTTTGTGACAGACTTTGCTCATCAATTTATCAGGGCAGGGGGGATGGGAGAGGAAACGGCCGTAGCCTAACCGCAGCAAAAAGGGCAACCTGATTGGTTGCCCCCGAAAAATTTATGAGTAGTAGTTTGTGAAACCAATAACCGGGTTATCGGCAGAACAAATGGGAATTGTCAGGTGGGTTTAATCGTCGTAGGCGGCGGGGAAATCCTCGTAGCTGTTTTGGGGGCTTCGGGTACGGGTGTGGCGTGGTTCTTCCTCATAAGAGAGATCTTCAAACGCCCAGTCGAGTTCCAGCGGTGTCAGATCAACAACCTCCAAAGCGGTCCCACATTCCCGGCATTGA
Source organism: Chloroflexota bacterium (assembly GCA_017993775.1). Lineage (GTDB taxonomy): Bacteria > Chloroflexota > Anaerolineae > Promineifilales > Promineifilaceae > Leptovillus. Next base: position 92,678 of record JAGOMA010000007.1, on the reverse strand, counting down.
ATCCGCTGGCCCAGCCTTGGGGTGCGCAGTCTTATCCGGGAGTCGCATTCAGGACAATAACTAAATTCTTTCTTTACGGTCATCCTTTCAACCTCACACTAACAACTCGTCTGCTCCGTTCATTTTGGGTGTTGGTTTTAGGAGCAGCGTACTTACATATTCGGCCAAAATACAAGATTCGTGTGCGAAAGTTTGGGGCATACGTGTTTAAAATGCGTACAAATACAGGCGAAAATGTTTCAATTGCGTGCCAAAACGGCTTTCAGGTGTTCTCCAGGGTAAATCGGTAGCCGACACCGGGCACATTTTGGATGAATTGAGGTGTTGAACTGTCTGGTTCCATCTTGCGCCGCAGGCGGCTGATCAGTCCGCGCACCAGTTCGCGGCTGCCCTGGCCGGTGTAGCCCCACACGCGCTCGACGATCAAATCTACGGGCACAACTTGTTCGCGGTTGACCATGAGGATGTAGAGCAGGCGGAATTCCAGTTGGGTCAGGCGGCGTGGTTTTTGGCCGAGGATGGTGACGGTGCGTGTGTCGGGGTCTAGCTTGACTTCGTTAACGTCTAGCTGTGGCAAGACGAAGGTGGGGATGGTGCGTGTGCGTCGCAGGAGCGCGAGGATGTATTCGTGGAGGACGCGCGGGGCGACGGGGCGGGAGAGGACCAAATCGGCGCCGGCGTGAAGCAGCTGGCAGAGTTCGTCTTCGGAGGGGTTTTCGACAATGACCAGGCAGGGGATTTGGGTGACGTTGCGCAGTTCGAGGAGGTCGTTTGGCAGTTGACGGCCGTCTTTGATCGCCACCACAACAAGATCGGCCGGGTGTTCTAACCATTTGACGGCGATGGCATGCAGATCACGGCCGTTGGCCACCGACAGCCCTGCATGTTTCAGAACAAAACTCAGAATATCGCGTTCGTCAGGATTAGAAACAACCAGAATGGCTTGCATGACACAACCACCCGATTTACCCCGTTAATGCGGTTGGAGCAAAGTGATGATAGAGAAAAAGTGACAAATACTGCCGCCCAGCACAAAAAGATGCCAGATGGCGTGATTATAAGGTAATTTTTGCCAGGCGTAGAAGATGACGCCCAGGGTATATACCACGCCGCCCGCCACCAGCATAATAACGCCTGTTGGCGGAATGGCGGCCATCATTTGTTTAAAGACCAGGACGCACATCCAGCCCATGAGAACGTAGATAATGGTGGCGATGATCTCCAATTTGCCTAGAAAGAACATTTTCCAGACGATGCCGGCGGCGGCCATGCCCCAGACCAGCGCAAAAAAGGTCCAGCCAACGGCCGTGCCGCGCAAGCTCACCAACAAAAAGGGCGTGTACGTGCCGGCAATGAGCACATAAATAGAGGCATGATCAAATTTGCGCAGCGCGGCTTTAGCGCGCGGGCTTTGCAGGCTGTGATAAAGCGTTGAAGCCAGATAGAGCAAAAGCAGGCTGCTGCCGTAAATGCTAAAACTGATAATGCGCCAGATGTCGCCGTAAACAACAGCCAAAACCACAAGCACAACAAGGCCGGCGACGCTTAAAGCCGCGCCAATGCCATGCGTGATGCTGTTGGCGATTTCTTCGTTACGGGTATAAAACGGATTTTTCCAACTGGGTTTTTCTTGTAACAACCACATGATTTGTTTCTTCCTGATGCGTAAGACCGTAAGGGTTTGATTTCCAAAAGGCCTAACCTTTCACGGGCAAACCCTGAGGGTCTATTTAGCTCCGAATGTACCGCAGCGACATTTGCGGCTCGCTCAGATATTCGACGCCGTCAGCCGTCACCAGCACATCTTCTTCCAGACTCATCATCCCCCGTTCCGGCACCACCACGTGCAGCTCCAGGGTGAATATGTTACCCACTTCTACCGGCAGATCGCAAATACCGGCATAACGTTCCCAACGTGGCCCCAGCACCGTGGCGCCGTCGTGGGCGACTCGGCCCAGCAGGTGGCCAAAAGCGTGCATGTATTCCGGGTAGCCGTTTGCGACGATGTGGGCGCGGGCGGCGGCGTCTACTTGCCAGCCAGGGACGCCGGGGCGCAGGGCAGCTTCGCCGGCTTTGATGGCTCCCAGGACGACTTCGAAGGCGTGCTGTACTTCGGGCGGCGCGGCCGTTTCGCCTTCTGCCAGTACGTACCACATGCGCTGGATGTCTGAACAGTAATCGTTTTGCTTGACGCCCAGGTCCATGTGCAGGGTGTGGCCTTTTTGCAGAGCTACATCACCCGGCGCGGCGTGCCCGGAGGCGGATTCCGGCCCGCAGGTGACGATAGGATTGAACGGTTTAGGCCAGGCATACCCAAGGCCCAGGGAATCGATACGGCCGTGTACAAATTCCGCAATTTCCCGCTGTGTCATCCCCGGCCGGACAAAGTCTTCCACTTCATCGAATAACGTTTCCGTGGTGGCCACCGCCTGCCGCACCCGCTCAATTTCCGCCTGGCTCTTGCGGCCGCGCAGGGCGGCGATGATTTTCTCGGCCGAAATCAGGCGGTCGGCGTAGGGTGTGCCGGCAAGCATGACCTGTAGAGAGCGGTACATGCCCAGGCTCAAGCCATCGGCGGCCACGTCGTTTTCGGAATAGTTGATGGCGATCTGCGCCGGGTCCAATTTTGCCAGCGCCTCGCGCAGGGGCTGGCTGATGCCCTGGTGGTAGTCGATGACGTCGTAAACGCCCAGATTGCGCGCGTTTTCGGCATCGAAGTGACCGATGATGCACGCATGGCGGCCAGAACGGCTGACGATGAAGGCTGTTTTCCAGGTCACGTCAATATCGGCAATAAGTTCCAGCGCCGGGTCGGGCTGGAGGCTGGTTTCGCGCACAAAGGTGAGCCACACGTCTACGTTTAGTTCAGCGAGGATGGCGGTGGCCTGGGCTAGTTTTTCTTGGATCAGTTGCATGTTATTCATACGAATGCGGTATGCCTGTTTTTAGGTGTGGGATTAAAGGTCTCATTGTACATCAGGTATGCGGCGATGAAGACAAAGCGAAGGCGTTGTGTCAGGCAGCGCTTATTCTTCTTCGCCAACGATGGTTTCATAGATGGATTGCAGCTCTTCGTCGGAGTAGTAGTGGATGACCACCTGGCCGCCTTTGCGCTTTTTGTTGATGGTGACGCGGGTTCCCAGGGAATGCTCAAACTGGGTTTGCAGGTCGGCCAGTTCCGGCGGTAGTTTTTTCTTGGGTTTGGGTGCCGGTTTTTCCTCGGCCAGCAGGTTTTTGACGTGCTGCTCGGTTTGGCGCACGCTTAAATCCAGCTTCATGATTTGTTTCATGGCGTTGGTTTGCATTTCCGGCGTGGGAAGTGGGAGGAGCGCACGGCCGTGTGCCCCGCTGATTTGCCCATCACTCACCGCCTGTTGGATATTGGGCGGCAGGGTGAGCAGGCGCAGCAGGTTGGCCACAGTGGAGCGCCCTTTCCCGACTCGTTTGGCCACCTCTTCCTGGGTCAGGCCAAACTCTTCCATGAGCTGCTGGTAGGCGAAGGCTTCTTCCAGGGCGTTGAGGTCGGCGCGTTGGATGTTTTCGATGATCGCCAGTTCCAGCATGGCCTGGGGGGTGGCTTCTTTGATGATCGCCGGGAGCTTTTCCAGACCGGCAAGCTGCGAGGCGCGCCAGCGGCGTTCCCCGGCGATGAGCACGTATTTGCCGTCTTGTTGGGTGACGACGAGCGGTTGGATGAGGCCGTGTTCGGTGATGGAAGCAGCCAATTCGGCTAACTGTTCGTCGTTGAAGGCGGTGCGGGGTTGATGGGGATTGGGATAGATTTCGGCGACAGGAATCAGGCGGATGTCGTCGTTGGAAACGGCCGTATCCGCCGTCGGTATCAGTGCGCCTAATCCGCGCCCCAGTCCGTGTTTCTTGGTCATGCCGTTGTTTCCTTTACCTGGTCGCCTTTCAGAATTTCGGACGTCAGGACTTTGTAGGCCAGCGCGCCGGGGGAAGTGGGCGCGTAAATGTTGATGGGCTGCCCGAAGCTGGGCGCTTCGCTCAGGCGCACATTGCGCGGCACGATCGTGCGAAAAACTTTGCCGGGAAAGTAGTTGCGCACCTCTTCCACCACCTGTCGGCTCAGATTGGTGCGGCTGTCGTACATGGTCATAATCAGGCCGCGAATAGACAGGGCGGGGTTGAGATATTTGCGCACCAGGTCGATGGTTTGGGTGAGCTGCGATAGACCTTCCAGGGCCAGATATTCGCACTGCACGGGGATGAGAACGCCGTCGCGAGCGGCGGTGAGGGCGTTGACGGTGAGCAGGCTCAGGCTGGGCGGGCAGTCGATGAGGATGTAGTCGTAACGGCCGTTCAGCCCATCCAGCGCCTTTTGTAGCCGGTACTCGCGCCCAATTGCATTGACCAGTTCCACTTCCGCGCCAGACAGGCCCGGGCTGGAAGGCACAATATCCAGCTTAAATTCCGGCAGGCTGATGCGCACGCTGTCGACCGATGCCTCTTCTAAGAGCAGTTCGTAAATGGAGACGGGGACGGCCGTTTTATCTACGCCTAACCCGGAGGTGGCGTTTGCTTGCGGGTCAATGTCGACCAACAGCGTGCGCCGGCCGCTGCCGGCCAGGTAGGCGCACAGGTTGATGACGCTGGTGGTCTTTCCTACGCCACCTTTTTGGTTCACAATCGCATAAATCTTGGTCATAAATAGCTCTCGGCTAGGAATTTTTGATGAGTTGTTGGATGGCGTTTAATTTTTCGTCGATACCATCCAGTTCTACGGAGCAGGCGGCGATGTCGTTGGCAAAGCGGCCTGCTTCCCAGGGGTTGCCGCCGGTCTGGTGCAGACGAATAAAAAAGGCGGCGGCAAAGATGTCGCCCGCGCCGGTGGCGTTGATTTCTTGGGCGCGGCGTGTGGGCAGGTGGCGAATTTCGTCTTCGAAATAGATGGTGCAGCCATCGTGGCCTCTGGTGACTACCAGCAGGCGCGACCATTGGCGAAATTGGTCTAGCTGAATGTCATCGCGCAAATCTTCGTGGCTGAGGATGACGGCCGCGGCCAGGGGAAGAACTTCGCGCGCTTCGGGCCAGTCGGCGGGGTAGACACGGCCGTTCTTATCCCAGCGGCGCATCCAGCCCTGCGGTGTCAGCCCCACCAGGCTGTTGCTGAAGTGGCGAATGACGGCCGGGTCGATTTCGTTGGCGATGGGGGCCAGGTGAACGATGTCGGCGCGCTGCCAATCATTGGGAACGTGGGCGGGCAGGATGGGCGCGGCCTGGGCGTGCAGGGTTTGGCTACGGCCGTTGGCGGTGTACACATTTTCAAAAGCGGTTGTTTGGTTGGCCACGATGGTGTGCAGGCGGATGCCTTCCAGGTGGCGCTGCCAGGAAAAATTGGCGCTGCTGCTGGTGAGTACGGCCGTTTTACAGCCCAACGCCTGCGCCAGCCGCCCGGAAAAGGAAACCGTACCGCCTAGTTGTGGCCCGGTTGGGGTAATATCTTCGCTAATGTGACCAATTGCCAGGTAATCGATGTGTGTCATGCCGCAGAAATTCTAACATATAGCGAGAACGATAGCGAGAGCCGGAGCTTGAGCGCAGCACGTAGAGGGCGGGGCGTAGAAAAGAAGATCGGGACAAAACCAACCCAATACCATCCTCGCCCGGAATGACACCGCTCCCCACATCGCTCCCACCTCTAGCTCTAGCTCTCCGCTTCCTGTACAATAAGTTTAATTCACTCAGGAGAATGAGATGTCTTTTCGTCGGATGGTGCCTTTCCTTTTGTTGAACATTCTGGTGTCGGCGGCCGTGGTGCTGGCGATTTTGTATTGGTGGGATGGTCGCAATGGCGGCGGTGATAGGATAGTGGTGGCAACGGCAACGGCCGTGGTCCCCACACCAGACATCAGCGTCCAACTTGGCGAGGCGGCGGCTCCGGCAGCCGAAGATGGAGCAGGCGTGGTAGAGGCAACGGCCGTTAGCGACGGCCCCGCCACCCACACCGTACAGTCGGGTGAAACCCTCGGCAGCATCAGCACCCGCTACGAAGTTTCCATAGAAGATATCATGGCCGCCAACGGAATCGATAACCCCAACTTTCTGAGTGTCGGCCAGCAGCTCATCATCCCCATCGGCGGATTGGCAACGCCAACGGCCGTACCCACCAACACCCCACCGCCTGGCGTGCCGCCCACGCCCATCCCCACCGAAGCCGCCGCTACCCAGGGAGAAGCCATTCTCCAGATCGCCGACGTGATCGGCGCCGGCTCCATCGCCGATGAAGCCGTGCAGATCATCAACTCCGGCACACGCCAGATCAACCTGCTCGGCTGGACCCTCAGCGACGAAAGTGGTTTTGTGTACCGATTTGCTCAGGTTACGCTCTTTGGCGAAGGCGCGGGCATCCTCATCCACACCGAAACCGGCATTAACAGCCCGACTGATTTATTTTGGGGTTTGGAATCGTCTGTTTGGGAATCTGGAGAGACCGTTACGCTTACCGACGATGCCGGGTCTGTCCAGGATACCTTTACGATTCCCTGATCGGTGGTTAGTTAATAGTAGGCAGTTCTAACCAACCAACAATTCAACCCAACAACTCCCAACTAACAACTAACAACCGAAGGAGAGAAACGCATGCGTGGTTTGGTAGATAAAAAGGGCGAGCAGTTTGCCGTGTTGCGCGGGCAAGTATTGTACGATCTGGAAGATGTGGCAACCGGCAAGCGTGAAGGCGATTTTATTGTCGATCTGGCCGGCAAACGGGTCTGGCGTATCGTTGGCGATGGCGTATATACGCTAGATGGGTCAGAATCTATTGGCTATTTTGGCAGCGATATGCCAGAAAAAATGACGTGGTAAATTAGATATTGGTTGAGCGGGTCAACAGATTATGACCCGCTCAGCCACCCCCTCAAAAAGGAAACCCCATGCGATTAGGCGCACACATGAGTACGGCCGGCGGAGCATACACGGCCTTCAAACGCGGCGATGAAACCGGCTGCGAAACCATGCTGATCTTTACCAAAAGCAATCGCCAATGGCAGGCGAAGCCGCTTACCGACCAAGACATTGCCCAATACCGCGAAGCGGCGCAGGCATACGACCACATTTCCCCGGTGGCTGTGCATGCCAGTTATTTAATTAATGTGGCTTCGGCAGATGAAGCGCTGTGGGAGAAATCTTACCAGGCATTGAAGATTGAGGTGGAACGCTGCGGGCAATTGGGCATTCCCCTGTTGACGTTTCACCCTGGTTCTTTTGTGGGCGGTGATGAGGCGACCGGGCTGGCGCATATTGCCCGGGCTTTGCAGCGATTGTTGGCGGAAACGGCCGTTTCCGCCCCTCACGTCACCATCTGCCCCGAAACAATGGCCGGGCAGGGAACCAATCTGGGCTGCACCTTTGCCCAGTTGGCCTGGATTTTGAACGAGACCGGCCCAGATGAACGCCTGGGCGTTTGTTTCGATACCTGCCACGTCTTTGCCGCCGGTTATGACATCCGCACGCCGGAAGCCTACGCAGCCACCATGGCCGAGTTCGATCGGCTGATCGGCCTGGATCGAATCAAGTTTTTCCACTTCAACGACAGCAAACACGAGCTGGGATCCAACAAAGACCGCCACGAGCATATCGGCCGAGGATTCATTGGCGAGGCTGGTTTTGCCAACTTTGTAAACGATCCGCGTTGGGCCAATCATGCCGCCCACCTGGAAACGCCGAAGACGGAAGAGGGTGAAGACGGCCGTGACATCGAAATGGATCCGGTTAATCTGGCGACATTACGCAGTTTGATAATAAGCTAAATCCGCAAATCTAAACCAACAAAGCGAGGTTTCCATGGCAGTTTCCAGTATCTTTAATGATGCCATTGGCCCGGTCATGCGCGGCCCTTCCAGCTCACACAGCGCCGCCGGGTGTCGCATGGGCCTGCTCCTGCGCGACCTGATCGGTGGCGAAATCGAGGAAGTGATCATCGATTATGATCCCAACGGCTCCCTGGTGACCACGCACGAAAGCCAGGGGACCGACATGGGCCTATATGGCGGTCTTCTCGGCTGGCAGGCCGATGATGCGCGCATGGAATCGTATAGGGAAGGCATTCAGGCGGCCGGCATCGCCATTCAGGTGAATTATTTGAGCTACGGGGCGACTCACCCCAACATGTACCGCATTCGAATTTCTAACTCGCGGGTTTCGCATACGTTCACGGCCATTTCTACCGGCGGCGGCATGATTGAGGTGCAAGAGATAGACGGCACGGCCGTTTCCATTAACGGCGATTACCATGAACTGTTGATATACGGCCGTAACCTGCCCGCCATCCCGGCGCACCTGCCGGCCGCCCTGGCGTACGATTTCCTCGAACACCACATCGGCGACAGGCAGTTTATCGAACTCAAAAGCGCTGCTCCCTTTTCCGTCGACGATATAGCGACCATAGAAGCGCTGAAAGATGTGGATTTCGTCCGCTACTTACAGCCGGTTCTACCCATCTTATCGCGCAAGGATTTAGAGGTTCCATTTATTTACGGCGAGGATATGTTGGCATACGGCCGTAACCACGGCCTGAACCTGTGGGAATTGGCCGTGCGCTATGAAAGCGCGCGCGGCGGCATCACCGAAGCCGAAGTGTGCCAGCGAATGAGCTACATCGTCCGCCTGATGGACAATTCCATCCAACAAGGATTACGCGGCACCTACTACGAAGATCGCATCCTGCCCTGCCAATCCGTTGGCTTTAGAGAACGGATGGTCAGCCAAACACTCATCAACGGCGAACCGTTGAACACCATGATCCTGTACGTCACGGCCATGATGGAAATAAAAAGCTCGATGGGCGTCATTGTGGCCGCGCCGACAGCCGGGTCTTGCGGCGCATTACCCGGCGCTATTCTGGGCGCAGCGGCCGTCATGGGCAAAGGCGAAGAAGACATCGTCCACGCCATGCTGGCCGCCGGCATGATCGGCGTCTTCATTTCTGAGCACGCCACTTTTTCCGCTGAAGTGGGCGGCTGCCAGGCGGAATGCGGCGCCGGCTCGGCCATGGCCGCGGCCGGTCTGGTCGTTTTGGCTGGCGGCACATTGGAACAATCGGTTGCGGCGGCTTCGCTGGCGCTGCAAAATTCATTGGGCATGATCTGCGATCCGATTGGCAAGCGCGTGGAAGCGCCTTGCCTGGGGCGCAACGTCATGGCAGCTTCCAACGCGCTCTCCTGCGCCAACATGGCCCTGGCTAATTATGATCCGGTCATTACGTTTGATGAAGTGGTGGCGACGATGCTGGACGTGGGCAACAGCATGACCCACGAACTGCGCTGCACAGGACTGGGCGGATTGGCCATCACGCCATCGGCTATTGCCGTGGAAAAACGCTTGCAGCAGTTGAGAAACTGTTAAGGCATTTTGTCTGTAACAGTTCGGGTCTCTCTGGGAAGGCTCTAAGGGTTTAAGTTCCAGATAATCTGGCTTCTCAAGAGCAAACCCTTAGGGTCCGTGTAGATACTTTCGTATGGCGACAAAAGAGAAATACATGATGGACGACAAACCAAAACCTAAGAATATTGATGAGTATATCGCTACATTTCCCGAAGATGTCCAGGTGATGTTGGCCGAACTCAGGGCGACTATCCAGGCAGCCGCGCCGGCCGCAGAAGAAAAAATCAGCTATCAAATGCCCACTTTTGCCCTAAATGGGAATCTGGTTCATTTTGCGGCCTTTAAAAACCATATTGGTTTATACCCTGCGCCCACAGGTCTGGAAGCGTTTCAGGAAGAATTGTCGGTCTATAAGACAGGCAAGGGTTCGGTGCAGTTTCCCATTGACCAACCGCTGCCGTTGGATCTGATACGCAAAATTGTTCATTACCGGGTAGCGGAAAATGCACAAAGAGCGGCGGCCAAATCGAAAAAATAGCCGATTGACCGGCCCCGTATAGACAAGGAACCCTTTTATGATGATTGTTGACGCCCATTTGGATATTGCTTATAACGCGCTGAATCACGGCCGTTCCCCCCTTCATCCCATTTCTTACACACGCGCCCAAGAACAGCCAGATGGCGAACGGGGTCAAGCCACCGTCTCATTCCCAGACATGCGCCAGGGCGGCGTTGGATTGGTCTTTGGCACGCTGTTTGTCACCCCCAGCCACGCCAAAATCCCCACCCTGGCCGACAAAATGGTCTACCACAACGCCAACGAAGCCTTTGCTTATGGCATGAAACAACTCGATTATTACCATCGCCTGGTTGATGAAAATCAATCCCTCCGCCTGGTCACCAATCAGACCTTGCTGGATGAAGTATTGCAAAGTTGTACAGACGATAATCCTGCCCCACTCCTGGGCATTGTGCCGCTCATGGAAGGCGCCGACCCTATCCGCGAGCCGGAAGAGGCCGAAATGTGGTACGAACGCGGCTTGCGACTGATCGGCCTGGCCTGGGACGACACGCGCTACGCGACCGGCGGCTGGACCCGCACCGACGACGGTCTGACCAAAGAGGGCTACCGCTTGCTGGAAGTGATGGCCGATCTGGGTTTTATTCTGGACCTGACCCACATGAGCGAGAAATCAACTATCGAAGCGTTGGAACGCTACGAAGGCGTGACCGTGGCCACGCACAGCAACTGTCGAGCGCTGGTTCCCGGCACGCGCCAACTCAGCGACACGCAAATTCGCCTGATAGGCGAGCGGGATGGGGTGATCGGCACGGTGTTATACAACGCTTTTTTGCAGCCCGGCTGGCGTAAGGGGGATCGCAAAGCGGCGGTGACATTGGACCATGTGGTGGCCAACATCGACCACGTTTGTCAGGTGTTGGGCAGTGCCCGCAGCGTAGGCATTGGCAGCGACCTGGACGGCGGGTTTGGCGCAGAACATATTCCCGCCGAATTGGGCAGCATCGCCGACCTGGGCAAAATTGGGGATGCGCTGCTGGCGCGAGGCTACGAAACGTCGGATGTGGCAGGCATTATGAGCGGCAACTGGCTGCGCATTCTGCGGCGCGCGCTTCCCTGAACCAGAAGGGGGCTGGGGACTCGAGATTGGAGATTGGAGATTCAGAGCCAATCAATCAAGTCTCCAAGTCTCCAAGTCTCCCTGGCTTCTGTTCTCGCGTCTCCCGGTCTTAGACTGCCTTCACGTTGGCAACGCCTGATAGGCGGCGCAGGCTGCCGATCAGGTCCTGGCAAATTTTGGTGTGTTGGTTGGGGAAATCTATGGCCCAGCCATGCCCGGCCAATTCCAGGGTAAGGGCGTCTTCGCCTTCGTATTTAGCCGCTTCTTCCAGAGCGCGGCGGCACACATCCTTCCAATTTCCCACCGGCTTAATTTCTACCACGACCGTTTTGACGTTGTTGGCTATTCGGCTGGCCTGTTTGTCGCCAAAGACGATGGGCGAGGCGGGCGGGGCTGCCGGTTTGGCGGTTTGGTTGGTTGGTGGTTGATTTGCTGGTTTGGCGGTTGGTTGGTTGGTTAGCGGCGGCGGGGCCACGGCCGTTTCCCGTTCACGTCTGGCTGCGGCTGGTTGCAGGTTCGACAACGGCCGTGCCACACTATCCTCGTCGAAATTGGGCGGCGGTGGCGGTCCGCCAAAATCATCGTCGGCGTCTTGGTCGCCGTCGTCGAGATAATCGGGTTCGGCCGGCGGGGTGTAGGCGAGGGTGGGTTCATGCAAACGGCCGTTCCCGTTCCCCGGTCGTCGGCCATTACCCAGCAAATGCCCCTCATCGTCGGCGGCGACGCCGTTTTCCACCTTCGTTTGCACCCGATCCACAATGATGTTTACGTCGTCGCCTTTGGTTTGCACTTTGCCCGTCACCAGCATCACCTGGTCTACGCTCACCAAATCGCGGAACTCCTTCCAGGTACGTGGGAAAAAGACCACATCGATCTTGTGGTCCAGGTCTTCCAGCGTGCCAAAGGCCATGGGATCGCCCTTTTTGGTTGTCAGGGTGCGCAAAGTGCTGATCATGCCGGCGACTTTGACGGTTTTGCCGTTGTCGGTCGCCTGAATTTCGCCGATAGGGCCGCTGGTGTGCGGTTGGAGTTGGGCCAACGGCCGTTCCAATGGATGTTCCGAAACGTGTACGCCCAAAGCTTCTTTCTCCCATTCTAACAAAGTTTTGTGGTCTATTTTCTCCACGCTGTCCGCCGGATGCAGTAAATCGACGGCTAATTGCAGCGCCGGCGCGCCGGTCAGGCCGCCAAACAGGCTCATCTGTCCCTGGGCGGCGGCGTTGTGGGTGCTGCTGCTGTACCCAACGATGCGGTCCAGCGCATCCATAAACTGCGCCGGCGTGCCCCATTCATCGAAAGCCCGCCCTTTGATCATGTATTCTAACGGCCGTTTGCCCACGCGCCGCAAATCTACCCGGTCGCAGAGGTCTTGCAGGCTGGTGAAACGGCCGTTCGCCTGCCGCTCTTCCAAAATCAGGTTCAGCGCCGCTGCCCCAGCATTTTTGATCGCGCCCAGGCCAAAGCGGATTAACGGCCGTTCCTGCTCATCTTCAATCGTAAAATCCAGGCCGGAGTGGTTCACATCCGGCGGGGCCACATCAATGCCCAGGTTCTTGGCCTCGGCAAAATAACGCCGCACCTTGTCTGTGTTGTCCCGTTCCACCGAAAGCATGGCGGTTAGATATTCCACCGGGTAATGGGCCTTCAGGAAGGCCGTCTGGCAGGTAACCTTGGCATAATCGGCCGCGTGGGCCTTGTTAAATCCATACCGCGCAAAAAATTCAATATCGCCCCAAATTGCGTCGCATACCTGCTGGCTAAAGCCACGGGCCATCGCCCCTTCGGTAAACTGAATCTGATGCTCTTCCATCAGCTTCTTTTTCTTCTTGGCCACCGCTTTGCGGATCATGTCCGCTTCGCCTGGCTCGTAGCCCGCCAGATCCGACGCAATGCGGATGATTTGCTCCTGGTAGACCAGAATGCCGTAGGTATCTTTGAGGATGGGTTCTAAGGCCGGGGTGTGGTATTCGACGATGTTTTTGTGGTCGTAAATTTCGGCGTGCATGCGCCGAATATATTCGGGAATGTTGTCCATCGGGCCGGGACGATACAGCGAGATGGCGGCGATGATGTGGTCGAAGCGGCGGGGCTTCATTTCCATCATCAGGCGGCGCATGCCGGCCCCTTCTACCTGGAACACCCCGGCCACGACGCCCCGACTCAGCATATCGAACAGCGCTTCCGCCTTTTTGGTGGGGTCCGGGCCAACTTGCCCCTCGTCGTAGGGAATGTTGTCCATGGTGTAGATTGTGCCGTAACGTTCCTCAATCAGACGGGCGGCCAGGCGCATCACCGTGAGGGTGCTAAGGCCCAGGAAGTCCACTTTAAGCAGACCAATGGATTCGACAATTTCCATCGGCCACTGTGTCACGCGGTCCACCCCGCCCAGCCCTTCGTCGCCGCTGGTGGGTTTGTTCAGGGGCACGTATTCTTGCAGCGGCCGGTCGGAGACAATGACGCCGGCGGCGTGGCTGGAAGCATGGCGGGCCACCCCTTCCAGGTTGCGGGCGGTGTCCAGAAGGGTTTTAACGGCCGTCTCCCCCTTATACCGCTCCTCCAATTCCGCCGAATAAAACTCATGGTCCTTATCCAGCACATTTTCAATTTTCACCGGCTTGCCCGGAACTGCCGGAACCAAGCGCGCAATGCTATCTACCTCTGGCAGCGGCATGTCCATTGCCCGCCCCACATCGCGGATGGCCGCCCGCGCCCCCAACGTGCCAAATGTGATGATCTGCGCCACCTTTTCCGCGCCATACCGCCGTTTGGTATAGGCCACCATCAGCCCGCGCACGTCATCGGGATAATCCAGGTCAATGTCGGGCATAGACACACGTCCAGGATTCAGGAACCGTTCAAAAATCAGGCCGTTCACCAGCGGGTCGATGCTGGTGATGCCCAGCGTATAAGCCACCACCGATCCTGCGCCGGAACCGCGCACATTCCACCAGATGTCGTTGTCTTTCCACTCCTGGTAGTTGTCGTGGGGGAATGAATCCTGATGCATTTCCCACCAGGCGTCGCTGCGCGCGGCCCACTCACATAAATCCCACACAATGAGGAAGTAGGTGGCAAACCCCATCCGGCCAATAATGTTCAGCTCATGGTCCAGCCGAGCGCGCAGCGCCTCGTCGCTTTGGGCGCGGGTATCGCCATAACGCCAGATTAGACCTTTCTCGCATAGTTGGCGCAGGTAACTATCGGCCGTGAACCCCTCCGGGGTTTCAAATTCCGGCAAATGGTAGCCTTCATGATCCAGGTTGATGTCGCACATTTCGGCGATGAGCAGGCTGTTGCGTAGTGCGCCCGGGATTTCGCCGAAGAGCGTGGCCATTTCGCTGTGCGATTTGAGGTAATACTCTTTGTCGGAGAAGGTGAGTTTGGGGGCGGCGATGGTAGAGCCGGTTTGGATGCACAGCAGCACTTCGTGTGGATTGGCGTCTTCGGCGCGGGTATAGTGGACATCGTTGGTCGCCAGGAAGTTGTTTTCCAGGCCGTAATGCCCCGCCATCTCGATGAGCTTTTTGTTGATGTCGGTCAGTTCGGGGATGTGGTGCTCTTGCAGCTCGATGAAGAGGCGATCTTTGCCAAAAATATCCAGGTATTCGCCCATCAACTCGTGGGCCAGCTTCATTTTGCCCGCGCCGATAGCCCGGGGAATCTCTCCGGCCATGCAGCCGGTGGTGGCGATGAGACCTTCGCTGTAACGCGCCATGAATGCCCGGTCGATGCGCGGTTTGTAATAGTAGCCATCTAGCTGCGCCGCGCTGGCGATTTGCAGCAAATTCAGGTAACCGGTCTGGTTTTGGGCCAGCAGCAGCATGTGGAAACGCTCTTTGTCTAGCTGCGCGTCTTTGTCTTGCATGGTGCGGGTCGCCAGGTATGTCTCGATGCCGATGATGGGCTTGACGCCGGCGCTTTTGGCGGCGCGGTAAAATGGCATGGTGCCATACATCGCGCCGTGGTCGGTGAGGGCGATGGCCGGTTGGTTTAGTTCGACGGCGCGCTGTACCAGATCGTTGATGCGGCTTAAGCCATCGAGCAAGGAGAACTCGCTGTGGACGTGCAAATGGACAAAGGGTTGTTGATCGGTCATAAGGTTTGTTTGTCTTGTTGTGTGGTGGGTACGGGCGGCGGTAGGGCGTGATGATTGGTGTGCAGCTTGCTTCTGGCCTCCCGCAAATTTGTTGTGTTATCCCGCATCAAAGTATATCACACGGGACTTTCTGTGAGAGAAATTTTAAGGATGGATTTGGTCTGACACGGCCGTCTGGTGGTAAACGGCCGTGCCCCCCGGCGTCTGGTTTGTTCGTTTGTCCGATGGTCTGTACAATGCTGGCTTATGGAATATGGCATCAGGTTTTTACGGCCGTTAGCCGAAAATGGACAGCAAGCCCATCTATACGTCGGGCAAAATCGTCTGTCACTGGTGGCTGATTTTGGCACGCCCTGGCTGCTGCCTGGCAATCCTGGCAAAGTTCAGCTGGCACGGCCGTCTGGCGAAGCGCTGGCTTCGCTGGAATTCCCTGGCCTCAAAACCACCAGCAAGGGCGGCGTTCCGCGCATCAGTTACGCGCTGATCTATGATCATGCTGTCTACGCCATCATTACCCAGCATACCTGGCCGAATTTAGACGACGCAGACGCTGCGCCCTATTTTATGATTGAGGCAGAGGGACAGCGCTGGGCAGCTTTGAGCCAGCAAGTAAACGGCCGTTCCCTGCCTAACCAATTTGTTCTCTGCGACAATGCCCCGGCCGTGTTAGAGCCGCATGTACAATTCCTGGATGAATGTCAGGCCGCCCCTGTCGGTCAAATCCAGCGGCAAACGGGCGCTGAAAATTATGAGGTGATTATGCCAGACGGCCGTTTCCGCCAACCCCAGCTTATTCTGCTGGCCCTGGTATTCCTCATTCACCAACTCCCCGACTGATCAGACAAAATCAGCCCAGACTGGCAAAAATCTGTTCCGCGGCGGCGATGGTGGTTTCGATTTCCTTGAGACCGTGCGCTGTGGATATAAAACCCGCCTCAAACTGTGACGGAGCCAAATAAACCCCCGTGTCTAACATAGCCTGAAAATAACGCCCAAAACGCTTCGTATCGGACTGCACGGCCGTTTCCCAATTGATCACCGGGCCAGGCTGAAAAAAAAGCCCAAACATCGTGCCTACTCGACCTATGCTGATGGGAATTCCCGCCTTTTTTGCCGCCCCAGTCAGCCCGTCGATGAGCTGTGCGCCGATGTCTTCCAATTTGGTCCAGACGCCAGGTTCTTGAATCGCTTTCAATGTCTCAATTCCGGCCGTCATCGCCAGCGGATTGCCCGACAACGTACCCGCCTGATACATCGGCCCCATCGGAGCCACCAGCGCCATGATGTCGCGCCGCCCGCCATACGCCCCAACCGGCAGCCCGCCGCCAATCACTTTGCCCAGGGCCGTCAGGTCTGGCTGAATGCCGTACAACATCTGCGCCCCGCCGGGATGTACGCGGAAGCCGGTCATCACTTCGTCAAAAATCAACAGCGACTGGTCGGCGGCGGTCAGATCACGCAGGCCGGCCAAAAAGCCGTCTACCGGCAGAACCAGGCCCATGTTCCCGGCCACAGGCTCCACAATGACAGCGGCGATTTGGCCTGGGAATTGATCAAACAACTGGGCGACTGCTTCCAGGTCGTTGTAAGGCGCGACGAGGGTGTCGGCGGTGGTGGCTGCGGGCACGCCGGGCGAGTCGGGCAGGCCCAAAGTGGCCACGCCGGAACCGGCCTGCACCAGGAGCATGTCGGCATGGCCGTGGTAGTTGCCCTGGAATTTGATGATTTTGCTGCGCCCGGTAAAGGCGCGGGCCAGACGCAGGGCGCTCATGGTGGCTTCCGTGCCGGAATTGACAAAGCGGATCATCTCGATATTTGGCATCAGGCCCATGACTTGCCGGGCGAGTTCGTTTTCCAGGGGGCTGGGCGCGCCGTAGCTGGTACCGAGGGTAACGGCCGTTTGCAAAGCCGCCACCACTCGCGGATGCGCATGGCCCAAAATCAACGGCCCCCAGGAAAGCACGTAATCCACGTAGCGGTTGCCGTCTACGTCGGTCAGATACGCGCCCTCGCCCTTTTGGATGAAAAGCGGCTGTCCGCCCACCGCCTTAAACGCCCGCACCGGCGAATCCACGCCGCCGGGCAGCAGCTCTTTGGCTTCATTAAAGTAGGCGATTGATTTTTCAATAGTTAGCATGAATTGCTCCTGTTTTCTTGACAAACATACAAAATATATGCCATAGTTTTTTTAGTAGGAAATTATCGAAAATTCCGACTAATCTATATGGAGTATGACATGTTGGTAAAAGTAAGCGCAAAAGGGCAGATCACGCTGCCCAAGGATGTAAGAGAAGCGTTAAACATTCAGCCTGGGGACAGCATAGCCATTACCCGGGTTGACGATCATCTTGAATTGCGCCCGGTGACAGCTACGCTGTTTGATATGATCGGCATTCATCCGGTTGATGGACCCATTGATTTTCAAGCGCTGCGGGAAGAAACCAGGCGCTACGTCGTCGAAAAAGTCATGCGGGGGATGGAAGATGAGTGAACGTATCTTTGCTGACACCAATCTGTTCATCCGCATTTTCACGAAAGACGATCCGGAGCAACTCGAGCACGTTTTGGCTTTGTTGCAAAGAGCAGGAAATGGCGAATTCACTCTGGTAACAAATTCAACTGTCATTGCTGAAATTGTTTGGGTGATGGAAGGATTAGGGAGCGCCAGGGAACTGATTCGTGATGCAATTTGGTCGCTTTTGAATACAAATGGTATCCAGGTAGATGATGCCAATCTCATTGGCACAGCTATCGATATTTATGCGATTAAAAACATCGATTTTATTGACGCCTATAACGCTTCCTGGATGCACGCGCGCCAAATCAAGACCGTTTACACCTTTGACCAACGCCATTTCTCCCGTGTTACGGGGATCGATGTTAAAGTGCCGGGGCAGTGATCTTTTCCGTTCGCTGCTCAATTAAATCGACCAAAGTCTGGATATAAAGCGTGTCGTCGTTGAGGGCCGACGGCCGTTCCAATCTCACCCCCAATTCCCGCGCCACCGCCTGCGCCTGAATGTCAATGTCGTACAAAATCTCCACATGGTCCGACACAAACCCGACCGGGATGCTGATCATGTCGCGGATGCCTTGCGCCGCCAGCGCCGGGATGTGGTCCTGAATTTGCGGCCCCAGCCACGGCTCCGGGCTGCGTCCCGCCGATTGGTAGCACCACGACCAGCGGGTCTTGGACAGCCCGGCTTTGTCGGCTACCAACTGCGCCGTTTCGCGGAGCTGGCTGTCGTACGGATCGCCCATCTTCATGATGCGCACCGGCAGGCTGTGGGCGCTGAAGATGATATGCACCTCGTCGCGCTCCGCTTCCGGCCAGCGGCTTAGCCCTTCGTCCACCCGGTTGGCCAACGCCTGAATGAGTTGGGGCGCGTCGTGGTAGCTGTCGATGAAGTCAAAGTCGATGTGGCCGCGATACATCTCCAGGCCATCGGCGACTTTGGCGTGGTATTTGGCGACGCTGAGCTGGCTGTAGTGGGGCGCGAGCACCAGGGCGATGGCCTGCGTGATGCCGTCGTCGATCATCTGGCCCACCACGTCTTCAATCCAGGGCGACCAGTGGCGCATGCCCATGTACACCTTGAACCGGTCAGGGTCTAGCCGGGCGCGCACGGCCGTCACCTGGCGCGTGCTAATTTCCAACAGCGGCGATTTGCCGCCGATGAGCCGGTAATTGCGGCTGATTTCTTTGAGGACGGCGGGGGTGGTGACACGGCCGTTGCGGATATCCGCCAGGTAGCCCGGAATTTCGTCTAAACTGTTCGGCCCGCCATAGGCCATAATTAAAACGCCGATTGCTGTCTTGGTCATAGTTCAGTCCTTAATTGATGCGTGATGCGTATAAGCCCCTCACGCATCACGACTCACGCATCACGACTCGTCTTCTCGCGCACATAATCCACCAGCCGCTGCACATTTTCCACCGGCGTCTCTTTGTAGATGCCATGGCCGAGGTTGAAGATGTGGCCGGGACGGCCGTTTGCCCGCATCAACACATCATCCACCCGCGCCGCCAGTTCCCGCCAGGGAGCCAGCAGGGCGATGGGGTCCAGATTACCCTGAATCGGCCGGTCAAAGCCAATGCGCGCCCACACTTCATCCAGCGGCAGGTGCCAATCCACGCCGATCACGTCGCCGCCGCACGCCGCCACCGCTTCTATGTAGGGCGTCGTGCCCGTGCTGAAGTTGATAACCGGCACGCCGGACTTGGCCAGCAGGCCAAACAGCGCCGTGTTATAAGGCTGCACATAGCGCACGTAATCCTGCTTGCTCAAAGCGTGCCCCGCCCAGGAATCAAACAGTTGCAGTGCCGACGCGCCCGCCTGGGCCTGTTTGAGCAGGTAATCGCCCTGCACGGTCACCAGTTTGTTCATCAGGCGTTTCCAGGCCGCCGGTTCGCGGACCATGAAGCTTTTCACGCGCTGATAGGTCTTGGTGCCGCCGCCTTCGATGGCGTAGCTGGCCAGCGTAAATGGCGCACCGGCAAACCCAATCAGCGGAATGTCGCGCGGCGCGAGTTCGGCCGTGACCAGTTCGATGGCTTGCAGCGTGCCGCCCATCGTTTCTTCGGCTGGCGGTGTGGCCAGCATATCCACGTCGCGGCTGGCGTCGATGCGGTTGTGCAGCACCGGTCCTTCGCCTTTCACAAACTCCAGGTTCAGGCCCATGCCCGCCAGCGGCGGCAAAATATCGGAGAAGATGATGGCCGCGTCGAAGCCAAAGGCGTTGATGGGCTGCAAAGTGATTTCGGCGGCCAGTTCGGGCGTGTGGATGCATTCCAGCATGGAATGTTGGGCGCGCAGGGCGCGGTATTCGGCCATATAGCGGCCCGCCTGGCGCATCAGCCAGATGGGCGTGCGGTCGGTGGGCAGGCCGCGGCAGGCGCGGAGGAAACGGGAGGTTGGTTCGGTCATGAGTTGGGTATCTCCAGAGATTTGAGACTGGGGACTGGAGACTGTTCATGTTCCGCCAGTCTCCAATCTCCAGTCTCTAATTTACTTTGCCAGGCCACTTTGCCGATGAAAAATGGTCCCAGCCGCTCCAGGTGGAGCGAGGTTTGTTTGGTTTTGCGCATACGCTGGACAATCATGGACAGCGGCGCCAGCTGCGGCCCAATCAGCCCGACGACAAAATCGTTGTCGTTTTTGTCCAGGCCGTGGCAGGCCAGGCGCAAATCGTGGCCCAGACCGGCACGGCCGTAAGCCATGCCAATGCCGCCGTGTTCCATCAGCACCACCCGCTGCTCCTGCGCCGACAACTGCTCAAACGAACCGGCGCGCCGCAGCGGGTAATAGACCACCCAGGCCAGTTCCGGGTCCAAAATCCGGCGAATCGGCCGGTGAATGAGCGTGTCTTCCAGGTCGGCTTCGTAGCCCAGGGAGTAGGTGCGGCCGAGCATGGTGTATTCCGGCTTGGGCGCGAGTTTGCTGAACGGCCGTTGGTTGTAAAAGGCGCGCATGTCACTCACAAAATAATCGGGGTCTTCGCTGAAGGTGGCCAGGGCCACGCCCTGCGGGTCGTTGATGTCGGCGTACAGCGCGCCTTGAATGTGGTTGTCTTCCAGAGCGCGGATGAGAACGGCCGTGTCCTTCACCCCGCCAAACGCCAGCAGCTGCACAAACAACCGCCGGTCGATGGCAATCGTTTCGCCATCCGTTCCGCGCCCCTTCTCGGTTACGTCTACTTTTTCGGCTTCGGGTTTCATAATTTCTCTTTTGATGCGTGATACGTGAAATTGTCACGCATCACACATCACGCATCACGCCTTATTCAACCACCGCGCCGCCTCCAGCGCGTGGTAGGTAATAATCAAATCTGCCCCGGCGCGTTTCATGCCCAGCAGGGTTTCCAGCGCCACTTTTTCCTCGTCGATCCAGCCGTTGGCGGCGGCGGCTTTGATCATGGCATATTCGCCGCTGACGTTGTAGGCGACCAGGGGCAGCGCCGGGAATGCTTCGTGGACGCGGTGGATGATGTCCAGGTAGGCCAGGGCCGGTTTGACC
Source organism: Chloroflexota bacterium (assembly GCA_017993775.1). GTDB lineage: Bacteria > Chloroflexota > Anaerolineae > Promineifilales > Promineifilaceae > Leptovillus. Next base: position 71,583 of record JAGOMA010000007.1, on the reverse strand, counting down.
ATCAGGAAATCCGCGCCTTCGTCGATGTCCAGGGCGGCTTCACGCAGGGCTTCACGGCCGTTCGCCGGGTCCATCTGGTGGCTTTGGCGGTCGCCAAACTTGGGCGCGCCGTCGGCGGCGTCGCGGAACGGGCCGTAATAGCTGGAAGCGTACTTCACCGCATAGGACATGATGGGCACGTGGCCAAAATCGTGGGCGTCCAGCCCGGCGCGAATGGCGGCGACCATGCCGTCCATCATGCCGCTGGGGGCGACGATGTCGGCTCCAGCGGCGGCGTGGGACACGGCCGTTTCTGCCAGCACGTCTAGCGTTTCGTCGTTCAGCACAAAGCCTTCGGGCAGATGGGCGTGGGCGCCATCGTTGAGCAGGCCGCAGTGGCCGTGGTCGGTGTATTCGCACAGGCACACGTCGGTGATGACGATGAGGTCGGGCACGGCCGTTTTAATCGCCCGAATCGCCTGCTGCACAATGCCATGCTCGGCAAAGTTTTCCAGGCCGATGGGGTCTTTGGCGGCCGGGATGCCAAACAGGATGACGGCGGGGATGTGCAGGGACACGGCCGTTTCCGCTTCGCGCACCGCCTCGGCCACCGACAACTGGTCGATGCCCGGCATGGAGGGAATGGGCGTACGGCCGTCGCCGTGCCGCACAAACAGCGGGTAAATCAAATCATCCGGCGTCAGGCGCGTCTCGCGCACCATGCGCCGCAGCCCCGGCGAGGTCCGCAGCCGGCGCGGGCGAATGGTCAGGTCTACAAGGGAAGTGTGTTTGTTTTCTTGAATCATGGTCAGTTTTGGAGACGGGAGGCTGGAGACTGGAGACTATGATGTCTCTCATCACGCATCACGCATCAATCTCTAATCTCCCAATATCGGAAAAGCGCTTCTACCAGGCCATCAATCGTGTATTCTTCAGGCGTGACGCTGACGGTGAAGCCCGATTGGCGAGCTTCGGCGGCGGTGACGGGGCCGATGCAGGCGATGACGGCCGTAGACCCCAAGGGTTTTAAAAACCCTTGGGGTCTGGACGATATAATCTGCAAAAAGTTGCGCACGCTGGACGGGCTGGTGAAGGTGATGGCGTCCACGCCCATTTCCAGATCGGCCAGGGCGGCGGGGGTAGGCACGGCCGTTACCGTGTCATACAAGGCCACGTCGTCCACCTCAGCCCCCCGCTCGCGCAGCAAATTCACAATCTCCGGGCGGCCAATTTTGGCGCGGGGCAGCAGTACGCGCTGGCCTGCCACGTCGCCCAATCCCAGCACCAACTGCTCCCCGGTGAATTCATCAGGCATAAAATCCACCGGCACGCCTAAAGCGGTTAGTTTAACGGCCGTGGCCGAACCGACAGCCGCAATCTTGGGGCGACTGGCGACTGGCGACTGGAGATTAGAGACTGTTTTCAGTCTCCAGTCGCCAGTCTCTAGTCGTTCAAAAAAGAAATCCACCGCATTCGCGCTGGTAAAAATTAGCCAGTCATAGCCCGCCGGGTCGGGCAGTTCGGCGGGCAGCGGCTCGAATTGGATGACGGGAAAGACCACCGGTTCCGCGCCCAGCGCCGCCAATTTGTCGGCAAACTCTTGCGCCTGTTCCGGGGAACGGGTGACCAGGATGCGTTTGCCGGAAAGGGGGGATTGGCGATTGGCGATTGGCGATTGACGATTGACCATTGACCATTGACCATTCTCCAAAAGAGCTGCCGCGCCCTGGGCCAGCGCCTCGGCGGCCAACTGCTGCGCCAAGGCCAGCGGATCAGGGCCGGACCCTTGCACGCGGATGAGCGCACGGCCGTCCACGCTCCCCACCAGCCCGCGCAAAAAAATCTCCGCGCCCTCCGCCTCTCCGCGGTTAACTTCTGCATAGGCGGCGATGGGCGCGGAGCAGCCGCCACCCAGGGCTTGCAGGAAGGCGCGTTCGGCGGTAACGGCCGTGCGCACCCCTTCATCTTCAATCGCTGCCAACAGGGCCAGGGTGGCCGTGTCGTCGGCGCGGCACTGCACGGCCAGCGCGCCCTGCCCCGGTGCGGGCAGCATGGTGGCCAGCGGCAGCCATTCGGTTGCCAGATCGGCCATTTCCAGGCGGCGCAGGCCGGCTTCGGCCAGGATGGTGGCGTCGTATTGGCCGTCGGCCACTTTGCGGGCGCGGGTTTGCACGTTGCCGCGAATGGACTCCACGCGCAAATCGGGCCGCACGGCCAGAAGCTGCGCCCGGCGGCGGTTGCTGCTGGTGCCGACGACGGCGCCCGGCGGCAGCGTGGCCAGCGTCCAGCCGTGGCGGGCTACCAGGCCATCAGCCACGGGCGCGCGGTTCAGAATCGCGCCGAGCGTCAGGCCGGGGGCGTCTTCGACGGGCAAATCTTTGAGCGAATGGACGGCAAGGTCGATACGGCCGTCGCGCAGCGCGCTTTCCAATTCGGCCGTAAACAGCCCTTTGCCGCCAATTTGCGGCAAGGGTTTGTCCAGGGTCTTATCGCCCTGGGTGATAAACGGTTCTACGTGGCATTCCAGCCCCAGCCAGGCGGCTTGCAGCCGGGCAATCACATGGTTGGTTTGCCACATGGCCAGATCCGACGTGCGCGAACCAATTTTGAGGAAGTGGGTGGTAGTTGTCATAAATGATTTCTGGTGTATGGGGTGGAATTGGGAGATTGGAGATTAGAGATTAGAGATTGCGCAATCTCTAATCTCTAATCTCCAGGCGCTCCCAGCCCAAACAATTCGCGCACGGCGCTGGCGTAGGTGACGGCCGTTTCCGTGCCGGCCTGGGTGCGCAGTTGCCTGGTGGGTTCATGGAGAAGTTTGTTGACTAATGAGCGGGTGAGATGCTGTAAATGTTCCAGGGTTTGCGGGTCAATGTCGCCCAGATGGCGCAGCGTGCGTTCCAGTTCGCGCTGGCGAATGGCTTCCGCTTTTTGGTGCAGGTCGGCGATCAGCGGTTGGACGGCCAACTGCTGCAATTCTTTGTCCAGCACGGCCGTTTCCTCGGCCACAATTGTTTCCACCAGCGGCACGGCCGCCTGCCGCGCCGCCAGCGATTTGTCCAGGCTGCTTTGCAGATCGTCCACGTCGTAGAGGCGCACGTTGGGCATCGTCTTAATCGCCGGGTCAATGTCGCGGGGGACGGCCAAATCGATAAGGACTAACGGCCGTGCGCCGCGCAGCGCCATCGCCTGCCGGACCATGCCGGCGGTGATGACCGGAATGGGTGAAGCGGTGGCGCTGATGACCACGTCGGCGACGAGCAGGGCGTCGGGCAGTTGTTCCAGGGCGTAGGGACGGCCGTTGAAGGGGGCGACGGCCGTTTCCGCCCGTACCCAGGTGCGATTGGCCACGCTGACGGCCGTGACGCCGCGATGCCCCAGCGCCTTCAGCGCCAGGCGGCCCATCTCGCCCAGCCCAATCACCAGGGTATGACGGCCGTTCAAATCGCCGACGATTTCTTGCGCCAGGGTAATCGCCACGGAACTGACGCTGGCCGGACTGCTGCTGATGGCCGTCTCGGTGCGCGTGCGTTTGCCAGTGCGAATGGCGGCGCGAAAGAGCGCGTCGAGGGCTGGGCCGATGGTGCGCGCCTCTACGGCGGCCATGTAGGCGCTGGTGACCTGGCCTAAAATTTGTGGCTCGCCCAGAACCAGGGAATCCAGTCCGGCGGCGACGCTCAGGAGGTGGGTAACGGCCGTTTCGCCAACGAAGTGGTACAGGTGGGTTTGAAATGGTGACAGGTCAGTCTGGTGGACGGTGGCCAGAACGGCCGTTAACAAAGCGCGCGGGTCGTCCACTTCGCCAGACAGCAGGGCGTACAATTCCAGCCGGTTGCAGGTAGACAAGATGACCAGTTCACGAACGGCCGTAAATTCGGCCCGACTTTGCCAGCTTGCAGCCAACGACTCAACAGACAGGCGGGTTAAGGCGTCGCTTTCCAGATGATCGGCCTCAAACGCCGGCAGCATCTGGCCGACATCCAGCAGCGAACAGCGCAACTGCTCGCGCACGGCCACTGGCGCGGTGCGGTGGCTAAGGCCGAGACAGGCTATTTGTTGATGCGGCATCATACACCTCGGCAATGGCCAGTTGAACAGTATTGAGGAGCTTATTCACCCGCCGCAGCAGGCGCACGTTGGCTTCCGGGCGGATACGGGTATTTTCGGGCAGTTGCAGCGCCGTTTCCATGATCATGTCGCGGAAAAACATCGACGCTTCCAGGGCTTCAGTGAGCGGCAGATTGTTTTGCAGACCAATTTCGCCATATTGGCGGCCAATGTGCGCCGCTTCGGCCACAATCGCGCCGCCGTTTTCGTCGGACAGATATTGCAGCGTCAGCCCTAAAAGCTGTCGGCCCAGAACCCGGTAACGCATACGCGCGGCATCGTCAAACGAACTGATCCAGGTCTGATCTTTTTGCACAATAATTTCCTGGCGCGTTTGGATGAGCGCTTTGTCGGCAAAGGCGCTTTCCAGGCTGTTGTTGGGGTGGGTGCGATGGTTTTGAGCGAAGCGCGCAATGTCGGAGGCGGCAAAGCGGCGATGCCCGCCGGGGGTGAGCATGACGGGGATGTCGCCATTGTCGGCCCAGCGGCGCAGGGTGGTGAGATGTACGCCCAGCTCTTGGGCGGCCTGGCTGAGGGAGAGCCAGCGTTCGGTTTCAGGTGTGGAGTCGATCATAGGGCGGTTTCGTAATCCGTGATTCGTGATTTGTGTTCTGCGATCACCAGACGGGCTGTGTCTTGCGCCTGATGGATGCAGTCGGGAATGCCGATGCCGCGGTAGGGGCTGCCGGTGACGTGAATGCCGGCTGGCAGGGCAGCTTCGATGGCCACGACGCGATCCAGATGGCCGACGTCGTATTGGGGATTGGCTTGCGGCCAGCGGTAAATGCGATGGAAAACGGGCACGGCCGTTAGGCCCATAATCGCCGCCAATTCCCGGCGTACCTGGTGCAGCAGTTCGCCATCTGGTATGTCCATCATTTGCGGGGTGCGCGAGCCGCCGAAAAAGACGCGCACTAAGGCGTAGCCTTCCGGGGCGCGCTGATCAAATTTGGTGGAGGTCCAGGTGATGGCGTTGATGGCGCGGTTTTCGCTGCGCGGAATGACCACGCCAAAACCGTTCAGCGGATGGTCGATTTCGTCGCGGCGGTAGGCCAGGGAGATGGTGCCGGTGCTGACATAGCGGATGGCGTCTAGTTCGGCGGCGGCGTCCGGGGCCAGGTCGCCAATCAGCCGGGCGGCGATGTAGGCGGGCACGGCCAGGATGATGGCGTTGGCGGTGAGGGTACGGCCGTTATCCAGCGTCAGGGTATAGGTGCTGGGAGATTGGAGACTGGAGATGGATGGTTTGCTCTCTGGCCTCCAGTCTCTAGTCTCTATTCTGGTCACGGCCGTTTCCAGCAAACATTCGCCGGTCAACTGCGCTCGCAGGGTTGTTACCAGGTCGTTCATGCCCGCTTTCATGGAGACGAACATGGAGGTTGGGGGACGGCCGTTCCCGTTGGCTGCCGGTGGCTGCGACGCGCGGGCTTTTTTGCCGGCCAACATGCCCTTGATCAGGCTGCCATGTTTTTCTTCGATGTCGCGGAAGCGGGGGAACGTAGCCAGCAGGCTTTGGCGTTCGGCTTCGGCGTTGTAAATGCCGGACATCAGCGGTTCGGCGATTTTGTCCAGGGCTTCTGCGCCCAGGCGGCGCTCGATAAATTCGGCCAGGGTTTCGTCGGCGCCGTCGGTTTTGGGCGGGATGAAGAGGTCCAGGCCCATGCGCAGTTTGCCCAGCGGGGATAGCAGCGGGGAAAGGGCAAAGGGTGTCATTTTGGTGGGCACAATCATCATCACGCCGTCTGGCAGCGGGGTGGGCTTGCCTTTATGGAGGACGAAGGTTTGGCGACGGCCGTCGTTGGTCGGCAGCAGTTCGTCAGTCAGTCCCAGTTCACGGGCCAGTTGCAAACCCCACGGCTTTTGCGTGATGAAGGAATCGGGTCCAGCCTCGACAATAAACGGCTCGTCGGCCAGATCGGTCACCGTTTCGGTGGCGATTTTGCCGCCCCAGCGGTCAGATTGTTCCAACAAGGTGTAGGTCAGACCTGAGCTGGCGGCTTGCTGTAGATAGTAGGCGGCGCTTAAGCCGCTGATGCCGCCGCCAATAATTGCTACGTGAAAATTTGTCATCGCATCGTCTTGAGCTGCCTGGATGGCAGCCTACTGCATAGGCGTGTCGGGAACGGATACAAAAAGTAACGGGCGAACAGCGATTGGGGGAAGTGAGGCGTGGGTGTTGTTCACGGCCGTTTTCAGTTCAACTGAAGCTCATCCACGCGCAGCGCATGGGGTTCGTAGGTGCAAAATGGCTCTTCGGCCAGATAGTCGCCGGTCATGCCAAAGGAACGGGCGCGGCAGCCGCTGCACAGCTTTTTGAATTCGCAGACCCCGCATTTGCCGCCCAACAAGTCCACATCACGCAGTTCGGCGAAGAGGGGCGAGTTTTCCCAGATGTCCTGGAAGCCCTGCTGGCGAATGTGGCCGGCTTCTACCGGCAGGTAGCCGCAGGGGAATACTTCGCCGCGATGGCTGATGAAGCTGACGCCGGTTCCGGCGAGGCAGCCTTTGGTCATGGCATTCATGGCGTGGCGGCCCTGGCCGTTGCTGCCCGGGTGGCCGCTTGTGGCGGGGTGGCCGCTTGTGGCGGGGTGGCCGCCCGTAGCGGTGTTGCCGCCGTGCTGCTGCCGCTGCATGGAAGACGGCCGTTCGCGCACAATGCCATTCCGCCGTTCTTCCGCCTGACGCTGCCGGGCAATGCGGAAATAATGGGGCGCGCAGGTAGCTTTTAACTCAATGTCGCCTTCCATTTCCGCGTCGTACATCCAGTTCAGCACCGCCTCATACTCACCGGGCAAAATTTGCTGGTCGGGGGCAATTTCTACGCCGCAGCCCACCGGAACCAGCAGGAAAAGATGCAGCGCCACCGCGCCAATTTCTTTGGCCAGGGCCAGCGTTTCCGGCATCTGGTGGACGTTGTGGCGGGCGACAGTCGTGTTGATTTGGAACGGCAGCCCCACGTCGCGCAGGTGGCCAATGCCGCGCATTGCGGCGTCAAACGCGCCGGGGCCACGGAAAATATCGTGCGTCGGCGCATCGGCGCCATCAAAACTGACGCTCACCCGCTTGACGCCCGAATCCTTGATTTTGCGGGCGACCTCCGCGTTGATGAGCGTGCCGTTGGTCGCCAGGGCGACAATCAGCCCGGCGTCGGTGGCGTGGCGGGCAATGTCGAAAATGTCGGGGCGAAACAGAGGTTCGCCGCCGGACAGCACAAAAATTGGGCTGCCAAATGCCGCCACCTGATCGATCAGGTCAAATGCTTCGGCCGTGGTCAGGTCTTGGGGCATCAGCTGGTCCGCGACGGTGATGCGGCGGCAGTGGATGCAGGCCAGGTTACAGCCGGCAGTGGTTTCCCAAAAGATAAGTCGTGGTGACGGGTAGGGTGCTGCTTCCATACGATCTCCTTATTTACGTCAGGGGCCGAAGCCGGGCGTAATCATAGCAAAAGAATGTAAATCTATGCAAATCTATGCAACGGGTTTTACTATAACGGGATCGGTCTGGTTAGGAAAATGACAGATGTCATCTAATCGATGTGACATTTCGTCTGCAATTTGGCAAGGGGAATGGGCGATTTCCGGGCTTGAATTTTGCGCCTGAATGCCTGTTTGGCAGGCGAGGCGTGAGGTTAACGCAAGATAAAAGAGCGGATTGGTTTGGGTTGGGGGCCGCCACAAGAGGCCCAAATGGGTTGGGGATCAGTGGTTTGCAGGTGAATTGTATGGGTTTGGCCGTTGGCGGCGCGGAAAAGAATTTGCCATTGGCCTTCGGCGGTGGGTTCGGTTTGGAGGTGCTGGAAGGCGGTTAGCTGTGGTTGGCCGATCTGCTGGCGCAAGAAATAGTCGGCGGCCTGGGTGGGCGCGTCGTAGATCAGACGGCCGCGCAGATGGCCGAGCAGTAGTTCGCCCTGGTTTTGGGCGGCCAGGAGGTTGGGAACGTCGGTGGGGGCGACACGGCCGTAACTCACCCCATCGGGAAACGTGAGCAAGGTTGGGGCGAAGCGATGGCCGCCAAGATGGGTGGTTTGCCAGACGGCCGTGCCGACCTGGGCGGCCAGTTCGCGGTATAACGCCGCACCAAACAAGGCGCAGCAGCGGTCGCGTTTGCCATTGGTGCAGACGAGAAACAGCGGGTCGGGGTGCAGGTTGGCGGCGAAACGGCCGTCATCCGCCACCACATCGGCGAGAGAAAGCGCCAACAGCTCTTCATAGGTTTCCAGCGTAAACCGGTAGAGGCGCGGCTGCTGCTCGTCTAACACGGCGATAAAACAGGCCAGATCATTTGGCGTGGGCATCTGGCGGATGAATTGCAGACGGCCGTTAACGGCGCTTAACTGCGCGGCCAGCCATGCCTGCACGGCCGTGGGTAGGCTATTGTCGTTGGTGGCCTGAGCGAGCCAGGGCTGGCGATATTCCAACAAAACCCAAATGGGAGCGGAAACGGCCGTGCCGGCCATAGGTTCATCTTGTGCAGCGGATAGCTGCGAGCAGTAAAAGTCGGCTGGAGGCAGAGAATGGGTCATGATCGGGCATCCTTCAGGTGATGGGACAGAAAACGAGCGGCCTGACGCTCGGCCCAAAAGCGGCGCGGGCGCAGGCTTTCCAGGAACCCAACGTGGCCGCCGTGGGCGATGAAACCAGGCACGAGAAACGGATTGTCAGCCTGGGCCACCAGCGGCAGATCGTCGCCAAAAAAGGGATCGTCTAACGCGCGGATGAGCAGAGTAGGCACGCGAATGTCGGGCAAAAAGCGCCCGGAGCCGCATTGGACGTAATAGTCGTGGGCGTTTTGGAAGCCGTGCAGGGGTGCGGTCAGCGCGTCGTCGAATTCGGCGACGGTTTGGGCGTTAAGCACGCGCGTCACATCGACTTTATCGCCGATGATGGCGGCGTGGGCGCGGGTTTTTTCTTTGAGGGTGCGCAAAAAGAGGCGGGCGTAGAGGCGGCCCGGGCCATGGTTGAAGGCCAGGGAGCCGGCGACTATGTCGAAGGGTGGGGAAATGGCCACGGCCGTTTGCACGCTGCCGGTGAGATTGGCGCCTTGCTCGCCGAGATATTTAAGCAAAACATTGCCGCCCAGCGAAAAGCCGATCATGCCTTTGGGCGCGGTGGGAAATTGGGCGGTCAGCCAATCCATCACCAGAGCCACATCGCCGGTGGCGCCGGCGTGGTACAGGTGGGCGGTGCGGTTCATTTCGCCGCTGCACGAGCGAAAATTGAGACCGGCGGCGCGTATGCCGCGGGCTGCCAGTTGGCGGTAGGTTTCGTGGGCATAGCCGCGTCGGGCAGACCCTTCCAGGCCGTGGAGCAGCAGGACGATAGGCGCGTCGTCGCCCAGGTCGGCCCAGGTTGCGCCGTTTACGTCGGCGAAGTCCAGATCGACAAAGTCGCCATCGGGCGTGTCCAGTCGCTGGCGGCGAAAGGCGACGCCATTTTTAGGTCGCAGGCCGTTGGCCAGAATAGATTGGGTGTGCGGATTCCGCAGGGTGATGGAAGGATTAAAAGATTCCAATTGATAAGTTGCAGCGATCATTGCTTTATTGGTCAGGGTCGGGGTAATGGCTGAGGAATTCGGCGGCAAACGGCCGTAATTCACCATCACTGATGGCGGCGCGAATCTGGCGCATGAGTGCCAGCAAAAAATGCAGATTGTGGGTGGTCAGCAGGATGTGGCCCAGGATTTCATTGGCCTTGACCAGATGGCGCAGGTAAGCGCGGCTGAAATGGGTGCAGGTGTAACAGGCGCAGGTTTCGTCTAGAGGCGCGGGATCGTGGATGTACTGGGCGTTGCGCAGATTCAGGCGGCCGCCTTTGATGAGCGCGGAGCCATTGCGGGCGATGCGCGTGGGCAGCACGCAGTCGAAAATGTCGACGCCGCGCAAAACGCCATTAACCAGGTCTTCGGGCGCGCCGACGCCCATCAGGTAGCGCGGTTTGTTGGCTGGCAGGATGGGGTGCAGGGTGTCCAGCGTGGCGGCCATTTCAGCCTTTGTTTCGCCGACGGCCAGGCCGCCGATGGCATAGCCGGGCAAGTCCAGGTCGATCATGAAGCGGGCGCTGGCGGCGCGTAAATCGGGGAAAACGCCGCCCTGCACAATGCCGAAGAGCGCCTGATCGGGGCGGGTTTTGGCCGCGAGGCAGCGTTCCAGCCAGGGGTGGGTGCGCGTGAGCGATTTTTCGACGTAGGCGCGATCGGTGGGCGGCGGGCATTCGTCGAAGGCCATGATGATGTCGGCGCCCAGGTTTTCCTGGATGGCAATGCTGCGTTCAGGGGTAAAGCGGTGGTAGGAACCGTCGATGTGGGATTGGAAGGTCACGCCGTCGGCGTCGATTTTGCGGGTGTCGCTGAGGCTGAAGACTTGGAAGCCGCCGCTGTCGGTGAGGATGGGGCCGTCCCAGTTCATGAAGCGGTGCAGCCCGCCTAAATCGCGGATGAGTTCGTCGCCGGGGCGCAGGTATAGGTGATAGGTGTTGCTGAGAACGAGGGTGGCGCCGATGGTCTGGAGATCGCTGGGTTTCATCGCTTTGACGGTGGCGGCAGTGCCAACGGGAGCGAAGACGGGGGTTTGGAGGATGCCGTGCGGGGTGTGGAAACGGCCGTTTCGCCCCCCACTGTTCGGGTCGGTTGTGTCGATTTCAAATTCAAACATGGCGCAGATTATACCGCACGGCGTGTGGAAGGGAACTTTTCGCGGTACACAGCGTATTGGTTACCGCAATGGCGGGAAATTTGCCGCTGAAATGTAAAGTGTGACACAGCGTATAAAACGTAGAAAAGGTATCGTTGTTTCATACGTTTGGCGACCAGAACAAACGCCCTTTTTCGACGATACTTCCTTCATAGACACCGAATTCAAAAACAAACTTTCAGGAGAGAACCATGTTTGCTCAACCATTTAGTAACCAATCGCTGTATGAAACGAAGGAATCGGGGCGTGGGGCAACGGCCGTGGCCGTTTTCGTCGGGTTATTGTTGGGCGGCGTGTTTAACTGGCTCTGGTCGGGCTTGCCTTTCCTGGCGGCGCTGGCGATGTGGCCTTTGGGCCTGGCGATTGGCCTGATTGTGGTGGCCTTGGCCAGCCGTTGGCTGCGCGGTGAGGCGCAGTGGGGCATGGCTTTAGCCGGGCAAGCCATTGGCGTTTTGGCGATTGCGCTGGTATTTGTGGCTTCCATTATTTAATCGAGAGACCACTTTTTTTTACGGCTTCCTTTGCGGCGGCGCTGCCTGAACCCAGGCAGCGCCGTTTTTGTGTTTATTGCCCAGATGGCAACCGGCCAGTGCCCGCTTATTCTTAAAGATTGCCCAACAGTTTTGCACTATCATTGCTTGCCTGCCGAGTTTGATTACAATATTTTTGTGGCCTGCGTATGGTTGGCGGGCTGTAAATTGTTTGGCGTTTGAGAGAGGGTGTATATATTGCGTGGGCAATTGAGAAATTTTGTCAGGCTTAGCCTGTTGGGGATGGTTTTTTTGTTGGCTGGTTGTGGGGCGTTGGAAGCGCCAGAACGGCCGTTGCTGCCGACGCCAGTGCCCACGGCACGGCCGTTTGACTTTAATCCGGCGGCAACCGGCGAAATGGTGCTCGATCCGATCAGTGATGTCGCGCCTAAAATTGATCGCAGCATTGCGAATCTGGTGGAACAGGTTTCGCAGCAGCAGTTGATGGGGTACGTGCAGAAAATGGAGGGGTTTGGCAATCGTAATGCGTTTAGTGATCCGGAATTGGAGAATTGGGGGATTGGGGCGACGCGGCGCTGGATTTTTGACGAGTTTGTCAGGGTGGGAAACGGCCGTCTCCAGGTTCGTTATGATGATTTTCCCCTCGACTACAACGGCTACTCCGCGCCGCAAAGCAACATCATTGCCGAACTGCCGGGCAATGGCCAGAGCAACGGCGTGATCATCATCATGGCCCATTACGACAATCGTGCGCCAAACATTTTGGATGGCGAAAGCCGCGCCCCAGGAGCCAACGACAACGGCTCCGGCGTCGCCCTGCTGCTGGAATCGGCGCGTTTGTTAAGCGCCCAGCAGTGGAACCAAACCATCATTTTTCTGGCGACTTCGGCGGAGGAAGAAGGCACGGTAGGGTCGCGCCATTTTGCCCAAAACGCCTTTTTGGACAGCATGAACGTGTTGGCGGCCATCAATTATGATGCAGTAGGCGGCCGAAAGGGCATTCCCCAGTTGGTGCGAGTGTTTGCGCCAGAGCTGGCGTATTCTCCATCGGGGCAGTTGGCCCGGTATTATGAATATGTCGGGGGGTTGTATGTGCCCACATTCCCCACGACGGTGCTGGACGCGTTAGACCGCGAGGGGCGGTGGGGCGATCATCGGGAATTTGTGAGCGTGGGGATGCCGGCAATCCGAGTTATTGAATCGGAAGAAGACCCGGACATGGTAAATTCTGTGCGCGATACCTGGGACCGGATTGATTATGATTATTTGCAGCAGGTGGTGCGGTTGAATGTGGCCGTGGCGGCGAATCTGGCGGGCGCGCCGATGCAGCCGCCGGCGCCGGTGATTAATGCGACAGATGCGCTGGGCATGTATCAACTGCGCTGGCCGGTAGCCGAAGACGTGGCCGGGTATGCCATTTCTTTTCGGCCGTTGGCGATGTCTTCGCATCCGGTGTTCCGGTTGGTGAAGGCGCAGCAGGCGGGCAACGTCGGGCTGACGGGTTTTGACCCGGCCGAAAATTATGTGGTGAGCGTGGCGGCGTTGGATGAAAACGGCCGTCTCAGCTATTTTTCGCCTGAAGTGATCGTTGGTCCAGATGCGCTGGCTCTCAGCCCATAACCCGTAAACTTTTGGGTAAGATTTCTTATAGCCTTATTTTCTTATTTAGGGCAATATATTTATTTTATTGCACAACGTACCGCTCAAGCGATTGGGCCTTCGTCGTTTATCAGCGTCTTTATGAATCTGGCGGTGACTTGATGGGTACACTCTCCCCCAAGGATTTTGGGAACGGTTGTTTGATTAGCCCAATCCGGGAAAATCCGAACCTCTCTGACCAGGTGACATGAAATCCCCAAAAAAGCGAACTAGAATCGAATCTGGCGTCTCGGAAAGAGAAACGAAGATGCTGAGAGCGCTGAATGCGGCTGTGGCTGCCTTGCAAACGGCGGCGCATTCGGAGACGGCCGTTTATGACATCTTCGGCGCGCAGCTGAAAAATCTGGACCTTCAAGGGTCCATCAACATGTTGGATGCCGACCAAACGCATTTCGTGGTTCAGGTGTTGGTGATGCCAGATGGATTGACCCGCGCGTTGAAATCGTTTGAGAAGGGCCTGGGCATTAAGGGCGTTGGTTACATCTATGCGCGGAAGACGGCCGTCATCGACGAGCAAGTCATTCGAGACGGCAAAGCCATCTACATCCCCGATAACACTGAAAAACTGAAACAAGTTTTCCCCAATTTTAACTTCTTGGTGCGGCAGGCGTTTCGCGTGTTTTCCGGCATGCCGGCCATTTTGGCGCCGATTACCCGCGTTGGAGAAGTGCAAGGCGTGTTGTACCTGGCCGGTTTTCAGTTAAAAGCGGAAGATGTGCCGGCCATTGCTGCTTTTGCCAACCAGATTTCTCTGGCGCTGCAAGATGCCCACCTGTTTGAAGCTGTGCGCCGCACCGAAGACCAGTACCGTCGGCTGTTTGAAACCGCCAACGACGCGATCCTGGTTGTTGATGTGGAAAGCTTGCGGATATTGTCGGCAAACCCGCGAATGGCATCTATGACCGGCTATGGCGAAGCGGCGCTGTTATCCATGACCATCGATCAATTGATTCCCTTAAGCTATCCGTCTGAAATATGGGATTTTGTCGAGGAAACGCGTCAGCAAAAATCGTTAACCATCAATTCGCACTTGCGGCGGGAGGATGGCCATTTGTTGGATGTGCAGCTTACGGCGACGGTGTTTGAAATGAACGGCCGTACCCTGCTGCATGGATTTATTCGCGATATTACAGAGCAAAAACGAGGCGAATCACTGCAAACGGCCGTTTACCAGATCGCGACCATCGCCAATTCAGACATCAGCCTGGAAGACTTATACCAATCCATTCATCGCGTGGTAGGCCAATTTCTGGATGCGCGCAATTTTTATATTGCCCTGTATGATGAATCGGAAAATATGTTGTCGCTGCCTTATTTTGTGGATGAGCGTGATACGTACAACGGCCGTCCGTACCTCGCCGGTCGCGGGATGACCGAATCAGTCATCCGCTCCGGACAGCCATGCCTCATCGATGAAGAGGGGCAGCGTCGGTTGATCCAGCAAAATGTTATAGATGAAGTGGGTCCGCTGGCTAAAATCTGGTTGGGCGCGCCGCTAAAAACCAAAGCCGAAACAATCGGAGCGATTGTGGTGCAAAATTACCATGATCACACTGCTTACAGCGAGCAAGAAGAGCAATTTCTGGTTTTTGTTTCCGGCCAAATTGCCGCAGCCATTACCAGCAAACGCGCTGAGCTAAAGCTAAAACAACTGGCCGCCCAGCTTGAAGATCAGGTGAAAATGATAGATGTCATCCTCAGCACGACGCCAGATTTCTTCCTGATCCATGATTTAGACGGCCGTATCCGTTACGCCAGCCCCGCAGTGATCCAACAATTAAACGTATCGGCGACGGAGATACTCGGCAAAACGTGGTCGGAGATAAAATCACCCGACAACCTGTTAACTGAGTTTGACACGGATATATTTGATGTTGGCCTCTCAGGGCAGCCGGTAAACGGGGAGATTGTGGTTCAAAGAAATGGTGAAAAACGCCACTTTGAATATGCTCTCTACCCGGTTTGTGATCGTGACGGCCGCATCACTTCCATTGTCTCAACCTCCAGAGATATTACCGATCGTAAACGCGCCGAAGAATTATTGCACCACACGCAAAAAATGGAGAGCCTGGGCGTTCTGGCCGGCGGTGTCGCCCACGATTTTAACAATCTGCTGGTCGCCATCATGGGGCAAACCTCGCTGGCATTATCCCAATTGCCCGCCGAAGCGCCCGCATACCGCCACATCGAAAAGGCTGTCAAAGCCGCTGAAAGAGCATCTGAACTCACGCAGCAGCTGCTTGCTTTTTCCGGGCGACGGCAGTTTAGCTTTCAACCGCTGCAATTAACCACCATCATCCGCGAAAACCAACATTTACTCGATGTGGTGATTCCCCATAACGTACACCTGGAAACCATCCTCCGAGATGATTTGCCCCTGATTGAAGCTGATCCCAGCCAGCTTCAACAAGTGGTCATGAACCTTATTCTGAACGCCGCAGAAGCAATGGAAGGCAATCGCGGCAAGATTCACATCACCACAGGCACCCAGACAATTTCCGAAGCCGACACCGACTACTGGCAGCGAACCAAACAACAACTAAAGCCAGGGGAATACGTTTTTTTGACGGTAAGCGACAATGGCTGCGGCATGAACGAAGAAACCATGAGCCGTATTTTTGACCCCTTCTTCACCACCAAATTTACAGGCAGAGGGCTGGGTCTGGCGGCGGCTTTGGGCATAATGCGCGGGCACAAAGGCGGACTGCGCGTAACCAGTGAAGTTGGCCGGGGCACAACATTTGATTTGCTTTTTCCCATAACAGGCTTGCGCCCAGCCACATTGCCTGTTATACCGCAGAAAAAAGCGGCGCCTACGGCCGTTGTCCTGGTAATTGATGACGAGGAGCCGGTACGTGAAGCCATTAAAGATATTTTAGAAATGGAAAACATCGGCGCTTTGGTCGCTTCAGACGGCCGTTCCGGGCTGGAACTTTACCAACAACACAAAGATGACATCGATCTCGTCATCGTCGATTGGTTCATGCCCAACATGAACGGTTCGGAAACCTTGCAGGCCTTACAACAAATCAACCCCGCCGTGCGTGTCCTCATGTCCTCCGGCTACAGCGAAGCCGAAACCAACAACCGCCTGAACGGCCGTGCCACCGTCGGCTTCTTGCAAAAACCATACACCCTCACCCGCCTCGTCGACGAAATTACCCGCCACCTCGTCTGAACGGCCCATGAGAACCCCCTTCGCAAGATCCGTTCACGCCCGGCGGCACACCTGCCGCCCAACAAATTCATCCATTGACAAGCACAATCCGCTTTGATACCATTCCGTCCAGGTTCTGTGGCTAGATCACCCGAATCTGTGGGAAAACAACCCCCAGTGTGGAAAACACGCAGAACGTATTTCACAACCAAATAAATTATCTACATTTCTTATCCAGAGAGGCAGAGGGACCGGCCCGATGAAGCCTCGGCAACCTACAAGCTGTTTGCAGTTTGTCAGGTGCCAATTCCGGCAGATGTGATTCCCCAATGCGGGAATCTTCTGGAAGATGAGAATCAGCGTTACGCCTGCAACGCCTCTTCGCACCTTCTGGAAGAGGCGTTTATTATTAGAATGAACGGCTCTTCACACACTGGATGTTAAATGTGTGAAGAGCCGTTTTGCTTTTCAGGCAACTTAACCAATTCTCGGTTTTCGGAAAAAAGATTACCATCACCCCACACAAGGCAACCCGAAATCCGACCTAAAAATGGAGTAATCTTATGACCCTTGTAATGAAATTCGGTGGAACATCAGTCGGCAGCGCTCAGGCTATGCGCGAAACGGCCGATCTCATCCTCAATGCCCGCGAAGAATGGGGCCAGGTGGTAGTGGTGGTCTCGGCGATGGGCAGCAAACCCATCAAAGTGACCGATCTGCTGCTGAATGGCGCCAACACCGCCTTGACTGGCGATCCCGATACCTACCAAGATGTGGCCCACATGCTGCGCCAGGTGCATTACGAAGCCATCGACGGCCTGCTCGCGCCCGAAGGCGAACGGCAAAAGGTGTTGGCCGAAAACGGCAAATTTATTGACCGCTACGAAGCGTTATGCCAGGCCGTGCTGGCTCTGGGTGAACTGACTCCCCGCGCCCTGGACACCATCGGCGGCATGGGCGAGCAAATGAGCGCGCGCATAATGGCCGCTTACCTGCGCCAGATCGGCCACCCCGCCGAGTCTGTGGACGCCACAGAACTGGTTGTGACCGATGATAATTTTCAGGCAGCCACCCCCTTGCTGGCGTTAACGGACGCTAAGACGCAGGCGCGGATACGGCCGTTACTCGCCCAAAACATCATCCCCATCATCACCGGTTTCATCGCTGCCACCCAGACCGGCATCACCACTACCCTCGGCCGCGGCGGCTCCGACTTCAGCGCCGCCCTCATGGGCCAGGCCCTCCACGCCGACGAAGTGTGGATCTGGACCGACGTGGACGGCGTGATGACCGCCGACCCGCGCCTGGTCAACACCGCCCGCTCCATTCCCACCCTCAGCTACCGCGAAGTATCCGAACTGGCCTTCTTTGGCGCGAAGGTACTGCACCCCAAAACCATGCGCCCCTGCGTAGAAAACAACATCCCGCTGCGCATTAAAAACACCTTCAACCCCGCCCACGCCGGCACCGTCATCGTCCCCGATACGTCCAATGGCAACGGCGGCGTTAAAGCAGTGACAGCCATCGACAAATTAAGCCTGATTACCGTGGAAGGCAAAGGGATGTTAGGCGTGCCCGGCATCGCCGCCCGCACCTTTGGCGCGGTGGCCAAGGCCCAGGTCAGCGTGCTGCTCATCAGCCAGGCCTCCTCGGAACAATCCATCTGTTTTGCCACCCCAGAAGAGCTGGTTGATAAAGTGATCGGTCGTTTGAACGCCGAATTCGAGGAAGAAATCCATCGGCAAGACATTGACCGCATTTGGGCGCAGCGCTCTGTCTCCATTGTCACGGTGGTCGGGGCCGGGATGCGCGGCACGCCAGGCATCGCCGGGCGGGTCTTCACGGCGCTGGGCGAGCATGATCTCAATATCATCGCCATTGCTCAGGGGTCGTCAGAATGCAGCATCAGCCTGGTGGTGGATGGGCAGGACGCCGCTGCGGCCGTTCGTTACATCCACGACCTGATTGTGGCCTGACGGGGTTGGTTTGTGTAATTTATGACAATCGGGTAAAACACTGCCCGCAGATTGCTTAATCTGCGGGCTTTTTTTATGAGGACGTTGTGATGGGCAAGACGTTGTGCGAATCGGACAAGCTGCTGAAAAAAGATTTTGTCGCCTACACCGCGCTGGTGGATAAACCTGATTTTGTCTGCCACAAGTGTGGTCGGGCGGCCAACAAGAAAAAAAATTTGTGCGAGCCAAAGAAAATCAAGCAAGGGCAGGCTGATGAAAAATAACAAGGGACAGATAATTGGGCTGGGCACGGCCGTTCTCGCTACATTCATCGGCGGGCGGCTGCTGCAAAAAAAACTGGCCGGGCAGACAACCGCAGCTCTGCCCGGCGCAAAAGATCGGCGCGGCTACGCACTCATCACCGGCGCTTCCAGCGGTATCGGCGCGGCTTATGCCCGGCGGCTGGCGCAGGAAGGCTACAGCCTTGTCCTCGTCGCCCGCCGCGAAGATCGCCTTGCCGCCCTGGCGGCTGAACTCACGCGCGACTACACCATTACTGCCGAGGTCCTGGCCGCCGATCTCGCCCAGGCTGCCGACATCGCCCGCGTGGAACAGCGCATTGCCAACCTGGATCTTACCATCCTGGTGAACAATGCCGGATTCGGCACGAACAAAGGCTCCTTGCTGGCCTCCGACCTGAACGAGCAGCTAGACATGCTGAACCTGCATGTTTTGGCCACCATGCGTCTGTGTCGCGCCGCTTTGCCCGGCATGATCGCCCGCAAGCGTGGCGCTATCGTCAACGTTTCTTCCATTTCCGCCTTCTTCCCATCACCGGGCGACATCAATTACCCGGCTTCCAAAGCGTACATGAACACCTTTTCGCAGGCCCTCCAGGCGGAAGTGGCCCGGCACGGCATCCGCGTGCAGGCGCTTTGCCCTGGCTTCACGCACACCGAATTTCACGGCACTCCGGCCATGACCGGCTTTCAAAAAAGCCGCATCCCGTCGGCCATGTGGATGACGTCCGGGCAGGTGGTAGAAGAATCCCTGCGTGGCTTGAAAGGCGATCGGGTGATGTGTGTGCCTGGCTGGCGCAATCAACTGCTGGTTCTGGGCGCGCAAAATGGGCTGGCGGCGATTGTGCTCCGCGTCGCCCGCCGCTTTCGCCACCGCGGTGAAGACAGGTAAACCGTAATATCCGGCCTGTATGCTGGCCCAATTTGACTCCAATAACAACCATAGCGCAAGGAATTATTTATGAGCATCATTGAAGCGATCTTTTTAGGTATTTTGCAGGGAGCGACCGAGTTTTTGCCGGTTTCCAGTTCGGGGCATCTGGTTTTGATTCCTTCCATTTTTGACATCACCGCCCCGGACCTGACGCTCATTGGTCTGGTGCATTTGGGCACGCTGGTGGCTGTGCTGATTTATTTCCGGCGGGATTTGTGGGATATTGTCGTGGGGGTTTTGCGTGGTTTGGCCGAGCGCCAGCCTTTGGGCACAACCAATGCGCGCCTCGGCTGGTTTATTGTGGTGGGCTGTATTCCGGCGGCCCTGGCTGGTTTTATGCTGCAAGATTTTTTCGACAGCGTGTTTAGCCATCCAAATTGGGCAGCGTTCTTTTTGCTGGTTACGTCCGTTCTCCTCGTTGTTGGCGAGCGCATGATTTCCGGCAAAAAAACGTTCGATACCATGAACTGGCTGGACACGATTGTCATTGGTTTGTTCCAGATGGCGGCGCTTTTCCCCGGTTGGTCGCGCAGCGGCAGCACCATCGTGGGCGGCTTGCTGCGCGGGTTTGATCGCCCAACGGCCGCGCGGTACAGCTTTTTGCTTGGTGTGCCCGTTATCCTGGGCGCCGGGCTGCTCTCGCTGCTGGATATTGTGACGGCCGAGGTGATGGCGTTTTCGACGGCCGTTTACGTCTCCGCCTTTCTGGCCGCCGCCATCTCCGGGTACGTCTGCATCGCCTTCTTGTTAAGCTGGGTGCGCAGCCACAGCCTGTACATTTTTGCCGTGTACACGGCGCTCCTGGGCAGCGGCTACTTGCTCTATTCCTTGCTGTCGTGAACCTGAAGCGCTTGCTGGGATTGGCGGGCCTGGCCAGCCTGTGGCTGATGGCTGCCTGCCAGTCCGCGCCGGCTCCACGGCCGGCCATCGCCCCCACGCCGCCGCCGCCAACCCTGCGCATCGGTGTGGCCACCGCCGCCCAACCTCTGGCCGACCTCGTCGCCGATCCTTTCGCCCAATTTACCGACCGCGCCCAACTGCAATTTATCCCGGCGAATACGGCCGTACTCCTGGCCGATCTGGCCGCCGGTCATTTAGACGCGGTTCTGGTCCACGCGCTGCCCGCCGACAGCGGCTTCTGGTTTAATCCGGTGGCCTGGGATGGGCTGGTAGTCGTGGTGGGGGTGGGCAACCCGGCCGAGAATTTAAGTCGGGCGGAGGCGCAGGCGGTGTTTAACGGCCGTATCCCCAACTGGTCATCTCTGGGCGGACCGGATCAGCTTATCACCTTGCTCAGTCGAGAGCGCGGCTCCGGCGCGCGCACGCTCTTCGAGCAGCGAGTCATGGCCGAGCAGCGCCTGAGCATCAACGCGCTGCTGCTCAGCGGCAACGCAGCCTTGCTGGCAGCCGTGGCCGCCTCGCCGGGCGCGGTGGGGTATACGATGTTGGGGTCTGTGGATGGGGTGAAGGCGCTGTCCATGGATGGCGTGGCTCCCACCACGGCCAGCGCGGCCGACGAAAGCTATCCCCTGGCCGCGCCGCTCTACTTCGTCGCCCCGGCCGAGCCGCAGGGCGAACTGCGCGTGTTTCTCTCCTGGTTACAGTCGGAAGCGGGGCAGGCGGTGATTGGGGAGCGATACGGCCGTGTGCGGTAATAGCAACGCGGGTTGAACAGATTTCACGGATTAGGGGGTTGACAGCCCCTGATACGTGAAGCGTGATGCGTGACCAGAGAGGTGTCACGCATCACGCTTCAGGCCAAATAACATGAAATCCTAAAGACCCTTGATTTATCCCTGAACATCCGTCGCCTCTGTTAAATCCGTGCAGCTATCGTCTTACCGTGACCATTTCGGGGTAGTCGTCGCGTTCGGCCGTCAGGGGGTCCAGGCCAAAGAGTGTCAGCAGTTCGGTGATCAGGCCCGCTTTGCGCGCCGCGTCGGTGCGCGACCAGGTGCGCGATTTGATCTCCAGGAAGTAACCGGGCAGTTCCGGCGACGTGAGCTTGTCCAGGTTGATGGCAAAATCAGTTTCCTGGTAGACCACGCGCCAGCGCAGGCGGTCTTTGCTGACGGCGACCTGGCGGGCGGGGGCAAAGTATTCGCTGTAGAAACGCAAACTGCGGTCGGCGGTGGCCAGGAAACGGGAGCGGGAGAGCATGACGGCCGTCTGAAATTCAGACCGCTCCTCCTCGCCAATAAGCGTCAGGCGGGTGCGCACCTGATAGGTTTCGTCATTGTCGCCCACAAATTCATCCTCGCGGTAGCGCAGCCGCGCCGCGTCGGGGTCGCCATTCTCAAACACAAAGTAGGTGTCATACTCGCGGTAATGCGAGGCTTTGGTGATTTCTAGCTGGTCGCCGGCCAAAACGCGCAGCACATTGTCTTTATCGGCGACGGGCACTTTCACCTGGATTTCAAAGCTTTCCTGCCGTTCCACGCCGGCCAGCAGCACCAGTTTGTTGTAGGGGCTGGCTTCGCGCTCCAGCACGAAGGCGTCGATGTCGGCGGCGACCTGGGCGGCGGCCTGTTTGGCGGCGGCTTCGTCGATGGTTAGCAGCGTGCGGTTGCGCATCAGCCAACGGCCGTTACACATCACATCGGCCACATCCGAACTCTTGGCCGCATAAATCAGGCGCGAGTACACCGCGTCGGCGTGGTTGTTAAACTGCGGCTGGTTATGCACGCCGTCCATCTCCACAATCGCCAGATCAGCTCGTTTGCCCGCTTCCAGGCTGCCGGTTTTGTCGGCCATGTGCATGGCCCGCGCCCCGCCAATCGTCGCCAGTTCCAGCGCCTGCCGTGCCGGCAGCACCGTCGGGTCGTTGCTCTTGGTCTTCGCCAGCAGAGCCGCTAGGCGCACCTCTTCGAACATGTCCAGGTCGTTGTTGCTGGCCGGGCCGTCTGTGCCCACGCCCACGTTTAGTCCCAGCGACAGCATCTGCCCGACGGCGGCGATGCCGCTGGAGAGCTTGAGGTTGCTGGTAGGGCAGTGGGCCACGCCCGCGCCGGCTTCCTTCAGGGCAAACATTTCGCCCTCGTCCAGATGGACGCAGTGGGCGGCCAGGAGTTTGGTTTCCAGCAGGCCGTTTTTGCCGATCCAGTTGACCACCGGCATGTGGTTTTGTTCCATCGAATTTTGCGCTTCGAAGGCCGTTTCGCTGACGTGGGTGTGCAGCGGCACGTCGTAGGCGCGGGCCAGGTCGGCGCAGGCGCGGTTCATTTCCGGCGTGCCGGTGTACCAGGCGTGCGGGGCGACGGCCGGTTGAATCAACGGGTGATCGCGCCATTTTTCGATGAAGCGGCGGCAGAGGACGAGGGCGTCTTCGTAGGTGGCGGCGTCGGGGGCGGGGAAGATGAGCACGGTCTGGCCGAGGAGGGCGCGCATGCCGATCACGGCCGTTTCCGCCGCAATCTCATCTTCAAAATAATACATATCGGCAAACGAAGTTACGCCAGAGCGGATCATCTCGGCGCAGGCGATTTGCGTGCCCAGCGTTACAAACGCTGGCGTCACAAATTCTCGTTCCAGGGGCATCAGGTAGCCCAGCCACACATCCAGGCGCAGATCGTCGTTCAGGCCGCGCAGCAAGGTCATGGGAATGTGGGTGTGGGCGTTGACCAGCCCAGGCATGATCACTTTGCCCTGGCAGTTGATGATTTCGGGGGCGGTGTAAGTTTGGGTGATCACGGCCGTAGGCCCTACCGCCACAATCACATCTCCGGCGATGGCTACCGCGCCATCGGTATAAAGTCTGTAAGAATCATCCATGGTGACGACTGTGCCACCCGTTAACAAGACATCTGCTTTCTTGAGCATGGTTCCCTTCCTTCAGGTCTATAAGTGGTGCTTTGTGGGTATTCTGCACGCGGATTATACCGATTCCTGTTATAATCGGGAAACTTTTACAGTTGAAACCCGAGCTGGAGCGGGGGCTAGGATTAGAAATAAATCTCTTGTTTTGCCTCTGGCTCTCGCTCTTACTCTCGCAATGATGGAAAACGAGTGTGTACATGAGAATGGTAGATGTAATTGCTAAAAAACGAGATGGGAAAGAGCTGACAACGGCCGAAATTGACTGGTTTATCACCGAATACACGGCCGGCGCTGTTCCCGATTATCAGGCGGCCGCCTTGATCATGGCGATTTACCTGCGCGGCATGAGCCGCCGAGAAACCGTGGACCTGACCTTAGCCATGGCTGGCTCTGGCGACACACTAGACTTGCACGATGTCGCCCCCTTTGTGATTGATAAACATTCCTCCGGCGGCGTGGGGGACAAAACCACGTTGGTGGTGCAGCCCATTGTGGCTGCCTGCGGCGTGCCGGTGGGCAAAATGAGCGGGCGCGGCCTGGGTTCCAGCGGCGGCACACTGGATAAAATGGAATCGATTCGCGGCTGGTCGTGCAACATGACCCTGACGCAGTTCAAGCGCCAACTGACGGAAATTGGGCTGGTGCTGTCGGGGCAGACGGCCGATTTAGCCCCGGCCGATGGCAAGCTGTATGCCCTGCGCGATGTGACGGCGACGGTAGCCAGCGCGCCGCTTATCGCCGCGTCGATTATGTCTAAAAAGTTGGCGGCCGGGGCGGACGCGATGGTGCTGGACGTGAAAATGGGCAGCGGCGCGTTTATGCCCACCGTAGAGACTGCTCGTGAGTTGGCGCAGATCATGGTGGATATCGGCACAGATGCCGGGCGCAAAACCGTGGCCATGATTTCGGATATGAACCAGCCTTTGGGCGCGGCCATTGGCAATGCGCTGGAGGTGAAGGAAGCTGTGGAGACGCTGCAAGGCGGCGGACCGGCTACTTTTTGGGCGCATTGTGTGGATGTGGCGGCCTACATGCTGCTGCTGGCCGATAAAGCGGAAACTCTGGCTGAGGCGAAGGAATTGGCGCGAGCGGCGCGAGACGACGGCCGTGCCTTCCGCAAATTCCGCGATATGGTCGCCTTTCAGGGCGGCGACGTGGCCCAGATTGACGATCTTGCCTTGCTGCCGCAGGCGCAATTTGTCGAGCCGATCATTGCGCCGCGCAGTGGATTTATTGCCGCGTTTAATACGGCGGCGATTGGGTGGGCGAGTGTGCATCTGGGCGCGGGTCGATTGGTGAAGAGCGATCAGATTAATTATGCGGTGGGCCTGGTTTTGTCGTGCGCCGTGGGCGACGAGGTGGCGCAGGGCCAGGTTTTGGGCATGGTCCATGCCGATGATCGGGCGAAATTGGAACAGGCGCGGGCGGAAGTGGTAACGGCCGTTTCCTGGTCCGATACACGAGTTGCCCCACTGCCGCATATCTACGAAACCGTTACTGCTTAAGATGGGTCCACTCCCCAAGATTGGACCCATCTGGACTCATCTGGACTCATCTTAACAGTCAGGAAGTGCATATGGACAAGAAAATTGGGTTTGCCTTAGGTGGCGGCGGCGGCCGAGGGGCCGCGCATATTGGCGTGTTGACGGCATTTGAACGCCTGGGCATTCGGCCCGACCTGATTACCGGGACGAGCATTGGCGGCATGTTGGGGGCGTTATATGCCGCCGGTTTGGACGCGAACGGGCTGGCAGACTTTTTTCGCCAGCTTCAGGTCGATAAATTATTTGCGCTGCCCGCTAATTCCTTTTCCCTGGCCAGCAACAACAAGCTGGAGAAACTGCTGGAACAAACAATTGGCCGCCTGCATTTTGCTGATTTGCAAATTCCGCTGGCGGTTACGGCGACCGATATTCGGCGGCACAAACTGGTGGTGTTGGATGATGGCGACCTGATTTCGGCCGTCCTGGCGACGTCGGCGCTGCCGATTGTGCTGCCGCCGGTGGAGCGGAACGGTCTGGTTTTGATTGACGGCGGGTTGTTGAATAATGTGCCGTTCGACGTGGCGTATGCGCGGGGCGCCATGCATGTGCTGGCGGTAGATCTGACCAATGCGGCGGCTTATGGCGTGAATGGGGAACAAGTCCCGCCGGTCGGCGTCCGTTCGCGCATTTTGAAGGTGCCAAAATTGTTCGGCACCTGGCAGGTATTGAACGCAGTGATGGATATTGTCACCGAGCAATCGCTGAAAACGCGGCTGGCGCTGACGGAGCCGGACTTTTTGATACGGCCGTTTCTGGACACCATTGGCATCTTGGATTTTCATCGGTTGGAAGAAGGCATAGCGGCGGGGGAAACGGCCGTGCACCAAATTGAACCACAACTTCAAACTCTACTGCAAGGAGAATTGGCATGAAAGTATTAGGCATAGACATTGGCGGCAGCGGCATCAAAGGCGCTCTGGTAGACACGGAAAAAGGCAAATTACTCACCGACCGGCTGCGCATTCCTACCCCGCAGCCCTCAAAACCTAAGTCTGTCCTCAACGCCATTCAAACCATTGTGCGCCATTTTGATTACGTCGGCCCCATCGGCGTGGGTTTTCCGGGTATTGTCGTCGATGGCGTTACCCGCACGGCCGCTAACGTCCACAACGATTGGATCGATTATCCGGCGGCCCGTAATATCGCCCTGGCCACCAACTGCGAAACCGTGGTGCGCAACGACGCCGATGTAGCTGGTTATGCCGAAATGTTTCACGGCGCGGGGCGCGGCGTGCCCGGCGTGGTGATGATCTTTACTTTGGGAACCGGCATTGGCAGTGTGATGTTTGTAAACGGGCAGATTGTGCCCAATCTGGAATTGGGCCACATCTACTTGCGCGACCAAAAGAAAGACGCGGAATATTTTGCCGCCGATCGCATCCGCGAGGAAAATGATCTGACCTGGGAAGAGTGGGGCGACCGCCTGAACATTTATTTTCAGCACATCGAATTTCTCTTTTCGCCCAATCTCATCATCATTGGCGGCGGCGTCAGCAAAAAACATCAAAAATTCCTCAAATATATCAATTTACGCGCCGATATTGTGCCGGCCCAATTGCGCAATGAAGCCGGCATCGTTGGCGCAGCGATGGCCGCAATTCCGCGGTAAGTTGTCCGTGATACGTTGTCAGCTATAAGCCGATGGCGGCCGGCAACTGCAAAGGGTTGAACAGTTACCATGACGCTAAAAAACAAGCCAGGCCAACGTCTTGTTTACTTGCCATATGCCGATACAGAGCTGCTGGCGGAATGCCTGGTGGCGCTGGCAAATGGTGATGGTGGGTTGGTGGTGCTGGGGGTGGATGATCTGGGACGGCCGTCTGAAGCCATCTGGGAAGAGGAAGCCGAAGCCGCCCTGCGGGAAGCGGCCCTGATGTGCCGGCCGCCAGTGCCCACCCAGTGGCAGCCGGTGGAAATGGGCGCGGACATTCTGGTGGGCGTGTATGTGCCGCGCAGCACGGAACTGCATAGTTTGCAAGACGGCCGTGTCCTGGTGCGCAGCGGCAGCGATAACCGGCCCCTATCTGGCGACGAAATCCGCAATCTGGCCAACAGCAAAAACTCGGCTGAATTTGAAACCGAACTGGTGCCGGGCGCGCGTCCCAGCGACCTGGACGCCAACATCATCCGCGACTATTTGGACCGGCGCGAAGCGCGTGGCGCGGCCAAAGTCTCCTCAACGGATGATCTGCTCTTCGAGATTGGGGCGATTGATCGGGATGGCGACCCGACGACCATTGGCGTTTTGCTGTTTGGTAAAAATCCGCAGGCATTTTTTCCAAACAGCGGCGTGGTGTTTGTGAAGTTTCCGGGCACAGAACCGAGGGGCGAGGATGGCGGCATTGGTTACGGCCGTCGCGATGAAATTACCGGTCCTATTTCTCGCGTGGTAGAGCGTGCCTGGAATGTACTTTTTGAGGAAATGCGCGTTGGCGCGCAGGTGAACCAATTAGAACGCGAAGAGCTGACCGAATACCCTCGTTTTGCCGTGCGCGAAGCCCTGGTGAACGCCATTGCCCACCGCGATTACCGCATCAAAGGGCGGCGCATCGAAATTCGCATGTATGCCGACCGGCTGGAAATCATCAGCCCTGGCGGGCTGCCGGGCTACATGACGCTTGACAACCTGGTGGATGAACATTTTTCCCGCAACCCCCGGCTGGTGAATGGCCTCTACCAATGGGGCTATATCGAAGAATTGGGCCTGGGCATAGACCAGATGATTGAAGAAATGGTGCAAGCCGGCCACTCGCCGCCCCAATTTCGGGCGACGCCGCATCTGTTTACGGTAACGCTGTCGAATAAACGAGAACGCACGGCCGTGCCCAAATGGACACGCAGCATGAACGAGCGGCAAGCCCAAGCCTTAAACTTCATTCACGAAAACGGCAGCATCACCAATCGCGAATATCGTCAATTATGCTCAGACGTTTCGGCCGAAACGCTGCGCCTGGATATGGTTGATCTGGTGGAGCGCGGCGTACTCCTGAAAATTGGTTCTAAAAAGGGCACGTATTACATTTTGAAGTAATTTGGGGCTAGACCCTAAGGGTTTGAGTTCCAGAAAGGCTAACTTCTCGAAAGCAGCCCCTTAGGGTCTGTGCGCATACGCAAAGACCAACTAAATCCCAACTTATCCCAAATTTATCCCAAATAAAACTTGGGATAAGTTGGGATAACCCAAGAGGTTCCGTTGAATTTGGGTAAAACGAGTATAATTTTCACGATGAAATGAAAGCGTATGGGTGGTTGGTTCAGGAATAATGGTAGGCCACGGCCGTTGAAAAAATTGCACTTTCCATGAGTTTATCCCAACAGTTTCTCATTGTATCCATCTTACCGCTCGCTATTTTGGGGCAGGCGGTTTACCTGTGGGTGCGCAAGAGCAAACGCCGGCGTGTGTTATACCGGTGGACGTTTACGCTGTTGGCGACGGCCGTGTGGGCCAGCAGCATGTTGCGTTTCTATGGCGGCGTGCGTTTTTCCCCCATTGTGATCTTTAGCTGGGGAACCGTTGGGTTATATGCCTTTAGCCTGGCCGCATTTGGCGTTTTGTTAACCACCCTGCGTTATATGTTTGTGGCCGGGCGGCCAGGACAGGGCGCGCTCATCATCAGCACAAGCCTCTGGTTTGTGGCCATCTTGTTGGACCCGGGTTTTTGGGCCACCCCCATCCAGACAATGGTTCTTGGTGGGCAGCGAATTCGCCATTTTGATCTTTGGGCGGCTGTCTGGATTGCCAGTTGGATGATTCCAATTCTCGCATCCTGGATGCTGACCCAACAGGTAAACACCTCCTTGCCTGTCTCGTTATACCGGAACCAGATACGTTATTGGCTGCTGATGTTGGGCCTGTTTTTCATTGGCGGCTGCCTCACTTCCATCCGCCAACCCGGCCAGCCTATCTGGCAGGAGATGGGCGTCCTGGTCATTATTTTGGCGAATCTGGTGGGCACGCTCAGCCTCACACAGCGACAACTGCCTGATTTGCAGATTGTTACCCGGCAGATTGTGTACCGTTTGTCTGGCACGCTGGTTGTGTTTGCCCTGGCCTGGCTGGCGCTGACGCTGATTTTGCGCAGCGTTACCAATTTGCCCGAGAGTACTGATCCGAACCTTATTTTGATTTTGGCGGCGGCCGTTTTTGCTGTGCTGCTGATGATTGTGTATCGATTGGTGAATAATCTGGCGCGCCGTTTGTTTTTGCCCTCCGCTTCCCGCCGGGAAGCAACCATGGCGGATTATGAGCAGGCGATTGGGTATTTCCCGGAAACGGCCGCTTTGGGGCGACTGTTTCTAAAGGTAGTGCAAACAAACCTGGGCGCGGAGGAAACGTGGCTGTTTACCGCCGATGATGGGCCGCGAGCGATGTTGGTGTTACGGCCGTTAACCAGCTTGCCAGAACGCGACCTAGAAACCACCACGTTTACCGATGACAGCCCATTTGTGCTCCATCTGCGCCAAAAAACAAATCCCTTGATCCAATACGACATGGATGCCATGGAAAGTTTCGACGCGATGCCCTCCGCCGAAAGAGAGCTTCTCAACCGCTGGCAGCGCGTTTTGTACATTCCATTAAAAACCGGTAGCACACTGATCGGCGTGGTTGCTCTGGGCAGCAAGCGCTCCGGGGAACCATACGACCATGAAGATTACGATGAATTGATGGCTTTATGCGCCCAGGTTAGCCCGCTGCTGGCGCAAGCGCAGCAAATGGCCGGGCTGCGCCGGATCAACGAGTACGCATTTGCTCAAAACCAGACATTGGTACGGCAGAATCGGCATTTGCAGGAATCGTTGACTTTGTACAGCCAATATGTGGACCTGGTTTCGCCGGAGTTGAGACGGCCGTTCAACACCATTCAAACCAAACTGCAAAAACTACAAGAAAACAGCCCGGACGACCCTGCCCGGCAAGACATCATCGCCAGCCTTACCCAGGAATTCGCCGGATTGCGGCAGCCCATCGACACTCTGATCAACCTCGCTGCTCGCGTCCAGGTGCGCCGCGAATTCGACTTTCTGCCCGTACACCTGGAGGAAATCATCCAGCGCGTCATCCGCAATCTGGCTACTATGGCCGAGGCTCGCCGCGTAGAAATCGCATATGAGCCGGACCGCGACATGCCGGCGGTCTTGGGCGACGCCCAACAACTCCAAGAAGCCATCCAAAACCTGCTCCACAACGCCATCAAATTCAACAAAATTGGCGGCCGAATCGAACTGGAAACAGGTATTCGTGGCAGCGATCTCTTCCTGCGCATTGCGGATACAGGCGTGGGCATCCCTGAAGACCGCATCGAGACCATCTGGAGCGGCCTGGCGGGATTAAACGCCAACGGCGCCAGCAAAAAAAGACCCAGCATGGGTCTGGTTTTAACTTATTTCATCGTGGCCGCTCACGGCGGACGCGTGACCGCTGCCAGCCATTATGGCGCCGGCAGCACGTTTACCGTCTATTTGCCGCTGGTCTTTGAGAAATAAGCGGGTCACCCACGGCTTGTTGTGAATTTTACCACTCCCCTGGCACTGCTTTTATTACTGGTATTTGTCCCTTACGTCCTTTGGCTGGGCTGGTCTTGGGGACGGCGAACCGCGCTGCGGGGTTGGCGCGAACGCGTGAGCCTGGGCCTGCGTCTCTTGATTTTGGTCTTGCTGGTTTTGGGCCTGGCGGGGTTGCAATTGGTGCGCGCCGCCGACGACCTGGCGGTGGTCTTTCTCGTCGACGCCTCCGACTCCATCAGTGTGGAGCAAGCGGCGCAGGCTGAAGCTTTTGTGCGCGACGCGATGGCCGAAATGGGGCCGAATGATCAGGCAGCGGTGATATTGTTTGGAGCTAACGCTCTGGTAGAACGCCCGATGAGCGGCCTGGCCGACCTGGCGCCCATTGCCTCTGTGCCACAAAGGCTGCAAACGGACCTGGCCGAGGCGATCCGGTTGGGGATGGCGTTATTTCCGGCGGGTAACGGCCGTCGCCTGGTTATCGTCAGCGATGGGGCGGCCACGGTGGGCGACGCTGAAGCCGCCGCCCGATTGGCCGCCGCCGCCGGAGTGCAGATCGATTACGTGCCCTTGCTGCGCGCTGCCGACACACCTGAAGCGCTGCTGACCCAGGTGGACGCGCCGACGCGCATCAGCCAGGGTGAGACCTTCCGTATCGACGTGACCGCCGAAAGCACGGCCGACATGCCGGCCATGCTGCGCGTGCTTTCCGGGGGTGATATTGTCTACGAAACGGCCGTGCAACTGCGGCGCGGCGTGAACAATTTTGCTGTGCGCCTGCAAGCCGCTGAACAAGAATTTGCCCGTTATCGCGTCCAGCTAACCCCCGCCGAAGACACCTATTTTCAGAACAATGAATTGGCTGCCTTCACAGAAATCACCGGACCGCCGCGTGTGCTGCTGGTCGCCAATGAAGATTCGCTGGCCGATGATGGCACGCCGCGCCCAGATGAATCGGCGCAGCTAAGGCTGGCGCTGGAAGCCACCGGCTTGCAAGTGGATCGGTTAACGCCGACCATGCTTTCTGGCAATCTGGCCGAACTGAGCAATTACGCCAGCGTGGTGCTGGTAAACGTCAACGCCAAAGAGCTAACTGAGCGCAAAATGGAAGCTCTGCAATCTTATGTGCGTGATTTGGGCGGCGGGTTGGTGGCCGTGGGCGGGCCGGAAAGTTATGGCATGGGCGGTTATTACAAAACGCCGCTGGAAGCTGCGCTGCCGGTGGACATGCAAATCAAAGACCAGGAGCGCTTTCCTTCGGTCAGTATTGTGATCGTCATCGACCGCTCTGGCAGCATGAGCGCCGACGAGGGCGGCGTGCAAAAAATCCAACTGGCGGCCGAGGGCGCGGTGCGGGTGGTGGAGCTGCTTAACGACTTCGATGAAATTACGGTGCTGCCGGTGGACACGCAATCAGACAATCCGATTGGGCCGCTGCCGGCCAGTGACAAGGAGCGAGCCATCGGCCTGATCCGGCAGATTGGCGCGGGCGGCGGCGGCATTTATGTGCGTACGGGCCTGGAAGCGGCGGCTGAAGCGTTGGCGGGCAGTCCGAATCAGGTGAAGCATATTATTTTGCTGGCTGATGGGGCGGATTCGGAACAAAAGGAAGGCGTGCCAGAGTTGATTGACGCGCTGACGGCGGAGGGGGTGACGGTTTCGACGGTGAGTATTGGGCGTGGGCCGGATACGTTGTGGCTGCAGCAGATGGCGGAGCGGGGAAACGGGCGTTTCCACTTCACCGACCGCGCGGCCAATTTGCCGCAAATCTTTACGCAGGAAACCACAGCCATTCAACGCAGCTATCTGATCGAGGAACGATTTTTCCCGGAACTGGCGAGCGGCAGCCCGATTTTGGCGGGGATAACGGCCGTGCCGCCGCTGTATGGTTATGTAGGAACCAGCCCCAAAGCCACGGCGCAAGTTATTTTGCAGACGCCAATGGGGGATCCGCTGTTGGCTACCTGGCAGTACGGGTTGGGGCGGGCGGTTGCCTGGACCTCAGACGCCACCGGCCGCTGGGGCACGGATTGGGTGCAGTGGGCCGGGTTCCCCGCTTTTTGGGCGCAGACTGTACGTTGGACGGTGGATCAGGAACGAGACAGCAATGTGGAGACGGCCGTTAACTTTAATGGCGAGGCTGCGCGGTTACGGGTGGATGCGCGGGCAAACGGCGATTATTTGAATAATGTGACGATGACAGCCAATGTCGTGGCGCCTGATGGCGGCGTTAGCAATTTGGCGCTGCAACAGGTGGCTCCGGGGCAGTATGAAGCTGATTTTTCGCCAACGCAGGATGGCGCATATTTTATTCGGGTAGCTGGTGTGTCGCCGGATGGTGAAAGCGTCGTGGGGCAAACGAGCGGCTGGGTGTTGGGTTATTCGCCGGAGTATCAGCAGTTTGCGGCAGAGCCGGAACAGTTGGCGGCTTTGGCGGCTGTGGGCCATGGGCAAGATGTGACAGCGGCGGGTACGGCCGTTTTTACCCACGATCTGGCCGGGGAAGCGACGACGCGCCCGATTTGGCCGTGGTTGGTGCTGACGGCCGTGCTGCTGCTGCCTGTGGATATTGCCGTGCGCCGGTTGGCCATTACGCGGGGTGATGGGGAGCGAGCCTGGGCGGCGACGTTTGGTCGCTGGCGGCGGCAGCCGGTGCGGCCGCCAGCGCAAACGGAGCAGGTATCGCGCCTGTTTCAGGCGAAGGAGCGGGCCACAGAGAAACGGCTGGCTCCAACACAGACAACGACGGAAGCGCCGATGGCCGACTCGGTTTCCGCGCCGGTGTCTGATGAACAACAGACGGGTGGGGAACGGCCGTCAGCGGTGGAACGGCCGTTAAAAGAACCCTCAACCGCTGCTGCTCCGGCCTCCGGCTCTTTGGCCTCGCGCCTGCTGGAGAAAAAGCGGCAAGCGCCGCCAGGCGCCGAAAAGTAACTCAATACGTGATAGGAAATTTGTACCGCCTGCCTAATGGGCTATTGAGTTTTGGATATTCATTCCCCATACTATAAGCAGACATGCGAGAATATTGGCTTAGCCAGTCCCCTAAGCATTCAATATCTCTAGGTAATTTTTATTGGTAGTTAGTTGTTTAGTAGGGATTTAGTGGTAGATAAAAGGAGTATGCGATGAAGCGAGTATTGATTTTAACAGTAGTGTTGCTCGCCCTGGTTCTTGCTTTTGGCCCCACTTCAGTGTCCAAAAACACCTCCCTGATTGTGCAAGCAAATAATGTAGAAACGGCCGTGGCCGTGGCCCAGGAGTATGGCGGTCAGGTTCACGAAGTGTTAGGCATCATCAATGCCGTTTCCGTGCTTGTCCCTGACTCTCAGGTAATGGCGCTTAAAGCAGACAAAAGGGTGACGGTTTATGTGGATGACTTGGCGACATCGGCCGATAATCACAATGGTGATGACGATGACGACAATGACAATGACAGCAACCGTAACAATTCCTTGGTAGGCATCAGATTCCCACAAGTGCTTGGCGCAGATGACGTGTGGGATGAAGATATTGATGGTTCAGGAATTACTATTGCCGTCGTTGATTCTGGTATCGCCAAGATGGATTGGAACAGACAGCGGGTATTAGAAACCTATAACGCAGTCGATGATGGTCTCAATCGCCAAAAGGACCCTTATGGTCATGGAACGATGATGGCCAGCTTGGCCGGCAACGATGGCGAATATAAGAATCATGAAATGGGTATTGCGCCTGGCGCTGATTTTGTGAATGTACGTGTCCTGGATAGTGAAGGTAAAGGGTATTACACCGATATTATCGAGGGTTTGAATTGGATTTTGCAACATCAGGCCGAGTACAACATCCGTGTGGTGAACCTATCCATCGTGGGTGGCGTGAGCAGTCCATACTGGGCGGATCCTATTAACCAAGCTGTGGAGGTTTTGTGGGACGCGGGTATTGTGGTAGTTGCCGCCGCCGGTAATGGCGGATCGGCTCCTTTGACCATCGCGTCTCCTGGCAACGATCCGTTTGTCATTACGGTGGGAGCTTTTACAGATAATTACACCTGGCGAGATGAGAGTGACGATTTTGTTACACCGTTTAGTGGCGCTGGCCCCACAGAAGTGGGCTTTGTTAAGCCGGATATGATCGCTCCGGGTGCGCACATGATGGTGAACGTTAAAAATGATAGCGAGTGGGCGCGGGAACACCCAGAGGCTCGTATTCGTGGCAATAATTACCAGATCGCGGGCACATCGGCGGCAACGGCCGTTACCAGTGGTGTGGTGGCTCTCATGCTGGAAGCCAATCCGAATATGACGCCTAACCAGGTGAAATATGCGCTCATGAATTCAGCGCGGCCAGCGGTATATACGGATAGCAGTTTGGCCTGGAGTATTTTGCAGCAAGGGGCAGGACGTGTAGATGCGGCAACGGCCGTGTTGAATCCGCCGGTTGGTGAAGCAAACGTCGGCATGTCTATCGACGAGAAATACGTTGGCCCCATCGTTTATCGAGATGGCAAGTTTATTGTTGTTGATGAAAACGGTAATGAAATTCCTGAGGCGGCCGGCTACTCCTGGAGCGGCGGCTATTCCTGGAGCGGTGGTTATTCCTGGTCAGGCGGCTATTCCTGGAGCGGTGGTTACTCCTGGTCTGGTGGTTACTCCTGGTCTGGTGGTTATTCCTGGTCTGGCTCGACCGATTGGCAGCCATTGGAACCAGGGGAAATCTGGCAAAGTGGTTATTCCTGGTCAGGCGGCTATTCCTGGAGCGGTGGCTATTCCTGGAGCGGTGGTTACTCCTGGTCTGGTGGCTACTCCTGGTCGGGCGGTTACTCTTGGAGTGGGTTGGTGGAAAACCAATCATAACCTACGATTAGCAGGAGATTGCCTCTGATTTCTGATGTCAGATTGTGATCTTCAAAAAGTTTTATTTCACTAATAAAATTCCCCCACAGGCCCTAACTGTGGGGGAATTTGTTTGCAAAAGGCTCGTGAAATCCGAATGTTTTTGAGTCGTCGTTGTGTTAAGATTTCATTGAACTTGTGAATTTACAAGTGAACCCCAAACAACAAGTCGATGGTAAATCAATGGTCAGCAATACCATGAGCAGGCCTGACCAGCTAGATTTGCTACTTTTCCTAGATCTAGGGAAATATGGTCTATTTACTGTTCTACGTCATCTGCTGCATAATTGGCTAGATTCAGCAGGGATGTGATTATGTCTGAGATAGATGATTCCCATCAACAAGATCAAGTACCACCCGAGCCGCTGAATAGACCATATCAGATTTATCTATTGGTTATCAGTCTGGCTGGTATTTGTCTGGCAATTTTGGGTTTTGCACAAATCACAACCCAACAATATGCCACTTTCTTGCTGCTTGCCATTCTCGCGGCTGCCGTTCAAGGTACAGCAACGTTAACCCTAAAAGGAGTTGATTTCTCTGTTTCATCCGCTGTGTCTTTGGCGGCTATTCCCCTCTTTGGCCCAGCTCCGGCAGCAATCATTGCTATTGTGGCTGAACTGGCTCTGTGGATCATTAGTGTTCGGACAGATCGCCCACCCTGGAATAAAGCAATTCGTCGTTTGGGTTTTAATACTGGAATGAGTGCGATTGCCACCTTCCTTTCAGGCCTTGTGTTTTTGGGGTTGGGGAATTTGATTGGGGAAACACTCGTTGCTTTAGGTATTCGCTGGCTGGTAACGGCCGTTATTGCTGATCAGGCTAACTTATGGCTTCTTATTATTGTCTTGCATTTGCAATTAGGGGTGCCCCCCCTGGATGTTTGGCGGGAACATCGATGGGCTGTACCGCTAAATGTACTTGTCTCTGCGATGGGTGGTGCTGTCTTATCATTAGCAGTAGCACAATTTAATTTACTCGGCGTTCTAATTTTCTTTTTACCCATTGCTGCCTCTGCCTATTCTTTTCGCATGTACGTTCGCCAGGCAGAAGCCCAAATGGCAAAACTGGAAGACCTTGTCGAACTACGAACGGCCGATCTTGCCCGTGCTAACGATAACCTGGGTAGCGCAAACAAAGAGTTGGCGCAACTAAATATAGAAATGGAGCAATTCCTGGCTGTTCTGACCCATGATATGCGCACACCACTCACCAGTATTAAAGGTTATGCAAGCATATTGCGAGATCGGGAGTTGGAGCGTGAGCAGCAAACTCACATCGCCAAAGTGATTTTACGCAGCCAGGATACCTTGCTGGAAATCGTCAATAACCTGTTGGAAATTGGTAAACTGCAATCTGGAACGCCTGTTTTGTTAGAGCGGTCTGGATTTGACCTCGCATTGTTGGTAAAGATAAGCGCCGAATCTTTGGAAACGCAAGCATTGGAGAAAAATATTTCCCTGAACGACGAATCTGTTCCTACCCCTGTGGAGATATCCGGTGATGAAAAGAAGATCCAGCGTATCGTCTTAAATCTCATATCCAATGCCATAAAATACACGCCGGACGGTGGTCAGGTCTTTATTGGGACTCGTGTCGATGGTCAATTTGCGGAAGTGTCTGTGCGGGATACCGGCTATGGAATTCCGGCTGATGAGCTGCCGTTTATTTTCGACCGCTACAGTCGCGTTAAAAAACATCAATCCATAGCCATAGGAACTGGATTAGGATTGGCTATTGTAAAAAGTCTGGTGGAGGCCCACCAGGGTGAAATTTCAGTTGAAAGCGAAGAAGGGGTAGGCAGCACATTCATCGTTCGCCTCCCTGTTCAGGCTATGCCGGTAAGACGTATCCCTTCCTCTCAAAGCGAATAATCCGGTATGTCCATGGGTGTGGATGTTGTCGGAGTAGAATGACCGATTGGTATTAATAGTTATGAGGGCGGCGGGACACGGCCGTTCCGCATAAAAAAGCCGCTCATCTGAGCGGCTTCATCATCATTAAACCTTGCCCCAAACCGCGATTATCCGTTTATAACTCCATAGATTTATCTGTCACCAGAGCAATTGCGTGATTGGCAAAATCCTTTACCGACATCGCGCCATGATCGACATTGTCACGAGTGCGAACAGCGACTTGCCCCTCTTCTACTTCTTTATCTCCGATCACCAGCATATACGGGACCTTTTGTAATTGGGCGTTGCGAATTTTCTTGTTCATGCGGTCGCTTCCGCCATCTACTTCTACGCGCAGACCCTGGCTGCGCAGATCAGCCGCTACTTGTTTGGCGTAATCCACATGTCGATCGGCAATCGGAATCATCATCATTTGCACGGGCGACAGCCAGAGCGGGAACGCGCCGTTAAAGTGTTCAATGAGAATGCCTACAAAGCGTTCCATGCTGCCAAACGGCGCACGATGAATCATTACCGGGCGGTGTTTTTGCCCATCTTCCCCGATGTATTCCAAATCAAACCGCTCTGGCAGCAAGAAATCTACCTGCACCGTGCCCAACTGCCATTCGCGTTTAAGCACATCGCGGAAGATAAAATCCAACTTAGGCCCATAAAAAGCAGCTTCACCCTCTTCTACCGTGTATTTCATGCCTACTTTATCGGCCGCCTGGCGAATGGCGGCAATGCCCCGCGCCCACATTTCTGGTGCGCCAGCATATTTGTCGCTGTTGGGGTCGTTGGTGCCTAGCCGGGCGCGGAAATCATCAAAACCCATCGTTTGAAATACGTGCTGGATGAGTTCCACGACGCCGATAAATTCCTCTTCAAGTTGATCTGGGGTGACAAAAAGATGCGAGTCATCCACGGTAAACCCGCGCACGCGAGTTAACCCATTGAGTTCTCCACTCTGCTCATAGCGGTAAACCGTGCCAAATTCAGCTAGGCGCAGCGGAAGATCACGGTAGCTGCGTGGCTCGCATTTGTAGATTTCGATGTGATGTGGGCAGTTCATTGGTTTAAGCAAAAACTTTTCCTCATCCACATCTATGGGTGTGTATTGGCTATCTTTGTAATATGGATAGTGCCCGCTGGTGATGTACAGCTCTAATTTGCCGATGTGGGGTGTGATAACCGGCAAGTAGCCACGATCAACCTGGGCGCGGCGCAAAAAGTTCTCCAGCGCTTCGCGCAGGATGGCGCCTTTGGGCAGCCAGAGCGGCAGCCCTGAGCCAACGAGCTGCGAAATATGGAACAAGCCTAACTGTTTGCCCAGGCGGCGGTGATCGCGGGCTTTGGCTTCTTCGAGGAGCTTGATGTATTCGTCTAGTTCGGCTTTGTTGTGCCAGGCTGTGCCGTAAATGCGTTGCAATTGTGGTCTATTTTCATCGCCGCGCCAGTAAGCGCCGCTGGTGCGCAGGAGTTTGACCGCATTGGCTTTAACCTGGCTGGTGTAGTTGACGTGGGGACCCCGGCACAGGTCGACAAAGTCGCGTTGGCGATAGATGCTTACCTCGTTGGTTGGCTCGCTGATAGGATTGCCCATTTCGTCTACTTTACCGGCCGCCAGTTGGTTGATTAGCTCTACTTTGTAGGGTTGATTGGCGAAGAAGGTTTGTGCTTCATCGATGCTCATGCTGGAATGCTCGAATTTGGCATTCTTTTTGAGCAGTTGTTTCATGGTTTCTTCGATTTTTTCCAGGTCTTCGGGCGAGAAGGTTTTGGGTTTGCCGTTTTCGTCTTTGCCCAGGTCGAAATCGTAGTAAAAGCCGTCTTCAATGGGCGGCCCAATGGCCAGGAGCGCTTCGGGGTAATGTTCGCGTACGGCTTCAGCCATGACGTGCGCGGCTGAGTGGCGGATACGGTACAGCTCTGATTGTTCGTAGGGGACTTCTTCTGTAGACATGTTAACTCCGTAAAATATGATTGCTTACGGCCGTTTTCGACCATAGATGACCTGACATTTAAAATAAAAATCGCCACGGCCCACATTGGGGCGATGGCGCTCGCGGTTCCACCCAACTTTTGTAATCCATCCGTCTCCCCATTGGTTTATGAGAGACAACTATGGATTACACTTGTAACGGCCGTTAACGGAGCCACCCGAACTCTCTTATTAGGGAAATGAGGCAGACTCATAAGTCTGCCTCTAAAGAGCAAACGCATAGTTTGCCCTGTCCTTTTCGGAGAATCACTCCCGGGGGGTTTTCTGTGCCTGTTTGGTGATGAGGGCTTACAGCCGATGGCCCGTCAATCTCTATCAGTAACAAAACACTTACTCGTCCCGATCATCGTTTTACTTTTTATATGATGTATGATGATTATAAAACAGCCAGCAGAGATGTCAAGTTGCCCAAGAAATCCATTCTCATCGCTGCAACTTTCCCCACAACCCCTGCGTATTGATGGGTGAATTGTCAGGAGATTGAACTTTGAACGAAGAACAAGTTTGGCTTGATGAGGCCAGGCAAGGCGACAAAGCGGCGTTTGGCAAGCTGGTAGAAGCCTATCAAACGCCGGTCTATAACCTAGCATACCGCATGTTAAACAATGCGGGCGAAGCGGAAGAAGCAGCCCAAGAGGCATTTATTCGCGCCTATACACGGTTGGATAGTTATGACCCGGCGCATAAATTCAGCACCTGGATGCTTTCAATTACTTCGAACTATTGCATTGACATCATTCGCAAGCGACGCGCGCTGCTGCTTTCTATTGACGAGCCGCTGCCGCCCCATCCGGCTTTGATGTCCGATAATTCTAAAGGACCTGAGGCGCAAGTGGTCATGAACCAACAACAGGAAATGGTGCAGGCGCTTTTGAGCGAGTTACCGGAAGATTACCGCGAGACGGTTGTGCTGCGGTATTGGTATGACCTGTCGTATGAAGAAATCGCCGAAATGATGGATACGACGGTTAGCGCGATTAAATCACGGCTTTTTCGGGCACGTCGGCTGCTGGCTGAGGTAGGTCAGGCAAATGGCTTGGTCACGATGAATGATTCTATGGTCTTAACGGCCGTCTCATGACAATCAAGGAGAAAAGGGAGAAGGTTATGGAACATGAAGAGACTTATCTCTTAATGATGGACGCGCTCGATGGTGAGCTTGCAGAAGACGGGCGTATCGAGCTGGAAGCTCACCTGCGCGCGTGTCCGCCCTGCTTGCAAGAATGGCAAGCAATTATGGCGGTGCATACATTGCTGCAAACAACGCCGGCGCTTAGCCCGGCTGTAGACTTTGCCCAACGCACGCTCGCGCGGCTGCCCAACCGACGCGTGCGCATCTGGACGATGGCCGCCATTTATGCATTATTGTTGTTGGGTGGTATTTTGCCTATTTTGTTGGGCATCTGGTTGGCTTTTGTGTTAGGTCCTGTTCTTAGCGAACCGACTATTCTGAGTAGTATTAGTCAATCCATCGGACATGCGCTGCAAGTTATGGGCACGGTTGTGGCTGCGTTACTTGCCGGACTGGGCGAAATGATTGTGCAGCAGCCTGCCATTGTGGGGTGGTTGTTGGTCTTGTTGGGCATTATCTCGATTTGGGGTGGTGTTTCCCGGCAGTTGATCTTCCAACCTGGCCCGCAGCAAATTTCTTAATTGGGAGTTATCCGATGAATAAGCGAATATTGTTTGTATTGGTATTGGTTTTATTGTTAACGGCCGTTCCCGCCAGCGCTGCCTTTGCTGCGCCGCCTATGGACGGCGATCAGACCGTGGAGACGGGAGAAAGCGTCAACAACGACGTGATCTTGCTGGACGGCGATCTGGAAATTCAGGCAGACGGCACGGTAAATGGCGACGTGGTCTTGTTCAACGGCGACGCCGACATTTCGGGCACGATCAACGGCAACCTGGTTTTGTTTAACGGCGATTTGGATGCGTCGGAAACGGCCGTCATCAATGGCGACTGTGTTGTCCTCAACGGGGACATCAACGACCATACAAGCGGCGGACTTGGCTGCACCAACGTCGGCGGTCTGCCAGACTTCTTGCCCCTGGCTGGATTAGCCGGTTTGGCCAACGGCCTGGCCGCGCCGCAAATTGATGATCTGCCTGTTCCCCCAGTCCCGCCTGCTCCGCCAGTCTCTGACCCCAGTTTCTTTGGCGAATTTGCCGGCGTGATTGCCCGCAGCCTGTTGTTTAGCATCCTGGCCTTCGCCGTGGTCTCCCTGGCTCCCAGCCACCTTAACCAGGTGGAATCGGCCCTCAAGCGGAAACCCGTGGCCAGCGGCACAGTTGGTTTCCTGACGGCCGTTGCCGTGCCAACCATCGCTGTCTTGTTGGCCATTCTCTCGGCTGTACTGCTGCTCATTTGCATTGGCATTGTAGGGTTTGCGGTGGTCTTTGCGCTGTTAGCCGGATTGGGCGTTGCCGTCATGCTTGGTTGGATCGCGGCTGGCGATTTGCTGGGACAATGGCTCGTACGCCGCACCAACCGGCAAAAGATGAGTCCTGCGGTTGTAGGCGCGCTGGGCACATTTATTCTGACCTTTGGCCTGGGTTTGTTTGGTCTGATTCCTTTCGTATTTGGCGAAGGACTGGTCAGCCTGATTGTTACCTTTGTTGGTTTGGGCGCTGTCGCCCTGACCAAGTTTGGTACGCAGACGTATCCACTGGTTCATGTGGTTCATGAAGATGCGGCAAAGGTAACGGCCGTTCTGGACACCCTGCCGCCCCAAGATTAACCAACGCGCAGACATCTCTAATAAATAAAAAAGAGGCGCATCTTTGTCAGATGCGCCTCTTTCATTTTTAGGTGATAGGTAAAGATTTAACCGACAAATTTTGGCGATTTGCCGCTAAATTTGGCGGCGATTTGTCCATAAAGATGGCCGGTAACGGCCGTTAAATACGGACCAACCGCCATACTAATCACAAAGGCCAAAATCCAGCCTACGCAAGGAATAATTGCCAAAACGCCAGTCACCACACTGACCGCCAACCCGGCGCCAAATGTAGCCAGAAAAACCATCAAAATGTCGCCAATGCTCTGCCGGGCAATGCCCAACACGTCGCCAAACCGGAAGCAAGCACCAAACTCATCGGTCAACACATATTGCACAATAATCGCCGGGCTGATAAAGAACAAAGCAATCGCAAACAAGAACCCCAGGCAAGAAATAACCAGCCACGTAGTTCCCAAGGCCGCCGCCGCAAAATCCTGAGTATTCGTAGGCGCGCCGCCGGCAACAACAGTCACAATCGTCGCCACACATATCAACAGCCAAAACGGCAGGGTGTAAACAAGCTGCGCCAGGAAAACATACAGGCCATCCATAAACAACTTGCCCCAATCATCCCATTCCGGCAGCGGTTTTTCTACGCCAGCTTTAACATTGCGGGTGATCGCCACAGAATAGCCAATAAGGAAAAAAATGGGGACGAACAAGAAAGAGAAAAATGTGACAATAAGCGCAATGAGTAATTTGCTTGTCCATCGTTCATCTTCTGTGATATAGGTAAATGCCTTAGCCAGATCCATTGAAAAGCCTCCTGTTACTGTAAATTGATAAACATGTTGTCTTTATTATTGTAAAGAGCAACGGTAGACAGCGTCAACACACAAATACACAAATAGGGGCCGGTAAATTTGTCTATTTACCAGCCCCTATCCAAAACAATCATGCAATAAACACGAATTTATGCCCAGCCCTGTTTTTTAACAAAGTCAGTGACGACAGGAATGGTCACCATTTGCCCCTGATACGCTTGCCAGCCCCAGTAGCAGCCAATGAGCCAGATCGCCAGGGAGGGAATGCCGCACAAGAATGTGCTGAGCAGAGTTCCGGCAACCATGTTGATCAGCCCCCAGGCCAGGGCTTGCCCATTGTGGGCGCGGATAAACGGCCGTTTCTTCTTATCTTCCATCAATAAAATGATGACGGGAACCAACGGGGCTAACACATAAGCCAATAAAGCCCACAATTTATCGTCGTCAGACATATCCATCCCGCCTAAGTCATTGAACATAGGGGGTTCTTCTTTTTCCGGCATTGGATCCATTTCGGGGAAGTCATTGTCTTTCATTTCATCATCCATGAGTTTTTCCTCCATACATAGAGTGGAATCAATTGATTCCTACAAAATGCAATTGTATGGTTCGAATGGGTCCTAGTCAATAGGCTTCGATTATCGGCGAGGGGCGGCGTCCTGGCATTTTCCAAATGTTGCCTGGGTGAAACGGACCAAATTTGCCAACGGCCGTCTCCCCAGATAGAATGCCCCCATGAGCAAAATCGTCTTCATGGGTACGCCCGACTTCTCCGTGCCCGGTCTGCAAAAACTAATCCAAACCCAAACCGTTGTGGGCGTTGTTACCCAGCCAGACAAACCGGCCGGTCGCGGGCAGCAGCTTCGGCCATCGCCGGTTAAAGCTGTGGCCGAAGCCGCCGGTATTCCCGTCTACCAGCCCAAATCCCTGCGCCGCGAAGAAGCTGCTGCCCCGCTGCGTGCCTGGCAGCCAGACATTATCGTTGTGGCAGCCTTTGGCCAGATATTGCGGCCGCACGTTTTAGACCTGCCGCCGCATGGCTGTGTTAATGTTCACGCCTCGCTGCTGCCGCGCTGGCGCGGCGCATCGCCCATCCAACACGCCCTGATGGCCGGCGACGCCGAAACCGGCATTTGCCTCATGCGCATGGACCCCGGCCTGGACACCGGTCCGGTCTATGTCTGCCAATCCACGACCATCACTGCCACGGACACGGCGGCGACGCTGCATGATCGGCTGGCGGAAATGGGCGCAACCTTGCTGGCCGAGCGCCTGGACGACATTTTGCACGGCCGTCTCGCCCCCACGCCCCAAGATGAAGCCCTGGCCACCTACGCGCCCATGATCAAAAAAGAAGACGGCCGTATCCAATGGACCCAACCCGCCGTTGTCATCGACCGCCATATTCGTGCCATGACCCCCTGGCCCGGCGCGTTTACTCTGTGGCAGGGGCAGGCATTAAAAATTTTGGTCGCCCGCCCCTCTCTGGATCACCTTGCCGGCGCGCCGGGACAAATTTTCCCCAGTAAAGATGGCCAAACGGCCGTTATTGCCACCGGCAGTGGCAGCCTGCACCTGCAAACTGTGCAGCTATCCGGTAAACGCGCTCTGGAGGCAGCCGAATTTTTGCGCGGCCGGCCCGATTTCATCGGCAGCCGATTGGAGGATTGATGAAAATTCTGGTTTACGGCGCTGGCGCAGTGGGGGGCTACATTGGCGCGCAGTTGGCCCATGATGGACATCAGGTCACCATGATAATGCGCGATCTGACGGCCGAAAGCATCAACACCAACGGCCTAACCGTTCGAGAAGGTGATCACTCCTTCAACGTTCAACCAATTGCCACCACATCAATTGCCCAAACATTTTTAGTTCCCGACGTAGCATTCGACCTGATCATCATGGGCATGAAAGCCTACGATCTAAAATCAGCTCTTGATCATCTGGTGGCTTTCTGCCCCGATCCACCGCCCATTCTGACGTTGCAAAATGGCATTGGGGCGGAACGGCCGTTAATCGACCAATTTGGCCCCCAGCGCATCATTGTCGGCGCACTCACCACGCCCGTTAGCAAACCAATGGCCGACCAGATCGTTGTTGAACGTAGCGACCGCGGTCTGGGGTTGGCCCCCGCAAAAACGGGTCAGCCCATCGATCAATGGGTTAACCTGCTCAACAAAGCCGGCGTTACCACCGTCACCTTCAAAGAGTATGAAGCGATGAAATGGTCCAAAGCGCTGTTAAACATAGTCGGTAATGCGACTTCGGCTATTCTCAACCGCCCGCCCGGCGTCGTCTATAAGTCGGATGTGATGTTCGATCTGGAAGTGCGGATGCTGCGCGAAACGCTGAAAGTTATGGATGCGCTCAAGCTAGATGTGGTTGATTTGCCCGGCTCG
Source organism: Chloroflexota bacterium (assembly GCA_017993775.1). Taxonomy (GTDB): domain Bacteria; phylum Chloroflexota; class Anaerolineae; order Promineifilales; family Promineifilaceae; genus Leptovillus. The sequence goes on along the minus strand of JAGOMA010000007.1, from coordinate 26,735 downwards.
CCGGCCGGCCGCCTGGCTTTTGGCGTGCGTCGAGCGCCTAAAATGGTTCTAAAGCCCATCCTGACCAGCCTGGTAGCCAAAGGGCGCGGCGAAAAAATGCCCTCGTTCCAGATTGATCTGATGGCCGGCAAAGGGCAAAGTGAAGTTGTTTTCCATAACGGCGCGATTGCCAAGGCAGGTGTGGCGCAGCACATTCCTATGCCGGTGAATACGGCATTAACCGATGTGCTGCTGCGGCTGACTCGTCATGAATTGGACTGGCGCGATTTCGACGGCAAGCCATCTCGTTTGCTGGCCGAAGTTGAACGATTTGAGAATTAACTGTGTTTGATTTACGAGCGCGAAAAAACGGCCGTCCCCTTCTTATTGGACACCGGGGAGCCTTAGAGGTAGCCCCGGAAAACACCTTTCCCGCCTTTGAGGCCGGTCTGGCCGGTGGCGCCGACATGCTGGAACTGGATGTTCAATTCACCGCCGACCAGCAAATCATTGTGTTTCACGACACGCATTTGGCCGCAAAAGTTGGTTTGCCGGGGATGATTGGCGATTATTCGGCCGAATTTTTGCGCACGCTAGATGTCGGCAGCGGGTTTGATGCTCGTTTTGCCGGCACAACCATGCCGCTGTTGGATGAAGTGTTGACCTGGGCAAACGGCCGTGTCCCCCTGTTAATTGAATTAAAACAAGGGCCGGTGTTCTCGCCGGAGCTGGATCAGGCGGTTGTCGAATTGATTATGGACCACAAAATGGTTGAAGAGATCGTCTTGATGGGCTTTGATCAGGTTTCTTTGCAGCGCTTAAAACGGCTAAACCCTCGCATTGCCACCAGTTTTATCTTTAGCGGGCGGCTGCTAAACCCGCTGTCTATCATCGAAGGGTTTGATGTTAACGCCCTCAGCCCGCGCACAGACCTGCTCACCCGTGAAGAAGTAGACATCATTCACGCCGCTGGCTACGCATGCAGCCCTGGCGGGTTTTGGTGGGATTATCACACGCTTGTTGCATGGGGCGTAGACACCATCAGCAGCAACAACCCCGCCTCGATTCACTGGTCAGAAATTATGAATTAAGACCACAAAAGTTTTCTCGAACTTCTGTGGTCTTATAGTTATTCTGGCAGTTCCTGTTCAAAAAACGAAATCACAACCTTCGGATGGTCAATTAAATACTGATAGCCGCCAAACCGGTCATTGGATTCCACAAACAGCGGGCCACGCGCGTTTGGGGTGGCCTCAGCAATTTGAGCCACGTCCTCAACGTCGCCCCAGGGATCATCATTGCCCTGAACAAACAGAACGGGGGTGGCTCCGGCCCCGGTAGCGGCAAATGAAGGCCGGTAAGCAGACCAATAGAGGCCGCCAGCCGCCTGATAGAAAAATTCGGTCACCGGTAAGACAATGTTGGCTAACGGGCCAAGAAGATCACGGCCGTATTTCTCGCTAAAAACGGCCACTGTGGTGGGCTGCACGGCCACAGCCGCTTTGATCTGATCGGTTTGCGGCAGGGCGTAGAGCAGGCTGTTAGCGCCCATGGAGAACCCAATCACGCCGAGGCGGTCCGGGGAAACGTCGGCACGGCCGTTTAGATAAGCAATCGCGCCCAACAAATCCTTGGCTTCTTCCTGGCCAAACGCCATCGGCGGCGCAGCCGCGCTTTCGCCATGATTCCGCATGTCATACATCAGCACGTTAAAGCCAGCCCTGTGCAAATCAACGGCCAGTCGCAGCAAGTCCACTGCTTTTTCGCCGGTAAGATCGGCAAACAAACCGTCGGCCGCTTCACCCAGGCGGTTCCACGGCCAGCCGTGGATCAGAATGATGGTGGCTCCCTGACGGGTGGATTCGGCTGGCGCGTGAACAAACCAACCGGCAATGCGCACGCCATCTTGCGCTGGAAATTGGACGTTATCATATGTCAGGCCCAGGTCGCCGGGAGAAGCCCACAATGGTTGGCGTGGCGGGCTGATGAGGCGTTTGGCAAAAAAGGCGGCAATGGCGGCCACCACGGCCGTAATCAGGCCCACGATCCAGAAAAACCAACGAAGCGCTCGTCGAAAATTCATAACAACCTCCTTGCTATGCACAATACAGACCAAATTCCATTATACCCGAACAACCCGGTTTGGTAAGCGTTCGAGAATCTGTTTAGCTGGAGACACGGATAGCCTGACTGCCCCGGCTGCGTTTGCGGCGGGGTGGCTGGCAGGGTTTAACGGCCGTTCGCAAACAAGTCTGTCTCTTGCAAACCGGCAAGAGCAGGGGGGACGGCGCGAATATACGTGTCTTTGGCAAACAGCCATTTTTGCAGCCACGGTGGGAACATCCGGCTGCGGTTGGTGCCGCCGCCCTGGCTGGAATGTTGAGCGCTGGCCGCCATTTTTACATCCCAATACGCCCGGTAATCAATGGCGGCATGAAGTTTTTCCGGCGGGATGCCCAGGCGTGTATAGTCGATGTCTTTGTTCCGTCCGGCGCGCGTGGGGTCCTGCCCGCGCAGGTGCATCATAAAAGCAAAAAATTTTACGGCGCGATTGGGAAACGCCGTGTAATAGAGTCGCTCCGCCTGATACGGTTCCGGGCCGATTTCCGGGTACTGCTGCGGATCAGCGGCAGCGCTAAATGCGGCTGTTGTAATTTTCCAACATTGGATGTGATCGGGGTGAAAATAACCGCCGGTTTCATCGTGTGTGATAACCACTTGCGGCCGAATGGCGCGAATCAACGCCACCACCCGCCCTTCCGCCTCGCGCTCGTCGCTGTTGATAAAGGCTTCCGGGTGGTGATTGGCCGGATCGTTGATGTAGCCTGAGTCGCGGTAGCCTAATTTATGCAGCGTCGCGCCGAGGATTTTTACGGCCGCGTCCAGTTCTCTGGCGCGCACGTTTACCAGGTCTTGCAAGGTGTCTTCAAAGCCTTCGGCTACAGAACCGGCCACGCCATCGGTGGCGATGGCGATGTGGACATCGACGCCCTCGGCGGCATAACGGGCAAACGTGCCGCCAGGACCGAACGATTCATCGTCGGGGTGGGCTAAAACAGCCAGGAGTCGTTTGTTTGTGGTCATTTACTTTCTGCCGCTGCGGTGGAATTCTTGCATCATGGGGATGAGGGGGACGACGGGAATGGTTTGGTAAGGGTGGCGTACGCCGGGTAAGACCAGAAGACGGCCGTTTGGCAGCATGCGGCTCAGGCGTTGGGCTTCATTCAACGGGATCAACTCGTCATGGTCGCCAACACTAACCAGGATTGGCGTCTGAACGCGTTTGATCATGCCTTCGGTCAGGCCATGATCGACCAGATAGGAAATGAGATCGCCAGCCTGCCGCACGAGGATGCGCCATTGACGGCCGCCATGCTCTTGCACAAGCTGGTCGGCATAGGTGGGCACTTTGGCCGCCAGATCGTCAGGATCGAGCTGCGCGCGCATTTTGGCGGCCGCTTCCTGGGTCCAATAAAACTTGGAGGCGTGCATAAGAAGTGTCTGGACACGGCGCGGCTGGCTGAGAACCAGTTGTAACCCGAGATAGCCGCCCAAATTATATCCGGCGATGTGCACGGCCGTAATCTGCAGCGCATCCAACAGCCCGACAATGTCTTTGACCATCCGCTCGGCTTGTAGGGAGGGGGCGTTGTTGCCCGAACGGCCGTGTCCGCGCAAATCCATCAACACCACGCGAAAATCAGGCGATAACAGCGGGACAAAATTTGACCATTGCCGGCTGATAGACCCCAATAACCCTGGCAGCAGCAAGAGGGTCTCTCTGGCGGAATCGCTGCCGTACAGTTCGTAATTGATTACCGTATTGTCATCTGCTGTCCAGGTGCTCATATCTTTCCTCGTGTTATGGTTGGCGGCCAACTGCCACAGCGAATCCGATCGCCACTGTATTTGTATGGGATATGCTGATCGACCATTCGTGCAAGCCTAACTGTGTGGCCGTCGCTTCTGCTTGATGGTGCAAACGTAGCAGGGGACGGCCGTTTTCGGCGCGCACCACTTCCACATCTACCCAGCGAATATCGCCAATGCCCGTTCCCAAAGCCTTGGCCACAGCCTCTTTGACTGCAAATCGCCCGGCCAGACTGGTTGGTAGTCCGGCGCAGTCTGCCTGTTCTTGCGGCGTAAATACGCGATCCAAAAATCGCTGACCATGACGGGCTATGCTTTGTTCAAGTCGCGCAACTTCAATAATATCCACGCCGCTGGCTAACATGTCAACCCCTAATCGCTGCTTTCTGGTCCGGCTATGGCCACGGCCAACTGCTCTGTGCTGAGATATTTTTGCGCGGCGGCTTGCACGCGCTCCGGGGTGATGGCGCGTACCAGGTCTGGGAAGCGCTGCAAATAATCCAGTCCCAGGCCGTGCATTTCCAGGTCGGTGATCACGCTGGCCAGGCCGCTGTTTGTCTCCAGGCTCACCGGTATAGACCCGATACGGAAGGCCTGGCTGTCGGCTAATTCTTCGGCCGGAACCTTTTCGTTTTGTATCCGGCCGATTTCGGCGCGGATGGCGGCGATGGCTTGAGCCACATTTTCCGGGGCGACGCCGGCGCCGGCAAACCAGGGCATGGGTCCCTGGCTGCCTTGCAGTTGGCTGTAGGCGTAATAGGCCAGCCCTTGTTCTTCGCGGACGCTTTGGCCAATGCGCCCCATCATGCCAAAAACGCCCAAAACAGTGTTCATCAGGCTGGCATCCAGGTAATCGGGGGCGGCGCGTAAGGGACCGGGCAGCCCGAGCAAAATGTCGGATTGTACTTTGTCGGGCATGGGGACGTGGGCGCGGATGAGTGACGACGGCCGTGCAATAGATGGAATAGCGGGCAATGGTTTTTGCTGCGGATTTTGCCAGTCGCCGAAGACGGCCGTTACCTTGGCCACTGCCTCTTCGGCTTTCATCGCGCCAACAATCGTCAGGATCATGCCTTGCGGCCCAAAATAATCGTGATGGAATTGGGCGATCTCGTCACGGTTGATGGCTTGAATGGTTTCCTGGTAGCCGGTGGCGGAACGGCCGTATGGATGCTCCGGATACAACAAGTCATGAAACGCCAGACGCGCCATCCGGCCAGTATCGTTGGCGCGAATCACCAGGCTGGTCAGAATTTGGCCGCGTACCTGTTCCACCTGCTGCGCCGGAAAATCTGGCTCACGTAGGGATTCAGCCAACAGGGCCAACATCAGGTCTGCGTCTTCCACCAATCCGGCAGCCCCAAAATCGCTGGTATGGCGGCCGCTGCTAAAAGAAATGTCCGCGCCCACCGACTCCACCGCTTCGTAGATCTCCGCAAAGCTGCGCCGGGTCGTGCCCCGGTCTAGCAGCGCGGCGGTGAAGGCCGCCAAACCGGCGCGGTCGGCGCTTTCGCCCAAGGCCCCGGCGCGTACCAACCCTTCGATGACGATGGATTCGCTGGCAAAGTTTTCATAGGCCAGGATGGTGAGGCCGTTGGGTAAGACGACGCGTTGAATGGTTTCTGGGCCAGGGTAGTGAATTTGAGCCATATGGTTTCCTTGTAACGGCCGGGAAAAGAGATGGATTGGGGCACGGCCGTTATCCTGATGCGGGGCGTATCATACCATCTGAAACGGCCAGATGTCCATCTTCAACCTAAATAAGCGCGCCCAATTCTGGGACAACCGAAGGCCATACGCCTTCATCATCCAACCGGCTGATTTCCACATCAAGCCGATGCTTAAAGTGCTGCATAACCGAATCGTTATAAGCAGGGTAGCGTTTGAATTTTTCCCGAATTTGGCTCAGGCAGCAAATATACAACGCTTGCGGCTCTATTTGCAGCAGAAGAGCATCAAATTCACCGCTCAACCGTAAATTACGCGCCGCGCGCTGCCGCGCCAACAATATTTCCACTTCATTCGCCAGCAGCGTAGAGATCGATTGGCTGGTGACCAGATCGAGAAAAGGGGCCGAGGACGTAAAAACACAATGGGTATGGGTTTCGTCATTGACAATATGAAGCTGCCCGCCCAGAGTAAAAACCTCCACGCGCTTTTGCAGGCGGTCGCTCAACAAGATGCGCCCGGGGCACACATGATAATCTGCTGCCTGCCGCCAGGGATGGTGGATTTCCAGCCATTGCACTCCCCGCATTGCGCCCACCTGGACATGAAGTTTTTCCGGATCAAAATGGGTCTGGGTTGGCTTACTGCTCAAGAGAGCGTCGAATTTTTCGCCGCCAAATTGACTGGGGCCTGGGTAAAAGTTGTAACCTAGTTTCGGATCCATAACACCATTTATTTGTCACTCCCTTACCTTCCATCATACATCACCTTTGCCATTTTTTGAACAGGTTGTATAGGCGGAACCGTTCTTGGCGCTGCTGGTCAGGACGGTTTGCATGAGCGGGTGATTCATTGTTTGATGGCGTAAGAAGCTGAACGGATTGGTTTGGCACACCAAACAAAACATCCCGACCCCGCAGACAATTTGGGGATCGGGATGTTGGGGAAATGCTGGGCGAGCAGGAACTGCCAGCAGATTGGGTTATTCGCCTTTGTATCTGAGCAGCCGCAGGCCGTTTAATGACACCAGGACGGTGCTGCCTTCGTGTCCGATTACGCTTAGCGGCAGCGCCAGACCAAACCCCAAGACTGAGGCAATGAGTACCATGATCATGCCGATGGCAAACGCCAGATTTTGCACCAGGGTTTTGCGGGTTTTGCGGCTCAGACCGATGACGTAAGCGATTTTGCTCAGGTCGTCGCTCATCAGGACGATGTCGGCTGTTTCCAGGGCGACATCTGTGCCGGCGGCGCCCATGGCGATGCCGATTTCGGCCGTGGCCAGGGCGGGGGCGTCGTTCACGCCGTCGCCGACCATGGCCACCGGGCCGTATTGGTTGGTCAGGCGCTGCAGGAGTTGCATTTTGTCTTGCGGCAGGAGTTCGGCGTAATAGGCGTCGACGCCGGCCTGGCGGGCGATGGCCGCGGCCACGCGCTGATTGTCGCCGGTGAGCATGGCGACGTGTTCGACGCCCAGGTTTTTCAGGCGTTTGATGACGTCGGCTACGTCGGGGCGCAGCACATCGGCGATGGCCAGGACGCCGAGAACGTGGGCGCGGCGGGTGGTTTCGGTGATGTCGGCAATAATGACGGAGGTTTTGCCCTGATCCTGGAATTGTTCCAGCACGGCCGTTGCGTTTTCCAGCCCATCCATTACCCAATCGGCATAATACCGGCGGTTGCCAACGGCAATCTGACGGCCGTCGGTTGCTGCCCGCACGCCCAACCCCGTTTCTGAATGAAAAGCAGTGGCCTCGGGCAGCGTTATCTCGCGCGCCTGTGCCGCCATTACAATCGCCTGGGCCAGTGGATGCTCTGATTTGGCTTCCACGGCCGCCGCCAATCGCAGCAGGTCGGTTTCGTCGCCGTCCCAATGGGCGTCGCAGACCACGATATCGGTTACGCGCGGTTTGCCTTCGGTCAGCGTGCCTGTTTTATCGAAAGCGATCACTTTGATGTCGGCGGCGCGTTCCACGTAAACGCCGCCCTTGAATAACACGCCTTTGCGCGCGCCGTTGCCAATGGCCGACAGCACGGTGGCCGGAGTGCTGATGACGATGGCGCAGGGTGACGCGGCGACCATTAAGGTCATAGCGCGATAAAATGTGACGTTGAATGGCTCTTTTAAGAGGAAAAGAGGCAAGACGATGGCCACGGCCGTCATGATAATCACGCCCAGGGCATAATACTGCTCCGCTTTTTCAATGAAGCGCTGCGTTTGCGCCTTTTGCCCCTGGGCTTCTTCCACCATTTTGATGAGCTTGGCCAGGGTGGTGTCTTCGGCCAGCCGCGTAACTTCTACTTCCAGGCTGCCGCGCTGGTTGATGCTGCCGGCCAGGACGTTATCGCCTGGCTCTTTGGCCACAGGAATAGACTCGCCGGTGATGGCGGCCTGGTCTAAACTGCTGCGGCCTTCGATGATACGGCCGTCCAAAGCCAGCCGCTCGCCCGGTTTCACAAACATGCGGTCGCCAACGCCCACTTCTTCGATGGGCAGCGTGACCATTTGGCCGTCACGGCGAATGGTTGCTTCGGCGGGGCGCAAGGCCATCAGGGCGCGGATGGCGTTACGGGTGCGATCCATGGCATAGGCTTGCAGCACGTTAGACAGCGAGAATAGGAAGAGCAGCATCGCGCCTTCAAACGGCGCGCCCACCAGGGCAGCGCCAAGCGCCGCCAGAACCATCAACAAATCTACGTCGATGGTGAAGTGACGCAGCGAATCCAGCCCGGCCATTACCCCAAAAGTACCGCCGGTAATGTAGGCAATGGTATAAAACACCGTGGCGAACACTCTTGGCGCTTCCAACCAATCGGCCGCCAAACCGGCCATCATGGTGATAAACGTGATGATGGTAAAAATCAATTCAACGCGCTGCGCCGGGAATTTGGTTTGTAGTTGTTGAAACAGACTTTCGCCGGTATCGGCGGATTGTTTTATTTTGCCGGGAGATAGTTCAATCGTATCTTGTGTCATTGGTTTGATCCTTGTGGTTTATAAAAAAACTCCCGAAGGCGACCCCCAGAGGTAGTCCCCGTCTCTTCGCCTTCGGGAGGGCAGCACTGTTTAATGCGAACCCAGGCTGGCGAAGATTTCACGATCTTCAGGGTCCAGGCGAGTTAACAGGTCTGCGCCCAATTGGGCATAAATGCGCTGGGTGAACATTTCCATCCAGACAAACTGCCGCGCGATGAGTACCAAATCCTGATTGCGGGTGATGGTGGCGGTGGTTTCATGATGTGGTCTGGCGCTGGCGATCAGCACTTCAACTTCATCTATTTGCACGAGCAGCGTGGCCGTGAGGCCTTGCAGCTCGCTTTCTAGCGGCGGATGGTAGGCGACGCGGCCGCAATTTAGGGTGCCGCTGCCGGTTAGCAGGGTGTTTACTTCCAACCCGCGTTCGGCGGCGGCGATGATGTCCAGGCGCAAGGCGGCCAGGTCTTCATCGGTGAGAACCAAAAATAGCTCGGTCTGGGCTTCGCGGATGAGTTTGGCGGCATAGGCGAGAACGGCCGTGCGTCCGCTGATCGCCCAGACGCGATTGTCGGCAATGGATGTGTATAAAGTATTGAGACCTTGTTCCAAATCCTTGAGCAGGCGTTGGTGCTCGGACTGATGTCTGTCTAATAGGATTTGAGGCGGCAGGGGGCGGTATAAGGTAGACCGATCTTCGACTGTTTCTAGGGCTGCGCCACGGCCGTGCAGCCGCTTCAGCGCTTCATATACCATCGAGCGGGGAACACCCGATTCTTTGCTGAGCTGGTAGCCTGTGGCCGGATACTCCCGCAGGAGGGCCAGATAAACTTTTGCTTCATATTCCGTAAATCCAATTTTGATTAAGTCCGCTAATAGATCCATCATCCAACCTAGTTGTTTGTTTTATGACTAATAGTCATATTCTAAACAACTACTACGCAATGGTCAATGGCATTATGTGAGAATTTCATAAAGTTTTCCGCGCCAACCGGTATGATGCCTGCCCGATTTTTGGAGAGCGGTACATGACGCGGGTTGGCTGAACGTGGTACAATCGCTTACCGAAACCGCATTGGGAGAAAACCATGAGCAACGAATTTACCATCGAAAAAATCGCTGACTTTGTGGGTCAGCAGGTCACGTTGAAAGGCTGGCTGTATGCCAGCACCCGCAAAGGCAAACTGATGTTTGTCCGTCTGCGCGATGGCACAGGCATTTGCCAGGGCGTCGCCTACCAGCCGGAAATCGGCGAAGAGCTGTTTGAGACGCTCAAGCGGCTGGGGCAGGAGTCGTCGTTGGTGGTGACCGGGACCGTAAAGGAAAACGGCCGTGCCCCAGGCATCCCCGGCGGCTACGAAATCGCCATCGAGCAAGTCACCGTACTGCAAGATGTCAGCGACTACCCCATCACCCCCAAAGAACATGGCGTGGAATTTTTGATGGACAACCGCCACCTCTGGCTGCGCTCCAGCCAGCAGTGGGCGGTCATGCGCGTGCGCGCCACCATCAAGCGCGCCATCATCGACTTTTTGGATGACCGAGGGTTCCTCAATATCGACACCCCCATCATCACCCCCGCCGCCGCCGAAGGCACCAGCACCTTGTTCCAGGTAGATTATTTCGAGGAAAAGGCGTATCTGGCCCAGACCGGCCAACTTTACAACGAGGCCGACATCATGGCCTTCGGCAAAGTCTACTGCTTTGGCCCCACTTTTCGCGCTGAAAAATCCAAAACCCGCCGCCACCTGGCCGAGTTCTGGATGGTCGAGCCGGAAATCGCCTTCTGCGACCTGGATGATTTGATGGCGCTGGAGGAGGAATTTGTCAGTTACGTGGTGCAGACCACGCTGGAGAAACGGCGCAGCGAACTGGCCTACCTGGAGCGCGACCTGACGGCGCTGGAAAAAATCAAGCCTCCCTTCCCGCGCATCAGCTACGACGAGGCTATCGAGCGCATCCACGCCATCCGCGAAGCAACGGATGATCCGGAAATCAAAGAGCAGCTCAACATAGAGTGGGGCGACGACTTTGGCTCACCGCACGAAACCTATCTCACGCAGCAGTTTGAGAAGCCGGTGTTTGTGTATGGCTACCCATCGCAGGTGAAGGCGTTTTACATGGAACCGTGGCCCGGCCGGCCGGAAGTGTGCAAAAGCGTAGACTTGCTGGCCCCCGAAGGTTACGGCGAAATTATCGGTGGCAGCGAGCGCATGAGCGACCCGGAAGTGCTGCTGGCGGCGATCCAGCGCCACCAACTGCCGGAAGAGCATTACCAGTGGTATATTGATTTGCGCCGCTATGGCAGCGTGCCGCACAGCGGCTTTGGTTTGGGTCTAGAGCGTACGGTGGCCTGGATTTGTGGTATCGAGCATATCCGCCAGGCAAGCCCCTTCCCGCGCACATTGAATCGCATGAACCCGTGATTTTTGGGGAGATTGGAGACTGGAGATTGGAGAGTCTCTAATTTCTAATCGCCAATCTCCCTCGCCTCCCGAACCAAAAAATTTCATCTGGATCATTGGCTGTTTGCCAGTATAATTTTCTCACTATGCGGCCACAGGTTTTTGTGGCCGCTTCAACCGCAGCCTGTCCATTGGCGCCTATTCCCTTTTAATCCACCGATGTCCCCTCGCCACAGCCAGGCTTTGAAAACAGCATCTAACCCAGCCTGGCGCTTCGATGACTTTTATTCTTCTGGCAACCATCGTTTTTTTGGCCGCACTGATGCAAACTCTGTCGGGGTTTGGCTTTGCCCTGGTGGTGATGCCTTTGCTGACGCTGGTGATGGGGTTGGGCACGGCCGTTCCCCTTGTTTCGCTCATCGCCATAACCCTCTATGCAGTCAATCTGGCGCGTTACCGCCAATCGCTGAACCTGGGCGAACTCAAGCGGCTGGCGCTGGCGGCGGCTTTGGGCGTGCCGGTGGGCTTGTGGGTGGTGGTGAGTGTGCCGGAAACGGCCGTTAAATTCCTCCTCGGTTTTCTCCTCATTATTTACGCGCTCTATGCCTTCCTCAATCCGACACTCGCCTTTGTCGTGCCTACCGGTTGGGGGTACGGCGTGGGTTTTATCTCCGGCTGCCTGGGCGGGGCCTATAACGTGCCCGGCCCGCCGGTCATCGTCTATGGCTCGCTGCGCCAATGGCCGCGCGACGAGTTTCGCGCCGTGCTGCAAGCCTTGTTTCTGCTGCAAGGCATGCTGGTGGTGACGGGGCATGTGGTGCTGGGGCATGTGACAACGGCCGTGCTTACCTTCTACCTCGTCGCCATCCCCGCCCTCTTCCTGGGCATCCTCACCGCCGCCCGCCTCGACGACAAAATCAACAAAGCCCAATTCCGCAAACTGGTGACGGGGTTGATATTGGTGTTGGGTGTTTCTTTGATCATTTGAGACTGGAGATTGGAGATTGGAGATTGCGCGAGACGCCCCAATCTCCAATCTCCAATCTCCCACTTTCCTATGAAAACAATGTACCTCGACATCTCCGTCCCCCACATCATCTTGACCCGGCTGCTGGGCAAGCTCAGTCCGGCGGCTTATTTTGCGCCCACGTCGTCGCTGCGGCTGGCACAGATGGCCGATCCGCCGCTGCCGGCGGCCAACTGGGTGCGCGTGCGCAACCGGCTGTGCGGCATCTGCGGCAGCGATTTGCACCAGATTTTTGTCGATTCCGGGCTGGATGTGGCCCCGGTGGCCCTGCCCTCGCACAAACGCATCTACCTGGGCCACGAGATGGTGGGCGAGGTGGTGGAAGTGCATCCCGATTCCGCGCCGGGGCTGCACCTGGGCGACCGCGTGGTGCGCTGGGGCCGCGCCGACGACTGCCGCGCCCGCGGCCGGCCAGAAAACGACTACTGCCCGCCTTGCCGTCGCGGCCATCGCGTGTTGTGCCAACGCGCCTCAGAGCCGAAGGCCCACGCGCCCATCGGCGGTGGCTTTGGCGATACGTTTATCAGCCCGGCGGCGGCGCTGGTGCCGGTGCTGGCTGGTCTGAGCGACGAGCAGGCCATCTTCACGGAGCCGTGCGCCGTGGCCATCCACGCCGCCTGGCGCAAAATCCCGCAGCCGGGCGACAAGGTGCTGGTGTACGGCGTGGGGCCGATTGGTTTCCTGCTGATTCAGGCGTTGGCGGGGCTGGAGACGGGGTGCGAGATAACGGCCGTTGCCCAATACCCCTGGCAGGCCGACCTGGCCCGGCAGTTCGGCGCGCAGCACATCATCTTCGCCCACGAGGATGGCTACGCCGCCACCGCCAACCTGACCGGGGCCAGCCTCTACGTCGGGCGCGGCGACAACCGGATGCTGCTGGGCGGTTTTGACATCGTGTATGATGTGGTGGGCAGCGAGGCCACGTTAAACAATGCCTTGCGCTGGACACGGGCGGGCGGCGCGGTGGTGCTGGTGGGCGTCAACCTGCACCGCATGAGGCTGGACGCGACGCCAATCTGGTATCAGGAGGTGGATTTGCTGGGGGCGGTGGGCCACGACGTGGTTGATTGGCAAGGGGAGAGCCTGTCAACGTTTGATCTGGCGATGCGCTGGATGCGGGACGGGAAATTCCAGGTGGAGCCGCTGCTGACGCACCGGTTTCCGCTGGACGAATACCGCTGCGCCTTCCAGGTCGCCATCGACAAAAAAACGTATCAATCGGTTAAAGTGGCATTTGAATTGTGAGTGGGGAGTACGGAGTGCGGAATTTTCTGGTCACATTCCGCACTCCGCACTCCCCACTCCGCATTCGTTTAAGGAGGAAAAATGGCGACTTCTGTAACCACCACCCCGGCGGCGTCTACGCGGCGGGAGCGTTGGGCCTGGTATTTGTACGATTTTGGCAACTCGGCGTATGCGGCCGTGGTGCTGCTGGCCGTGTATTCGGCCTATTTTCAGGGAACAATCGTGGGCGGGGCGGAAGGCTCGCGGTTGTGGGGGCTGTCCGTGGGCATTGCCATGCTCGTCGTGGCTGTCACCTCGCCGGTGCTGGGGGCCATCGCCGACTTTTCGGCGGCCAAGAAGCGGCTGCTGGCCTTCTACACCGTCATGACGGTGGTGTTTACGGCCGGGCTGTTTTTTGCCACGCCGGGGCAGGTGGCCATCGGCATGGGTTTCTTCATCCTGGCGGAGATTGGCTACCGCAGCGCGCAGGTTTTTTATGATGGCCTGCTGCCGGAGATTGCTGCGCCGGAGGAGATGGGGCGCATTTCCGGCAATGGGTGGGCGGTGGGCACGGCTGGGGGCATTATTTGCCTGGTTATTGTGCTGCCGCTGATTGTGTTGCAGCAGCAGGGTGTGCTGGCGATGTCGGGCGATCTGGTGGTGAGGATTACGTTGGTGATAACGGCCGTGTTCTTTGCCCTTTCCGCCATCCCTCTCTTCCTCTGGCTGCCGGAGCGCGCCCAGGCCAAACCGCTGCCCCCCGGCGAAAATTACCTGAGTGTGGCCTTTAAGCAGCTCGGCAAAACCATCCGCACGGCCGGTAGTTTTCGCGAATTCCTCAAATTCATGCTGGCCTACCTCATCTACAACGACGGCATCATCATGGCCCTGGATTTTGCGGCCATCATCGGCGCGGTGCTGTTCGGCATGAATCAGCAAGACCTGATCATTTTTGTCATCCTGGTACAGGCCACCAACGTGATCGGCGCGTTTGCCTTTGGGCACATCATGGACCGCATGGGCGGCAAGCCTTCGCTGATCGTCTCGCTGCTGCTGATGATGGGGGTGGTGTTTGCCCTTTATTTTGCCCAGACGCGGACCGCGTTTTTCATTATCGGCGCGGTGGCCGGGGTGGCGATGGCCGGGGCGCAGTCGGTTAGCCGGACGATGGTGGCTGTTTTTGCCCCGCCGGGACAGGGGGCCGAATTTTATGGCTTTTTTGCCGTCGCCGGGCGCACGTCGTCGTTTATTGGTCCGGCGGTGTATGGCTGGATTGCGGCGGAGATGGCGTTGTATTACGCGGCGCAGGGGCAGAGCGTGGTCCTGGCGGAGCAGAGCGGCCAGCGCATGGCGATTTTGTCCATCGCCGTCTTTTTGCTGGTGGGTCTGATTTTGTTGTTGTTTGTGAATGAGAAGAAGGCGCGGGCAACGGCCGTGGGGGAGATCGGGGGATTGGAGAGTAGAGACTGAGATGAAGCAGGCCTCTGGGTTTCTTGCTTCCTGGCATATAATGTAAAAAAGGATGGTCAAATATGCCACAAGTGAGCCGTTTTTTTGGCATTGTAATCTACATGTATTTTAATGACCATGCGCCACCTCATTTCCATGCGGAGTACGGTGAGTTTGAAGCGGTTTATACCATCGAAACACTTGAGATTTTGCGGGGCGAATTGCCAAGACGAGCGCACAGCATGGTTGTTGAATGGGCTACCTTTTACAGAGATGAACTACGGGAAAACTGGGATCTGGCGGTTCAAATGCGGCCGTTGGCAAGCATTGAACCGCTGGAATGAGAGGATGCTATGATGGGCAGGTTAGGCAAGCGCGTTAGAGTCATCAAAGCAGCGCCACAGCAGGAATTGAAAATGCGACTCACGTTTGAAGATGGCGTTAGCAAAGTGGTAGATTTGGAACCCATGATGCAAGGCCCGATTTTTGAATCATTGCGCGAGAATCCGGCGTTATTTCGAGATGTCAAAATCGAAGGGGGCACAATTGCCTGGGCAAACGGGGCGGATATTGACCCCGACGTTTTGTATTACGATTTAAAACCGGCCTGGATGGAAGCGCCAGAATCTGCTTGATGCAAAGGTTTGGGGAGGGGGAATGAGCAACAGACGCATTTTGTTGGGCTGTTTGGCCTGGATGGTGGTGGGGGTGGTGGGATGTACAACGGCCGTTTCCTCCCCCACACCCACCTCCACTGCCACACCTGCGCCGCCAACGGAACGGCCGTTGGGCTGGCGGTTTGGTGACTTGCAAGCGGGGTGTGGCTCGGCCAGGAGGCCGGCCACAGCGGCAAATAGAAGACCGCGCTGGAGCAGGAGTCAGAACTATGCACATGATACTGATCCACCGCCACTTGGGGACGGTCTTAATGGGCCAGCTTATTTTCACAATCCTATCGCTCAAGGGACTGCATTTGAGTTGTTGAGTCGGTATGGTCTTTTACCTTGAGGATGCTAATATGAATATTCGACAATACCAAAATATATGTTTCAAGGGACTTTTACAAATTGGATTTATTGTGACCTTGTTTGGGGTGCTTCTTTCATGTGTGCCAAGTGAAACACAGGACTCAGGTTCTTTAGTGTCTAGTCGAACACCCCAACCTCGGGTAGGTGGAGAGATAAAGGTTACAACCACACCAAATACATTGGTATCGACCACCCAATCTATAGATGCCAACTTATTACTTACCTTTACGCCAATACCTAATCCCACAACTAACGTTAATATCACAACAGCTACCCTTTCGGCAACCTCTACCCCTAACGATGAATCTATATCTTTTGATTTCAGTGGAAAAGTTGTTGTCAGTGTAGCTGCTAATAAAGACACCAATGAGTCAACTCTTTGGTTGTTAAGCCCCCCTGAATTCGAGCCTGAATTGCTTTTACAAGAAAAGGGCATTGGACTTACTCAGCCTCTTGTTTCTCCGACGGGTCGTTACATGGCATATATTCGGTATGAAGAGGATACTGCCAGTATTTGGGTTATGGATATGGTTACCAAAGAAACCAATCAATGGAGTAGTAATTTCTCAATAAAGCATGTAGATCGGCAAGGCCGTCGTGAAGCCTGGAATGGCATAACTTTGCAATCATGGTCTCCAAATGAGCAAGCTCTGATTTTTCAGGAATGGGAACGTGATGTTCTGCTGGACGAGCCAATATGGAGTTATGTTTTGTTTGCCAATGGTGACTCCAAACAATTAGGTTCACGTATTCACGATATAAGTTGGTCACCCATCAATCCAGACGAATTGGTTTTTATATCTGGACTCGAAGGTGTGTATCAAAGCAATACGACAAGAATAATAAGGCCTAGTCTGGTATTAACTACTCCAGAACTATATGCAGGTAGTATTTCCTGGCATCCAGATGGGAAGCACCTCGCTGTTGCAGCAGGCCTGCCAAACGAAACTCCTTTATGGGTGATTGACCTTGATACGAGGGAAGTGGTCAAGTTAGCTGAAGGTGTTCCTGGATCACAATTGGTGCGGTGGTCACCCAACGGAGATTTTCTCTTTTGGAAATTGCAAGATTCTAGCAAGCTATTGCAGTTTTCAAACGATTTCTTCGATCTGTTTACTGCACAGATGTTTCCTGCTTTAAATCCCTATTCGGATCCAACAAACGAGAAAATTTGGTTACCAGATAGCAACCACCTGGGTTTTCTACAAGGTCTATTTGTGTCACCTAACGAGGTAGATTTATGTTTTTATTCAACATCGGGCGAAAAGATGGACTGTCCTGCAAGTAGCGAAGTTATATTCAATCAACTTGATTTGGATGAATCCATCGCACGGATAACCTTTAGTTGGGTACCATAATAATTTTGGGGTGTTGCAATTTTCTGGATGGCGTCTACCTTACGGAAGAAAATCAGTGTAGGATGGAAATAGCCGTTCTGCCCTCAGTTTACGGAATTTTCCAGGTGGGGGTGAACGGCCGTTCTGCCCATAGTTCATCAAGTTTAGCCAGGGGATGGGGGGGGGAACGGCCGTTCTGCCCACAGTTCATCAAATTTAGCCGGGTGGTGGGTGGGAACGGCCGTTGTCTCATTCACAGTTAGCGGGTGGTGTTGGGCAATATGGATTACCGGACTGAAAACGGCTTGACCCTTGATTATGATTACGACAGCCAGCCCCAGGCGGTCACGGCCGTTTCCGGCGGACAAAGCTTTGCCTACGACGCCAGCGGCCAGCGGGTGAAAACGGTGCAGCCCGACTGCCGTATCCGTTACACCCCCTTCCCCACCTACGAAGAAGAAGTATGGCCGGTCGCCGCGACCACGCCAATAGTCACCCTGACGGCCAATTGGCAAACGGCCGTTACCATTCCCCCCAATACCGCCTTCACATTACAGTGGCAGGCAAGCAACGCCTTCGCTTGCGAAGCCGGCGGCAGTTGGTCCGGCAGCAAGCCGCTGAACGGCAGCCAGAACTTCAAAGGCTTTAACAGTGGCAGCCGCACCTACAGCCTGACGTGCAGCAACATCAGCGGTTCCACCAGCCGCTCAGTAACAGTGCAGATAGGGTATGGGTTCGACCTGCCCCTGGCCGTGGTGATTGTCCCGCTAGACGGACCAACATCCGGCCAAACGACCATTCAGCGCAGCACGTACAGCCTGGCGGGGCAGGCGATTGCCGTGCGGGTGGCGGGCAGCCCGCTGGCGACGAACAACGGGCTGTTCTACTTGTACAGCGACCATGCTTCGGCGTTGCTCAGCACAGGTCTGGGCAGCGCCAGCGCCCTGGTGACAAGCGGCGGCCAAAAGGTGAACGAGACCCGCTACCTGCCCTTTGGCGGCTACCGCAGCGGCGGCCCCAACGCCATCACCGACCGGGGTTTTACAGGGCAGAAGGAAAATATGGAGATGGGATTGCTGTATTACAACGCGCGTTTTTACGCGCCGGGCCTGGGCCGCTTCCTGAGCGCCGACACGATAGTGCCCAACCCCACCAACCCACAGTCCCTGAACAGGTACAGCTACACCCGAAATTCACCCCTCAACCTGATCGACCCCACGGGGCACCGCGAATGCGTTAATTTCACACAATCGGGACAATGTGTTCCAATGCCAAAAGTGCCAACTATACCAAAAGGTCCCATGGTGACTTTTACTGGCAATGGCTGGTCTGGTGCAGACCAGGTGCAAATAACGGCAGGTGCGCAAATAACTGGTAATGCCCTGGCTGAAATTATTAATGAACAGCATCCTGGCTGGTATCTTTCAGGTGAGGAAGCATTCAAGCTTGTTTATCACGGCTCTGTAACATTTAATCGTACTGGTGGTTCTTGTGCAGGTGATGCACGAAACAGTATTTCAACATGTGGCGCAAGAACTGAGAGTCGTAACTTGATAACGGTTTATACAGATGCCGACATTATTACAAACAAATCCCACTGGGCCAGACACGAGTTGGGTCATGCTTTTGTACATGCTGTTGGTGATAGCACACCCATAGACCTGCTTGACAAAGCCATAATCGATAATCCCAATTTAAGTCGGGGCACAAATTCAAGACTGAATTATGGTTTCGCGAGTAACCAGGAATCTCCAAGATCATGGCAACAAAGTGTTGGAGATGCCGGAACGGCTCATTCAGAAATTTGGGCTGACATGTATCTTGGCTGGACCTCTAACGCATGGGAAGTTTCTCAGGTAGGTACAGATCGTTCAACTTTTATGGCAGATAACATGCCGTTGTTGGTGGATATTGCGCTCACACATCCATGAACGATGCGATAATACTGCTTTAGAAACAACTATTGTGAGATTTCCAAATCACTTAAACGTTAAATTACCGAACGCAAAGATTCGTTAGGGTTAAAGAGGTATTTACAATGAAGCTAATAAAATGCTTATTTGCATATGGTGTAATCTTATTCTTGGTTAGTTGCAATATATCCGCGTTGACACCATCTCCAAGTCCAAGTGTAATTAACGTAGCAGTCACTCCACTTGTCACGGATCCAACACTGCGCCCTACAATGACAGCAAAACCATTAATCGTCCCTTCCACAACTCCATCGGTTTTTCCAATATCAACTCCATTTATTCTGTATACAGAGGAACCAGTTATACTGCCGACAATCCCCACTGATGATATTAAGTCTTTCGTTTTAGAACTAACTAATAATAACCAAAACTGTTTACTACCTTGCTTTTGGAGCATTATCCCTGGAGAAACGGAATGGCAAAATGCCGAACCTTTTCTATCTACATTTGCATATCGCATCTCTTATGGATCTGCAGATGGAACATTTTCTGACGTTCCTGTAGGGGAGTCATTTATTGCATGGTTGTCTCTATTCTTTCCAGAAATGTCTAATGCTCCTTTTAGCTATGCTTTTGACGTTCGAGAGGGGATTGTTATGATGATGGATGCTGCTATATTGCCAATAGCAAACAACACACTCCCCTCAATCTTAAATGATTATGGTCAGCCAACGGAAATCTGGATACTTACGGCAAATGCGCCAATGGATGATGTTCTTGGATTCTCCTTAACGTTATTTTATGCTCAACATAACTTTATGTTGACATACAGTAACTGGGATGGAGAAATAATAGACGGGAAAGTTCGCGGCTGCTTATCTGGTGAAGAAGAAAGTTTGCATCTGGTAACATGGTCTCCAAAAGAGCAATTAACATTTGTAGAAGCCGAGCATGGAATGCATGAACCTCACTCCATCATATATGATCTACCACTAGAAGAAGCAACTGGAATCAGTATAGAAACTTTTTACAAAACGTTTAGAAACGGAAGCGAACCGATTTGTTTAGAAACACCAACTGAGTTATGGCCTGGACCATAGTCATTCTCATTTAATGGCACAGAGTAACGGCCGTTCTGCCCATAGTTCATCAAGTTTAGCCAGGGGATGGGGTGGAAACGGCCGTTCTCCCCACAGTTCATCAAGTTTAGCCAGGTGATGGGGTGGGAACGGCCGTTCTCCCCACAGTTCATCAAGTTTAGCCAGGTGGTGGGGTAGGTAACGGCCGTTCTGTCCATAGTTCATCAAATTTATTCAGGTGATGGGGTAGAAACGGCAGTTCTTCCCACGTTCATCAAGTTTAGCCAGGTGGTGGGGTGGAAACGGCCGTTCTGCCCACAACTCATCAAGTTTAGCCAGGCGGTGGGGTGGTGGGAACGGCCGTTCTGCCCACAATTCATCAAGTTTAGTCAGGTGGTGGAGTGGGCAACGGCCGTTCTGCCCAAAGTTCATCAAGTTTAGCCAGGTGATGGGGTGGGAACGGCCGTTCTGTCCACAGTTCATCAAGTTTAGCCAGGTGGTGGGGTGGGAAACGGCCGTTCTGCCTTCAGCTTTTGAAATTTATCCAGGTGGTGGGGTGGGAACGGCCGTTCTGCCTACAGTTCAAGATTTTTCTCTGCGCCTCCGCGCCTCTGCGTTAAATTGTTTAGCCAGGGGTGGGTGGGAAACGGCCGTTCTGCACATAGTTTATGAAATTTAGCCAGGTAGTGGGGTGAGGAACGGCCGTTCTGCCCCCAGTTCATCAAGTTTAGTCAGGCGATGAGATGGGCAACGGCCGTTCTGCCCCCAGTTCACAAAGTTTAACCAGGCGATGGGGTGGAAACGGCCGTTCTACCCACAATTCATCAGGTTTAGCCAGGGGATGGGGTGGGAAACGGCCGTTTAAAATATTTGTCCGCAGATTTCGCAGATTAATGTTTTTCCTCTGCGTTCTCCGCCTCTCCGCGGTTTAATTTCGAAGGTGATGGGGTGGGAACGGCCGTTCTGCCCACAATTCATCAAGTTTAGCCAGGGGATGGGGTGGAAACGGCCGTTCTGCCCACGTTCATCAAGTTTAGCCAGGGGATGGGGTGGAAACGGCCGTTCTGCCCAAAGTTCATCAAGTTTAGCCAGGTGGTGGGGTGGAAACGGCCGTTCTCCCCACAGTTCATGAAGTTTATTCAGGGGGTGGGGTGGGAACGGCCGTTCTCCCCACGTTCATCAAGTTTAGTCAGAGGATGGGGTGGGAAACGGCCGTTCCGCCCACAATTCATCAAGTTTAGCCAGGGGGTGGGGTGGTAACGGCCGTTCTGCACATAGTTTATGAAATTTAGCCAGGTAGTGGGGTGAGGAACGGCCGTTCTACCCACAATTCATCAAGTTTAGCCAGGTGATGGGGTAAGAACGGCCGTTAGCCCGCACCACGCAGTGGTTAACGGCCGTTCCTTGTTTTCTGCTATAATCTGGCAGGAGAGGTGCATATGAATTGGCAAGACCATATTACGATTGATCCAGATGTATTAGGCGGCAAACCGGTTATCAAAGGGACGCGTTTGTCGGTTGACTTCATCTTGGGCTTGCTGGCGCAAGGTTGGACGGAAAGCGAAATCCTGCGCAATTATCCTGGAGTTACCACAGTTGATATTCGTGCCTGTCTCTCCTATGCCAGCGAAACGCTTCGTCTTGAAAAAGTATATCCTCTGATTCTTGCCTGATGCTGCGTTTGTTAGCAGATGAGAACTTTCCTGGGGATGCGATTATCGCCCTGCGTCATGCTGGGTATGATGTTCTCTGGATCCGCACCGCAGCGCCAGGCAGCAGTGACCCTCAAGTATTGGCTCTGGCCCAGGCAGAAAATCGTATTGTGCTAACTTTTGATAAAGATTTTGGTGAACTGGCATTTCGCGCCGGATTACCGGCAACAAGCGGGATCATTCTGTTTCGCGTTTCTGCCAGGTCGGGGGAGCATGTCGCCCAAATTGCCGTGACTGTTTTGTCACAGCGATTAGACTGGGCCGGACATTTCTCTGTCATCGAGGATCAGCGAATTCGGACGACGCCTTTGCCTGGATAATCGGGCAGTCAATAAGCAGGGAACGGCCGTTCTGCCCGCAGCTTACGAAAATTATCTAGGCGATGGGGTGGAAACGGCCGTTTCTCATTTACAGTTAGCGGTTGGTGTCGGGCAATATGGATTACCGGACTGAAAACGTCGTGACCCTTGATTATAGTTACGGCAACCAGCCCCAGGCGGTCACGGCCGTTTCCGGCGGACAAAGCTTTGCCTATGACGCCAGCGGCCAGCGGGTGAAAACGGTGCAGCCCGACGGCCGTATCCGCTACACCCCCTTCCCCACCTACGAAGAAGAAGTGTGGCCGGTCGCCGCGACCACGCCAATAGTCACCCTGACGGCCAATGGGCAAACGGCCGTTACCATTCCCCCCAATACCGCCTTCACCTTACAGTGGCAGGCAAGCAACGCCTTCGCTTGCGAAGCCGGCGGCAGTTGGTCCGGCAGCAAGCCGCTGAACGGCAGCCAGAACTTCAAAGGCTTTAACAGTGGCAGCCGCACCTACAGCCTGACGTGCAGCAACGTCAGCGGTTCCACCAGCCGCTCGGTAACAGTGCAGATAGGGTATGGGTTCGACCTGCCCCTGGCCGTGGTGATTGTCCCGCTTGACGGACCAACATCCGGCCAGACGACCATCCAGCGCAGCACGTACAGCTTGGCGGGGCAGGCGACGGCCGTGCGGGTGGCGGGCAGCCCGCTGGCGACGAACAACGGCCTGTTCTACCTGTACAGCGACCATGCTTCGGCGTTGCTCAGCACAGGTCTGGGCAGCGCCAGCGCCATTGTGACCAGCGGCGGCCAAAAGGTGAACGAGACCCGCTACCTGCCCTTTGGCGGCTACCGCAACGGCGGCCCCAACGCCATCACCGACCGGGGCTTTACGGGCCACAAGGAAAACATGACCGACCTGGGGTTGATATACATGAATGCGCGTTTTTACGCGCCTTATCTTAACCGCTTCCTGAGCGCCGACTCGATAGTGCCCAACCCCACCAACCCGCAGTCCCTGAACAGGTACACCTATACCCGAAATTCACCCCTTAACCTGATTGACCCCACGGGCCATCGAGAATGCGGCGGATCAAACGATTGTAGTGATCCACTGCCTAAGAAACTACCCCCTTTACGGATGCCAGTTGCCGTAGCACAGTGGGAAAGACAACTCCTAGCAGTTGCCGCGTTTGTTGAAATGCACGAGCATGGTGAGAGACAAGCAGAAGCAATTACCTGGGTGGCACTAAATCGGATGGCACTTAAGGAAACAATTGCCGGAGTCGGTCTTTACCCCAATCCCAATTTTAGGGGAACAAGTCAAATTGCTGGTTTTGCACTGCGCAATGGTCAATTTGCAATCAGTGAAGTTCTTTCAAAAGAATATAATTTGTTGCAAATAGGTGACAATGGACACTGGGAAACAGTTGGGGAAATGTCAATTCAAGAGGTTGTTGCAGAGGCCTATGGAAGGTTGAATGATGCCTACAATGGCGATGTAGATAATATTTTGGAAGTTGTTAATGACTCTATCATTGCTTACAACTCAGGGGCATCAGATCCCACTTTGGGTTCGGTTTTTTATGGTCATATTTCTCCTGAACAAGAAGCACTAGTTGTGGATAGTTTGAAAACATACGCCGCAAGCCTAGGACTTTCGGGATCATTTAGATATCGTGTTATTGAAAGCAGCAGACCAGATAATCCCAAATACCTCATTGTCAATAATCTGACATTTGCCCCATGATATGTATTTGTATGATTGAGTAGGAGAAGCATTATGTTTAGTTCAGATGTTTATAAGGAAAACCAGACAATTCATTTCTTAGCAGCCTTTTTTGTGTTCTGTGTCCTTGTTGTGCTAGCGGGATGCACATCAACATCGCAGACCACCAGCCAATTGTCGACAAATACTAATTCATTGCAGGAAGAGCATCTAGCGGAAACTACACCAAACGCAGAATTATCATTAGAAACAGATACACCTGACCCAACAGAAAAAGGAGATGTTCAGCCAACCCAATTGATAACCGAACCTGTTATCATTCCTTCGCCAACCCCTCATTCTGTCACAGAAACCGAAACGATTAATGCCACCATAACGCCGACTTTTGAACCGGAATTAGAAAATGTAACAGGAGACCTGTTTGTATATAACCCGGTTGGCATTCAACAAGTAACATTGGCAGACGGCACATCCCAGAGCCGTTTAGTAGTAGAAAGTGAGTGGCTTGACTGGGGCGCCAGTTTTGCCCAAAACAAAAAATCGCTTGCTTATTGGATAAAAACTGACCTGGGAACTGAATTGTGGTTTACCTCATTACCTAAGTGGCAGCCGCAACGTGTCCTACAAATAGCAAATGTTGCATATGACTTCGCTACACCGTTATGGGGCGTAAATGACCGTTATCTAATATTTAATTTATCCGTTTTGGATAACTCTGGCCCGCTTGAAGATATTAAAACGATTAGAACTTACATCATAGATATGCAGACAATGGAGTTGGTAAACCAATCCTATTGGCCGGGTAATTGCTCTATTCTGGCTGTTTCACCACAAACAAGTGAATTGGCTTTGTGGTGTTACAAATTGGAAGAAGAAGAGGAAAGTGTGCCAGAGTTCCTGGTTCTAGAACCCAATGAAAGCCCCTGGCTTACCCAAGAGACACCTGACACCCTCATAGATGATTGCCTTACCTTTCTAATTTGCGCTTGGTCTCAGGACGGTGAATTGGCTGCTTATATTGTTTCAGATGAACATCCTGACCTGTTTTTTTTTACAACAGTAAACAATCCGTTACCTATTCGCCTGGATGACAAAAGCAGTAAATATTATCGCTTTCCAGTTTGGTCGCCAGATAGTTTATTTCTTTATTATGGAGGTGAATGTATAGATGCTGGAGAATGTCCAAATGTTATGTCTGTGACAAATCAAGAGATTATCTGGCGTGCTAAAAGTCGAAATAATTGGGGAGAGGAAAGCATCTCAGTTAGTCGTGTTGTATGGTCACCAGACAGCCGTTACCTTGCTATTCCGATTCTAGTTGAAACGGGAACCGGTATCGAAGAACAAGTGCTATTTTTCAATGTGATGAAACAACAAGAGGTATTACGGATTCCTGGAATAGGCGGTGCAATCTTAGATATGGTTTGGGTAGCCGGGTGAAGAAAATTTTCCCGACGATTAGGCGGTAACGGCCGTTCTGCCTTGTAGCTTACGAAATTTTCCAGATGGTGGGGTGGGAACGGCCGTTCTCCCCACGTTCATCAAGTTTAGCCAGGTGGTGGGGTGGAAACGGCCGTTCCCACATTCACAGTTAGCGGCTAGTGTTGGGCAATATGGATTACCGGACTGAAAATGGCGCGACCCTTGATTATAGTTACGGCAGCCAGCCCCAGGCGGTCACGGCCGTTTCCGGCGGACAAAGCTTTGCCTACGACGCCAGCGGCCAGCGGGTGAAGACGGTGCAGCCCGACGGCCGTATCCTCTACACCCCCTTCCCCACCTATGAAGAAGAAGTGTGGCCGGTCGCCGCGACCACGCCGATTGTCACCCTGACGGCCAATGGGCAAACGGCCGTGACCATTCCCCCCAATACCGCCTACGCCTTGCAGTGGCAGGCAAGCAACGCCTTCGCTTGCGAAGCCGGCGGCAGTTGGTCCGGCAGCAAGCCGCTGAACGGCAGCCAGAACTTCAAAGGCTTTAGCAGTGGCAGCCGCACCTACAGCCTGACGTGCAGCAACGTCAGCGGTTCCACCAGCCGCTCGGTAACAGTGCAGATAGGGTATGGGTTCGACCTGCCCCTGGCCGTGGTGATTGTCCCGCTTGATGGACCAACATCCGGCCAAACGACCATCCAGCGCAGCACGTACAGCCTGGCGGGGCAGGCGATTGCCGTGCGGGTGGCAGGCAGCCCGCTGGCGACGAACAACGGGCTGTTCTACCTGTACAGCGACCATGCTTCGGCGTTGCTCAGCACAAGCCTGGGCAGCGCCAGCGCCCTGGTGACCAGCGGCGGCCAAAAGGTGAACGAGACGCGCTACCTGCCCTTTGGCGGCTACCGCAGCGGCGGCCCCAACGCCATCACCGACCGGGGCTTTACAGGGCAGAAGGAGAACATGGAGCTGGGGCTGCTGTATTACCAGGCGCGTTTTTACGCGCCGGGCCTGGGCCGCTTCCTGAGCGCCGACTCGATAGTGCCCAACCCCACCAACCCACAATCCCTGAACAGGTACAGCTATACGCGGAATTCACCCCTCAATCTGATCGACCCCACGGGCCACCGGGATTGTGAATTTGATGGGAATTGCGGGCCTCCAGTTCGATTGCCTCGTCAACAACCAACGCTGCCACCTAAAAATTTAATTACACACTTACCCATAGCAAAGGACACAGCGACTGGGGTTGATGAGATTGATTGGTTAGGTGGTTTTGGGGCAAATGGGTTTTCACAAGATCCAATAGATTGCTGTTACGGTCAATCTCATAATATTCATACAGGTTTGGATTTTGGTGCCGATGTAGGAACAACTGTGTATGCTACAGTTAGTGGGACAGTATATTTTGGGTACGACGAGTATTCCGGCGATGCTGAGACTAACTTGGTCATAAAAGTTGTTGTTGGTGATGCAATATTCTATGTTATACATGGTCATATAGACCCTAAAACTTTTCAGGAAGGCCAATATATCGCGGCGGGAACTGAAATTGGCACAGTCGCTGAATACAAAGACGGAGCCTCTCATGTTCATTTAGGTGTT
>JAGOMA010000078.1 GCA_017993775.1 Chloroflexota bacterium | reverse complement strand
GGGCCGCGACAACAAAAATCAATACCTGCACTACACGGCCGTGGAGAACTTCCCCTGGCATGGCGCAGCCCTGGCCGCCCACCTGACCCGGTTGGTAAACAGCCTGTTCGGGGCGCTGACGGTCTGGCTGACTTATCTGATTGGGCTGGCGATATGGCCGAAACGGCCGTTTCTGGCCGTCGCCGGAGCCGCGTTTGTCGCTTTCAACCCCATGTTTGTCTACATGTCCGGAGCCATCAACAACGATGTGGTAGCGGCGATGAGCGGCGCAGCAGTGACTTTGGCCTGCGTGCGTCTGGTGCAAGACCCGCGCGGCCTGAGCTTGCGCTGGGGGCTGATTTTAGGCGCGCTGTTCAGCCTGGCGCTGATGAGCAAATTCAACCTGGCGGCCATCGCCCTGCTGATTGCCGCAGCCATGACCTGGACAGCCTGGCGAAAAAAGCAGTGGGGCGAATGGTTAAAGGCTGTGTTGGTCATTGGGAGCGTAACGGCCGTGCTCACCGGCTGGTGGTTTGTGCGTAATCAACTTTTATACGGCGAGCCGACGGGCGTGGAGGAACTGACGCAATTGTGGGGCGTACGCGACCCGTCGCAAAGTTTCTGGCTGGCAGTGTCGGAACTGGATTATGCCTGGACGAGTTTGTGGGGGCGCTTTGGCTATGGCCAGATTCCGCTGCCCCAGGCGATGTATGCCGGATTGGGCTGGCTGGCGGCGCTGGCAATGGGTGGATATGCGCTGCCCTTTGCGCGCCGGACAACACGCGAACTGCGGGAAACGGCCGTGCCGCTGCTGCTTTTGGCGCTGAATGTGCTGCTCTTTTTGGGCGTCCTCTTCAATTATTTACTCATCAGCCCGGCCGGGCCGATGGGCCGCTTCTTTTTTCCGGCGCTGCCGGCGCTGTCGATTTTGCTGATGTATGGGTTGAGCCAGTATGCGGCTTTGGGGAAACGGCCGTGGTGTTCCGATGCCTGCCTGGCGGGTATTTTACATGGCGGCATGGCCCTGATGACCGTGATTGCCTTCTGGGGCTATTTGCGCCCGGCGTATGCGCCGCCGCCCAGCTTCGCCGCCGACGCGGCGCTGCCCAATCTGGTGAACGCCCAATTTGACACGCTGATCAACTTGCGCGGGTATGAGATTCGGCAAACGGCCGTGCAGCCCGGCGGCGCCATCGACATTGACCTGTATTGGGAAGTGACCGGCAAACCGCCCGGCGACTATCTGCTGTTTGTCCATCTCATCAATGAAAATGGGGTGATGGTGGCCCAACGGGACACCCACCCTGGTTTGGGCAATTTTCCCAGCAGCAATTGGGAACCCGGCGATCGGTTTGTGGAATCCATTCGCCTGATGGTTCCGGAAACAGCCTATGCGCCGGATACGGCCGTGCTCAGTGTGGGCTATTACGTCCCGGGAGCCTACCGCCTGGGAATCACCGGCGCCGATGGCACTGGTTTGGGCGACTCATTGGCCTTAGGCCAGGTGGACCTCAGCCCAATTTCCGGCAAGTATCCAAACGCCCAAGAGCAAAACTTCAACAATCGTCTGCGTTTGCGCGGTTACGAATACAACGCCCAGCTCTTTACGCCGGGCGATGTGCTGGCGGTAACGCTTTATTGGGAACCACTGTCGGCCAATTCAGCCGATCTGCTGGCGCGGATTAGCGTCGTAGACGAAGCCGGTAAGGAAGTGGCCTTTGAGGAAAACTTGCTGCCGCCCGATTGGCCTTCAGGCTCGGTGAATCCGGATAGCCACTTGCTGGTTTTGGGCGAGGGATTGGCGCCAGGGGTGTACGGCATTCGCGTTTCCTTAATGGACGTTGTTAGCCAGGAGCGGCAAACTATTGTTGGGGCAGATGGACATCAGATAGATGATCACTTATCATTAGCAAACATTCGAATTCGTTGAGCGACACGTCGGGATGAAACCTACCGCTTACAAACGCATAGACCAGATACGAATAGGTGTAGTGGCAGTTATTTTGCTGGTGAGCGGCATCATGTTTGTGGTGCTGCCTTTGTTAGCGCTGCGTTGGACGCAAACGCCGTATCCGGGCTTGTTGTTTGATCCGCATCTGGTGGTGAATAAGTCGGTGGCCCAGTTTGAACCGCTGACAACCGTAGAGCCGGCGATCGCATATCCAGACAGAGTGGTGATGGTAGACGGCCGTTCCTTCTCCGACAACCGCTCCCTCCACGAATACCTCGACACCCATCAACCCGGTGACATCCTCACCTTCACCTTCGATCAGCCCCCACCTGATTCCGCAATTGACCGCACAACGCCTGAATCACAAAGATCCCTTGACCTGGTCTTGTCCATCATGGACGAAACCACTTTTTGGAACCAGTTCTGGCTGCTTTATTTGGTGGGATTAATCATTCTGCTGCTTGGCACGCTCACTTTTTTGGCTCGGCCGGAAGCCGAGGCGGCGCAAGTTTTTGCCATTTTTGCCGTAAGCGTAGCCATCATCATTGGCGGATTATTTGACCAGATAACCACGCAGGTTTTTATTCGCATTTGGACGCTGGCTCTGGCCATAGCCGGTGGGTTCACCATGCTGCTGGCGTTTATCTTTCCCCATGAAGCCCGCCTCGTGGCGCAGCATCGCCGCTTAAAATGGGTGATTGTTCTGCCCGGAATCGCGCTGGCTGTTTTGGGGCAGGTATGGCTAAACCAGGGGCCAGACGCGTGGACTATTGCCCTGGCCTGGCGTTATGCCTATATCTGGAACATCTTCTCGCTGGCCGTGACCCTGGGATTTATGATATACCGCAGTCTGGCATCGCCTTCGGCGTTGGTGCGGCAGCAGGCGCGGATTATTTTGCTGGGGGCAGTCTTGGGGCTGACGCCAATCCTGGTGACGTTGGTGTGGCTGGCAACCAGCCAGGGTTGGGAAAGGTTTTCACCTTCAATTTTCTTGCCGCCTGTGGTTATTTTCCCGTTGGCTATTGCGTATACCATTATTCGTTTTCGGCTGCTGGATGTTAACCGGATTGCCCGCCGTGGCCTGACGTATATTTTGATGGCGGCGATTTTAGTCGGCGCTTTTCTGTTGATTCTAAGCGGTCTGGCGATGGCCGTAGGCATCAACATTACATTTAACAATCCTGTTGTTGTGGCTGTGTTTATGCTGGCAGTGTTTATTTTGCACGAGCCGCTGCAAACGTGGCTGCAAAAATGGATAGACAGGCTGTTGTTTCAGAAGCCTGTAGAGTTTAGCGAGCTGCTGCGCCAATATAATCGACGATTGACAACGGCCGTTGACGCCGATCAAGTCGCCCAATTGGTGGTCGAATACACCCAAATCGCCATACCCGTAACCAAACCACAACTGTACCTGCCAGACAATAACCTTGGCGGCTATTGCAGCTATGCGGATACAGAAAACGGCATCATCACCACAGATTCGCCGCTGGTGGCCTATATGCTGCATACCTCCGACGTGCTGGATCTGGCCGTGGAACGCGCCTGGCCGCCAGAATTACGCGAACACCCGGAAGACATTCGCACGCAAAACGCGGCGATCATCGTGCCCTTAAATAATGGACAAGAATTATTAGGCTGGCTGTCTCTGCCTGGCAAACATACCAGCCAACCCTATTCCCAAAGCGAGCTAAACTTCCTCAGCGCCCTGGCCGATCAATCGCTGATCGGGTTAGAACGAACCAATGTGATGCGCCGCCTGGAAGCGCGGGTAGCGGAACAAGATCAGTTGAGCCAGTTTTCCCAGGCATTAAATTTTACAATCGATCAGGATGTATTGCTGGAGTTGGTGTTTACCAATTACCAGCGGTTGCTGCGCATCGACAACTTTTTTATCGCTCTGATCGATCAGTACACCAAACACCTGTATTCGGCATTTGTGGTGGAAGAAGGAGACCGTTTGCCAGAGCGCGAGGGGCGGCACAATGTAGTGGACCTGGCCGAGACCGAACAGGTGATCAGCTCCGGGCAAATGATGGACATTACAGATGAAGACGGCCGTGTCTGGTGGCTGGCCCCTCTCAATGCCGGCGCCGATACCCTGGGCGTACTCTACACATTTTTCGACCACGAAACCGTGATCCGCCCACGGCAAAAACAACTGTTCACCATCTTTGCCGACCGCACGGCCGTTGCCCTGGACCGCCTGCAAACCCGGCAAAAATTGGCCAACCGCGCCCAACAACTCGAAATCATCAACAAAGTCACCCTGCTTCTGGCCTCCACCCTGGAATTGGAACCCCTGCTCAATCTGATTTTGGATAAAGCGATGGAACTGCTGGACACCCAAGCCGGAACCTTCATGATGACCATCGAAGACACCGGCGAATTGGAATTCCGCGTAGTACGTGGTCCGGCCAGCGACGAATTACTAGGCAAACGCCTCACCATTGGCACCGGACTCGCCGGCACAGCGGCCCAAACCGGCCGTCCCATCCGCCAAAATCGCGTCCAGGATGACAAACGTTGGTTTGGCGACCTTAGCCAACACGCCAAATTTGTCAGCGAATCAATTATGACAGTACCCCTGCTGCGCGGCAGCGCGGTACTGGGGGTCGTTCAGGTTATCAACAAAAAGAACGGCGCGCCCTTCGACGAAGAAGACGAAACCTTGCTGGCGGCCTTCGCCGGCCAGGCCGTCGTCGCTCTGGAAAATGCCCGCCTGATGGAACAAACCGACCTGGCCCTCCAGGAGCGGGTTAGCGAGCTGTTTATGTTGCAGCAGCTCGACAGAGACTTAAATACAACTCTGGACCTGGAACACGTCTTAAACCTCACGCTGGATTGGGCCTTACGAGTCAGCGATGGCACGGCCGCCAGCATCATCCTGACCGATGACAACAACAAACCATATCTTCAGGCTCATCGCGGATACGACGAATCATTTTCGCTGGAACCTGTTAACGGGACATTTGCCGATGATGGCCTGATCGGTCATGTGTTGGCGACGGGTGAACCGCACGTAACGGGCAACGTTCACGCGGAACCCAATTATGTCGCCCACGCTTACGACACACTTTCGCAAATCACGCTGCCCATCATTCACAAACAAAAGTTAATTGGGGTGGCGGCGATTGAAAGCACCGAATTAAATACCTTCAACAATGGGCAAATGGAAACGGCCGTGCGCCTGACCAATCACGCCGCCGTAGCCATCGCCAACGCCCTGCTCTACCAACAAGTTACAGCCGCCAACCAGGCCAAATCAGAATTTGTGTCGATGGTGTCCCACGAGCTAAAAACACCCATGACCTCCATGCGCGGCTACACCGACTTGCTGCTCTCCGGCATGACCGGCGACCTGACCACTCAGCAGCGCGGCTTTCTGGAAACCATCGCCGCCAATATCCGCCGCATGAGCCAACAAATTCAGGACCTTACCGACATCTCGCGCATCGAAACAGGCCAATTACACGTCGATCTGGCGCCGACAGCCTTCACCAGCATCATCAGCGAAACCCTACAAACCGTCCGCGGACCATGCGATGCCAAAGGAATCGAACTCCATCTGGCGTTACCCAACGAACTGCCGGTGATTATGGCCGACAAAGAGCGGTTGGTGCAGGTGCTAACCAATCTGATCAGCAACGCCACCAAGTATTCGCCGCCGGATACACATATTTATGTCAATATCAGTCAGGACCACATGGCACTGGAGAAAGGAAACGGCCGTGTCACCCCAGTTGTTGTGTGCGCTGTACAAGACAATGGCTACGGCATCTCCCCGGAAGACCAAAAACGCCTCTTCACCAAATTCTTCCGCGCCGACGACCCCAATATCCGCAAAGCCACCGGGACCGGCCTGGGCCTCTCCATTACTAAAGGAATTATCGAGCTACACGGCGGCAAAATCTGGGTACAAAGTGATATTGGGCAAGGGACCACCTTCACATTTGTGATTCCCCAGATGCCAGAATAAGACAAAAACGGCCGTCGTTGGGGAATAGTAGGTTTCAGACATTGACACAGAAAGGTTGTCAGTTATACTTTTAGCCATGAGGGAATACTTCACCAAGAACTCAGGCAAACAACCAACTAACCATTGTTGACGCACGCAATTTTGCGTGCGTTTTTGTTTTCCGACAGCAGTGACTAAATTGCAGAGAGGAGTAAAAAATTATGGACTATGGGATGATCAGTAAAATTGAGAAAGCCAAAATCTATGCCGAAGAACGCGAACGCATCCAATTCGAGTTTTTGCGGGTCAAGCTTCAGGGCGATAACAACCAGATTCCCCATGCAGTGGAATACAACAACGGCACCTGGCACTGTGACTGTGATTTCTTCGCCTCGCGTAATGTATGCAGCCACACAATGGCCATCGAGCGCATTTTGCATGATATGGTTAAGCTGGGAGAATCTGTCTAGTCGATTTTGCTGATTTTCACCACTTGGCAAAAACGCGCCCAATCTCGGATTGGGCGCGTTTTTTGTTATAATCGCCCTCTGGCAATGCAGCACAGAATTTAATCGGACGAGGTGTAGGGATGAACTGGCGAACCAGCAGCACAAAACAGATAGAAAATGAAGGTGGGAGAAACGGCCGTTACCCATCCACACCTCTCTCCCCCGCCACAACATGAGGAAATCCACCATGACCATCGGCGGCGTCGAATTCAATCTCCAACTCACGTTCCTCATCATCTTCAGCGTCGTCGTCCCCATGCTCGACTATTACGGCCACAAACTCACCAATACCAAAGCCTACGACCGCTTCATCCTCTACTTCATCCTGCCCATGCTCATCATCCTGGTGCTGTTCAAAGAACCGGCCGCCAACTACGGCTTCAAACTCGGCAACTGGCGCGCCGGACTGCTCTGGACCATTGGGGTATGTCTGGTCATGGGCGCTATTCTGTATTTTGTCGCCCGCACGCCGGCCATGCAAGCCTATTACCAGGCCCGCGCCCCCAAAGAACTCGGCCGTCTTGTCTGGCTAAACGGCGTCGAATTGTTCGCCTGGGAATTTGTCTGGCGCGGCTTTATGCTCTTTGGGCTGGCCAAAATCCTGGGACCAGGCCCGGCTATTCTCATCCAGGCCATTCCCTTTGCCTTCATGCACCTGGGCAAACCAGAAGTTGAAACCCTGACCACCATTTTCGGCGGCATTGGTTTTGGCTTTATCGCCTGGCAAACCAAATCCTTCATTTATCCCTGGCTCATTCACTGGTTCATTGCCTCATTCACCATGCTCATCGCTCTGGGACATTTTTAATGGCCTGCAACCAACTCACACCTAAACTATGACTGACACACTCACCCTTCAACCCATTTCCATCGCCAATGGCGGCGCCGGTTTTGCCCGCGACGCTCAGGACAGACCGGTATTTATCCCCTTCACCCTTCCCGGCGAAACCGTCGAAGCCCAAATTCTTGAGGAAAAAGCGCACTTCTCGCTGGCAGAATTGGTTGCGGTGATCACGCCATCGCCAGATCGCGTGGAACCGCGCTGCCCCCATTTTGGCGTCTGCGGCGGCTGCCACTTCCAACACGTGGCTTACGCCAGGCAGCTCACCATCAAACAACAGATCGTCGCCGACCAACTCCAGCGCATTGGGGGACTCACGGCCGTTCCCGTCGCCCCTACCATCCCCCACCCCACCCCCTGGGCTTACCGCGCCGAAACCGAACTGGCGCCCACCCCAACGGGCGGTCTTGGCTACTGGTCGCCGCGTGAACGGGAAATCATCCCCATCGAAACCTGCCCCATTATTCACCCCGACCTGCTCGCCCTGTGGCAAGACGTAGACATGGAACTGCCCGGCCTGCGCAAACTCACCCTGCGCATCGGCGACGACGACGCGCTGCTGGCTGCCCTGGAAATTGATGACGTCGAGCCGCCAGAGCTAGAAACCGATTTCCCGGTCTCTGTGGCCATCGTCCTGCCGGACAGAACAGCCGCCACCCTGGTGGGCGATAATTACACCGTGCAGGCAGTCTACGGCCGTGATTTCCGCGTTTCTCCTGGCTGCCATTTTGCGCCCAGCCCGGCCACCCTGCCGGCCCTGATCGACACGCTGCGGCGCTACGCCGCCCTGACCGGCAAGGAGACAGTTATCGACGGGTACAGCGGCGTAGGCTTGCTAACGGCCTTCCTGGCCGAAAACGCGGCCAGCGTCATCGCCATCGAGGTAAACCCGGATGCGGTTGCCGATACGGCCGTTAACCTGCAAGACACCAACAACGTCTCCCTATACGAAGGTTGGCTGGAAGACGTGCTGCCACAGCTACCAACCCCCGACTTGCTCGTGGTCCATCCGCCGCAAAAAGGATTGTCTAAGCCGGTCATTCACACCATTACCCGGAAACGGCCGTTCCGCATCATCTACATTAGCAGCGACATCGCCACCCTCGCCCGCGACGGTAAACAACTCAGCCAGGCCGGTTACACCCTAAAAGCCATCCAACCCATCGACACCGCGCCACAAACCTACCACCTGGACACCGTGTCGTTGTGGCATTGGGAAAATTAGAGATTGGAGATGAGAATGCCGGTGATAGATTACAAAATTCCTGATTGGCTAAAAAGTGTTCATCATGACGGTTCCCAACAATATGTTTCGACGGCCGTGCCACATCTTCATGAACCCATCACGCTCCGGCTGCGCATCGGGCACGGCGCGCCACTGCGCCAGGTTTACTTGCGCACGTTTCCGGATGGCGAACAAGCTCTTGCCCGCATGACCCGCAGCCAGGCAGCCAGCGCCTGCGACTGGTGGGAAATCACCTTGCCCGTCAACCAGCCCTATTTCCATTACCGTTTTGTACTGGAAGCTGAGGATGGCGTATGGTTTTATACGGCCGTCGGCCCCACCGCCCACATTCCCCTGGACCACACCGATTTTTGTTTGCTGGCCGATTATGCCGCGCCCGGTTGGCTGGACACGGCCGTTTTCTACCAAATCTTCCCCGACCGCTTCTACAACGCCGACCCAACCACCGACCCCAAGCCGGAAGATTACGAATTTGGCAGCTATCAACCGCGCACCTACCCCTGGGGCGCGCCGCCGCCGCCCGACCAACTATTTCCCTTCGTATTTTACGGCGGCGATCTGCCGGGCATCACCGCCAAACTCGACTATTTACACAACCTGGGCGTGAACGCCCTATACCTGAATCCGGTGTTCACCGCCCACTCCAACCACAAATACGACGTCGCCGATTACGAACACGTCGATCCCCATTTTGGCGGCGATGAGGCGCTGGTTGCTTTACGGCAAGCCTTAGACGCCTACCACATGCGCTACATCCTCGACGTGGTACCCAATCACTGTGGCTACTGGCACCCCTGGTTCCAGGCCGCCCGCGCCGACATCAACGCCCCGGAAGCCGAATTTTTCACTTTTACCCACCATCCAGATGGCTACGCCTCCTGGCTGGGGGTGTGGCTGCTGCCCAAACTGAACTATCGCAGCCTGGAATTACAGCGCAGGATGTATGGGGAAGAAACGGCCGTATTCCGCCGCTGGCTCCACCCTCCCTTTTCGGCTGATGGCTGGCGGGTAGACGTGGCCAACATGCTGGGTCGGCAGGGCGAAATCCAAATCGGCTGGGAAATCACCCAGGGCATCCGCCGCGCCGTCAAAGAAACGCGCCCGGACGCCTACCTGATCGGCGAAAACTTTTTCGACGCCAGCGCCAGCCTGCAAGGCGACCAATGGGATGGCGTTATGAATTACGCCGGGCTGGCGTCGCCGCTGCTGGCCTGGCTGCGCGGCTACCAACAAGGCGCTCATGGCCTGGATGGGCAAATTAAGGCCCCGCTGCCCTGGCCCACAGCCGCTTTGGCGACTACCTGGCAGCAGGCGCTGGCCAGCATCCCCTGGCAAATTGCCTTGCAGCAGTTCAATGTGATCAACAGCCACGACACGCCGCGCCTGCGCACCGAGCTTCAGGGCAACGACGCCCTGCACCGGCTGGCGGCCATCGTGCAGTTTACCTTTCCCGGCATCCCCTGTCTGTATTACGGCGACGAAATCGGCCTGATAGATGTGCCAGGGCTGGGGTCACGCGGCTGCATGGTGTGGGACGAGGCATCGTGGGATGGTGATCTGCTAGACTTTTACCGCCAGTTAATCCGGCTGCGGCGCGAGTCGGTGGTTTTGCAAAAGGGCGGGTTCCAGATTTTAGCGGTAGAAGCGGATTTATTGGCCTATCAGCGCGAGGGGGCGAACGGCCGTTTCCTCATCATCGCCCAACGCAGCCAGACGCCCCGCCCGGCCGGGCCAATGCCGTTGGCCCACAGCGGCATCGCCAACGGAACCCTATTGAGAGAAGTT
Source organism: Chloroflexota bacterium (assembly GCA_017993775.1). Taxonomy (GTDB): domain Bacteria; phylum Chloroflexota; class Anaerolineae; order Promineifilales; family Promineifilaceae; genus Leptovillus. Next base: position 7,592 of record JAGOMA010000078.1, on the reverse strand, counting down.
TTCACCGGGCAAACGGCTGAGTTTGTAGACGGCCGTCTTATCCTGAATGCCCTGCCCCAGGGCGCAACCCTATGGCAAGGCGGCGAAATCTAGGCATTCAATTTGTCATTTAAGCTGTTGTCAACTATCATCACGCCATTTCCGGTGAAAGACAAACCTTCATGGACTCGCGTCGTCGTACAATCCTAATCCTGGTAGGGATCACCTTATTGACATTGCCACTCTATTGTTTGGGAGTTATCGGCTTGATGTTCGCGCCCGAAGGCGGTATTGATGCCTTGCCGCCCACACTGCCGGCTGTTTTATCGCCCACGCCGACGAGTACGATGATTGGCACGGTAACGGCCGTTGCCACCTTCACGCCCCCGTCCACCGTCACGCCAGGAAAGCCCACCGCCACCTTGCTGCCCACGCCCACCCAATTCCAAACGCCAACCCGCCTGCCGGCCACCGCCACCGGCACCACCACCGCTACGGCTACCCCCACCAACACAGCCACACCCACCGCCACCAACACCCAGACACCCACGGCTACAGCCACCAATTTGCCCAGCGCCACGCCTAGCGCCACACCCACGGCCACACAAACGGCGACGCCCACCAACACACCGGAACTCCCAAGCCCCACGCCCACCTTTACCCCTGAGCCGCCCACGGCCACCCCCACGGAAACCGCCACCGCTGCTTCAGGGAGTCTACCTTAGAGAGACGTTATGGATACATTTAAACTTTTACAAACCCTCACTGAAACAGCCGCCCCATCCGGCCACGAACAGCAAATCGCCCAGGTGATAACTGATTTATGGGAACCGTATGTCGATTCGCTGAACATTGACCGGGTAGGCAGCCTGATTGCCGTGAAAAACGGCCGTGCCCCTGCCCCTCGTCCACGCCTGCTTCTGGCCGCCCACATGGATGAGATTGGGTTGATGGTGCGCCAGGTGGTCGAACATGCGGGTAACGGCTTTTTGCGCGTCACCAATGTCGGCGGCGTGGATATTCGCCAGACTTACGCGCAGTTGGTGACGGTACACGGCCGTAAAGACCTGCATGGCGTCATGGCCTGCCTGCCGCCCCACATGCTGCCCGATGAACGCAGCGACAAACCATTCGGCTTTGAAGACCTGGTTATCGATTTAGGCCTGTCCATTGCCGAGGTGCAGGCCAACGTGTCCGTTGGCGATTTTGTCAGCTTCCGCCAACCGCTGCGCAAACTTCAGGGCAAGCGGGTCAGCGGCAAAGCGCTGGACAATCGCGCCTCCGTAGCCGCCGTGACGGTGTGCCTGGAATATTTGCAAGGCCGCGCCCACGATTGGGACGTGGTCGCTGTGGCGACCGTTCAGGAAGAGACACGGCTTTTGGGCGCCTACACCAGTGCTTTCGCGCAACGGCCGTCCGCCGCTATCGCCATCGACGTAACCTTTGGCAAAGGTCCAGGAGCCAACGATGAAAACGCCTTCGAATTGGGCGGCGGGCCAACCATCGACATCGGTCCAAATGTCCACCCAGGCATGTATCAGGCGCTGCAAGACGCCGCCGACGCCCTGGAAATAAGCGTAAACACCGCCACCCACGCCCGCTACAGCGGCACAGATGCCTTTGGCCTGCAAATTGCCCGCGAGGGCATTCCCACCGGCCTGGTGGGCATTCCGCTGCGTTACATGCATACCATGGTCGAATCGGTGGACATGAAAGATGTGGAACGCACCGGGCGGCTGCTAGGCGAACTGATTGTGCGGCTGGATGCCAAATTTATCGACACCATCACCGCCGCCATGATGGAGGCAGACAAATCATGAACGAACTGCTAAAAAACCTCACCGAAGCCGTCGGCGTATCCAGCAATGAAAAAGAAGTACGCCTGCTCATCCGCGATCTCATCGCCGATTATGTGGACGAGTGGCACGTCGATGCTCTGGGCAACCTGTTGGCTCTCAAAAAAGGCACAGGCGCTTCGCCGCTGCGCGTGCTGGTGGATGCCCACATGGACGAAGTCGGCCTGATGATCACCGATATCGACAGCAATGGGACGCTGAAGTTCGAGGGTGTGGGCGGCTTTAATGACCGCACCTTGCTCGGCAAAGTCGTGCAGGTCGGCCCCAAAAAGATCACCGGGGTGATCGGAGCGCGGCCTGTGCATTTGCTGGAGGCGAATCAGCGCAACAGCGTGGTAAAAATGGACGCCATGCGCATTGACATTGGCGCGAAAAACAAAGACGCCGCCAGCGGCAAGGTGAAAGTGGGAGATTTTGCCGCTTTTGTGACAGAGTATGAAGAGTTGGGGGTAACGGCCGTCGGCAAAGCCTTCGATGATCGCGCCGGATGTGCCGCCCTTGTGGAATTATTACGCGCACGGCCGTATCCGTTTGACCTGTACGCCTCTTTTTCCGTTCAGGAAGAAGTTGGCCTGCGTGGGGCAGAAGTGGCCGCATACGGCATCAACCCGGATATCGCGCTGGTCTTAGAATGCACCCCCGCCTACGACCTGCCCAATGAAAATGACATCAGCCCCAACGTCGCGCTGGGCAAGGGGCCGTCGATTTACGTCATGGATCGGGTCACGATTCAAGACCCCAGGCTGGTCGGCCACATCACCCGCACGGCCGTCGCTAACGGCATTCCCTTCCAAATTCGGCAGCCCGGAGGTGGAGGCACCAATACGGCCGTCATCCAACGCACACGCGGCGGCATCCCGGCGGCCACCCTCGCCGTGCCGGGCCGCCACGCCCACACACCCACCATGATCATCAACCTGGAAGATTACGCCAACGTGGTTAAACTGGCCGAAGCCACCCTGCGCAGCCTGACGCCGGATGTGATCAAACGAAACTGAATTCAAGACCACAGATTTAAGAATGAAGATAATGTGATTTCTTAATTTTTATCTTCAATCTTTTTGAGGAAGCAATGAACGAACTGATTAAGAAACTGGTAGAAGCTTACGGCCCTTCAGGCTTTGAAGATGGCATGCGCGATTTGATCCGCCCCGAAATCGAAGCCTATGCCGACGATATCAGCGTAGATGCCCTGGGCAACCTGATCGCCGTCAAAAAGGGCAGCGGCGGCGGCCTGAAAGTCATGATTGCCGCCCACATGGATGAGATTGGCGTAATGGTGACGCACATCACCCAGGATGGATTTTTGCGTTTCACCAATATCGGCGGCGTGCTGCCGCATAATTTGATGGGCAGCCGGGTCCAGTTTGCCAATGGCGTTATCGGCGTTATCTCCAGCGACCGCCTTGAAGATCGCAGCAAAATCCACCCGTTGACCAAATTTTTCATCGACGTTGGGGCAAGCAGCCCGGACGATTGTCCGGTGGGTGTAGGGGATGCGGCGGGGTTTGTACGGCCGTTTCTCGCCCAGGGCAAACGCCTTACCTCTAAAACCATGGATGATCGTATCGGCTGCGTGGTAGCCATCGAAACCCTCAAACGGCTCAAAACCACCCCCCACGACGTCTACTTCGCCTTCACCGTGCAAGAAGAAGTGGGCGTGCGCGGCGCAATGACCGCCGCCAACCACCTCGATCCCGACGTCGGCATCGCTCTGGACGTCACGCTCACCGGCGACGTGCCCGAAGCGCGCCCCATGGCCATCAGCCTGGGCCAGGGCGCAGCCATTAAGGTCAAAGACAGCGGCATGATCGCCCACGCCGGCCTGGTGCGCCTGATGAAACAACGCGCCGAAGCAGCCCAAATCAGCTACCAGCTCGAAGTACTCGATGGCGGCTCCACCGATGCCCGCTCCATGCAAATTTCCAACGGCGGCACGGCGGCCGGCTGCATTTCTATTCCCTGCCGCTATGTCCACTCCCAAAGCGAAACCGTCGACGCCGACGACGTCGAAAGCTGCATTAAACTTCTGGTGGAAATCCTCGCAAACCCCATCAACTTGTAAATAAAAATCGCTCTGGGGCAAAAGCTGGATTCCCAGCTTTTGCCCCAGAGCGATGATCACGTTTAGTCCCGCCTGAATTGCTCTATCTTGGCCATTGGATCCCTGTAAAATTCGTTCGTTAGCTCAAAAACCGCGCCCCTAACCAAAACAATGTCATGGTCGGAATAACCTGCGTAAACGGCAGCAGCGCCTCTACGGCCGCCACGCCGCGCAGCGCCTTCAATCCCAGCCGATCCAAGATGATCCAGGCAAACGGGGCAGACAAAATATCCAGGCCAAAATCCAACAGATCGATCATCACCACAACCAAAAAGGGAGTCAGGCGCAGCGTTTCGGTAAAATCGGCGTCCGGCGGTACGTCTATGCGCCGTACAGTCAGCAAAATATAGCCCAACAAAAGCAGCCCCAACGTCAGGCAGCAGGCCATCATCGCCAGCAAGTAAAGTCCAATTGTTTGTAGAGTGTCTGTATGCATGCCGTTTTAGCCGACGAGAACCGCCCAGATAAAGATGATAATTACCAAAACGCCGCCAACCAGTTGAATAATGGTAGCGATGCCCCAACCAGCCAACCCCCCTTTGCTGGCGCGCCAGGCAGCATCCCAATCGCGTCGTTTGTGGTATTCGCCCAGCAGCACGCCTACAGCATAACCGACGATCGTACCGATGATGGGCATAATGAAGGAGCCAATAATTGCCCCGATAAGGCCGGTGAGAATGGTGCGTTTGGCCGCCCCTACTTTGCGCGCGCCAAAGATAGGCAGCCAGATGTCCGACAATCCGGCAAAGATGACGATAAACGAAATGAACAGGAACGTGGCGATGCTCAACGTTTCAAAGTTATCGCGCCAGACATAGACAGCCACGCCCAGCCAGATCATAAAAATACCGGGCAATATAGGGATGATGACGCCGATGAGACCGACAATCATCAAAAGAACGATCAACCCGAAAAATAGCGAATCAACGATCAGAGACAATCTTTTTACTCCTCGCGCTTATCAGATTGGGTCTGTGGCCCGGCTGACAAGCCTGGATGCCTGTGCAAGATGTGAATTCTGGGTAGCTATACGGATTTAGGGCTAAAGGGTTTTATGGGCCTGCAAGAAGCGATCGAAAACCCCGGACAAATAGGGGCGAAATTGAATAATGGAGTGAAATGCAGTGCCGGTTAGTTGTTCATCGCTCATGTGGTTGATTTTTTGCCAGGTGTATTTGTTGGGCATTTCGGAGAACCAGGTGGCGAAGTGGGGCAGCCAACTGGAGAGAACGTACAGGCAGCGGGCGGCCGGGATGGCCATGCGCACGGCGCGGGCGTCGAATTCCGCGCCCAGTCTGGCGGACATGGTGAGCAGGTAGCTGTCGATGATGGTTTCGTCGGTGATGGGACGTTCCGGGCGAACGATGATTTGTGAGCGGCTGTCGTTTTCGTAAAGCAAATCGAACTGTTCCATATAACTGACCAGATCGAATAATCCGGGTCCAATGCGCAGGTCGTGCCAATCGAGCAGGCGATAATCGCCCAGAAGCGAAATGTGCCAATGGTGGGAGTGTGGGTTGCCGTGGAAGAGCGTCGGCGGCAGGTGCTTTAACGGCTCAAGCATGGGCACTGGGTCGTCGAGTAAATCGGCGACGGCTTGCATGTGGCTTTCGCCGAGGATTCCCGGCCAGCCGTCTAGACTGCGAATCACCGTGAGGCCATTGGCGGCTTCTAGCAAGGTGGTGGCCAGCCGGCCAGCGTTGCGGATGGCGTGCTGCGAGAGGATGGCGGCCGGTCCTTGTTCAAAATAGACGGCCCGGTCGCGGCGCAAATCATCCCAGGAATAGGTTTTGCCTTCAATGAAATGGGGGATTCCCAGATTGCGCAAATCGTCGCCGCGCTGCCAGAAGAAGGAGTGAAGAGCAGCTAACTGCTCGACCAACGCTTCGGCGTCGTTGGGTGTCCAGGCAACGGCCGTATAATCATTCGGCGCATCTTCCAACACAACCCAGCCATACCTGTCTTGCTGAGAATCCTCGTTTAGATGGGTATAGAGGCAGCGGGGGGAGAGCGTGGGCAGGTGAACGCTAAGTTCTTCATAAAACAGCGTTTCTTCGCGGTTAGTTAGCTTGCCGATGAAGGTGATGGGATCAGAGTAGCCTTCCAGAGTGAGGATGTAACGGCTGACGCTGCGGCGGTAGGGGCCAGTTTTGGAGATGCGAATGGGTTCGGCGGTAACGGCCGTTACCCGCACGCTCTCATCCTCTAAATCCAGCCGCAACAGCTCTGTCCAGGCGGCCGGATCGCGTTTTTGCAGTTGAGCGACATCTACCTGTGATTGACCCATAACAAGCAGGATTGTAAGTCCGAACGGGTCCGATGACAAACGACACAATCAGGCGACAGTAAAGGCATAATGGTGTCACCGGCTGTTGGGTAACCTTACGCCCCGCGTCTCCCTACATAATGCGTTCGGTAATTAGAACGAACGCTTCGCCCCAAACTTTCATTTTTCACTCATTCGATGATAAAATGATCCGCCAGGAGGATCATTATCATGAACATTGCTGCCAGAAAGGTTGTTCCAGTTATCTTTTTTTTCGTCTTGATTCCTTTGCTCGCCAATTGCACATCCGCCCGGCCAACTCCCGCCGCCCCGCCAACCCAGACCGCGCCCCCGACCACGATTGCGCCCACAATGATCGATACGGCTACCCCCACCCCCACCCCCACCGCCACGCCAACAACCAGCCCACCGACCGAAACGGCCACAGTCACAGCCACAACCAGCCCAACCCCCACGCCAACAGCCAGCCCAACAGCGACGGCGACGGCCGTAGCCACCAACACACCCTGGCCGACGGCCGTGCCACCGACGGCCGTTTCCGCCACCATTCCCCTATCTGCCCTGCCCAATTATGCCGGGCAAGAGGTAACGATAAACGGCCGTGTCGTGGCCGCCGCCAACTTCGCCAACGGCTTCAAATTCACCCTCGACGATGGCACAGGGCAGGCCACCCTGCTGCTGTGGCACAACGTCTACGACGATACCTGGGACGCGCCCCAACTCACCATCGGCGCGGCCGTGCAAGCCACCGGCACGGTGGGGCAGTATGAGGGTGAATGGCAAATTGAGCCGGATTTTGGCGGCGACGTGCAGGTAACCACGCCCGGCGGCAGTTTTGCCACACCCCGAACCATCGGCGAACTGGCCGGCCATGTCGGCGAATTGGCGCAAATCAGCGGCGCGATCTTGCGGCTAGAAGCCAACAGCAGCAGTGTGAAGATTTTTGTGGGCGATGATACGGGAGAAATCGTGGTTTTTGTCTGGCGTACGGTGTTGGACCGGATACCCAACAATATCGCTCTGGGGGAAGTGGGAACAAGGGTGCGGGTGAACGGCCGTGTCGAAAACTACCGCAGCAACCTGGAACTGGTACCCGCCCTGCCCTACGACGTAGAAGTCCTACCGTAAGACTGGAGACAAGAGACTGGAGACTGGACAAGTTGTTAACCTCCAGTCGCCAATCTCCTCCCCTACGCCAGATGCGCCTTTAGCGACTCAGCCACCTCCAGCGGAATACCGGGCACAGACGCAATTTCTTCCACGGTGGCTTTACGCAAATCATCCAGCGAACCAAAGTGCGACAGCAGCATCTTCCGCCGCTTTGGTCCAATGCCGGGCACGCTGTCCAAAATAGAGGCCACACCCA